>CAYQXY010000003.1:0-177456 GCA_964421595.1 uncultured Bacteroidales bacterium | reverse complement strand
TCTCCCATGAGCCGGGGCACACAAAAAGAAATGAATAAAGCATGGGTGATCCATCCGTGGCAACCACGTGAGTAGCAAGTGTAACTTACTTATAAATAGATTAATAATTTTAAATTATTCGGATGAATCTCCCATGAGCCGGGGCACACAAAAAGAAATGAATAAAGCATGGGTGATCCATCGGAATTGAAATACTGAATATGAATTACCTGAAAAATATAATTAATTGATTATTAACCTGATTAACCTGCTTTATAAAGATGAAATATTTAATTGCAATTTTTTGTGCTGCTTTGTCTGTCACCTCGTTTTCACAGCGAAAATACGAAGCGAACTGGACATCCATAGATTCCCGACCAATCCCAGAATGGTTTGAGGATGCTAAATTCGGGATTTTCCTGCACTGGGGTTTATATTCTGTTCCTGCATGGGGCCCTACTGATGGCAGTATATACGAGAAATATGCCGAATGGTATTGGAACCGTATGATGCAGCCTGAAACCGAAACCGGCAAAAAATTTCGCGATTTTCATAATGAAGTTTATGGAGATAATTTTAATTACCAGGATTTTGTTAGCGATTTCAAGGCAGAAATGTTTGACCCCGATCAGTGGGCTGATATTTTTAAAGATGCAGGTGCCAGGTATGTTGTGCTAACCTCGAAGCATCATGAGGGTTTTACACTCTGGCCAAGCAAACATTCATGGAACTGGAATGCCGTTGATGTTGGTCCACATCGTGACCTTGCGGGAGATCTGAGCCAGGCGGTAAAAGACAAGGGGCTGCATATGGGCTTCTATTTTTCACTTTATGAATGGTTCAATCCTCTTTACAGGGAAGATGTTGACAGGTATGTTGATCAGCATATGTTGCCACAGCTAAAAGACCTTGTAACCCGATATGAGCCTGATATCGTATGGCCCGACGGGGAGTGGGATCATCCCAGTGAAACATGGAGAAGTACTGAATTTCTTGCCTGGCTTTACAATGAGTCTCCTGTAAAAGACAGGGTTGTTGTTAATGACAGGTGGGGCAGTGAAACGCGTAGCAGTCACGGTGGATACTACACAACAGAATATGACCTGATACATGACAAGGCTGTTGCAGGTGGTGCCATCCATCATCCATGGGAAGAGACTCGGGGAATAGGAGGGTCATTCGGGTATAACCGTAACGAAAGCCTTGATGATTACGAAAGTTCTGAATTCCTGATACATTATCTTGTCGATAAGGTCGCCAGAGGGGGGAATCTGTTGCTAAATGTCGGTCCTACGGCCGATGGCAGGATCCCTGTTATACAACAGCAGCGATTGAGAGATATCGGGACATGGCTTAAAATTAACGGTGATGCAATATATGGAACACGGGCATGGGAAGACGCACCCGCAACTGAAGAGGGCCAAAACTTGTTTTTTACATCGAAGGGGAATGACCTTTATGCGATAAAAACAAGCTGGGATGGAAATGCCATATCGATTGAAGGTGTGAAAAGGCCGGCAAAGGTTGAAATGCTTGGATATAGTGGAGAGGTTAAGTTTACCTATACCGGCAATCGCCTGGTCATAACTCCTCCGTCCTTAACTCCGGGAGATAATCCGTCTCCATATGCGTGGGTCTACAAACTGGCCGGATCACTATAAATTGACTTAATGTAAAAGTAACGGCACTGAGTTCGGGCGAACCCCAAATTTGACCGGGTTTGATAAACAGATAAAAACTCCTGTAAACCTCTAATGATTATGAAAACTATTTCTGTTATATGCATCCTGATGTTACTTGTTCAGTCCGGTTGTAGCAAGGAGAGAATTGATAATAATACCATAGGCCAGATCTTAGTAAACTCAGGAGAATATAAAAGAATTGATACTCCCGTATCAATTTCACTGGAAAATATAACAAATGAAACCAATCTGAGTCTCTTCGAGAAAAAAGATGGCGTATCTGTACCTGTTGAAATCCAGTTCAGTACAGATAGCGAAAGAAGAATTCACTGGCTGTTAAATGGTGCTACACAGCCGGGCATAACCCGGGTCTTTGAATTAAGGTCTGGAAATGAAAGCGCCGGTAATAAAACAATGATAGTTGAGAGAAATCCAGGAAACTACATCCTCAATTCAGACGGCAAACCGGTTATCAGGTATAACTCAGGAATCACTGCGGCACCTGAAGGGGCAGATCCTGCCTATGCACGAAGCGGGTATATCCACCCACTCTATTCTCCCGGAAATTTTGTGCTTACTGAAATCCAGCCTGCCAACCATCTTCATCACTATGGACTATGGAACCCATGGACAAAGACTACTTTTCGCGACCAGGAAGTAGATTTCTGGAACCTTGCAAAGAAGGAAGGTAAAGTTCGTTTCGGGGGACTGGCTTCCGTTAGCGAGGGGTCGGTGTTTGGCAGCATTCAGGTTCTTCATGAGCATATTGCCTGGCCGGATTCTCCACGTGAAACAATTGCAATGAATGAGCTTCAGGAAATTAAGGTTTACAGACGGAATGACGGGATGTTCCTGATTGATATCAATGCGAGGTTAAATCCAACTGAGGAGATAACACTCGAGGAATACAGGTATGGGGGATTTGTTTTGCGCGCAACATCAGATTGGACAAACCAGAATACTGATTTTTATACTTCAGACGGACTTGGGCGTGATCAGGCCGACGGACAAAGAGCTGAGTGGTGTGTCCTGACCGGAGAGACTCCAGGGGGTAGTGCCGGAATACTAATGATGGGCCATCCGGGTAATTATAATCATCCGGAACCTTTGAGGGTATGGCCATCCGACGGGAATAACGGCAGGGGTGACTATATGATTAATTTTTCTGCAACAAGAAATACCAGCTGGAAATTAGAGCCTGGCATAAATTATTCATTACGTTATCGTTTACTCGTGTTTGATGGAGTGATTGATGAAGAAAAGGCCAATAATGTGTGGAATGATTATGCAAATCCACCCATGATAACATGGATACAAAGTAGTTCTGCGACATCCGATTATGGTAAATGGGATAACCGTACAGGGAATGTAGAGGGTATAAATCTTCTTGTTTTTACAAGGGTAGGAGAAGGAGGTTTTGTTCATAAGAGTATCTCCGGCAGTATTTCAGCCTTTGAGAAATTGGCTGAACGAAATAAAATAAATCTTGATATTTCAGATGATCCTTCTGTTTTTACCGATGATAATTTAAAAAAGTATCATGCTATTGTTTTTGCAAATACCAATAATGATGTTTTCGATTCACCTGAACAGAAACTTTCTTTAATGCGATATGTCCAGGCAGGAGGAGGATTTGCAGGTGTGCATATCGCGGTTGGAACTGAAAGAAACTGGCCCTGGTATAAAAAAATGATAGGGGCAACATTTGACAGACATCCTCCTTACCAGGAATTCAGTGTTAAAGTTATTGATGGCGATCATCCTTCTGCAGTGCATCTTCCTGAAACCTGGGTAATCAGGGATGAACCTTATTATGTAAAGGAGTATAATCCGGAAGTAAGGGTATTGCTTTCTCACGATCTTACTACCATTGAAGATAGCCGGGAAAAACCGGAAATCTTTGGTAATCTTTATCCTTCAGTCTGGTGTAATACCTTTGACGGTGGCAGGCAATGGTATACGGGTTACGGACATGATGACCATATTTATTCAGATCCCGTGTTTATGCAACATATTCTCGGAGGTATAAAATGGGTAATTGCCAATGGGCTGCCTGATTACAGTAAAGCACGATCAACCAGCATTGATGGTTTGTAGGCACTGCCTTTCTTACTTGGTCAGATTATTCAAACCAGATTCGGGTGTAAATTGGGAAATGTAGGCCACTTATAATATATTTGGAGTTTTATTGTCTTAAAAAAATTCAAATGATTATTAACTTTATATATTCAATCATGCAGATCAAAATGTACTTAATTAAGAGTGTCAGTCTTGTTTTATTACTATTAATAATAAACGGATGCAGAGAAATGGATCAAAAAGGCTTTAGCGGAGAACCAGGGGAAGTAAAACTTATAACACTGGCTCCCGGGCATTTCCATGCCTATCTTGTTCAAAAAGACATGTACGACCAGGTTGATCCGACAGTTCATGTTTATGCACCAGATGGCCCGGAGGTATCACAGCACCTGTCAATGATCGAAAGTTATAATTCCCGTGATGACAATCCTACTTCCTGGAACCAGGTAGTCTATGCCGGCAGTGATTATTTCGAAAAAATGATTGCTGAAAAACCCGGAAATGTTGTTGTCCTGGCCGGTAATAACCGTCAGAAAACTTCGTACATAAAGAGATCTGTAGAAGAGGGGCTGAATGTGCTATCTGATAAGCCGATGGCAATAAACAGCGAAAACTTTGAACTTCTTAAAGAAGCTTTCGATATCGCCGAAAAAAACGACGTGCTTCTTTATGATATAATGACTGAAAGGTATGAGATCACAAGTATTCTTCAGAAGGAGATAATTGGTTTACCGGGGGTTTTTGGCACGCTGGAGAATGGTAGTCCCGATGATCCTGCTGTAATAAAGGAAAGTGTTCATTATTTTTTCAAATATGTCTCGGGAATGATACTTCAACGTCCACCATGGTTTTTTGATGTTAGTCAGCAAGGTGAAGGTATAGTTGATGTTACAACCCACCTGGTTGATCTGATACAATGGGCATGCTTCCCGGAGAAAATCATAGATTACCATACAGATATTGAAATGACATCTGCAACCAGGTGGCCCACTCCTGTTACAAAGAGTCAGTTTGAAAGTATTACCAGGGTTTCTCAATTTCCCGATTACCTGAAAGATTATATTGAGAATGATACTGTATTGCAGGTTTATGCAAACGGGGAAATGAACTACAGCCTTAACGGGGTACATTCAAGGGTGATCGTTAAATGGGGCTACCGTGCTCCTGAAGGTGCTGGAGATACTCATTACTCCCTTACACGGGGAAGTAATGCGAACCTGGTTATCAGACAGGGTGCTGAACAGAATTTCAGGCCTGTCCTTTACATAGAACCCGCAAGTCACATTAATCTAAATGATTATGAGGAGGTATTGCAGACCGAATTTGCTGATGTCCAGAAGAGATATCCCGGGGTTGAACTGAAAAGCGCCGATGGAATCTGGGAAGTTGTTATTCCTGATGAATATAAGGTTGGACATGAGGCTCATTTCGCCCAGGTTACAGAGAAGTATCTTCAATACCTTGTCGATGGCAGGTTGCCTGACTGGGAGGTGCCAAATATGATTTCCAAATATTATACAACAACCAGGGCGCTGGAAATGGCAAAAGAGAACCAGGAATAAAGCCCGACGGATCCTGAAAGAATTGAAACTATATACAGGTGATCCATTGCCGGAACTATTTTTTGAACCGGTAACCCGTTGAAGTTTATATACCAGGATCGGTTAACCGGATGCATCGTCAATTTGCACAGTAACACAAATAGAAATTCCTGGCATGATTGATTCTCTGTTGGTGTTCAATAATGATGAGATCCGGTTACTTTGAATGGTTTCCATATTAATTAAAACAGTTTGTAGAATGAAACCTGTTAAGACAGCACTGGCATCTTTTGGAATGTCAGGGAGGGTATTTCATGCTCCTCTTCTTCATATGAATGAAGGATTTATTATTCATAAAATACTCGAAAGAACAGAGAGCAAATCCCGGACCGGATATCCATATGCGAAAATCGTAAGGGATTTTGGTGAATTATGTCATGATGATGATATCGAACTGATTGTAGTAAACACACCCGATCATACACATTATGACCTCGCAAAAGCCGGAATCTTAGCCGGAAAACACATTGTTGTTGAAAAGCCTTTTACACTGTCTTATTCAGAAGCAATTGAACTTTCGGAACTTGCCGAAAAGAAGTCAGTTATGCTGTCAGTTTTTCATAACCGGAGGTGGGATGGTGATTTCCTTACCGTCAAGAAAATCATTGATGGCAATATACTTGGAAGAGTTGTTGAACTGGAGTCGCATTTTGACAGGTACAGGAATATTATTAAAGATGATACCTGGAAGGAAGATGGTTCAACCGGTACCGGTAATCTTTTTAATCTTGGTTCTCATCTTATAGATCAGGCTCTGGTTCTTTTCGGGAAGCCGGAAATGATAACCGCTGATATCCGGACAATACGGCAGGGAAGTACCGTTGATGACAGTTTTGAGCTATGGATGAAATACGAACATACTAAAGTTATCCTTAGCAGCAGTCTTCTTGTAAGGGAACCCGGGCCCAGGTTTACCGTTCATGGTACTGAAGGGTCATTCCTGAAATGGGGGCTTGATCCGCAGGAGGAGGCATTGAAAAACGGTGAAATGCCTGGTGGCGCTGACTGGGGGATGGAAAAGGAGGAGGATTGGGGACTCCTTAGCACATCGCTGGAAGGATCGGCTGTCAGAGGCTCTTTTGAAACTCTTCCCGGCTGCTACCAGGAGTATTATGATGATATCCTTAGGGCAATAAGAACCGGTACCGAACCTGCCGTAACCGCAGAGGCTGCCGCCCTGGTAATAAGGATAATTGAGGCCGCATTTGAAAGCAGTAAAACCGGTAAATCAGTCCGCGTTTAGCAGCTGAAACGATTTGCCCGCCTGAAAAGAACGTATCTGGACTTGCCAAAAGGGCAAGAAGAACATGACAGGGATATTTTAGCTGCCAGAACATTTTGAGATACTTTTTTCAAAAGCAGGTTGCAATAGCGCAGTCCCTGCCCGAATCTAACTTAGTGAGAAAACTATGCTTTCGGTGACCTTAAAAGGCGGCGGTTCCTTCACCAATACCCCATGATTTATTTGGCTCATCTCCCATAACAAGCTTAAGATGCCCGCCTGAGACGACTTCTTTGTGGTCAAGCCAGGGCAGATGTAGGGGACTGCCATTAAACCGGGCCGATTGAATGAAAAAATTACCCGGACCATTACCTTCTGTCTCGATAATAAATGTGTTGCCGCTGTAATATTGTCGATCAAGATGTAATGTAATTCTGTCGAAAAGCGGACTTGATATTTCATAGTATGGCTCAATGCTGGTACCTCCGTTTGTTGAAAAGAGTCCGATCTTCATCAGCACTGCCAATGATCCCATAAGTCCCTGATCTTCATCGCCACTATAACCGAGTTCAGGATTCAGGTCCGAATAGACCTGCTCGATTACCCTTCTTGTCCAGTACTGGGTTAACCAGGGTGCGCCGGTATGATTGAAAAGGAATGCAGTCTGCATGCAGGGCTGATTTCCATAATTTATATAAACCTCGCGGTTATCCCTGAGCGTTTCCACACTATGTGATTTTCCGGATACAAAGTCATGTTTGCCGGCAAGCTCAAAAGATGTGTTCAATTTAGAGTTGAAAATATCCTCACCTCCCATCAGATCTGCAAGTCCCCCGACATCATGAGGCACCCACCAGGTATACTGTGCTGCATTGCCCTCGACCCAGCCGTTCCCATAATCAAGTATGTTGAAAGGCTCTCTCCAGTTGCCGTTGTAATAGCGAACCCACATCCAGCCTGAATCTGCATGCCAGATATTCTTATAGTTCAGTGACCTTTCAGAAAAAAGCTGATAATCTTCCTCATGACCAAGCTTCCTGGCCATCTGTGCAAGTGCCCAGTCCTGATATGCATATTCAAGGGTCTGCCCTGAACCATCCTGATGAAATCCGTATCTCCTTTCACTCAAAGGATGGGGTATATAGCCACGTTCGATATAATATTCCAGTCCACCACCAATAAATGTTTCATGTTCATATCCTGCCTTAGACATTAAACCTCCCGGCATGTGGTTCTTTCGCATTCCCGCATAAGCCTTGTCAATATCAAATCCCCTTATTCCTTTCATATAGGCGCTTACAATAAAGGGAGTTGAGGTTGCGCCTGTCATAACAAATGTGTAATTTCCGCCGGATGGCCCCCGTGGAATCAATCCTCCGTCATCATACATCAATAAAAAGGAGTTTACGAACGATTCGGTTATTTCCGGATAAACAAGATGCCACAGTGTATTGAGCGACCACTGAGCACCCCAGAATGAATCGGAGTTATGATGAGTAAAAAGAGGATTCCCTTCATTGTCAAGAGGTATCTGCCCGATGCGCCTTTCAGTTCCGGTCATATCACTATATTTGCCGTTAACATCACTTATTATCCGGCGGCCCTGAAGTGCCTTCCAGAGGTCGGTGTAGAAACGCCTCCTCTCTTTCTCTGTTCCCCCCTCAATTTCAATCCGGCTGAGCCAGCTGTTCCATTCGTTTCTTGATTCATCTGCAATAAGATCAAAATCCCAATGCGGTAATTCTGTTTCAAGGTTCAGGCGTGCCTGTTCCATACTGACATATGATATACCTACCTTCATAAGCCTTGCCTCGTTCTCTTCAGTTGAGAAGGTAACATAGGCGCCGGTTGATTCACCCTCGATCAAATCCTTTGAACCGGTAAGTTCTCCGTCTTTCCATCCGGAAAAAGACTCAAAAGGTTTGTCGAAATGTGCCGAAAAGAAAACGGTTACAGGCTTGGGCCTTCTTATGGTCGGGTCCATAACCGCATAACCTTCAATCTCATAGTTACTTATTTTCCTTGCAAACCCGCTTTTTGTCGCCGATGGGCCAAGATCTGTGGTAAAATCAAAAAGGATATGGCTCTCGCCTGATTCCTGGAAGGTATAACGGTGGAATCCGACCCTTGTAGTTGATGTAAGTTCTGCATTGATGCGATAAGCTTCCAGTAATACCTGGTGATACCCGGGTTTTACATTTTCATTGGCATGGCTGAATTCTGAGCCGTACACATCAGGGCCAAGATGTCCCCTGAATTCTCCGCTGACCGGCAGTACAGGAATGCCGGAAAGTTGCCAGGCGTGTATATGGCTGAAAGCCTTTATAGAATCCATATCGTATAAATAGCCTGCACCCCAGGCACCTTTCAGTTGAGTGTCGGGACTGAGGTTTACCATGCCAAAAGGTCTGCTTGCGGAACTGAAAAAGAACCACCTTGAGTTGACCGCATCAATATATGGATAGACCAGGTCAACCGGTTGCAAAGCAACTTCATTATCGGGGCTGTTATGATTGCCGCAGCAATACAGAAGGGAGGCAAGGATAACTGAAAGGAAAAAAAACAGTCGGTGGTTTTTGCTCATAGTATTGGCTGTCAAAATAAATGCGTGAAACTGGTTAATTCTTATAAGCTTAAAATATCATATGAAAGGGTTGCCTTCAGTCAGAGTCCCCTGCAGAGTCAAGCTTAAAGCCACCTCCTCAGGTGGTGGATACTCCGATTTTAGCGGATTTTTTTAGTTTTTTAAGGTGGGCGATTTTTTTAGAGCCCCGCCGTCTACTTCAAGTTTCAGTGGGTTTATCTCTTCACCCCAGTAAATAGTTGTATGCGGGAATGGTATCTCAATATTGTTTTCATCAAATGCCTTTTTCAATCTCTTACGGTATTCCCTGGCAGTACTCCATTGCTGAATAGGCTTGGTCTTGATCCGCGCCCTTATTACCAGTGCGCTGTCATCAAACTTATCAAGGCCCATTACCTCAATGGGCTCGATCATTTTTTCCCTGAATTCAACGTCTTGCTGAAGTTCATCGCCAACCTGCTTTATTATGTCAATTACATTATCAACATCTTCCTTATAGGCAACTCCGATATCAAGAACCATAGCCGACCAGTCTTTCGTCATATTGGAGAGCGTGTTTATTTTCCCGTTCTGGAAAATATGCACTGTTCCCGACTGATCCCTTAGTGTGATAGTACGCAACTCGATCCTTTCAACCAGTCCCCCGGTGCCGTTTATAATAGCAACATCGCCTGTCCGTACCTGGTTCTCAAGTAACATAAAGAAACCGGAAATTAAGTCCCTTACAAGTTCCTGCGCGCCAAATCCAACAGCCAGTCCCACTATGCCTGCACTCGCAAGAAGCGGTGCAATCTGTATCCCGAATTTAACAAGCACAATCATTATCAGCAATCCAAAAAGAACTATCCTTAATACCGCGTAAAGAATACTCATAAGAGTATTAACCCGTTTTGTGACTTCAAAGGTGTCGACATCAGGATCCTCTTCGGCACGCTTGATAAAAGCGTTTTTTATTTTGTTTATACCGATGCCAATTGCCTTAAGACCAATCAGGACAACGACTACAATAATAATAAGTCCGGGAAGTTCAGAAATGACCCAGCTTTGTAAAGTCAGATATAACTCGCTCCAGAATTCAGATTGAATAATTTGGTCCATAGTATTATTTTTAATTTAACAACTTAAGAATAAATGGGTGCCTTCAGGAAACCATGAATAATGGTTAAATTTACAACTATAAGGCCGGTTAATCAAAATATCGGCTACTGAAATGCAGGTTCTTTCGTCAATCACTTGCCACGGAAAGATCACAATGTGTTACAGGTTTTTGTCAGGTGTATGTTTGGAACAGGATTGAAAATTCTAATATACTGATTGACAGGTTCGGTTTAAAAACATGTTATAAAAATGAAATTTTAATTTAAAATTTATATTACGGTGTAACTTATTGCCAGCCCTGAACGTCTCAATACTAAAACCGCCGATTTAAGATGAGTATAGAGCATTTCAACAAATGTGTTGACGACCATTCTGATTCAGTATACCGTTTTATCGTCAAGAATATAAAGGATGAAGATAAAGCGCGTGATATCGTACAGGATTCGTTTGAAAAGCTCTGGCAAAGACTCGAAAGTGTCTCTCCCGAAAAAATGAAATCCTATTTATTTACCACTGCTTATCATACTATGATAGATGTTATGAGAAAGGATAAGCGTCAGGTTGATTTTACAAATGTTAATTATGATACCTATTCACATACAGCTCAATATACTGATTTAAATGAAGTATTACATCAGGCAATTGAAAAATTGCCTGAAATTCAGCGGTCGGTATTGCTCTTAAGGGACTATGAAGGTTACTCATACAATGAAATAGCTGAGATAACAGGCCTTAATGAATCACAGGTCAAGGTCTATATATACAGAGGAAGAATGTTTCTCAAGAATTACATCGGTAAAATGGAGATATTAATTTAAATTAAAAGTTAAGTAAAGGAGTTCTGTAAATTTAATTAACAGGTACACAGTAAAAACGAAATCATGATAATCAACAGAGAAAATTACGAGGCTTTTCTTTTAGATCTGATGGAAGGTAATCTTTCAGTTGATCAGGAGAATATTCTGAGGCGTTTTCTTAAAGAGAATCCAGATCTTAATGTTGAAGATATTCATACAGATTTAAGGTTACCTGATAATGTAAAAATTCCGGTATCCGGAATCAGCTTTCCCATGAAGGAAGAGTTGAAAAAAGGAGGTCTGGCCAGTGAGATCAATGCAGGTAATTATGAACAGTTTTGTATTGCCAGGCTGGAAGGTGACCTCTCTGCTCATTCTGTGAGCCGGCTGGATAAATTTCTATCTGAAAACCCCGGCTTCGGAAAATCGGCCGGGAAATTCGTTCATACTATTCTTAAGGCTGACAAATCTGTTATATTTCCGGATAAGAATGCTCTGAGAAAAGGTACTGCTGCCACTGTAACACTTAAGGATTATATTAACAGGAGATTCATCTACAGGACTGTTTCAATTGCAGCATCGTTAGCAATTATGTTATCCTTATTTAATCTTGTATCTGATAATTCATTAACTGATCAGGCAATTAATCAGGGTAACCGGAATGAAATTATCAATCAGTCAACAGATTCAGGAACACAGGCAGTACCTGATATTTCACCGGAAAGAACTACGGTTGCAACTGATAATGTTACCGTCAGAGAATTCAGGGAAACAAGCATGCCCGGAACCAGCGTGCCTGTGCCATCGGTTACCCGGGAAAGTGAGCGCGAGGTTTCTCATCAACTTGCCATCCGGGAACCTGTATTGTTACCTGCCCACAATATTTCAGGGGTTGAAATTAAGGCCATCCGGACTGATTATTCTTTTGAGCTTGTAAGGCCGTTAATGATGGCCTCTAATCACAGGGAGCAGGAAATTAGAGAAAATGAAAGATCAGGCGCTGGAATGATTTTAAACGGACTGCTTGCTTTTGCTACACGTAATGTTGATGGCAATGAAGAATCAGCCGGATTGAATTTATGGAATATAGCCGATGCCGGCTTCAAGGGTATAAATTCACTGACAGGAGCTGAATTGCGCCTTGAACGTGAATTTAATCAGGAGGGTGAGCTTGTGTCTATGGAATTTTCTTCGAGAGTTATTGAATTCCGCCGATCTACATCCGACAGGGACAATTAGCTGTAACAAATCAGCCGGGTTATGCGTCATATTACAAAAAGTCAATCTTATTAATTTATATTAAAATGAAAAACAGAACAATTTATTTGATTATTTCATTCATTACTTTAGGTATAATGATGCCGGGATATACTATTGCCCAGAATTCTGAAGAGAAGATAATGAGGGCAGAAAGGCTGGAAGAAGAGATGGAGGCAGAAAATATGCAGGACACTGTTCCTGAACGGACTGTTCGTGAAAGACCGGCTGCTATACGAACTGAGAGACCCGGAAGAACTGATACTACTTCCATATCGGTCGGCCGGAGACAATTAATGGTTGTCGAGGGTCAGGATACAACTACTATTTCGGTTGGCAGTCGTGAAGTACGGATAATAGAAAAAGACGGGAACACGACAGTGAACATTCTCGAGAGGGACAAGAACGATCTTATACAGCACCGGCGACGTGGAAGCCGGTTTCGCGGAAACTGGAGCGGACTGGATATTGGCCTGAATAATTATTTAACTGGCGACTTCTCAACCTCACTTGGCCAGGAGGAGGATTTTATGGAACTCCATGCCGCCAGGTCATGGAATGTAAATCTCAATGTTTTGCAGTATGACCTTACATTGTCAGATAACAATATCGGACTTGTTACCGGACTGGGACTGGAAATGAATAACTACAGGTTTTCGAATAATGTTAGTATAACAAAGGCAGACAGGACAATTGTACCTGTTGATTACACTGGATCCGGAATTAATCTTGACAAGACCCGGTTAAGGACTTTTTATCTGACGGTACCACTTATGCTGGAGTTTCAGACTAAAAGTCAGCGACATTCACAACGTGCATATTTTTCAGCCGGTGTAATCGGCGGACTGAATATTGGGTCAAATACAAGGGTGGTCTATAGTGATAATTCAAGAAAGTACAGGGACAAGGTAAAGGATGACTATTATCTTTCACCCTTTCGGTATGGATTTACTGTCAGGACCGGCTACCGTTCACTAAATTTGTATGCTACTTACTACCCGACTGGTCTTTTCCAGCAAAACCGGGGCCCTGAACTTTACCCGGTGGCAGTCGGATTTTCGATTCTTGGGTTTTAGGTTAATTTGTAAACCCCCACTTCCGGGTGTGGCCACTCACCGGCACTTCTTTTTTAATCAGTAACCTGCATTTCCCGGCAAGGGAGCTGCAGGTTACATATTTTAAGTCTGGGCCATCCCAAAATAAAAAATTCTATATCAAACAACCTGTACACGAGATAAGAATGAAAACCAGATTGAGCTCTCAACCCTCACAATTCTCCTGACATTAAAATAGATCATAAAAGGAAATGAATATGGTACAGGTCATTTATAAGCGATGTTCACCATTTTATAATTTAATTAATGACAATACGTTACCCGGATTAAATCAATCAATGATTTAATTATATGATCGATTTTGGTTAAAATAGATTGAATTAATATTATGTTTGGTAATTCATTAGATTCATTATAATTTTGTTATAAATAATAACAGACCTGTCTAAGCATTTAAAAGCCAAAACTAATGGGAGATGATAACTCTTTAACAGAGCTTGAAAAAAAGCGGTACAGACAACAAATTATATTACGCGGAATTGGTGAGAGCGGACAGGAGAAACTGAAAAATGCCAGGGTTCTCGTAGTGGGACTTGGAGGATTGGGTTCGCAGGTTCTGCAATATCTGACTGCCATGGGAATAGGTACCATAGGCTTTCTTGATTATGATATTATTGAAGAAGTCAATCTGAGCCATCAGGTATTTTATGGAATGAAGGATATTGGGAAGCTAAAGGCAGTTATCACACGGGAAAGGCTTTCCGGAATGAATCCGCTTGTCAGATTTAAAATGCTTAATGTACAGCTGACAACTGAGAATGCTACCGGTTTAGTTGAAGGGTATGATATAATTATTGATGCTACCAATAGGAAAGAATCTCATTACCTGATAAATGATGTCTGCATAGAAAATGATAAGATCATGGTTTATGGGTGTGTTTGTAACATGGAAGGCCGAATTTCTGTGTTCAATTATAATAACGGGCCTTCATTTCGTTGTTGTGCAGGAGGAGATGGTGAAGATGGAAAATGTGAACCGGTTCACGGCAGGAAAGGGATGCCCGGAGTACTGCCCGGCCTGACAGGTTCATACCTTGCAAATGAAGTTCTTGGAATAATTACCGGAAACCCTGATGTACTTTCAGGGAGAATCATGATTATTGACATTCATGAATATAATAACCGGTTCATCAAAGTGACCCGTGATCCTTTAAATTTTAAATAAATACATTGCAATGAGGCTACTACTTTTCAGCAATTCAACCAATGCAGGAGAAGAATACCTGGAATATCCAATGCCTTTCATAAAAGATTTCCTTGGAGAAAAAAGGCTTAAAGCTGTTTTTATTCCCTATGCCGGAGTAGCCTTATCTTATGATGATTATGAAAATAAAGTGAAAATCAGATTCGATCAGATCGGTATGGAAATTAAATCCATACATCACTTTCAGGATCCGGTCGAAGCTATAGAAAGTTCACAGGCTATTGTTGTTGGAGGCGGCAATACTTTTCACCTTACTGCAATGCTTCAGTCTAAAGGCCTGATCGAACCAATCAGGAACAGGGTTTTGAAAGGGATACCTTATATTGGATGGAGTGCCGGTTCAAACATAACCTGCCCGACTATCTGTACTACTAATGACATGCCAATAGTTCAGCCTGAAAACTTCAAAGCCTTGAACCTGATAAGGTTTCAGATCAATCCTCATTATCTGGATGCGAATCCCGATGGTCATGCCGGTGAAACCCGCGAAATGCGCATTAATGAATATATTGCGATCAACAGGGATATTTATGTGGCAGGCCTGAGGGAGGGTACCATGCTGACAATAGATGACGGCAAAATAATATTTCAGGGCAATGCAACGATGAGGGTTTTCAAATATGGAACTGCTCCTGCTGAATATGGTCCCGGCGATGACCTGGAATTTTTAAACTAATTGAAAGGCGTTGATCTGTATCTGACTTATGAGGATTTCCCATGAATTACATATCTGCATAACATTTATAATGATCTGAATATAGCATGTGTAATCGACGAAGTCAATCTTTTTAATCCATCTGTGTGTAATTTCGGATAAAAATATTGAACCTGAAGGTCGATTACCCATGCAATGTCATGCATTTAGTCAGATTAATACCTTTAAAAAATTCTAATTAGTAATTGTATTGGCAATTATCTTTTTGGGAGAGCAAAATTTTGATTTGAATTTTACGTTTAATGGTAAATTCAGAGCTGATCTCATCCTATGTGGCGTATTTCGAAAATCCTCTTGTTTTATTCGGTTTTAATAATTCTGGCAATTACTCTTGCCGGGATACTGATAGCATGGTACTATCAGGACAGGGTTAAGGAATTAATGGTAGTTGAGGTGAACCGTCATATAAGGACAGAAGTCGGCGTCAGGGATATTTCATTTTCAGTTCTCAGAAAGTTTCCCCAGGCCTCGGTGGAATTCAAGGAGGTTGTAATCAAGGTTCCTGTCGATTTTGAATATACAGGAATGCAGCATCCTGGTTCTGATACTCTGTTCACTGCTGAAAGTGTGTTTCTTCAGTTCAAAATAGGAGATCTGATAAGAAAAAAATACCGTCTGACCAGGTTGCATGCAGTTAATGGTGTTCTGAATATGGCAGTTAACTCTCACGAGGAGGAGAATTACAGGTTCTGGAGATCTTCAGGTACAGGGAACAGCGATTTTAATATGGACCTTCAGGATCTTAGAATTACAAATTACCGTATCAGCTACATTAACAGCATAAAACGGATACTCATTGATACAGATATTAAAAGGATTGAAATGAAAGGAAACTTCAATCAGGAATCTACACTGATATCTGGTTCTTTACAGGGAGTAAGCCGTGAATTCCGGCATGAAAACATGGTTTTTTCCGGAAACCGGGAGATTTCAATCAAAGCAGCTGCCAATAAAAGTGGCAGCAGTTTTGAAATAGAGCATGGTACCATTAATATATCGGGAGTTCAACTTGCAGTTCAGGGCAAATACGATACGGGTGATTCGGGTAACATAGATTTAGAGCTCAGGGGGAGGAATATTGATATAGCATCAGCAATTGCCATTTTGGGGAAAGAGTACCAGGATAACTTTGAGTCGTTCCGTTTATCAGGCATGATTCAGTTTGAAGCTTCTTTAAAAGGACAATACAGTAAAACACATTCACCTGCCATTAACGCAATAATATATGCCGAAAATGGTGAAATTACCCGTAAGGAAACCGGAATGAAATTTTCAGGTATCAGCTTAACAGGAAACTTTACTAATGGCAATAACCGAAATCTGCAATCTTCAAAAATTGTTTTCAGCAATATTACTTCCTCTTTTGGGAAAGGCAATATAAATGTCGAAGGCAGCATTTCCAATCTTTCATTACCAGTAATTGATATCAAGGTTAACGGGACATTCTCGCTCGAAGAAATTGCACAGTTTTACAAACCAGATAATATTCTGCAAATAGGGGGGAATATTACAACATCATTTTCTGCAAAAGGAAGCCTTCAGAAACCATTAAAGTGGGAGATTGCTGAGCTAAATAAAATGGAGATTACGGGAGATCTTGAAATTGAGAGCGGACTTCTTCAGATTTCCGGGAGTAAACATGTTGCTTCAGGTATTGGTGGTTTGCTTCATTTCGGCAGGACACTCAGGTCAGAGAATCTTTCCTTCAACATCGGGAGCGACCATTTCTCAATAAATGGAAGAATTGAGAACGGGCTACCCTGGTTGCTGGGGAATGATCAGGTAATGAGAATTAACGGGAACCTGTTTTCACAAAACCTGGATATTGATAATTATATTAATCCTACTACCGGAAATCATTCCCGGCCAGAAGGATCGGAACATCTTATATTTCCTGCACATCTTGAACTTAATCTTGACTTTCTTATTGATGATCTGAGGTTCAGGAAATTTTTGTCAAAAAAGTTCAAGGGTAAACTCAGCTACAAACCCCGTATGATGGTGTTGAATGAGGTTGAGTTTAACTCAATGGACGGGATGGTTTCGGGAAACGGAGTGATTGCCCAGAAACTCAACGGCGAATTCATGTTACAATCGCAGTTGCAGATGCAGAATGTAGATATGCAAAAAATGTTTTTAGCATTTAATAATTTTGGACAGAAATTTATTCACGGAGAACATCTCAGGGGCAGCCTTAAGGGAAACCTTAGCCTGATCTCAGAATGGACACCTGACCTTGTGCTTAAACGTGAGAGAATAATTGCCGACAGCAAGGTAGAGATATCCAATGGTGAGCTTATAGCATTTGAGCCGATGCTCGGGCTGGCAAGGTTTATCAGTGTATCGGAACTTAATCATATCAAATTTTCCACCTTAAAGAATGAGATCTTCATTCGTGATCAGATGGTTACTATTCCTCAGATGGACATTAATTCTTCGGCATTCAACATAGCAGGGTCAGGCACCCACCATTTTGACGGTAATTTTGATTACAGGATAAAGGTCCTCCTTTCTGATGTACTTTACGGAAAAGCACGGACAGCCAAACCTGAAAACAACAAATTTGGGATCGTTGAGGATGACGGGCTTGGCCGGACAAGCCTTTATCTCCTTGTTTCAGGCACTACTGCAGATTACAGGGTTTCATATGACCACAGGACTTTGCGGGATGTATTAAAGGAAAACATAGCAAGTGAGAGAAACACAATAAGGCAATTGCTGAATAAGGAATTCGGATGGTTCTCCTCAGACAGCCTGAATGCAGTGCCGGCAGCAAGTGCAGGTGGAAGCAAAGTTATAATATCGTGGGACGAGGAGGAGGAAACCAGGAGCATAAAAAGCAGCGAACCAACCACATCTCCCCAGCCTGCCCCTGTTGTTCCCGAGAGAAAATTCAGGGTGATATGGGATGAAGAAGAGAAGCCGGACTCTGAAAGAAAAAAATAAAGTCCGGACCAAATAAGTCTGTTAGTTTTATTCTTATAATTTTAAGGGCTAATTAATTCTGTATATTGAGTATCTACCTGTTAAAACAAAAATGGAAGCTGGGACTGATGGTTCTGGCTGTTATCATTAGTTTTTCTTCATTGCTTGTGACCAATATGCTGGTAAGGAATCTGGCACAGGAGGAGAGGAACAAAATGGAATTGTGGGCCGAGGCGACCAGGGAGATAGTCGATATGGATCCGGATATGACCGACTTTTCCTTTATCCTCAAAGTAATTCAGAATAATGAGACCGTTCCGGTAATTGTAGTGGACGAAAATGGCGAGATCCTTAATCATCGCAATCTGAACCCCTCGAGGGTAAATAATTCCGGCTATCTTCAAAGACGCCTGGCTGCCATGGAAAAGAAAAACGAACCGATAGAAATTGTTTTTTTTGACAATCAGAGCCAGCATATTTATTATGATGATTCCAGAATTCTTGTATGGCTTGTTTATTATCCATATATTCAGTTGCTGGTTATAATAATTTATCTGCTTATTGCATATTACGCATTTAATTCATCACGCAAGGCCGAGCAAAATCAGGTATGGGTGGGTATGTCAAGGGAAACCGCCCATCAGCTTGGCACCCCGACCTCCTCACTTCTTGCCTGGCTGGAACTTCTGAAGGAGAAGAAACACGATCCGGTATTGCTGGAAGAGCTTGAAAAAGATATAAACAGGCTGGAAAAAATAACGGACAGGTTTTCAAAGATCGGATCCCGACCCGTTCTTAAGGAAACAAATATAATTGATGTAATCGAAAATGCCCTTGAGTATCTGAGGGCACGCAGTCCGAAAAAGATAATTTTCGAGACACACTATAACATTCTCGATAATATAACCATCCCGATTAATGTACCCTTGTTCGACTGGGTAATTGAGAACATATGTAAAAATGCCCTGGATGCCATGGAAGGACATGGTAAGATAAGCATTTCACTTTTTGAAAACGGACAAACTGTAAACCTGGATATAAGCGATACCGGGAAAGGTATTCCAAGGGGGAGGTTTAAAACGATTTTCAAACCGGGCTTTTCAACTAAGCGTACAGGCTGGGGACTCGGTCTTTCACTGTCCAAGCGCATAGTTGAAGAGTACCATGGCGGAAAGATCTTTGTTCATCATTCGGTCGTCAATTCCGGTACAACAATAAGAATAATATTAAAAAAAAACAGAAAAATTAAATTGATAAATTGAAATATGCAGAATACCGGATTGCCGGAAAGAATCAATAACGTGCATGTCATGGCCCCGGCAGGTTCTTTTGAGTCATTAAAGGCTGCGCTTGATGCCGGAGCAGGAGCAATTTATTTTGGTGTTGACCGTATGAACATGCGATCACGTTCTTCTGTGAACTTTACAATCAATGATCTTGGGACAATCGCAGAACTATGCCGGAAATATGGCGTTAGGTCATGCCTTACGGTAAATACCCTGCTGTATGATGATGATATGTCCCTTATGAAGGAAATCGTAACTGAGGCTAAAAAACAGGGCATTTCCGCACTTATTGTAAGTGATATGGCCGCTATCAGATTTGCTTTCGAAACAGGCATGGAAATTCATTTATCTACTCAGCTGAATATAAGCAATATCGATACAGTTAAATTTTATTCCCAATATGCCGATGTAATGGTGCTGGCCAGGGAGCTTACCCTTGACCAGGTTAAATATATTTCTGAAATGATTGATGCCGGAAATATCAAAGGCCCTTCCGGAAATAAGGTCAAACTTGAAATATTTGTTCACGGGGCACTTTGTATGGCAATTTCAGGAAAATGTTATCTTAGTTTGCACGAAACAGGATTTTCGGCCAACAGGGGTGCCTGCCTGCAAATATGCCGGAGGGCATACACTGTTACTGAGAAGGAGACAGGGCGTGAGCTTGAAATAGACAATGAGTATATTATGTCGCCGGCCGATCTGTGTACAATTCACTTCCTTAACAAGATAATTGATTCAGGTGTAAGCGTTCTCAAAATAGAAGGCCGTGCCCGTCCGCCCGAGTACGTTAAAACCGCTACTGAATGTTACAGGGAAGCAGTTGATGCAATTTTTGAAAACAATTACTCCGGTGAGAAGATTTTGCAATGGCAAAAAAGGTTGTCAACTGTATTCAACAGGGGATTCTGGGATGGATATTACCTGGGACAGAAACTTGGTGAATGGAGTCATGTTTACGGGTCAAAAGCCACCCACAGAAAAGTATATGCAGGGAAAGCGGTGAATTATTATTCAAATATCGGAGTTGCTGAATTTTTGATTGAAACAGGGTCTGTAAAAGAAGGCGATGAAGTACTGATAATTGGCCCGGTTACAGGAGTTTTACAATTTACTCTTGGAGAGATAAGAAATGATAACGGACGGGCAACTGAAATCGTAAAAGGTGAAAAATGTGCTTTTAAGGTAGAGGCAGAGGTTAGAAGATCAGATAAGCTCTACAGGTTTCAACTAAGGGAATCCTGATATGTGAAAATGTCGGTTTATCCCAGATGGTCAGGATGAGTCAGTTCATAAAGATATTTTCTTCTGATGAAATGCAGCTGGTCAATAGTTATATCTTTTGCATATATCCTGACAAGATCCTGAACATCTTCATGATATACAACACATAATGCAGCATCAAAAGTATAGTTATCTATATTCCCTCTTATATAGACAGTAATTTTTTTAAAGAAATCCCATGCCGGCTTTTCAGGTATCTCGAAATAATACATCAGCGGGTCTTCAGTATCCCTGTATAGATGTCCATCAATCTTCTCCAGAAAAAAGAATTTTTGTATTCTGATCAGGGCTTCTGTTCTCACAGATTTCTTTTTCATAAAAACTACTCCTTCCCTGGCAAAATATTCCTGAAGCTCTGCTATACAATCGAAACACCGGAGATTTCTTATCCTGATAAAGTGATAGGTTACAGAATATATAACTGCATTGCCATAACTGGCATCAAATTTTTCAGGGAAGACTTTTTTAATTTTTTTTGCAGCCCTGAGAATATCCTCTCCATCAAACCTGTATTCGGTAACCAGGTAGACCATGTGAGGTGGTAAATCTATTGGCAGATTGCTCCCGTGATAACCGGGGAAGGGAAGGGAACTTTCAAGGACCAGGGTATTTGGAAGTATCGTATGTTCGATATTGGTAAGAGTCTCTTCCTTTATAATGGTCCCTGTTGCTTTTATAATATTATCAGGCATCCTTTATGTTTTTATACAAAAATATATAAATGAAAGGATATTTCAATATTTGTTTTTAATCAGGTTGCCTTGAGAACCTTTTTAAGAGGATATTCCTGACGATCTCCTTATTTACGGGTTTCGAAATAAAATCATCCATTCCAACGCTTAATGCTTCAGCCCTGTCAGAGTCATGTGCTTTTGCTGTCATTGCAATAATTGGCATAGTATACCCCAGTTTCCGGATTTCATAAGTTGTATCTATTCCATTTTTTAAGGGCATATTAATATCCATGAAAATAATATCATAATCTTTGGATTTTATCTTTTGCAGCGCTTCTTTGCCATCGGAGGCAATATCGATTACATAACCAAGACTTTTAAACATCGATGAAGCGACTATTTTATTTATATCGTTGTCTTCAGCAACAAGTATATTCAGACTTCCGGTATTCAATACAGGATTTTCATTGTTAAGGGAGATGTCCTGATTATCAGTTTTCTCTGATACATCTTCTGGTGTGAATGGACCTGAGAAATCTGTAATATCATTTACAACACTCATTATTTCTTCGCAACTTTGCTTTATCAGACTAATCTTATCATTGTCCCCTGAGCCTTCGGATGTATTACAATTCATCAGGTCGGCCATGTTGATTATTCCGTTAAGAGGATTTCTTATATCATGATTTACTTTTCTCAGGAATTCAGTCATGGCCTTTCTGAACCGGAGCTCCTTCTTCTGGGACAGGTCAATTGCGCTTATGTCCATGAAAGCCTCTACCATTACCTTATTGCCCAGAAAGCTGGAAGGGATCTCTTTTTTGTATATGACCACCTCGTTATCATCAGTATCATACCATACTACTTTTGAAGCGTTGTTATCTCCCGGAACCGGCACTGAATTGCGGGTCGTACCCGATATAAAGAACATATTTGATATATCCTTCCCAAGTACAGAACTGGCGCTTGAGATTTTCAGGATATCAAGGGCAGCAGCGTTTATCATCTGTATCCTGTTTTCTGCACTCTTTATTATAATACCCAGGGGCAAAGATTCAAGAATATTCTTCAGGGCCTGTTCCGATTCTTTTAAACTGAGTCTTTCCTTCCGTTCAATTCTTATAAAATAGAGGAAAAAAAATATTATTATTATAAGCACAAGAAAGGTTGTGGCCGCGATAATCATTATACTGTTGGCTATGTATGAAATGATCGTGCTCGCATCAAGAGAGAAGATTATTATTGCGTCATTCTGAAGAAGTTTTACCGGATAATATGTTGATATAACCTTTTTAGGACCGTTGCCGGCATCAAGTTTATGGATCAGACTTCCTGCCATGGCCGGTTGATCAAGAACCACATCTGTAATAATTTCTGTAAATGAATCATCAGCCATGAAATTGCCGTATACAATATTTCTGTCTTCAGTGATCAACCATTGCCACAGTGTATTTGCAATATGGTAATTTGCAAAGACTGATTCAGTATATTTTTGAATATCAATTTTCACAACTACATTTGCAACGGCCTCATCCGATAAAATTACCGGAATCGTTAACGATGGAGCTCCATGGAGATCAAGTGTTGTCTCATCTACCTCAAGTACTGTTTGTTCCCTGGAAACAAATTGATTGGATATCATGTTTTCATTCTGATCCTTTACTAAAACGAAAACATTTTTGGTGTTATCATAAATTGATATCCCTGATACCAGATTCTTGTATTTTGACAAAAGGACCTCCATTTTTCCAATACTGCGCGATTGCATCTCCGAATCGATAAAGAAACGGGAGATGTCTTCAGTTATCAAAAAATAGTCCAGATCCTTCTCTAAATCTGATATATGATTTTCAATTTCATTGCTGCAGATCTCTGTCTGGCTGCAAAGAATTGATTTTTGAAAATTAATTTGCTGATTATATATATTCAGGTAATAATAAATATTGGCAGCCAATATTATTACAATTACGGTCGCCAATAACAGGTAAATCCGTTTCATATTGAATATCCGAATAAAAAAGGGGAAAGGTAAAAAATAAAACATTAAAACAAAATCGCTTCGTTTCCTAATATCCCGAAACCGTAAATTAACCGATGAACATCCACACTTCGCCTGCTGTTAGTTCGTGACGAAAATACAATAGTTATAATGGCAGAATGAAAATGGAAGGATGAATCGCCCGTGAACCAGGGCACACAATAAGAAATGAATAATCCATGGGTGATCCATCTGTGACAACCATGTGATTAGCAATAGTAACTTACTTATATTCTGATTGGTGCTTATAAATTACCGGGATGAAGTCAATATTTCGAAACACGGTATTTTCCGGGGTCATCATAATACAGACTCAGATAGCTGTCATATCTGCTGAAGCTGATCTCATTTTTTTCAACAGCCAGTTTAACAGCACAATTGGGCTCATTAATATGCACACAATTATGGTACTGGCATTTGCCGGAATGTGCAAAAATATCAGGGAAGAAATGAAATATCTCTTCCTTATCAAAATCGATTACACCAAATCCTTTTATGCCCGGAGTATCAATAATATACCCTCCGGTAGTGAGTTCGAACATCTCAGAGAAAGTTGTGGTATGCCGGCCGGTTTCATGGATTCCTGATATTGCACGGGTTTTTATATTCAGGGAGGGATCAATTGCGTTGATAATTGATGACTTTCCAACACCTGAGTTTCCTGCAACAAGGCTGATTTTATCCTTCATTTTTTCAGTCAGTTCATCAATTCCTGTTTGTTGTATAGCCGAAGTCCTGACTGAATCATACCCGATTGAATTATACATTTTACTGAGTTGAACCATCTCTTCCGTCAGTTTTTCATTATGCAGGTCGATTTTATTAAAAATAATAATGGCGGGTATCTGGTAGGCTTCACTTGTCGCCAGAAAGCGATCGATGAACCTCAGGGTTGTGCGGGGAGAAACCAGGGAAATCATAAGGAATGCCTGGTCAATGTTTGCTGCAAGTACATGGGTTTCTTTAGACAGGTTTGAAGATTTACGGATTATATAATTCTTCCTGTCGAGGATGTCGGTAATAATTCCGGTACTTTCATTTGGCAGCCGGTAAAATTCTACCCTGTCACCGACTGCAACCGGATTTGTGCTTCGGATGCCACTTATCCTGAGTTTACCCTTTATTTTGCAGGATACAGTATTCTTTTCGCTGTCAAGCACAAGGTGCCAGCTACCAGTGGTTTTTATAATAAGTCCTGTTTCCAAAAGAAAAGGTTTTTACAAAAATAACTATTATTGGTTAAATGCTCCTTAATCGATTACGGTTGTCAAAAGTGTTCGATTTAATATATTCAGTTTTTAAAGGAAATCCAGATGCAACCAGCAATGTCTGAATATTTATAAATGTAATTGGTAATTTCTTTTTCAGAAATTAACCTGCCACTAATGCCCGGTGGTATAAGATCATAATTAACTGGTGCATATCTAAAGTATGAACAATTCAGCACCTGACCACATTTGGGATATTATTTCCTGACAACCGGCAGATAACCATCAGCAGATAGAAATATTAACTGACAGGCAGAATGAAAAAGAGGCTGCCTCAACAGAAGAGACAGCCCCATAAGGAAAATCATTTAAGAATTTCCTTCCGGATTGAAAAGGTAGTTTCCCCGGCAGTATTTATTTTTTAATCCCGTTTTTATTCAGGAAATCATCTATAAGTGTTTTCAAACCGGGACTTCCGATTTCCTGCAGTTCATAGCTAACCCTGACTGATGGTTTGTTGATATTGATGATCCTTCCGAGATCAATTGGAGTTGCGATAACCACCGAGTCACAGTCAGCACTGTTAATTGTTTTCTCAAGGTCACCAACCTGCTCATCTCCATAACCCATGGCCGGCAATAGAGTTCCAATGTCAGGATATGTTTTGAAAGTCTCCTCAAGACGTCCGACAACAAAAGGTCTGGGATCAACCAACCCGGATGCACCATATTTTCTGGCGGCAACAGTTCCTGCTCCGATCGTCATATTTCCATGGGTCAGAGTGGGACCATCTTCAACTACAAGGACCCGTTTGCCCCTTATCATATCAGGTTTATCGACTGTGAGGGGTGAGGCGGCATCGACCACTACGGCAGCCGGATTGACTTTTTCAATGTTTTCCCTCAGATGTTGTATATCTTCAGGGGAAGAGCTGTCAATTTTGTTTATAACTACAATATCAGCCATCCTGAGTGTTACCTCGCCCGGATAATAGCAAAGCTCATGTCCTGCTCTGTGCGGATCAGTTACGGTTATCAAAAGATCAGGCTTATAGAAAGGAAAGTCATTGTTGCCTCCGTCCCACACAATAACATCTGCTTCTTTCTCAGCTTCTCTTAAGATTGCTTCATAATCGACACCGGCGTAGATCACATTCCCCCTTACCACGTGTGGTTCATATTCCTCCATCTCCTCAATCGTGCAATTATGAAGAGCAAGGTCTTCAACAGTGGCGAACCTCTGCACTTTCTGGGCAACAAGATCGCCATATGGCATAGGATGCCTGATTGCTACAACCTTTAATCCTTGTTCCATAAGAATTTCAATCACCTTCCGTGAGGTCTGGCTTTTTCCGCAACCTGTCCTTACCGCGCCAATTGCAATGAGAGGTTTTTTACTTTTAATCTGTGTATGCTGAGGACCCAGCAGATGAAAATCTGCCCCCGCAGCATTTACCAAAGCACTTACTTCCATGACCTGCTGATAGGAAATATCTGAATATGAAAACGAACACATATTCACTTTTAAATCTTTAATAAGTTCGGTCAATTCACCCTGCGGGAAAATGGGAATACCTTCCGGATACAATTTTCCTGCAAGTTCGGGAGGGTATTTTCTGCCGTCTATATCAGGTATCTGGGCTGCCGTAAAGGCAACAACCCTGTATGCCTCATTATTTCTGAAAAACGTATTAAAATTATGAAAATCTCTTCCTGCTGCACCGATTATTATAACATTTTGTCTGGTCATACAATAGTTTTTTGATTTTGATTATTATCGTATGCAAATATAAATTTAATAACGACAACATAAATCTGCTATATAGCATCATTTTTTCGCTACAGATAACTGATAAAAAAAATTTATAGAATATTTCCAAAAAAAGTTCTAAAACATACTGGTGATTTTATATGTTGATCTAAATATCATTATCTTTATTGGAAATAATGAATGTATTTAGCGAACCAGACATAAAAACAACCTGGCAACTTGAATTTTCTTGCACATATATATTTATCCGGCGATTCCGACGAGATCAAGGTTGGGAATTTTATCGGTGATTATGTAAAAGGAAAGAATTATGAAAAATACCCTGAACTTGTTCGCAAAGGGATAATTCTGCACCGTAAAATAGATAGTTTCACCGACTCTCACCCTATCTCTATCCGGAGCCAGATGCACCTGAAAAGAAGATTCAGGCGTTATTCAGGAGTCATAGTTGATATTTTTTACGACCATTTTCTTGCCAGCGAATGGAGTACCTATTCCAGACATCCGCTACCACAGTATGTTATAAATATGTACGAGATCCTGGTAAAAAATTATTTTATTCTGCCCAATGAAATAAAAACATTTCTCCCCTTTTTCATTATCAACAACTGGCTCGAATCATATACCAGCATCGAAGGAATAGAAGGAGTGCTCAGGAGGATGACAAAAAGGACATCCCTGCCCAACGAAACAACGTTTGCAATATCAGAGCTTAGAAATAATTATAATTTATTCAAGGAGGACTTTATGGAATACTTTCCTCAGTTAGTTGCATATGTTGAAGAAAAGCACTCTGTACCCGTAAATGAATTCCATTCGCCAAGTCTGGTATGATAATTTTCAGGCTGATAGAATTAAGAAAAATATCTGCCTGATATCCAATTTTTTACCTTTCTTCCGTCATATAAATAATTAAGATTTGATATAGCCTGAACCCGGAAAATGCAAGGCGATCTGGTAATAGTTGTATCCAACAGGGCAACAGGGATAATCAGATTTCTTTTCGTTCGAATAATTTGTAAGAACTAATCTAAGCAAGTTTAAATTGCTAATCATGTGGTCGCCACGGATGGATCACCATGCTTTATTCAATTCTTTTGGCGTGCCCTGTTTCGTAATTGATGCATCTGAAAAAGACAAATAGTCTTTCAGCCGGATTAAATATTTCAATTACCAGGAAAACTCTCAATAAAATAATCGAATTTAAATTCCAACCATTCAGAAATACTCCGTCTAACAGGCATAAAACACTACTTACCTCTATTGATATTAATTTTTATTACAACTGTAATGGGTAACTTTTATACCAGCATGAAAACACCATCAAACTTCAACAGAAAAGCTATTTTCACACGATCCATTATTTTTTTCATATTGATCTCGCTCTTTTCCTGTGAATCTGGCGAAGAACCATATTATCCTGGAAGTTTACCGGTAATTCCGGTTAATCTTGAAGCTTTTAACAGCGAATATGACGATTTCAACTCTGCAGCACCGACATCAGGCTGGTTAATACCTTTTTGTTTTTCTACAAACAGGAACAGCCAGGGTGAAAATTTTGATATTATTTACCAGCCTATGAATGTCAATTTCACCAAAAGTACCGGAATCCTCAATGTCACCAATGAATATTCAAACTGGGGCATCTTCAGGGAAAAGTACGATATCATAAAAGACGGGCTTGATAAAATCAATACACCGGGCGATGAGTACGGACCTTATTTATTAACCTACCAAAACAACAACTTTGAAGATATCGAATTTTTGTTTTTATATGCAACTGACTCCAATGGCCCATTTGATATAAACTTTATCTGGAAATCAGATGACTCAGACTTTTCTGAGATCACACCGGCAAATATCGTAAACTCCGAATATAATGATCTGTACCCGACAATAAATAATGATTTTTCGAGAATGTATTTTTGCTCTGACCGGGATAATGGTACTTTCAACATCTTTTATGTTGAACTTGATAATAATAGTGAACTAATCAGCACATTGTCAGCCAGCAGTTACAGTGAAGTATTTAAAGAAACTGAGTTGTCAGGTCCCCATGAGGATAAATGTCCTTTCATATTCGGGAATACTCTGGTTTTTACTTCAGACAGGCCTGGTGGCTATGGAGGATTCGATCTTTATTATTCAAGGTTTACAAACGGAAAATGGGGAGCCCCTGTCAATTTTGGCCCGGAAATTAACTCCGGATATGATGAATACAGACCGGTCATTTTCGATGAAGGTGTTGATGAAATGAAGAACATGATGGTTTTTTCCTCCAACAGGCCCGGAGGGAAAGGAGGGTATGATCTCTATTTTGTTGGGGTTGACAAATATTGATTTTAAAGCCACGGGGTAATATGTTTTATAGCTCTCCGATGAGAGTTTGCAGGCAATTATAATCCTGTTACCCGTTTGAAAGCATCAGTATTGATTTTTAAATATTAATTACAAATAAAATGAAGCATCTGGTACTGGCCTTTGTTATTGTTATAAATTCACTGTTAAGCCTCTATTCGCAGAACAACGATGAAAAACGGCATTCTGACTGGTTGAGGTTCATATACCCGGAGTTTGGTTTCATCTATCCTGAAGGAAGCATAAAAGAGAACATAGCAATCAGGCAGAATATTAATTCCTTTTATGTTAATCAAAGTTCATACGGGCATATTTATTCTGAATCATCAGGTTTTATAGCCGGTTTGAGATGGGAGTATTTCAATACTAAATTCAGGACAGGTTTTTCATCCGGACTGAGATATACAGGTTTTAACACCGAAATAACAGGATTCAGTTCATGGAATGCCCGTTTTTTTTACCTGCGTTATTCCATGCTCGAAAACAATACAAAATTTGCCCGGGTTACCTCAATAAATGAAAACATTCATTTTATTTCTGTTCCGGTGGAAATCATGTTTGTTCCGCTTGAATACTCAATATTCGAACTGTTTATCAAGGCGGGTGGCGATTTTAGCTTTAAAAGCCTGAGGAAAAGGACAGGTATTGATTTTTTTGAAAACCACATGGAGGTATATCACGATTCTATTTTGAATGCGCTTGAATTGAGTACCGGGAAACATTATTCAACATTGTATAGTTCTGCAGGACTAAAAATTGGAAAACAGGGAGATCCAAATTATTTAATTGAAGTATTTATGCCATCAGTTTTTCTCACCCGGAATATTTTCAATCTTACCGAAAGCAGTTATTTCGGAGGTGTAAAGTTTTCGTTGCAAATTCCTGTCAACCGATAAGCAAAAATAATTTAACCATGAAAACAACAAGAATAATCTATTTTCTGATTGCTTTACAATTTCTAATTTCTTCATGCGAGAAGATGGACGATTTCAGCTTATCAGAAACAATTTTTATTGAAGATCCATACTCTCCCGGACTGCCGGTTTATTCAGAGTGGGGATATAATACATTCGGAGCTTACATTGACAGAAAGCCCTTTGTTTCATCCGATTATGAGCTTCCTTCCAAAGTGATAGTCAATTCTGACACTTTGCATCTGATTCTGAGAGGTATGATGGGTGGCGAAGAAATTGATCTGAAATTCTCCCTGAAGGGCTATTCTCCGGCCACACATTATGAGCTTATTCAAATGGATAATTCTGCAATTAATCTGAAAGAGGCCGGCCGGACTGTAACGCTGAAAACCAGAGATGAAGTATCTGTACTGGAGCTTATTGAGGGGGAACTTGAAGTGAAAAAAGTTCAGCGTCTTTATGTTGATGAAGAGATGACAAGAACTATAGTGTCAGGACGTTTTAGTTTTAAAACCTTCCTGAACAATGAGCCCGTATCTGTATCTTTTGGAAGATTTGACCTTGGTATAGGATATGAAAATTTTTACAATTTTTGATTTACAGGTTTAATGGTCAGCTATTTTAAAAATTCCATTCTTCCGGCATCCAGTCTCAGAAATATGAACAGCATTATAGTAAAGGCCCAGAGAGACGATCCTCCGTAACTTATAAAAGGCAGGGGAATCCCGATAACAGGCACAAGCCCTATAGTCATTCCAACATTAATAACAATATGAGTGAAAAATATGGCAATTATAGAATAGCCATAGATCCGGGCAAATGCTGACCTTTGCCGTTCAGCCAGGTACACCAGCCTCAAAAGCAATAATATAAAGAGTGAGAGTAAGATGAATGTGCCGGCAAATCCCCATTCTTCGCCTATGGTGCAAAAGATGAAATCTGTACTTTGTTCGGGAACAAAATTAAACTTGGTCTGAGTTCCCTGCAGAAACCCTTTCCCGGTAAGTCCACCACTGCCTATGGCAATTTTTGACTGGTTAATATTATAACTCTGCCCCATCGGATCGTCATCAAACCCCAGAACGATATTTATCCGGCTCTTCTGGTGTGGCATCAGTACATTATCAAATATGTAATCTACCGAGTATGTATAAATAATTGCGGTTATCAGGAAGCCAAGCAACATGGCTGCCTTATTTCTCCTGTTAATGAAAGAAAGAAACAACAGAATTACACATCCTGTGAGAGCGGAAATGGTAAGCTGGATAAATAAGCCGGTTCCCGGAGAAACTAACCGGAATAAACCAAGAACGAACAGGCCGGTTAATACAAAAAACAGAGCTGCCTTTAGTGTAAGTTTGAAGTTTCTCCCTACTGCAAGGTAAATTGTAAAGGAAGTAACAACAAGCAGTGCAAGCATATTTATCTCACTCATCAATAAAGTAAGAACCGACAAAACAATAAGAACAAAAATAAAAAACAGCACCCACCCGTTGAGACCCTCACGGTAAAGAACAAGGATAAAAGAAAAGAAAACTACTGCCGAACCGAGATCAGGCTGCAGCATGATAAGTGCAACGGGCATTAAAACCAATCCGCCGACATGGAAAAGCGCCTTGGAACTGTTAATTTTATGTTTGGTCGAACTCAGGTATTGTGCCAGCACAAGTGCAGTGGCCAGTTTGGCAAATTCAGATGGCTGTATCTGAAGGCCGGCAAACTGGAACCATGAAACCTGTCCGTTAATCTCGACACCAACAGCAAGCACGGCTACCAGAAGCAGAATTGTAAAACCGTAAAAAAAATATGAGAAGAACAGAAAAAGTTTTGAGTCTGTCATCATCACAATTGCGGCAATAACGATCGCAGCAATTATCCATATCATTTGTTTTCCGTAGCGCTGGGAAGTATCGAAAATACTTTGATGAGCTTCATCATATACAGATGAATAGATGCTTATCCAGCCGGTAAGGAGCATAACGAGGAACACCAGAACAGTTATCCAGTCAAGATTAGTCCAAATGTTAATTTTTCTGATCATTCTCTCTTTGGTTCTTACTTTAACAGCCTGCGTCTGTCACGATCCAGGCTTTCATGAATTATTCAATTTCAGGCTTCTGGCCTGCAGGTGGTTCATTTTCATCAGTACGATCCGGTTCAGTATCTGTTTCTGGTCCGGGCTCTGGTTCAGGCTCTGCCACTGATCTGGTTTCGGCATCAATTTCATTTAACGGGACAGGTTCTGTTAAGGTTTCATTTGTAGTGTCAGCATCATTTACACTTGCTGGTTCCTGCGCCGGCGCTGCTGCCCTGACAATTACCGGCGGATTTATGAAGTCGGTTTTTATCATCCTCTCTTCAAGATATTTTCGTGTTACTTCCCCTGTCAGGTATTTTTCTATTATAAGGCTTGCTATAGGAGCAGCTACTGTTGATCCGAAACCTGCATTTTCGACATACACCGCAATGGCAATTTTTGGATTATCCCTTGGTGCAAACCCAATAAATACAGAATGGTCATCACCATGGGGATTTTGCACAGTTCCTGTCTTGCCGCAAATATCCAGTCCGCGAAACTCTGCAACCCTCGCTGTTCCTCCATCGGGCCCATTAACCGCCCTGTACATACCTTCTATAACAGGTTCAAAATGAATAGAATCTATTGTTGTTTGCCTGATTTGGGAAAACTCCGGATTAGTTCCTGATTCACCAATGCTTTTTAGCACGTGGGGAGTATAATAATGACCCCTGTTGGCAATTGCGGCTGTAAGGTTGGCCATCTGAATAGGAGTCACCATCATCTCTCCCTGCCCAATTGAGAGTGATACCAGTTGCAGTGAGCGCCATCGGTTTTCACCATAAAAGCGATCATAATAGCTTGACAACGGAACATTTCCCCGGAGTTCATTGGGGAAATCGCCGTTAAGCCTGTCGCCGAGTCCGAATGACCTCACATGATCTGCCCATACATTAAAGCCGTTTGTTACTGACCCGTATTTAGGGTTGTCGAGAAGGCTCCTGAAACCAATGGCGAAATAGGTATTACATGATACCTGCAGTGCTCCGGGCAGCCTGACGGGACTTACATGATGCCTGCATCTCACGGTCAGCCTCCCTACAGAATAGTACCCGGGGCATGAATGGCTGGTATTTTCGTTGATAATATTTTCCTGCAGAGTGACTAATCCATTCACTACCTTGAAAATAGAACCGGGAGGGTAATGTGCCATCAGCGCGCGGTTGAAAAGTGGTTTCAGGGTATCTGATGCGAGCTGCCTGAAATTTGGAGTGCGTATACGTCCTACCAGCAAATCAGGATCATATGTTGGAGCGGAGACAAGTGACAGGATTTCTCCGGATGAGGGTTCGATAGCAACAATACTGCCGATCTTGTTAGTCATCAGTTTTTCCCCGTATTCCTGAAGGATGGCATCAATAGATAAGGTAATGTCTGTTCCAACCTCGGCAGAGGAATCAAATTTACCTTCCTGGTATGTCCCCATGATGCGGTTATGAACATCGACAAGGAACATGTTTACTCCTTTAATACCTTTAAGCTCTTCCTCATAGGTTTTTTCAATACCTGTTATACCTATATAATCTCCCATTAAATACCCGGTATTTCCGTCAACAATGGAGTTGTCAACTTCACCAACATAGCCAAGAACATGAGCCGCAATATCGCGGGGGTATTTTCTCAGGGTCCTGGGCTGGACATAAAAACCCGGGAACTTGTATAGTCTTTCCTGAAGAACAGCATAGGTAATTGACGATATTTGCTTAAGAAAAACTGATGAGCGAAAACGGGAATAAGCTCTTGCCTTCCTGATTTCAGTGTCAACATACTCTTTGTCAATTTCGAGAATGCTGCAGAATTCTGCTGTATCGAAAGGAGCCAGCTGGCTGGGCACTACCATAAGGTCATATACCGGCTCATTGAAGACCAGAATCTCACCATTTCTGTCGTAAATGAGTCCACGCGAAGGATACTGGGTCACATGCCGAAGCACATTACTGTCGGCGCTCATTTTGTAGGACGGATCAATTACCTGAAGGACAAAAAGCCTGACTATAAAAAACAGTACAGGAATTACCATCATTGTCCCTATAATATACTTTCTGTCTGAATAATGATCCTTCATTTTATTTCCTGTATATAAAGTACTGGCTTATTACCACCAGAAAAAGTGTGAAAACTGTACTTAGTATAGCCCTCCAGAGTGTCAGGAAGAAATCGCTGAGACGAAATACCTCCATATAAAACAGAAAAATATGGTGGGCAAGTATAAGGATCAGTGAATATTGAAAAAACCAGCCAAACCCGTAGTAATAAATGCGGGGAAAGGTTCCCGGTTCATATCCGTCTCTGGGAGCGAATGAATCAAGTACAATCGGCCTTAAAAATGCCATGAATACCGTAGCAGATGCATGCAGTCCCGGAGTGTTGGAGAAAAGATCGATTACAAGCCCAATCGTAAATCCGAGTGAGAGCAGAAGCCATCCCGGAGTTTCGAAGGGAAGGAGCAGAATAAACAAAACGTAGAAATATGGATTTATGAAACCGCTTAACTGAATATTGTTCAATATAAACACCTGGAATATCACAAGCACAATTATTCGTAAAATATTGCGGGGCAAAACCTTAATCATAAGCTACAGTACTTTCTAATTCCAATAATTCATCTTTGAAAAGATCTTCGATTACATAAACATAATTCAGGTTCCTGAAATCAGTAGAGAGTTGAACCTTAACAGTATAAAAGTTGCCGCCTTCAATCTCGAACTCGTCAATAATACCAACCATAATACCTTCAGGAAATATAGCCGAGAAGCCTGATGTGACAATTGTATCACCCTTATTCAGGATTACATGGTGCGGTATCTCGTTGAGTATGGCCATTCCCGGATCTTTGCCATCCCAGTGAAGGGAGCCGAAATAGTTGGTGTTTTTTAATTTGGAACTTAACCTTAGGTCAATATTAAGCACAGGAATTATTGTTGAAAAATGTTCTGATACTCCGGTCACTATCCCGACTACACCTTTACCGGAAATCACTGCCATATCAGGACCGATCCCGTGAGCAAAGCCCTTGTCAATATTGATGAAATTATATTGCTTGTTTACAGAGTTTTTAATTACCCTTGCAGGCATAAAATTGTATTGCCGCGTCCATGCCGAATCAAACTCTACATTTCCGGGGTCTGATATTCTTAATTTATATGAGGACAGAAGACTGTTTCGTAACTTACTGTTTTCTTCCAGCAGGGCCATGTTGGTTTCGGTCAGATAGAGGTATTGCCTGAGCGAGAATATATTGGAACTTATTTTCCCGCTTATATTCCTTGTCATGTTAAATGCAAATGCCCTCTGATAATTATTATTTTGAAAAACCAAAAATAAGGCCACTGCTTCAAATAATATGAATAGCAGGAAAAAATGGTTATTCAGTATGAATCTTATCAGGTTCCGCATTTCTGAATACTCCCATTATCTCATCAAAAATGTGAATCTGTCTACGTTTTTCAGGGCTATGGCAGTTCCCCTGGCCACTGCGTGAAGAGGATCTTCGGCTACATGAAAAGGAATATTAATTTTATCTGTAAGCCTTTTTGACAATCCTCTCAGAAGGGCGCCTCCTCCTGCGAGGTTTATCCCGCGTGAAACTATATCGGCATAAAGCTCAGGCGGGGTCTGCTCCAGGACATTCAGTATTGCTGCTTCTATTTTAGATATTGACTTGTCCAGGCAATATGATATCTCCTGGTATGATACAGGAATTTCAATAGGCATTGCAGTCATCAGGTTTGGTCCGCGTACAATATAGTCGGCAGGAGAATTATCCAGATCAGGTAATGCTGAACCAACATTAATCTTAATATCCTCAGCAGTCCGTTCGCCAATCTTTATATTATGCTGATGTCTCATATATGTCTGGATCTCAACTGTGAATCCGTCGCCCGCAACCCTGATGGACTTGTTGCAAACGATTCCGCCGAGAGCGATAACAGCTATTTCAGTTGTTCCGCCTCCAATATCTACAATCATGCTTCCGACTGGTGCTTCAACATCTATGCCGATGCCTATTGCCGCAGCCATAGGTTCGAAAATCAGAAATACATCACGACCTCCCGCATGTTCAGAAGAATCTCTTACCGCCCGAACTTCTACCTCGGTACTTCCCGATGGTATGCAAACCACCATCTTAAGGGAAGGGGTAAAGAGTTTCGGCTTGTTGTTGATTATTTTTATCATTCCCCTTATCATCTGCTCAGCAGCGTTGAAATCGGCAATGACACCGTCCCTCAGAGGCCTGATTGTTTTAATATTTTCATGAGTCTTTCCATGCATCTGCCTGGCTCTTTCTCCAATTGCAATAAGTTTTCCTGTTTTCTGATCTATAGCGACAATTGAAGGTTCATCAACCACAATTTTATCATTATAAATTATAATAGTGTTTGCAGTTCCAAGGTCAATGGCCAGCTCCTGCGTCAAAAATGAAAATAAGCCCATGTTATGTGATTTATTATATTGTTTGATTTTTTTAATGCTTGAAATGTCTTGTTCCTGTAAATACCATTTTCATCTTCATTTTGTTACATAAATCTATAGATTCCTGATCCCTGACAGACCCACCGGGCTGAATTATTGCTGAAATACCAGCTTTAGAGGCTATTTCGACAGAATCTGCAAATGGGAAAAAAGCATCTGAAGCCATAACAGCACCCGAAAGGTCGAATCCGAAATTTCCGGCTTTTTCAATTGCCTGCTTTAGCGCGTCGATCCTTGAAGTCTGACCGACACCACTGCCCATCAGCTGGCTGCCTCTGGCCAGCACAATTGCGTTTGATTTGGAATGCTTTACTATTTTGTTTGCAAATATGAGATCTGTAATTTCATTTTTGCCGGGAGAAATCTCCGTAACCACCTTCATCTCTTTTTCTGTCTCTGTTTTAGTATCCCTGTCCTGCACAAGGATGCCTCCGGCAACTGTCCTTATTAACTGAATTGGAAGCTCAATATTGTCGTTAACAAGAATAATCCGGTTTTTCTTTTTCCTTAAAATTTCAAGTGCCTGACTGGTATAGCCGGGAGCGATTATTACCTCAAAAAAAAGTTTATCTATCTCTTCGGCAGTAGCGGGATCCACTTCGCGGTTAGTGACAAGTACGCCGCCAAAAGCTGAAACAGGATCGCCGGCAAGGGCATTGATCCAGGACTGCTTCAAAGAGTCCGCGGAAGCCAGTCCGCAAGCATTGTTATGTTTGAGAATTGCAAAAGTTATATCACTGAACTCAGCAATTAGTGAAGAAGCTGCATCAATATCAAGTAAATTGTTGTAGGAAATTTCCTTTCCGTTGACCTGCTCGAACGGGAGTTTTCCATCACTGTAATACCATCCTTTCTGATGGGGATTTTCACCATAACGCAATACTTTGGCGGTTTGATAGGTTACCGAGTATTTTCCGGAGGGATCATTGCCTGTAAAATAGTTGCAAATGGCGGTATCATAACCGGATGAAATTCTGAAAGCTTCACCTGCCATCTTTCTTCTCTCCTGCAGGGTCGTTTGCCCCTGCCTGAGATTTAATATATCATGTAGTTCGTTATAAAAGTTTCTGGACGGGATAACAAGAACATCCTGAAAATTTTTGGCTGCAGCCCTGATAAGAGAGATACCGCCAATATCGATTTTTTCAATTATTTCATTATCCTTAGCACCGCTTGCCACAGTCTCTTCGAAGGGATACAGGTCTGTAATGACAAGATCTACCTGTGGAATACCGTACTTGGCCATCTCATCCATATCTTCCTTCAAATTCCGCCTTGCCAGTATGCCTCCGAAAATTTTGGGATGCAGGGTTTTGACCCGGCCGCCAAATATGGAAGGATACCCGGTCAGGGTCTCTACCCGTGTAACCGGCACATTTAATTTTTCTATAAAATCAGCTGTTCCGCCGGTTGAATAGATAGCGATTTCAAGTGCTTCAATTGATTTAACAATAACCTCCAGGTTATCTTTATGCCATACTGAAATAAACGCGGCATTAATTTTTCTTAATTCACTCATTAACAGGTCATTAATTTTTATTTGCAAAGTTATATAAAAAGTTAAATATATTACGTTTGATTAAAACAAATATTGGGTAGCAAATTATTTTTCAATACGATACTAAGTTGTTCTGCTAATATTGTAAAAAATTTCTGTAGGTTTGTTTTCCGAAAACTTTAATAAAAAAAATAATTCCCGGAATGATACTTTTTAAGCTTTTAAGAGAGAGTTTTGTTTTTGCCTATACTTCAGTTATGGGCAATAAGCTGCGTACGCTATTGTCGCTTCTCGGTATCACCATTGGCATTTTTGCCATCATTTCAGTTTTTACGATACTCGATTCACTTGAGCGAAATATACGCGACAGCATATCATCTCTGGGGGATGATGTTGTCTATGTCCAGAAATGGCCGTGGACATTTGGACCAGATTATCCATGGTGGGTATATATGCGCCGGCCTGTTCCTGACCTTCGTGATTATAATGAAATACTCCGGCGTGCCCGGCTGGCCGAGGGAGTGGTCTTTTCTGTTTCTACAGGCGGCCTGGTCAGATATGGAAGTACATATCTGGAAAATATCGGTATTTGGGCCAATACACATGATTTTCAGAATATACGGCATTTCGAGTTACAAAAGGGAAGATACTTTTCACCCTATGAATCAACTGCGGGACGCAACCTTGCGATATTGGGCAATGATATTGCAATTAATCTCTTTGGAAATGATGAACCAGTGGGAAAAGAGATACAGGTCTCCGGACGAAAGGTCACAGTTATCGGAGTTGCACAAAGAGAAGGATCTAATATGATTGGGGGCGGCAGCCTTGATGAGATGATCCTGCTTCCTCTTAATTATGCGCGCACTATCGTAAATATCCGCTCAGACCGGTTAAATCCAATGATAATGGTAAAGGCACTTCCGGATGTTGCAACCCAGGAAATGATTGACGAATTGCGTTTTGTTTTAAGATCTTCCCGCAGGTTAAAACCCGCCGTAGATGATAATTTCTCCCTGAATCAGGCAAGCATGATATCGCAGGGACTTGATGGGATATTTGTTATGATAAATCTTGTTGGATGGATAATTGGTGGATTCTCAATCCTTGTCGGAGGTTTTGGCATTGCCAATATAATGTTTGTTTCAGTAAAGGAACGTACAAACATAATTGGTATACAGAAATCGCTCGGGGCAAAGAATTATTTCATACTCCTACAGTTTCTCTATGAGTCTGTATTACTTGCTGTTGTAGGGGGTGCGCTCGGGTTAATACTGATTTTTGCCGGTACGGTGCTGGTATCAACTTTATCGGAGTTTACGATAACCCTGACATTAAAGAACATTGGCCTGGGACTTTTTGTATCGGCCATTATTGGTGTAATTGCCGGTTATGCGCCTGCCTACAGCGCCTCGCGCCTGAATCCGGTTGAGGCTATAAATAATACTTTTTAAAACTTAATTATCCCGGCACCGGGTTTTCAGGTTAATCAGTTGAATTGACCGGTATGCCCGGTGCCATTGTTATCTCAACGGTCTTTTAAGGAAGCCTGAAAGCCTTATGCAGTGCCGGTATGTCGGCAGGTTAACCTGCCTTAACTATTGTTTCCCGGCAAGGTTGTTGCCAGATGTCTGAGCTGGTAAAAATTAAGTATTAACCAGGCAACATACCGGAATTTCTATAAAACTGCATAAAAATACCTGCCTATCATAAAGTAGATTATCAGTCCCATGATGTCGTTGCTGGTTGTAATGAACGGCCCGGTTGCAAGTGCAGGGTCGATTTTAAATTTATCGAGCAACAGCGGTACAAAGGTGCCAAAAAGTGAGGCAAAAAGAATTACCGAAAATAGTGCGGCACTTACTGTAAAAGTCAAAGCGAGGGAGGTGCTGATCAATATATTGTATCCAAGCATTATCCCCGCAAGGGTGAGCCCGTTCAGCAATGCTACGGAAAACTCCTTCATTATCCGCCTGAAGGTTTTTGATAGCTGAATGCTCTGGTTTGCCAGTCCCTGAACTACTATCGAAGAGGATTGAACACCTACATTACCGGCAGTTGCAGCAATAAGTGGCATAAAAAATGCCATCTCAGGGTATATTCCAAGATCTCCCTCAAATACCCCAACGATTTGTGAAACAAATATTCCCCCGGTAAGTCCGACCAGCAACCAGGGAAGCCGTGCTCTTGTCAGTACCCATACTTTGTCACCCGCCTCAATGTCTTCAGATATACCCGCAATCAGCTGATAATCCTTTTCGGCTTCCTCCTTCATCACATCCATCACGTCATCAATGGTAATCCTGCCCGCAAGGCGTCCTATCTGATCGACAACCGGCAATGCTACAAGATCGTATTTATGCATGATATTTGCCACCTCTTCTGAGGGTGTATCAGTTCTGACCGATATAACATCGGCATTTAAAAGGTCTGCTATTTCGGAATGCCTGGAACTGAGAAGGAGCTTTTTCAGCGACAGGGTCCCTTTAAGCATCCCGTAATTGTCGACAACATACACGAAATATACTTCATCAACATCCAAGGCCTGAATTCTCATCTCCCTGATACTTGTAACAACATCCCAGTTCTCATTCACCTTTATAAGCTCCTTGGCCATCAATCCCCCTGCGGTATCCTCATCGTAGGAAAGCAGGTCAACAATGTCGCCGGCATGTTCAACATCACCCATCTGGGAGAGTACTTCTTCCTTCCTTTCATTTGAAAGTTCACCCAGGACATCGGCAGCATCATCGGTATCCATATGGTTGATAAGATGCTGAGCTATAAATTTACCCGGGAGATTCTTCAGGACCCTTTTTCGCTCATCAATATCCAGTTCAATAAGCACATCTGCTGCAGTTTCATTATCAAGCAGTGTGAACAGATATTTTCCGTTATCGTCGTCAAGCCTGGTATATATTTCAGCAATATCGGCCGAATGAAGTTCTACCAGGTGTTCAAGGACAGCTTCCTTTTGATCCTGCTCAATATGATCTCGCAGCAGTTCAATATATTCGCGGTTTAATTCAAATTGCACGATATTTAATTTTAGAAGGTTGATTCTATATAATTTGTCAGGGTGACAAATTCCTGCACCCCGAGTTGTTCTGGTCTTTTGGACAGGAGTTCAAAACCGGCATTCTTATCCTTTAGAAAACCTGCAAGTGAGTTGCGCAGCATTTTCCTTCTCTGGTTAAAACCAGCTTTTACAAATTTAAAAAACAATTCCTCATTACAATCAAGTTTATAGTTTGTTTTCCTCGTTAGCCTGATTACTGCCGATTGAACCTTCGGGGGGGGGGTGAAAACCCCGGGGCCTACTTTAAAGAGCAGTTCAGTATCATAATATGCCTGCAGCAGCACACTCAGAATTCCATAAACTTTTGAGCCCGGGGGTGAAGTTATCCTTTCTGCCACCTCTTTCTGAAGCATACATACAATTTCGATAACAAGGTTTCTGTTTTCTAGTATTCTAAAAAATATCTGGCTGGAAATATTATAGGGAAAATTGCCTATAACTGCGACCGGCCTGTTATAATTCAGGCTAAACGAATATTGAAGAATATCCTGTTCCGAAATTTTATCAGAAATGTCCGGAAATCGTTCTCTTAAATATTCTGCCGATTCTCTGTCTATCTCAATCAGCGCACTGGTGAAATTATTATTTTCAAGAAGGAATTCAGTAAGGATGCCCATCCCGGGGCCAATCTCCACAACCTGGTCATATCCTCTGCAGCTAAGGGAATCGGTTATTTTTCGGGCAATGTTCCTGTCAGAAAGAAAATGCTGGCCAAGGTTTTTTTTGGGTTTTACCGGAAACATACAAAAAGGTTCGTTGGGGACTGTCTGCAGCAGATAATAAAACTCCGGATATCTGACAATAAACAATCGACAGGTTAAAAAATCAGGTAACCGGGTTCATAATTTGTCCGAAGAACTGCATTACCCATTAAATATCTGCTGTGAACCGTCAAAATTCAGCGCAGGAAATCCATACAGCAGGGTTATCACCGGTTTATTCCGAACTTCAATGATACAATGATCTTAAAAATATTTATGGCTAAAAAAAGGACCGGTTCCGGTTCAGCTCAAATTCAGGCAACCTTAAGCTTTTTGAAATTGATCTTTTCCAGTTTTGCCTGCGCAAACTTCAGGTCTATACGAAGCTCCCCATCTTCTCCTGAGGGCATATCAAACATCGGGTCTATCATTATGGCTTCGCATATTGACCGTAATCCGCGTGCACCAAGTTTAAATTCAATTGCCTTGTCAACAATATACTCAAGTACATCCTCATCTATCTCCAGATTTATGGCATCCATCTTGAAGAGTTTGGTATATTGTTTAATAAGAGAATTTTTTGGTTCAGTCAGTATTGCACGAAGAGTATCTCTGTCAAGTGGATTCAGGTATGTGAGCACCGGAAGCCGACCAATGATCTCGGGAATAAGTCCGAATGACTTCAGATCCTGGGGGGCAATATACTGAAGAAGATTTTCCCGATCGACCTGCTCTGATTTTACACTGGCTGTATATCCGACAACCCTTGTATTTAAACGCATGGCAATTTTTTTCTCGATTCCGTCGAATGCTCCGCCACAGATGAAAAGAATATTTTTGGTATTAACGGGAATCATTTTCTGATCAGGATGCTTACGTCCGCCCTGAGGCGGAACATTTACCACTGATCCCTCAAGGAGCTTTAGCAGTCCCTGCTGGACGCCTTCTCCGCTGACATCCCGTGTAATCGAAGGGTTATCACTTTTTCTTGCAATCTTATCCAGTTCATCAATAAACACAATCCCCCTTTCAGCCGATTCAACATTGTAATCGGCAACCTGCAGCAGGCGGGTGAGAATACTTTCGATATCTTCACCTACATAACCTGCTTCGGTGAGGACCGTTGCATCGACAATCGTGAACGGAACATGCAGCATCCGGGCTATTGTCCTGGCAAGGAGGGTCTTCCCGGTACCGGTTTCACCTACGAGAATTATATTTGATTTTTCAATTTCAACATCCTGGTCATCACGATGATTAGATTGCATAAGTCTTTTGTAGTGGTTGTAAACAGCAACCGAAAGAAATTTCTTTGCATCGTTCTGACCTATGACATACTGATCAAGGAACTGCTTTATTTCAACAGGTTTCAGTAACTTGATATGCTTAAGGTCAATGTCAGCTTTTGATTTAACCTCTTCTTTTACAATTCCGTATGCCTGCTCAGCGCAGCTATCGCAAATATGTCCTGATACTCCCGCAATAAGCAGGTTGGTCTCTTTCTTGCTCCTGCCGCAAAATGAACATTTTTCAGGTTTTCTTTCATTTACCATGTAATAAACTTTTTAATCTTTCATCAATTTGGATCAGGGACTGCAAATTTAATTAATTTTCAATGAATTCGGAATTTTTTTATTTTAACAAAAAAAACCGCATCTGCTATTGATGCGGTTTTTAAATATTATACACAGGGTCACTTTGTTTTTTTGACATTCCTGGTTAAAACCTCATCAATCATTCCGTATTTTTTTCCTTCTTCGGCAGTCATCCAGTAATCGCGGTCTGAGTCTTTTTCAACTTTATCGTAAGGATTTCCCGTATGAAATGCAATAATATCATACAACTCTTTTTTCAGTTTGATAATCTCGCGAACGGTTATTTCTATATCGGCAACCTGTCCCTGCGCTCCGCCCATTGGCTGGTGGATCATCATTCTTGAATGTGTAAGGGCAGAACGTTTACCTTTTGCACCAGCAGTAAGTATAACTGCAGACATTGAAGCGGCCATTCCTGTACAGATGGTAGCCACATCGGAACCTATATATTGCATTGTATCATAAATACCAAGACCGGCATGTACTGAACCTCCGGGACTGTTTATGTAGATCTGGATATCCTTTGCGGGATCGGACGATTCAAGGTATAGTAACTGCGCCTGCACTATGTTGGCAACGTAATCGTCAATTCCAAGGCCGAGGAAAATTATTCTGTCCATCATGAGACGGGAGAAAACATCCATTGAGGCTATATTTAACTGCCTTTCCTCGATGATTGTTGGAGAAATATATGAATTAACCAGTGACTGGTATCCGTCAATTCTTGCACCACTCATTCCCAGGTGGCCTGTTGCGTATTTGCGGAAATCGTTTTGTTTGCTCATTTGATAATAGGTTTAATTTTATGCTTTTGTAAAATTAATAAAGAAATATGATAATCATTTAAGCAATCACAATTTGTTTCAGTCAGGCCGGGAGAGGATATCCTGAACGCTGCAAACCTGCATATATGGTGTCAGAGATTTATTCCTGCTCTTTTTCTGCCGTTTCGAACAGTTTGGCAAATTCCTCTTCCTTGACCTTCTTTTCTTCGAGGGTCACCTCAGCCTTAACCAGTTCAGTTATTTTTTCCTGGAATTTTTGTTCGTACAGCCTTCTTCTCTCCTGCTCTTTTTTAAGCATTTCACCTGCATAGCTGGTCAGGTGTTCTTCCGGTATATTTGCCATTCCGTATTGCTGGAACTGCATCATGATCTGCTGCCTGGCAAGTTCTTCAACCTCAGCAGGCTCAACCTTTAACTCAAACTGCTTTATCAGCTTGTCCTGTATCAGCTGCCACTTAAGGTCAGTTCTGACCTTTGAGAAATCCTTTTCCAGATCTTCCTCAGTCAGTTTGCCTTCATTTGATTCAAGCAGCCAGCGTTTGATAAATTTTTCCGGAAGTTCGGCCTCTACCTTTCCCGTCATCTTCTCTTTAGTATCAAGGAATAATTTATAATCGCTGTTCTGTGCATAAGCCTTTTCTATCTCTTCCTTTAATTTATTCCTGAACTCCTCTTCAGAACTTACTTCTCCTTCGCCGAAAGCTTTATCAAAAAACTCCTGGTTAACCTCGGCCTTTTTCCAGCGGGATATCTCACCAATGGTAAGCTGAAAATTCATCGGCTGGTTCTCCAGCTCCTCTTTTTCGATTTTCAGCATTTGAGACAGTTCAGTATCATTGGGATATGCTTTTCTGAGATCTATCTGTATTATATCACCGGTTTTCGATCCGGTAAGCTGGTTTTTGATCTCTTCATCTTTTATAACTCTCATTGAAAGGGTGGCATCTTCGGTGCTTATACCATCTTCAATTATCTCTCCATCATCGGTCAGCTGACTAAGATGACCCTTGATCACATCCTCCGGCTCCACCGTTTCCCCCTGAGACATCTCCCCGTAGCGGTTTGCATAGCTGTCGGCGTGTTTGTCAAGAAGATCCTTATCAACATCAATCCTGTAATAGGGAAGTTTGTCTTCCTTAGTTATGCTAACTTTTATTTCAGGGGCCAGCCCAACCTCAAAAACAAATTCAAACTCATCCTGGTTATCAAAGTCAATTTGTTTCTGTTCATCGCGACTGGTAAGTGGTTCGCCAAGTATATTAAGTTTTTCGGTTTCTATGAACTTAGTCAGCGATTCAGATACAAGCCTGTTGATCTCTTCAAGCAGCACAGGCTTATAATACATGCGGCGAATCATGCCCATCGGAACCATTCCGGGCCTGAATCCGGGCATATTGGCTTTTTTCTTGTAATCTTTGAGCTTATCATTTACTTCCTGCTCATAATCGGATTTTTCCACCATGATCCTGATCATTGCATTCAGACTGTCTTTGATTTCTTTGTTAACCTGCATTGAAGAAAAGTTTTAATGGTTATTGTAGTGGTTGTTCTTGATATGAACCCTCTGTACTTTCTGGCTGCACTGCCAGTCAGACCCGATATTGATCCGGGTAAAAAACCGCCAAACTCCCACTGCTTGCCGGTAGTTTGGCGGTTCTGTTTGTCAGGTGCGGATGAAGGGACTCGAACCCCCACGCCTCTCGGCACCAGATCCTAAGTCTGGCGCGGCTACCAATTACGCCACATCCGCGAAAATTCAGGCGCAAAGATATTTAAAAATATTTACAAACAATAATTAAATACAAAAAACATTGTTAAATCACAGTTGTTCATTGCCGGAGGAAAGACCGGTCCCTTTTCCGTACCTTTGCATTCAAAATTGATTATTTAATGACTGAATACTTTATAAAGGCTGCTTCTGTATGGTTTATTGGGTTTTTTCCTCTCGCTGAAATATATGTTGCCATACCGGCAGGTTTGGGACTCGGACTTGATGTCTGGTCTGTCGTGGTATGGAGTGTATCTGGAAATTATCTTCCGGCTATCCTCATCTCTGCAATGTATGATAAACTGACCCGCTACCCCGGAATAAACAGGTGGCTGACAAAATTCACTTCTGAAAAGACCCGGGCGAGAATGGAACGCAATGGCATCTGGACAACACTGCTTCTTACACCCTGGCTTGGGGTCTGGGTAATGGCAGTAACGGTTAAATTTTTCGGAATGCAGACACGTCCTTTTTTATGGGCCTCGTTTATCAGTATACTTGTTTATGCCCTGGTGCTGGCTGGCCTGATATCATGGGGATTCGAGAATTTTCAATCAGCGGTTTAATGAGAACTTTTCACCAAGGTAGAGTTTCCTTACCTGTTCATCCTCAGCCAGTTCTTCGGCATTACCGGCTTTAAGTATCTTTCCTTCAAACAACAGGTAGGCCCTGTCGGTTATAGAAAGAGTTTCATGCACATTGTGATCTGTAATCAGTATCCCGATATTCTTTTCCTTCAACTGCCGCACTATTTGTTGAATATCCTCAACAGCAATCGGATCGACTCCTGCGAAGGGCTCATCAAGCAGGATAAAATTCGGTTTAAGTGCCAGCGATCTTGCAATTTCCGTGCGACGCCTCTCGCCTCCTGATAGCTGTATTCCCAGACTTTTTCGGATATGCTGCAAGCCAAATTCCTCGAGAAGTATTTCTTTCCTCTCTTTTTGTTCCTGCAGGGGTATTTTAGACATTTCCAGGACGGCTGTTATATTGTCTTCTACTGATAATTTACGGAAAACAGAGGCCTCCTGTGCGAGATATCCAATGCCTCTTTGCGCCCTTTTATATACAGGCTCACCGGTTATATCAATATCATCAAGGTAGATCGAACCCTCATTTGGTGTGATAAGACCGACTATCATATAAAATGAAGTTGTCTTTCCTGCACCGTTGGGGCCCAGCAATCCGACAATTTCCCCCTGTCCGACTTCTATGGAAACTTCATTTACGACAGTCCTTTTCCTGTATCTTTTAACAAGATTTTCTGTCCTGAGTACTATTTTATTTTCCATATCAAACCTGTAACAACATTAATAGATATAAATGCCTTAAGAATCAGGCTCGCTGTTGAGTTGCAAGTTGCTCTTTCCTTATTATACGTTTTGAAATCCTTATCCCGACCTCATATAGAAACATTAGCGGGAATGCAACCAGTATCTGGCTGAATACATCGGGGGGCGTTATGATTGCTGAAAGAGCAAGAACAATCACCAGTGAATGCTTCCTGTATTTTATAAGGAATTCAGGTGTGATAAGACCCGTTTTAGTCAGAAAATATATAAGAACCGGCAGTTCAAAGAGTACACCTGCTGCAAGTGCTATTGAGCTAACGGTTGAAATATATGACATAAGATTGATCTGATTCATGACTTCCTGGCTAACCTGATAACTCCCCAGAAAATTAACTGAAAGCGGGATTATGACATAGTAAGCAAAAAGCACGCCAAGAATAAAGAGTAATGAAATATAAAAAACCGCACCCCTAGCATACTGTTGTTCCTTTTCGTAAAGTGCCGGCCCAATGAAACGCCATATTTCAAAGATCAGATATGGAAATGCCAGCATCAACCCGATGATCAGTGATACCATTATGTGGGTTGTAAACTGGCCTGCCATATTAATGTTGATAAGCTGAAAAGGCTCAGAATTTATGCATAGTGCCTGGATCCCTATCATATTTCCCAAAGCGCAAAGGCTGCGGTTTGTGAAGAACTCGGGAGTTTTTGGAGCAATTATTATATTGCTGAAGATAAAATCTTTAAATATAAAAGCAGCAATGGCGAAAACCACAATTGCCATTATTGATCTTACCAGATGCCATCTTAAAGCTTCGAGATGCTCAAGAAAAGACATCTCATTCATTGTTTTATTTGCCATAATGCAGTGAAAATTTTATTTTAAACAACACCCTCCTTTAATATATCATGCAGATGTATAATGCCTGCATATCGTCCGTCTTTCAATATAAGTAATTGTGTAATATTACATTGCTTCATCTTGTCGAATGCATCAATTGCCAGGGAGTCTATCTCAATTGATTGGGGGTTTATTGTCATAATATCGCCAGCCTGCAATGTATTAATATCCCTGTTGCCTTCAAGCATCCTCCTGAGGTCACCATCGGTTATAATGCCGGCAAGATCGCCGTTTTTATCCAGAACGGCAGTCGCACCCAGTCTCTTTGATGAAATCTCAACAATGGTACGGGAAATCGTGTCGTTTATTTCAACTTTGGGTATTTTATTTTCCATAAAGAAATCAGACACTCTCATGTAGAGTTTCTTCCCGAGAGATCCTCCGGGATGAAATTTCGCATAGTCCTTCCCGCTAAATCCTCTGCTCTCCAGCAGGCAAACTGCAAGGGCGTCGCCTGCTACAAGCTGAACCGTTGTGCTGGATGTGGGTGCCAGATTGTTGGGACAAGCCTCTTTTTCTACAGGAGTATAAATTATATTATCCGATTTTTGTGCAAGAAATGACTCCCTGTTGGCGACCATAGCGATTATTTTATTGCCCAGTCCTCTTATAAGCGGCACAAGCAATTTTATTTCCGGTGAATTTCCGCTTTTCGATATGCATAATACAATATCATTTTCCTGAATTATACCAAGGTCTCCATGTATCGCATCGGCTGCATGCATAAATATTGCGGGGGTGCCTGTGGAATTAAGTGTAGCAACTATTTTAGTACCTATAATTGCACTTTTGCCTATACCGGTAATAACAAGCCGTCCTTTCGTATTGAGAATCAGTGAAACTACTGCAGCAAAATCATCGTCAATACTTTCGACAAGGTTGCTGACAGCAGCTGCTTCAGTTGAAACAGTCAGCCTGCCTATTTTTTTTATTTCATCTGTAGAAAGCATATTATGAAAATGAAACCGGGTTTATCAAAAATGATATTTTTTGACACACTGATATTGTATTGAACTGAGCCCCCTTTTAACTTGCTTTGAAACAGCAATATATCACTAGTGTTTGATAATCTGCTTATTTATAATGTTAAAAAATTTAAATAAGTTGTATTTTATTAGAATAAAATCTTAAATTAGAAATGCAAAGTTATCCTTTTATAGATCAAAAAAAATAGCAATTTTAAATTACCTTTTTATACCTGCATTAAAATATAATATTATAAAAATATGTTTATAAGGTAATTTTTATAATTAATCATTTAGAAAAGTTATTTAATGTAATATATTTGTAAGCAAACTACTTTAGCATAGTTTTTGTTATGAGAGCGAAATTTTATTTAATATAATATGTATAAGGAAACTAAATCTCAGTTGTCTTTATCGGAGAACCTAAAGGCCAATTTTGGATTTACCAGCTTTAAAGGTAATCAGGAGGATATTATTGAGAACGTCATAAACGGAAAAGATACTTTTGTTCTAATGCCAACCGGGGGCGGCAAGTCACTTTGTTACCAGTTGCCCGCAATGTTGCTTGAGGGTACTGCAATTATAATATCTCCGCTAATAGCATTGATGAAGAATCAGGTAGATGCAATAAGAGCCTTCAGTTCTGAAGACGGTGTTGCACACTTTATGAATTCATCCCTTACTAAGGCGGCAATCATGAAAGTTAAGGAAGACCTGCTGTCTGGTAAGACAAAAATGCTTTATGTTGCTCCGGAGTCGTTGACAAAGGATGAAAATGTAAAGTTCCTGAGGCAGGTTAAAGTTTCGTTCTACGCAATTGATGAGGCGCACTGTATTTCAGAATGGGGGCATGATTTCCGGCCGGAGTACCGGAGGATAAGGGCAATTATTAATGAAGTCGGTGAGGCTCCGATTATTGCACTAACTGCCACTGCAACTCCAAAGGTTCAGCATGATATACAGAAAAATCTTGGAATGCTAGATGCCTCTGTATTCAAATCATCCTTTAACAGACCTAATCTTTATTACGAGATAAGGCCCAAGGTACATGCTACCAAGGAAATTATCAAGTTTATAAAGAACAATGCCGGAAAATCGGGAATCATATATTGCCTTAGCCGTAAAAAGGTCGAGGAACTTGCGCAAACCCTTATGATTAATGGCATCAAGGCATTACCTTACCATGCCGGTATGGATTCTGCTTCCCGGTCGGCCAACCAGGATAGTTTTCTTATGGAAGATGCCGATGTGATAGTTGCCACAATTGCCTTTGGCATGGGGATCGATAAACCTGATGTCCGGTTTGTCATCCATTACGATATTCCTAAAAGTCTGGAGGGATATTACCAGGAAACCGGAAGGGCGGGCAGAGACGGTGGCGAAGGGAAATGCATAACCTTTTACAGGTACAAGGATATCCAGAAACTGGAAAAGTTTATGCAGAACAAGCATATTGCAGAACAGGAAATCGGAAAACAGTTGTTGCTTGAAACAGTATCGTATGCAGAGACTTCTGTTTGTCGCAGAAAACATCTCCTTCATTATTTTGGCGAAGAATACCCTGAAGAGAATTGCGAAACCTGTGATAACTGCATGAATCCCAAAACGCAGTTTGACGGGCAGGAAGAGATCAATCTCGTGCTTAAAACTGTTGTGGCTGTGAAGGAAAAATTCAAGGCTGAACATATTGCAGAGATAATAACAGGTAAAGTAACACAATCGATCCAGACATACAAGCATCATGAACTACCGCTTTTCGGCGAGGGGAGTGACCATCCGGTAAAATTCTGGCTGGCAGTGATCCGCCAGGCAATGATAGCACGGATGCTTATCAAGGAAATTGAAAATTACGGGCTATTGCGTGTCAGTCAGGAGGGTCATGCATTTATGGCGAATCCAAAAACATTTATGCTTATAAGAGACCAGGAATTTGATGAGGATGATCAGGAAGAGGCTGGTAGCTCTTCAGGCGGAGGGTCAAGCACAGTTGATCTTGAATTGCTCCATATTTTGAAAGATCTGCGAAAGGATGTTTCCAAAAAACAAGGGCTGCCGCCATTTGTGATTTTCCAGGATCCCTCCCTCGAAGATATGGCACTTCAATATCCGGTTACCCTTGATGAAATGCAGAATATTGTGGGTGTTGGAACAGGCAAGGCCAAAAGGTACGGAAAGGAATTCGTCGAACTGATAAAATCCTACGTCGAGGAAAAAGAGATTATCAGGCCTCAGGATATGGTTGTTAAGTCGGTTGTCAACAAATCGGGAGTCAAGGTTTCCATCATTCAGGCAATAGACAGAAAGATGAATCTCGACGATATTGCAAATTCAAAGAATCTGGACATGAGCGAACTTTTAACTGAAATAGAAGCCATCGTAAATTCCGGGACAAAACTCAATATTGACTATTACATTAATAATATGATTGACGAAGAGAGACAGGCTGAAGTCTTCGATTATTTCCGCGAAGATGCTGAATCTGAGTCAATAGAAGCCGCCCTGGCTGAACTTGGCGAGGAAGATTATTCGGAGGAGGACATAAGGCTTATGCGGATTAAATTCCTTTCTGAATTGGGAAACTAAAGGGAGATAAGATTTTCTTACATATAGTATCGCAGACTTCCTGTTTGACAGAGGTCTGCGATTTTTCTTTTAAAACGGGTTGCCCTTCTGATTGCCTTCCTCTTCTTACGGTTTTAGCTTCCCTTTGCAAAAAAATCCTGATACTTAATTAATTTTTCCTGCTGATTGTTCCCGTTCTTGTAATACTTTTGCATGTAAATCGTCTATAGTATTTAAAATACAATTTCGGCTATGCAAAAGATTCTTGAAATTCATCAGCTTTCTAAACACTATGGGAAAATAAAGGCTGTAAATAAACTTAACCTCGAGGTGGAGCAGGGGCAGGTATTCGGGATACTTGGTCCCAATGGAAGCGGTAAAACAACCACACTCTCAGTAATAATGGGTATTATAAAGCACCAGTCAGGGTCGTTCACATGGTTTGGTAATTCCGGTAGTGACCACAGCTGGAAAAAGAAGGTTGGAAGCCTTATTGAAGTTCCCAATTTTTACCCTTATCTAAGCCTGTTCAATAACCTGAAAATCGTTGCGCAAATAAAGGAGGTTCCGGTTGACGATATCGACAGGGTTCTGAAAATTACTAAATTATTCCAGCGAAAGTACTCTTCATATAATACACTTTCACTCGGCATGAAGCAGCGGCTTGCCATTGCATCAGTACTTCTTGGCGATCCCGATGTAATGGTGCTTGATGAACCCACCAATGGCCTTGATCCGGAGGGTATAGCCGAGGTGAGGGAGATTATTCAGACGGAGGCCGGAAAAGGGAAAACAGTTATTCTGGCCAGTCATATCCTTGCCGAAGTGGAGAAGGTGTGCACACATGCTGCCGTTTTAAAGGATGGTGAGCTTCTGGCCTCCGGAAAAGTCAGCGAACTGCTGGGGTCGGAGCATGTTTTCCTGATCTCATCACCCGATATAGGCCTGCTTGAAGAACCTCTTGTCCGCTCAGGTATGGTAAAAACAATTGAAAGAAAAGGAAATGACCTGTATATCAGTTGCAATACTTCAGTTACCTCGGCTGAATTGAATAAATTTGCATTCGAACACGGTGTAGTTCTCGATAGAATTGATCCGGTCAAAAAAAGCCTGGAATCACAATTTCTTGAACTGGTCAAATAATTAAATCTGCGATTTAACATCTAAATAATATATTCAATGAGTAAATTACTTTCAATTGAACTTACGAAGTTACTTAACTACACTTCCTTCAAGGTAATTCTTGGACTGCACCTGGCACTTTTTTCTCTTGTAATTTTTGTAACATCAAAAATTGACATCACTGTTCCGGGGTTCGATACGGCAAATCTTTTCCGGTTCCCTCATATCTGGAGTTATTTTGCCTGGGTTGCAAGCTGGTTTAACCTCCTGCTTGCCATTCTGATAATCATGATAACCGGGAATGAATTTACATACAGAACTTTCCGTCAGCATGTGATTGACGGCCTTAGCCGGCTTGATCTGCTAAAGGGCAAACTGGCTGTTGTTTTTCTGATTGCAATTTACAGCTTTTTGCTGGTGTTCATTACCGCAGTTATCTATGGACTGATTTTCTCGGCAGGCATGAACACCTCGCATTTTTTTACCAATATTGATAAGCTCTTCATATTCTTCCTCCAGACCCTGGCCTATATGGTTATCGGACTTATGCTTGTTATGTTTTTAAGAAGCACTGCTTTGTCAATAATAATATTTATTTTAATCCGGTTCCCGGTTGAACCAATTATCCGTACCTTTTTTGATTCTGCTTTCCGTCCCTTTTTCCCGATGAAAGCTGTTAGCGGACTGACTCCGATGCCTGAATTTCTAAGCATTTCATCTGAAAATTCCTTCGAAACAATGGATGGCGGAAATGCACTCTCTTTAAGTGAGATGGGGATAATTGCCCAGGGGCTTCCGGTATACCTGCAGATAATTGTTGCAATGGGATATACAATTGTATTTCTGGGAGTCATTGCTTATATTCTAAAGAACAGAAACCTGTAATATTTCTGTATGTTATTTCCCTGACAGTTTTCAGTATCACAGTTACTTTTTGATCACGGTTCATAGACCGGATTATTCACAGGTCAATATAACGTCTGTCAATATTTGTAAACTCACCCTTTCGGGCTGCAATCCTTAAAAGATAATGCTGTCAGGAAGGGAATAATTAATATTCTGCCGGTCTGGAAGATCGGTCCTGAAAATTTGTTCTTTGTTTCCTGAGTCTGTTTTTATACATTTGAGCCAATACATACCCTGAAATATCTGTAATATGCATTGGTTTGACCTGTTAGTCTTCGCTCTTTATATGGTTTTGGTTCTTGGAATCGGTTACTGGTTTTTACGGAAAAACAAGGATGCTGACGACTACTATGTAGGAGGGAGAAAGATGGGGAGTTTCCATGTGGGACTGTCAGTTGTCGCAACTGATGTAGGAGGGGGGTTTTCCATAGGACTTGGCGGACTTGGCTTTATAATGGGGCTTGCCGGATCATGGATGCTATTTACCGGACTCATTGGTGCATGGCTCAGTGCAGTCATCCTTATACCTCGTGTTCATCCTGTAGCCAAAGAGCTTAAGTTATTTACCTTTCCCCAGCTGTTTGAACATTTTTATAATCCCCGGGTGGCTATGATGGCAGGCATTATCTCAGGAATTGGCTACCTGGGTTTTACCAGTTCCCAGATCCTTGCCGGGGCAAAACTTGCATCGGCTACATTTATAAATCTTGATATGAATACCGCCCTTATTGTAATGGGTGTGATTGCTATAATCTACACGGTAATGGGTGGTATAAAGGCGGTTATTTATACCGATACATTTCAGTGGATAATATTGATGGGTGGATTGGTTTTTATAGGAATACCTATTGGCTATGTTTCAATTGGCGGCATGGATGCCATCAGGGAGACCCTGGGCCCGGAATTCCTGTCCTTCAGGAATGTTGCCTGGCAGACAATTGTAAACTGGATGGTTACTATAATACCAATATGGTTTGTAGGCATGACTCTTTACCAGAGAATCTATTCAACCCGGGGTGTTAGGGAAGCCAAAAGAGCATGGTTTTTTGCCGGTATATTTGAATGGCCGGTAATGGCAATGATGGGAGTAGTACTCGGTCTCTTTTCGCGTGTTGCCTTTGAGAATGGAATGTTCGAATATCTGGGCTATATGGCAGGCGGGAGCCTTGATCCGGAAATGGGGCTACCACTATTATTGCGTACCATTCTGCCGGTTGGATTGATGGGACTAATGATGTCTGCATATTTTTCGGCAATAATGTCAACGGCCGACAGTTGCATGATGGCAGCTTCCGGGAATTTGCTGACTGATATTCTTTCCAAATTTTTCAGGATAGAAGGTGATCAGAAAAAAATGCTCAGGATCTCACAAGTGCTGACCCTGGTTGTCGGGGTGCTGGCTTTGGTTCTGGCTTCCACTATGGAGAATGTGCTTGAGCTCATGCTCTATTCTTATGCATTCATGGTTTCAGGGCTTCTGGTGCCCGTCATAGGAGCATTTTACCTGAAAAGGAGGTCTCCTGCTGCAGCTTTCTGGGCCATGCTTACAGGTGGTGGAACAACTCTGTTTCTTACTGTCACCGGCATTGCTCTGCCACTCGGACTTGATCCCAATATTTTCGGGATATCGGCTTCGGCGGTTACATTTATTTCAATTGCGGGAATTTCCTCATCCGGTAACAACCGGGTGAAGGGTTTATACAAAAACAACCTGGAGTAAAAACTATTCCCAATATCGTCTCTGCAGACCAGATCAATCAATACATTTAATATCAGTTGATTGCAAAGTTTTTGTAGTCAGAACGTCAATTTTTATATATTTCTCCTTCAAAAAACAAGAAGTCAAAATTTTGTTTAGAAAATTACAAAATTTTGACTTACAGGAGGAACCGCTTCGCTTTTCCATGAAATTTTTTCATCCGTCTGTGTGTAATTTCTGATAAAAATATTTCATGTATATTTGATTATCAATTTTATAACTCAAAAAAGTGTCATACTCAGGAAGAAATGTCAGGCTCAGGAAAAATTAAAGAAGATAGATATCCTTAAGTTCCCGCAACCTGTATAAAGAAAAAGAGGTTGTTCCACTTCAATCAGGGAACAACCACTTTCAGCATTTTCTATGGCATTTGTTTATTCGACCTTGAAAACTTCGTCATCAAGGCCCTGGTTAATCTCTATGGTCTCAACCGCCATGTCAAAAGCCTGCGGTCCAACCTGTTGTTTAATCATGAAAGGGAACATCATGCCTTCAACTTCCCTGTAATCTTCATAGTCGGTAATTTGCGTCATGCTGCCCATTGGTGACTCCTGGGTTATCAGGGTTCTGAGCTTAAGTCCGTTTTCAGTGTCAAAAAATTCTGTTATTTCGGCGTTGCGCGGACTGGTAATTATGATTTTATAGGCGCTTTTTCCTGCTACGGTTTCTATTCCTTCAAGGTTCAGGGAAAACCCTTTTTCCTCATAAACCAGCTCCCGGTTCATTATCGCCTGCAGCTTCATCTCTTCAAGCATGTCTCCTTCCAGCTCCATTGAACCCTGCATTCCGCTTGATTTTGCACGCTCACCATCAAAAACCTGTTGCTGCATTACTGAACCTCCAACAGTTACACTTGACAGATACTTGTCAGGGGCTTTTTGCCGGATCTTCATTTCAAGTTTCATACCCTGGATCTCTGAATTCATGTTGAAGGTTATATCCTTTATGGCCTTGATTCTTTCTTCTCCACCAAGGGCATTTATATACTTGTCAATTACACTTTCGGCAGTGACACCTTCAGCAATCTCCATACCTGCGGCCTCAATTTTTCGACCGAAGGGGTCAAAAAATGCCACGTCTCCCTCTGAGCTGAATTTCTCAAGAGTCGCTGCGACTTCCGACTTGTTGCCGCCTACAATAATATAACTGTTAGATGGTTTGATATATTTTGAGGCCATCTGCTGAACATCCTGTGAACTCACTTTTCCGAGTCTCTCAAGATAGGTTGCATAGTAGTCTTTTGGCAGACCGTAACGCTCAATATTCAGAGCAAAATTTGCTATGGTACGCGGACTCTCAAGGGACCGGGCAAAGCTCCCGTTCATGAAATTCTTGATCAGATCCAGGTTTTCCTGTTCTACCGGCTCATTTATCATCCTTTCCATTTCTTTTTTAATCTCAATTACAGTGCTGTCTGTAACTGAATTGCGGACTTCAGTCTGGGCATTGAACCTGCCTACGAGTCTGTCGCTCGACAAACTGGAACGTGCACCATAGGTATAACCCTTGTCTTCCCTCAGGTTCTGCATAAGTCTTCCGCTAAATACACCTCCACCCAGTACGCTGTTCATAACGCTTACTTTTATTGCATCCTCATCGCCCGGCCGGAGCACGACAGGATAAGTAATTGAGACAAGAGATTGTACGGCACCGGTCCTGTCGGCTACTGCAACTACATTACCTGACGGAGGTTGAGGAATTTCATATGTGTGGGAAGGTACTTCGCCCGGCTGCCACCGGCTGAAATATTCCTCCATCAGATCCCGTGCCTTATCTGTGGTTATGTCTCCCACTATGACCATATAGGCCTTATTTGGCTTGAAATAGGTATCGAAATAGTCAACAAGCATTTCCCTTTTAATATTTGAAACGCTCTCTTTGGTTGTTACTTCTCCATAGGGATGATCTTCACCATAAACGAGTACTGCAGACACGTTACTGACCATTGCTCCTGCGTCAGTTTCCACTGTCGACAGGCCTGTTAGAGTCTGGGTAATATTCTTCTCAAGCTCATCTTCCGGAAATGTCGGATTCAAAAGGATATCTGACATCAGTCCGAGCAGAATATCAGTATGCCTGGAGAGTGATGATGCAAAAATTCCGGTTGAATAAGTGCTTAGAGATGCACCTATAAAATCTATCTGTTCGTCAATTTCCGATTTGCTGCGGTTGGCAGTTCCTGATCGTAAAAGCGATCCTGCCATGCTCACATAGCCCTTTGCATCCTTCTCGAGTACCGGATCTATGTCCAGGGTAAGCTGAAAGGAGACAACCGGGATCTTGTCATTTTCAACGACAATAACTTTCATTCCGTTTTCAAGGCTGAATGTCTGGTAATCGCCGATCTGAATCTGCGGAGGAGGGCCTGGCTCGGGGGCTCTCGTTCTGTCAACCTGAGCATTCAGGGTTATCAGTTGAACTGTAAGGATTATAAAAATGATTAATGGTCTCATTACTAATTTTTTTATGGTTGCTGTAATTGGTGAGCTTAATTCTGGGTTTTTGGAAGGTAATAAAGAACTACCCTGTTTTCAGGGATGAAATAGCGATTTGCCACATCAAGTATATCCTGCCTGGTAACAGCCATGTATTTTTCAATTTCGGTGTTTATACGTGAGGCATCATTAAACAGTGTGTGATAGTTTGCAAGACTGCTTGCCCTGCTTGCCATGGTTGTATTGTTATTGACAAACTGGCTTTCAAACTGGTTTTTGAGCTTTTCCATTTCCAGTTCGCTGATCAGATCATTTTTTACCTCTTCAAGTTCTGCATTTATTGCATCTTCCAGGTCTCTGGGATCAACACCCATGTTCGGGAAGGCATAAATTAAAGAAAGGCCGGGATCTTCAAGACCCAGTGGCATTGCCATTACCTGAAGGGCTACCTGCTGCTCGTCGACCAGCCGACGGTACATCCTGCTGCTTTGTCCGCGTGATAAAAGTGCTCCCAGCATATCTACAGCATAGTAATCATCGGCTCCCCTTTCAGGGATATTGTATGCCTGGATAACCAGGGGCAACTGGATGTTGTCGAATACCGTATCACGTATTTCTGTGTTTCTGCGCGGCTCAGTTATATTCGGCCTGCGTATTTCTTTCTTTCCACCAGGTATATCAGCAAAATATTTTTCAACAAGTTGTTTGGTCCGGTCAATTTCAATATCTCCTGCAATAACAAGGACTGCATTGTTCGGCACATAGAACATCTCGTGAAATTCCCTGAATTCATGATCCTCTGCTTCCCTGATATGGTTTTCGTCACCAATTACAACCCAGCGGTAGGGGTGCTCCTTGAAAGCCCTTCTGACAGTTTCGTAGAGTATTGTACCATATGGCTGGTTGTCCATGGTCTGTTTCTTCTCTTCTGTAACTACACTTTTCTGGGTCGCAATACCTATTGAATCAACTTTTGCATGTAAAAGCCTTTCAGATTCGAGCCAGAGTCCAAGCTCAAGCTGATTTGAAGGAAGCAAAACATAGTAGTTTGTAACATCAAAACTGGTATAGGCATTGAGACTGCCTCCTGCATTCTCGACATACTTGTCGAACTCACCTCTTGCGATGTTTTCAGAACCTTCGAACATCAGATGCTCGAAAAAATGTGCGAAACCGGTCCGTTCAGGTTTTTCATTCTTTGATCCGACGTGGTACATGATGTTTGTAACAACAATCGGAGTTGAGTTATCCTGATGCAGGATTACATGAAGCCCGTTATCAAGCTTGTATTCGACAAAATCGATATTGACAGCTTGTCCGGAAAGCAGGGCCAACCCTGCCATTGAAAGAAGGCATGTAAGAAATAGACGTCTCATTTGATTTGATTTATTCACTCAGGTTAATTAGAAAATTATTTAGCATTCAAATTAAAAGTAATAAAAATGAGCCATACGGGAGGTTAAAAAATCAAAAAAATTAAAAATTTTTCTGATGCCTCCCCTAAGGCTCACTTTACCAGCAGGTTCTAACTTAATAGTTTTTTTCAGGATATAAGTTATCCCACCATTCCGGCTGATTCTTAAGCCACTTGTCAAACCAGGCAAGTTTGGTATTGCTCCATGCTATGCGCTTTGAGTAAGTGAGAATATGGTGGTCCTCTCCCTCAATCTCGATGAGTTCTACCTCCTTCCCAAGGAGCTTTAATGCAACATACAGTTGTATGCTTTCACCTACGGGAACATTAGTGTCTGATGCCCCGTGTAGCAATAAAAGCGGTGTGCTGATTTTGTCGGCACTGAAAAGCGGACTCTGATCAACATACAGTTCACGGTTATTCCATGGAAAACTTTCAGCACTGGCCTCTGCACTGTATCCGTAACCCCAGTATCCTTCTCCCCAGTAGCTTGAAATAGAACTTATACCGGCATGAGATATGGCTGAAGCAAAGATATCAGTACGTGTCTGCAGCAACATGGTCATAAACCCTCCGTATGAAGCTCCCATGCAACCTACACGTTCAGGGTCAGTAAAATGATGCTCGCCAAGAAAGGCTGTTGTCGCCTGAATAATCTCATCGGCAACGGTAATTCCCCAGTTGTTTACATGCATTGCTGAAAATTCCTGTCCATACCCTATGGCTCCGGAAGGTTGCAGTACATATACCACATAGCCGTTTGCTGCATACATATTGAACGGGTAACGGCCTCCGAAACTCCTGGAAACTGGTGTAGTTCCTCCATAATAATATACTATAACCGGATATTTTTTCGACTGATCAAAATCAGGAGGAAGGTAAACCCTCCCGGGAATATTAATGCCATCGGCTGTTTCAAAGTCCCATTCAAGACTGCTTCCGAAAACCACATTCCGGAAATTTTCTTTATCAGGGTTTTCAATATCTCTTATTCTTCCGTTTTTTAAGTTGAGAAGAGCCACTTTCGGAGGAGATGACATACCCGACCCGGAAAAGATTGCGACAGGTTCATTCTCAGCAAACCTTATCCAGTCGACCACATCAACCTCTGTATCAATCTTTGTAAATGCACCGTTTCTCAGATTATAGCTGAACAGGCTTACGCCATCGCCTTCACCAGCAAGAAGGTAAACTGAATTATCTGCCCTGTTCCAGTGGGCCTGTGAAACAGAAGGATCAAAATCCCTTGTAACAGGATCAGTTTTGCCTGTGGCAATTTCGTAAATATATGCCTGCCGGTCATAATTATTAGGAATCACTTCGTCGGGTACATTTTCACCTAAAGAGCCAAAGGCAGATGGTCCACCGGTTAACAACAGATGCTCTCCATCAGGAGAAAAAGTGCCGGAAACACCCCATCTCAAATCCTTGAACAATGTATCGGTGCTGCCCGTCTGGAGATCCATAATAAACAGATCCTGTTTGGAGTAAGGTCTTTCAAGATAATCAGGGCGACTCTGACTGAAAAGTATCTTTTTACTGTCGGGACTGATATCCTGCAATGAGGTGGTGATATGTCCGTGAGTCAGCCTCTGCCTTGTACCCGTTGCAATATCTACTTTGTAAAGGAATTGCCTGGCACGGAAACCCGGAAGCCGGTCCTGCATACCCAGCAATCTTTTCAGGTCTTCGCTGGCTCCTGTTTCCTGTTCACGTATTGAATAGATCAGGAACCGGGTATCGGGCGACCATGAATATGACCCGAAATCTTCAACATCTTCCAGCACGGCCGTTTGGGTACCACTTTCGATATCAAAAACCCAGATACTTGATTTTCCATCCCTGGTGGTCCTGTAGGAAAATAAATTCCCGGACGGGGCCCATGAAATGGACTGTACAGATGCATGGCGAAAGGACTGGACAAGTCTCGAATCACTTACCCTCTTTATGTCTGTCCAGCTTTCAGACTTGTCTGAAGGAGGCAGTGTCCGTCTGTAACTTATGGCATAGAATTTTCCCTCAGGAGAAAGCGAAGCAGAAGTGGTTTTGATTCCATCAAGCAGATGGTGAATATTTTTTCCCTGTCGGGGATGAAGTTCAGTGCCGGCATCGGAAAGCGTTGTATAATCGGGCAGATTGATAATACCCTTTATCAGCCAGGGACTATCTTCATCACTTGTATAGAATGTCTTAACCATTAAGAGGTGCTTTCCTGCAGCTAGTCCGGCTTTTTCCGATAATTTGCCCGGTTCTTTATCTGTTTTCTCAACCGATGATTTCGAATCCAGCTTTTTGCCATTGAGGTAAACTTCAATCATCTGGCGGCTGTGAAGTTCAATCCCTACTTCTGTCCATCTGTCCAGTGTTAAATAAGCCGCGAGATATTTCACCGCATATGTGCCTTGAACGGGCTTTTCAAGATTGACAGATCCGGACTCATCTGCCATTTCCACAGTCCATTTAGATTCGTTTCCGGGAACTCCGGGAAGAAATTTGCCCTCTTCGGGAAAATAACCGGAGAAATCAACCTGACTAAACGAAAACAAGTCCTTTTCTGAAAAGGTCTTTCCTTTTATATTTTCTGTTTCTGAAAAGGCCGGCATATATGGTTGAGGCCCGGAAACTACAAGCCATTGAGGCATGGTTAAAGTATCTGCAAGAATATTTGCAGTGATAAAAAGTGATGCAAGAAATAAAACGGGTTTGCGCATTTTTTTAATTTTCAATTTAGCCAGGAAAACTGTATTGCAGCTGCTTAAAGAATCTGACACATACAGGTTACCTGAAGATATCTGTTAATTATTAGAGATTACTGGTCATAAAAATACATTTTTTAAATTGATAACAATTTTTTTTGCCGCGAGTATTATCCGGAAACATTCTATCCGGTCTGATTTAATAATTTTTACTAAATTGGTCTGCATTCTGTTTATTCATCTTTGGAACCATCTTAAAATATTTCTAAAGGTGCGATGTTTAAGGCCTTTTTATTAATACTTGAACCAGACCATGTAAACGCGTTAATGATCAGCAGGGTATATTTAACACTGCCGGCCTGCCGATATAAATTGAACAGATTTTCCTGAGTCGTATAAATTGGTTGCTGACTCTAAACAATGCATTACACCAGTCTGATTTTGAATTTCCACCGACAGTATGCCGGCAAGAGCTATTTGTATATTAACAATAAACATCTGTAAACTTGTCAACTGTCACATATTATTGAACTGATACTTTAATATAATGTATTATGAGAGCAGTTATTCAACGGGTTAAATCAGCCTCAGTAAAAACAGGGGGCCAGGTTATATCTTCGGTTGAAAGCGGATTACTCGTTTTTCTGGGAATTGAGCAGGCAGATACCACTGACGATGCAGATTGGTTGAGCCGGAAAATTTCCGGGCTGAGAATTTTTGACGATGCAAATGGCGTGATGAACCATGACATTAAACAATCGGGTGGAAGTCTTCTGATTATTAGTCAATTCACTCTGCATGCAAAAACCAGAAAGGGGAACCGTCCCTCCTATATCCAGGCCGCAGGCCCTGACCATGCAATTCCGCTATACAACAGCTTCGTCGAAAAGATAGCTGAATACAGCGGCAGGGATGTTAAGACCGGGGAGTTTGGAGCAGAAATGGATGTTGAACTAATTAACAGTGGCCCGGTTACCATTATTATCGATTCAAGGAACAAGGAATGAAACTTATACCCGCCTGATTTAAAATTGCAGTACCATGTAAATGTAAACTCTTGATTTAAGTAATGAAAAAGGTTTATTCCGAAATATATAATGGCATGTTTGATAAATATGGAAGAAAAAGCTTTTAGTCGCCTGGTTGTAGCAATCGGATCACATTGTTCATTTTTTTGCGCCCTGGTTACCGGGTGATAAAATTTTTAAGTACCGATCATACTTATAAACCTTGCAAAGATTTTTTTCTACCCCATTGCCAAATGGCGCAAAAATAGAAGGAGGTGGTTCACAACAATACACTACCTTTACATTTTTAGTTTGACTATGACAGGTGATGATACAGTTGACGGACAGAAGTCGTCTATTTTATTTGTAGCGGTAATTTCAGCATTCCTGACTCCCTTTATGGGATCGGCAATTAATCTTGCTTTACCCTCAATTGGCAAAGAGTTCAATACCGATGCTATTTTACTTGGCTGGATTGCAACAGCCTACCTGCTTTCAAGTGCAGTATTTCTTTTACCATTTGGCCGTCTTGCTGACATACACGGAAGAAAAAAAGTGTTTCTCTCGGGAATGATAATTTTCACACTCTCCTCGCTTGTCTCTTCCATTGCTCCCAATATATCCACTCTCCTTGTCTTTCGTGTGTTCCAGGGCATGGGCAGTTCTATGATCTTTGCCACAGGTATAGCAATTGTAACATCGGTCTTCCCGGTGCGTGAAAGAGGAAAGGCAATAGGCATGACGATAGCTTCTGTATACACGGGATTGTCGGTCGGGCCGTTTGCCGGCGGTATCCTGACCGAATACCTGGGTTGGCGAAGCATATTTCTCTTTACTGTCCTGCTTGGTATTACATGTATATACTTCCTGCTGAGAAAAGTAAAAGGCGAATGGGCAGAATCGGCCGGTGAACCATTTGACTGGAAAGGATCACTGATCTACGGGGCCTCTCTTTGCATGCTGATTTACGGACTGAGCCGGCTTCCTTCATCTGTTGGCTTTTTTCTCCTTATACCTGGAGTAGCCGGAATTTTCATTTTTATCATGTATGAACTTCGAAATCCGTTTCCGGTAATGCAACTGAATCTTTTCAGGAATAACACGATTTTTGCCTGGTCAAATACAGCAGCACTGATAAACTACAGCGCTACCTTTGCAGTTGGATTTATATTAAGTCTTTTTCTGCAGTATATTAAAGATTATTCAGCCCGGGATGCCGGATTGATCCTGCTTTCCCAGCCTGTTATAATGGCAGTGGTTTCGCCACTGGCCGGTAAATTGTCCGACAGGGTTGAGCCGCGCCTCCTTGCCACAGCCGGAATGACAATTACCTCAATCGGCCTTTTTATGCTGGTATTCGTAAACAGTATGAGCATTCCCTTGCTTGTTTCAACATTAATACTGCTGGGAACGGGTTTTGGACTTTTTTCTTCACCAAACAGTAATGCGATTATGAGTTCGGTAAGTAAGAAACATTATGGCATTGCCTCCGGAACAATGGGTACGATGAGGTTACTCGGACAAATGTTTTCCATGGGAATTGTGATGCTGATAATGTCATTTTTTATAGGAAGAGTTCCGGTTACAGTAGAGAATTCACCAGATTTCCTGCTTAGTATTAAAGTAGCCTTCTGGTTGTTTTTCGGACTTTGTATATTTGGTATATATGCCTCATACGCAAGAGGAAATATGCATCAGAATAAAGTTGAGGTTGAATAGATTTAGAGGCTGCAGATTTACCCGGTATATCCTGCTTTAATGTTTAAGCAGGAAATTATCCGGACAGGAGTGGCCAGACGCTTTGCTTTTCGGTAAATGCATAAAGCGATTTTCTGACAGTGCTTAAATATATAATGAAATTCAGCCCTGAATAAATCCCGGAAAAACAATATTTATTTTAATCTAGATAGAAATATTTTTTTGAAACCCCAAACTCTGTTTTGACGTTTAAAGTATTGAGTTAATATCTATTATCCTTAGCCAATTCCATATTTGCAGTAAGTTCAGATTAATGGTCAATTCTTGGAATTGATCAGGATTTTAGTAATTTTGCCTCGATTTTTCAACTGAAACCGATTACATGGAAAGGGATAGAAGAGAGAAAGCTGAAGAATTGTTATCACTTACCGGCAATCATGCCGGGCAAGGAGTGGTTTTGGAAGATGAGGTGCCGGTATACATTGGTCAGGATCCCGTGAATCTTTCCAGTCCTGCATCAGATACCTTAGTCGGCGACTCAGGTTCACCTGAGTTGCCAGATACGCTTTTGCAAATACCACCTGTGACTGAGATAAGTACCTTACCCGAATCAAGTCTGGAAAATCAGCAGGATACTCTTAAGACCATTGAAATTCAAAACGCTGTTCTTGCAGTACCCGACAGTACAGGAATAATTTCTGATACTCCTGGCAATATCAATGCTTCCGGTTCTGTTAATCTTACTTCCTCAGGATCTGATTCATTGCAAAACTCTGTTTGGGATAGAATTGAGACCAGAGAGAGACAGATTGATAGTTCACGCATCTCATCGACTGTCGCTCCTGCCAGGCCTGCACCCGTAAAAGAAAATGAAATAAAAATTATACCTGAGAAGACGTTCAGGTATGATGCATCGGAATTTCTTGAGAATGGCCGGAAATTTGATTCGAACCAGTATCTTTTTCCCTCAAAAAGCAAGGATGGGAGTGAACTTTCCGGGCCATATACTGTTTTTAATCAACCCAATCCTTCAAGTATCAATAAAGCTAACGGAGCTTATATAGCATATATTCAAGAAGATAATGAGTCGAATATGTCTTTTGAGATTCATCAGTCCACTATTTGGATACCTGCACTGGTAATCTTGTCCCTTTTACTTCTGGCCTGGATCAAACTTATTTATGTTCAATTTCTTACTCCTGTTCTGGTCTCGGCATTCAACTATAAAGAATCGGTTAAACTTTACCATGGCAAAAATGCGCCAGCACAGAATGCTTTCCTTATTCTGAATGTAATATTTGCGATAAACGGAGGATTGTTCCTTTTGTTTGTTTCAGGATTTTTCAATCTGGATCTTCCCGACATTAAACCTGTCCTTTTATTCCTTGGAGCCTTTGCATGTCTGGTCTTGTTGTATATGTTAAAATCTTTTTCTCTGAAACTGCTTGGTTTTTTATTTGACAAGCAGAGGCTTTTCTCAGAATACAGCTACAATATATCCCTGTATAATAAAATTTATGGCCTGCTGCTGCTTCCCCTTGTTGTTGGCATACTTTATGGCTCTGATGTCATACATGATACAATAATCTATGCAGGATTGGCACTGGGCGGGGTATTTTATTTGTTGCAACTGTTCAGGGGGTTCGAAATAATAGTCAGAAAAGATTTTTCAATTTTTTATTTGATTTTGTACCTTTGTGCCTTCGAAATTTTCCCGATAATGGTTATATACAAAGTGGTTCAAACATTTTTTATGTAGTGAAAGGATAAAGCTGGTTTTTTCATTTAAAAACTCTATGGCCTTGAAAATAAAAAAGATATTGGTGTCACAGCCAAAACCTGTGAATGACAAGTCTCCTTATCTGGAGCTGGCAGAAAGAAATAATCTTAAAATTGATTTCCGGCCTTTTATTAAAGTTGAAGGTATTCCTGCCAGGGAATTCCGGCAGGAACGTATTGATATACTTGAGCATACGGGTGTTATCTTTACAAGTCGCACCGCAATTGATCATTTTTTTAGAATTGCTGAGGAAATAAGGCTGGTTGTGCCTGATACCATGAAGTATTTCTGTATATCTGAATCAATAGCATTGTATTTGCAGAAGTATATTGTTTACCGTAAGCGTAAAATATTTTATGGAAGTAACGTATTCAAAGACCTTGTAGAACAAGTTATAAGCAAGCATTCGGCAGAAAAGTTCCTGGTTCCGCTTTCCGATATTCATAAACCCGAAATTCCCAGAATACTCGATAAAAACAAGATTAAATATACAAAAGCCATTCTTTACAGAACCGTCAGCAGCGATCTTTCTGACCTGACCGATGTTAATTATGATGTGCTTGTGTTTTACAGTCCTTCCGGGATAAAATCCCTTTTCCATAATTTTCCGGATTTTGTTCAGAACGATACTAAGATTGCCTGTTTTGGTCCACACACTGCCAAGGCTATAAAAAAAGCAGGGTTGCGGCTTGACATTGAAGCACCGTCTGTCAAGGCGCCCTCAATGACCATGGCACTTGAAATTTTCATCAAAGAATATAACAAAAACGGTCACGGAAAATAATACCCAGATGGTCTGCATCCTGATGGTCGCAGACTGGCAGTTGGCAAAATCGTTACTACTCACTTTACGGGTTATGTCCGGGGAATACCGGTTTTAAGCCTTTTTCCGGGATATATGATCTTTATGGGAAAATTTAGAAAAACTGAACGTCTTGGCAGCCGGAAAATCATTGGAAAACTGTTTACTGAAGGTAACAGCGTTTATCATTATCCTTTTCGGATGGTCTGGCTTAATTCAGGTTCCGGGGCATTGCATCCTGCGACGATTGCTATCAGTGTTCCTGTACGGCGTATCCGGAAGGCAGTAAAGAGAAACCTTGTCAAGAGGCTGGTAAGGGAATCATACAGGAGAAACAGGGAGATCCTTCATGAAGCCCTTGAGAACAATAACCTGAAAATTGACTTTATGATAATTTATAATTCCGGTTCTGTTTATGCCTTCGATTTTATAAATTTGAAACTCAGGGAACTTATTCAGAAATTCATTCAGGAAAATGCAACTGGTCAGGACATTCTTTAGTTATATACTGATAGCCCTTGTCAGGTTTTATCAATATGCAATCTCTCCCCTGACCATGGCATCTTGCCGGTACACCCCAACGTGTTCTGCCTACGGTATTGAGGCAATCCAGAAGCATGGTCCGCTAAAAGGCGGATGGCTCGCCATAAGGAGGATTGCCAGGTGTAATCCGTGGGGCGGACACGGCCATGACCCTGTCCCTTAATGTTCTGAACAGACCAGGTCATATAAATTTATTGTAATATGGATGAGCTGATCATTAATCTGGATCAATACCAGAAAATCTCAAAGAGTGGCAGATTTTTCAATACAATTATCGGTTCAGCACTAATAATTGTTTCAGGAATTATCATTGCAGTGAAAACCTTTGCCGGAGAAAGATACTGGAATCAGTTCATTTATAATCTTATGTTTATTTTAGGATTGAATATGATTCTGTACACCTTTGGTTTTTTCTTCCGCATCAAACGCAGGTATATCATACTAAACAGCAATAAAATCGAATATAAGCTTTCTTTTTTCTACCCATCCCGCACAATCACCTGGAATGAGGTCAGGAAAGTTGAAATTAAAACTCTCAGGGTATATTTTCATACTGTAAAAGGTAGTATATGGAAAATGAAACTCGGGGAAATATTCTATAATGATATAAAAACCCTGAAAAACAAGCTTTCAGAGGTATGCGACCAAAATCATGTAGCATGGACAGATACTACTGTCGAAGCAGATCGTGCATAATGAACGTTGATCAAATGATTTGTATATTTGTGTTAAATTATACCGGTTTAAATGGCAAAAGTCAGGGTAACAAAACAATTTGATTTCGAGATGGCACATGCCCTCTGGAATTATGATGGACCGTGCAGGAATATTCATGGTCACTCCTACAGGTTGTTCGTTACCGTTACAGGAGATGTTATCAAACAGGAATCAAGCCCTAAAAACGGCATGCTGATAGATTTCGGCGACTTGAAAAAAATAATTAAGACCGAAATAATTAATGAGTTTGATCATGCAGTGATGCTTAACCGGGCTGTACCTAAAGAACTTTACAGCGGAATGGGCCAGATGCTTGAAAAACTCCGGCTTGTTGATTATCAGCCTACATGTGAGAATATGATAGCCGATTTTGCCCGGCGCATAAGGGAAAAACTACCCTCAGGAATTGAACTTTTTTCTCTAAGGCTTCATGAAACCGCAACATCCTATGCCGAATGGTTTGAATCAGACAATAAATAAGAAAATATAAAATTCAAATAGATGCCATCAGATAAGAAGCTATTCCTGCTCGATGCATATGCGCTTATTTACCGTTCATTTTATGCTTTCATCAGGAATCCCCGGATTAATTCAAAGGGCCTTAATACCTCTGCCGTTTTTGGGTTTGTTAATACTCTTGATGAGGTTATCAGGAATGAAAAACCAACTCATATAGCTGTGGTTTTTGATCCACCAACGCCAACGTTCCGGCATGATATGTTTGAACAGTACAAGGCACAGAGGGATAAAACTCCTGAAGACATTCTGATTGCGGTTCCGATCATTAAACAAATACTTCACGCATATAATATACCAGTCATTGAATCACCCGGATATGAAGCCGATGACGTTATTGGAACTCTTGCCAAAAAAGCTGAACAACGAGGGTACCTGACTTATATGATGACACCCGATAAGGATTTTTGTCAACTGGTATCGGAAAATATTCTGCTCTTCAAACCAAAACGGTCAGGAAACCAGGCTGAAGTATGGGGGCCTGAAGAGGTGAAAAATCATTATAAAATTGACGATCCGCTTCAGGTTATAGATGTCCTTGCCATGATGGGTGACACTTCTGATAATATTCCCGGTGTTCCGGGAGTTGGAGAAGTTACAGCAATAAAAATCATCTCAACCTGGAAAACCGTTGAAAAAGTACTTGAAAATATAGATGAATTCAAGGGTAAACTCAGGGAGAACATTGAAAGATCCTTTTCGGTACTTGCCTTATCAAAAAAGCTTGTAACCATACATCTCGATGCGCCGGTTGAGTTTGATGATGAGCAACTAAGGCTTAAGGAACCCGATCTTTCAGAGTTGAAAAAGCTTTTTGATGAACTTGAATTCCGGACTACAGCATCGAGAATACTTTCAAATACTGAAGTACAGCCAAAGGCCGGTGTTCCTCTGCAGGGATCGCTTTTTGCCGAACAGGAAACAGCGGCTCAGGAAAAAGCAGAGAGCAATTTACTTAGGCTTGAAAATGTAGATCACAATTATTACCTGGTAACAAGCAGGGAGGAAAGGCAAAGACTGGTTGCCTTACTTGCCGGGCAAGAAGAGTTCTGTTTTGATACCGAGACCGATAGCCTGAATCCTCATAATGCCCGACTTGTTGGGATAGCATTTTGTTTTAAGGCCCGTGAGGCTTATTATGTATCTGTTCCGGAAAACAGGGAAGATGCCCTGTCGGTTGTGGAAGATTTCAGGGGTGTGCTTGAAAATGAACAGATTGGGAAGGTTGGGCAGAATATAAAGTATGATATTCTGGTAATGTCGGGTTATAACATTCATGTAAAAGGTAAGATATTTGATACAATGCTTGCCCATTACCTTTTACAGCCAGAACAAAGGCATAACCTTAATTTTCTCTCAGAGGTTTACCTTAATTATACTCCCATCCCTATAGAAGACCTGATCGGTTTAAAGGGAAGGAATCAGCTTACCATGCGATCGGTCGATATTGAGAAGGTAAAGGAGTATGCTTCTGAAGATGCTGATATAACGTGGCAATTAAAAGATATCCTTAAGAAGGAAATTGAGCAGGCCAATCTCTCTGAGCTTGCCTCCGGGCTTGAAATGCCCCTTGCCTTAGTTCTGGCATCTATGGAAGAGGCCGGTGTCAGATTAAATGCCGAAGCCCTGAAATCGATCAGTGCAGAGCTTGTAATGGACATAGGCAACCTTGAAAAAGAGATCTTTAAAATGGCCGGTACGGAGTTTAATATCGGATCGCCTAAACAAATGGGTGAGGTTCTGTTTCAAAGGATGAAAATAATTGATAATGCTAAAAGGACCAAGACAAAACAGTTTTCGACAGGAGAGGAGGTACTTGACAAGCTAAGGGACAAGCATCCGGTAATCGGATTGATACTTGAGCACCGGGGTCTGAAAAAGCTTCTGTCTACCTATGTCGATGCATTGCCGAAACTGATTAATCAAAACACCGGCAGGATACACACATCATTTAATCAGGCTGTCACATCAACCGGCAGACTAAGCTCAACAAATCCAAACCTGCAGAATATACCAATAAGGGAAGCGAGGGGGCGGGAAATAAGAAAAGCCTTTATTCCGCGTGATGATGAGCATGTTATTCTGGCGGCCGATTATTCCCAGATTGAATTAAGGCTTATGGCACATATGAGCGGCGACAGAGGGATGATAGAAGCTTTCAGCAACAATGAAGATATCCATTCATCCACAGCGTCAAAAATATTTCAGGTTGGGAGCGGAGACGTAAGCAGGGAAATGCGGGCCAAGGCAAAAACAGCCAATTTTGGAATAATTTACGGAATATCTGCCTTTGGCCTGTCTCAGCGGCTAAGTATTCCAAGGGAAGAGGCAAGGCAGCTCATTGACGGTTATTTCAGGTCATATCCGGGAGTTAAGGAATACATGGATAGTTGTATTTACGAAGCACGTGAAAAGGGCTACGTTGCGACTTTAATGGGTCGTAAGAGATTCCTGCCTGATATAAACTCCCGCAATGCTATGATAAGGGGCAACGCAGAAAGGAATGCAATTAATGCTCCAATACAGGGTTCAGCTGCAGATATAATCAAACTTGCCATGATCCGGATCCAGAATCAGATCGATGGTGAAAGACTGCGTTCAAGAATGATATTGCAGGTGCATGATGAACTTGTTTTTGATGTATATAAACCTGAACTTGATCATATAAGGCAGTTGGTAATTAAAGCGATGCAGGAAGTTGTAAGCCTGACAGTTCCCCTTACTGTTGATTCCGGCACCGGAGGAAACTGGCTGGAGGCACATTGAAAATCCGCAATGTAACCGGCTATGATTTTGCAATTGCAGAAACAGCTTTCTTCGTTTTTATAGATTTTCTTAGTGTAGAAAGGAGTGCCGAAACAGTAACATCCTGTTCATACTTTTCAGACCCGATGAATTCCCTGTATCGTGAATTCGCCCTTTCCCTGAATTCCCTGGTGGCAAAAATATTACTGAAAAACTTCCCCTCACCGGCAAGGAGCGCCAGCAGCCATGTTTCCCTGTCGGGTTTACGGCCATAGACAAGCGACCTTTCAAGTTTAGTAATACCTGGTTTAAGAAGATCCGGTTTCCTGACGCTGTATTTGCTTCCCACTTTCCATGAAATAAACATTATGTCTTCCTTTCTCAGGTAATCCTTTTCTATCATCAGTTCAATTTGTTTTCTGTAAACAGCACCTGCCTTTTGGGGAACCAGTAACTGGAGTCGGGATATTTTCTTGCCCGAAAGCGGCACCATCATCGAAATTACCATATCAAGAACCGGATCTCCGGTTTCAGTATTACTACACCATATCCGGTTATCATCAATACGAAAAACCTTTTTTTCCGTAAGGTCGAACAGACATGCATAGAAATTAAGATACTGGATTGATCCCATCTCAGTTGAATTCACCCTTTTCGGATAAAGGGAATGCATTATAATTTTTTCTTTATATCCCTGATTCATTAGATATACTTATTTAATCACCTTATATCCGCACATTATTCATATGAGTCTTTTCCGGCATCATCATTATCAGCCTTATTGCCTTCCTTTATCCGGCCGGCCTCCCGGAGTGCACGACTGATTATCCATTCAATCTGCCCGTTAACACTGCGGAATTCATCAGCCGACCACTTCTCAAGGGCTTCCATCATTTCAGGCTTCAGTCTGAGTACAAATGGTTTCTTCTTCGCCATATGATTTATTTAGGGTCCGGCCTTGAATGACTGTAAAACAGGAATTGGCCCAGCACCTTTTTTGTTCATTGATATGCCTTAACGGAATTTGTTAATCACTTTTAGCTTAAGGCTATATATTCCTGTTTTATTCAAAAAAGCTGGTTACTGATATAAGGTTCCGGCATTAATTACCGGACTTACATCTTTATCTGAACAAAGGACAACCATCAGGTTGCTTACCATTGCAGCCTTTCTCTCTTCATCCAGTTCAACTATTTCTTTAGACGATAATTGTGCCAGGGCCAGGTCTACCATTCCTACCGCACCTTCAACAATTTTCTGCCTTGCCGCCACAATTGCCGTGGCCTGTTGCCTGCGTAACATGGCTCCTGCTATTTCCGAAGCATATGCAAGATATGCAATCCGTGCCTCCATGACATTGATACCAGCAATTTTAAGCCTGTCCCGAAGTTCATCTTCCAGCTGGGAATTTACCTCTTCTCCACCGGCACGCAGCGAAATATCAGCTTCCAGATCGTCGAAATTATCATAAGGATATATGCCTGCAAGTTTTCTTATTGCAGCTTCGCTCTGGATGTCTACAAAACGTATATAATCATCCACCTCAAATGCTGCCTTGAAGGTGTTTTCGACTTTCCAGACAAGGACGATACCAATCATAACCGGATTACCATGCTTATCGTTCACCTTGATGGGTTCCGAGTTAAGGTTCCGGGCCCTTAGCGAGATCTTTTTTCTTACAAAGAACGGGTTGATCCAGTAAAAACCATTCCTTTTAAATGTACCTGAATAATTCCCGAATAGAACCAGAACCGCCGATTCATTAGGATTAACAACCATCAGGCCGATCCAGCAGAATAAATCGGCAATAATCAACAAAAGCCACCAGGGACTGACATATATTGCCAGTGCAATCGGACCAAAAAACAGTGCCAGACCAATAAAAACCCCCAGATATCCCGAGTAGGGAGATGAAATTCTTTCCTTTTCCATGATTAAAATATTAAATTGATATCATAATGATATCACAATATTACGTCAGTATTTTAAATTTTCCAAATTTTTTGCATAAAAATTTGCCATACTAGACTATTTCGTTTAGCGACGGATATTTTTTGTCACATTTAGTTTTGTGTGAGTAGAATTTGTCGTAATTGGAGTTTGTTGCAGTAGTTGTTTGAAAAGGTCTTCCCCCCGCCTAATGAAAAAGCCGTTAAGAAAATCAAGTCTTTTTCGTTAAGAAAACCGTGCTGTCTGAGCGCAGCGAGTTCACGGTTTTTAGAAAAAGATGCAGATTTTTAGGCTTTTTCATGTAGCGGCGGCATTTTTTTGTAACTTTTTTTTGCTGTAGAAAAAAAGTTAAAGCAAAGAGTAGCGAGTTCACGGTTTTTAGAAAAAGATGCAGATTTTTAGGCTTTTTCATGTAGCGGCGGCATTTTTTTGTAACTTTTTTTTGCTGTAGAAAAAAAGTTAAAGTTAAATGTAGCGAGTTCACGGTTTAAAGAAAGACACTTTGATTATTAGCTTTTCCCGGTTTTTGAAAACCAACAGTTTTAGTTATTTTTACTGATATTCCAACAAGAATATTTATTAAGAAGTCATGGCCAAAAAATCCAGTAAAAAGCGCACCGGGGTTGTCTATTCAACTAACCCGGACTTCAATTATCAGACAGATGGGCATCCGGATATGGAAACTTTCCCGCCGGAAAAACAAGATCTCAGGATATGGCTGGATAAAAAACAGAGAAAGGGTAAAGTTGTTACGCTGATAACTGGTTTTGTGGGTAAACAGGATGACCTTGATGATCTTGGAAAAACCCTCAAGAGCAGGCTTGGGACAGGAGGCGCAGTCAAAGACGGCGAAATACTGATACAGGGTGATTTTCGTGATAAGGTAATAGATATTCTCACTGCATCTGGATACAAGGTGAAAAAAGCCGGAGGCTGATCCATATTCGCATAAACAAAATACCCTTTTTTGAGTTAATAAGTATCCTTCATGATTATTTAAATGTTAATCTGCCACCGAAATTCGACCCTGGATCCTGACAAAGCATATAATGAAAGCGCCATACCAGGGGCTGCTATTTCCCGGCTAAGTTTTTTTAATTTTTGCAATTCAGTGCAGACATATTTCTACTGATGATTAAAAATCCCGGTGTGCTGTATAAATATATAATTGTTCTGATCACTCTGCTGACCTCAGCCGGCAATCTTTCTGCGCAGTTTTACATCACCGGCCAGCCACCTGCTTCTGTTAAATGGAAGCAGATCAATACTGAAAATTTTAAACTTATATACCCTGAAACATTCAGCTCACAGGCCTTCAGGCTTGCCGGACTGCTCGAAGATTCACGGGAGCTGACAAGTCATACTCTCGGGCACAGGCCGGCCAAAATTCCGGTGCTCGTTCACAATCACAACTCAAGGTCTAACGGACTGGTTGTTTGGGCACCCAAGAGAATGGAGCTTTATACTACACCACCACAGTCAGCACCGGGCGGTGAATGGCTTCAGCATCTTGCAGTGCACGAGCAAAGGCATGTAGTGCAGATTGACAAAATGAATAAGGGATTAACAAAGTTTGCCTTTCACCTTTTCGGAGAACAGGCATCAGGTATCGCACTGGGTCAGTTGCCTCTCTGGTTTCTTGAAGGAGATGCGGTATTGACCGAAACCACCTTAACTCATTCAGGCAGGGGGAGGACTGCCTCATTTGAGATGCCTCTGCGCGCCCTGCTGTTAAGCGACAAGGAAAGGTACAGCTATGACAAGTACCTTTTCGGATCTTATAAGGACTATGTTCCTGATCACTATCACTACGGTTACCAGCTGGTCTCGACCCTCCGGCAGGAATACGGCCCTGAGATATGGGCAAACACAATTGATCATTTAGCCAGGTGGCCCGTCATTCCCGGTGCCTTTTCCAGATCTCTCAGGAGTCAGACGGGTTCGGGTCTCGAAGAACTGCATGAGATTGTACTTACCCGTATAGGTAAGGAATGGGAAAACACCCCGGAAGAAATGGACGGAGTCAACAATTATCCGGATATAATCAACCGGCGTACTGATGAAGTTTATCATAACTACCGATATCCTGTATGGATGGGTGACTCTGCAATAATTTCGCTTAAAACCGGACTGGGACAGGTTTCTGAACTCGTGAAACTCGATATGGAGGGCAATGAAAAGAGCCTGATTTATACAGGGCAACTTTCAGCCCCGGTTTTGTCATCTTCAGGCAGCCGCGTTGCCTGGTCTGAGTTTAAATCAGATATCCGCTGGGGACTGCGGCAATTTTCTGTTATTAAAATCTACGATACACACACAGGCACCGAAAGACGTATAAGTTCAGGAAGCAGGTATTTCGCACCCGCATTTGCTCCGGATGGGCTTTTTCTGGCGGTTATTGAGGTGGACCCGGAAAACCGTAATTCCATAATCCTTATTAATTCAGTTACCGGAGAAGAAGCCGGGAGATATCCCGGGGAGGAAGGAAAAAACCTGCAGCAGCCATCCTGGTCCCGTAATGGTGATGAAATATACCTGACCTCCGTCTGCACCGAAGGTACAGGAATTATGGCACTTGACATGAAGACAGGTGAATGGAGAGTTCTGGTAGCACCTTCTTTTGTGAATATTTCAGGAGTCTTTGAATGTGATAATATGGTTTGCTTTCATTCCGATATATCCGGAATTGACAACTTGTATGCAACAAAACCTGGCAGTGGCAGACTTTATCGTGTATCTAATTCATATATAGGAGCACTTGAGGGGAACCTTTCTTCTTCAGGCAGTAAGCTTGCATTTTCAGAATATTCATCTGACGGATTTAATCTTGCTGTTTCAGATTTTGATATGAGCACACTCAGAAATTATGAAGGCAACTCATATTTCAGAAGAGACAATATGGAAATACTTGTATCTCATGAATCCGGTATCATGCCTGATACATCATCCAGTCAGGGACACTGGCAGAGCAGTCCCTACCGGAAGGGACTGCATCTGTTCCGGTTTCACAGCTGGGCTCCGTTTTATTATGACTACAGAGAATTCAAAATACAGGAGCAACCTGTCTACCCGGGGGTTACACTGTTATCTCAGAACCTGCTTGGCACTGCCAATACCATACTCGGTTATTCGTATCAGAAGGGGAGGCATATGTTCCACGGCAACTTTATTTACCGGGGCTGGTATCCTGTGATTGAAGCCGGTTTTGATTATGGAGGCGAACCTATGGTTTTTCAGGGCAGGGACACCATTGGTGCCGGCGACCAGTCCCGGTTTAACAGTTTCAATATTAACGGGACTGTTTCAATTCCACTGAATCTTTCCGGGGGAAGTCATATTGCCGGTATAGAACCACTTGCAAGGTTTACATACAATAACTCCCTTTATCATTATGACCGGGAAGACACATATAAAAGAGGAATGTCAATCCTTCAGACACAATTCCTGGCATACCGGTACCGGCGCAGAAGTATGCGCGACCTTGCTCCGGAATGGGGACAGATATTGCGGTGGCAGAGGCGAAGTGCACCATTTGAGTCGGAGAACCTCGGAGTGATAAATGCTCTGGAGCTGACACTTTATTTCCCGGGAATATACCGTCATCATAGTCTCAGACTCAGTGCAGCCACCGAGAGTCAGGATCCGGTGAAATACTCTTTTTCCGGACTGATTGGTTTACCAGCAGGATATCCACGCCAATCAGGAGAAAAGCTGCATGTTTTTAAAAGCAGCTACTCCTTTCCACTGATATATCCAGACCTTGCTGTTCCGGGTATTCTTTACCTGAAAAGGGTACATGGCGGACTGTTTGCCGATGCAGGGATAAATCGCTACAGGAAGGCTGCCAGCGGGTCAGGCCTTAAGACCTGGCATCGGGAAGAGCTCTTTTCATGGGGCGGAAGCCTTACTTCCAATTTCCACCTGTTCCGGTTTATAGCCCCGGTAAATATGACTGCAGGATTTGCACATATCCCTTCCGGGGATAAATTTGAATTCATTTTTTCTATAGCACTTGACCTGGATGTTTTCTGACATGTATACTTTAGATGTCAATTGCAAAATCTTTCGCTGTTGATCTGTTGCCTCTGTCTGTCAATTGGAAAAATGGTCAGGTATTATTGCAGAAAAGAGCCGGATAAGTAAAAAATTCGATGCCCCGCCAGGACATGACCACGTTCTAAGAACGTGGGGTTTTTAATGAAACTGAATCACCTGGTTTCAGGAAAAATTTTTCTTGCGTAGCCGGCAATTTCTTTCTCATCCTGTTCCTTCATGCATTTAAAATGTCCTTTGGGGCATTTGTCATAACCAATTTTGCTGCAAGGCCTGCACTTCAATCCGCCCACTTCAAAAACAGCAGATTCACTGTCAGGCATGTACGGGGCCATTCCAAGGCGGGGGATAGTGTTTCCCCAGACAGATATAATCTTTTTTTTATATGCAGCAGCAATATGCATCAGTCCGGTATCATGACTTATTACTACCCGGGCTTGCCTGACAAGCGATGCTGACTGGTTGATATTATATCTTCCACAAACATTCAGGATTAGTTTACCCACCGATCCAGCAATCAGATCTCCACGGGCAGCATCTTCCGGCCCCCCTGCAAGAAGAACAGGCAGGTTGATTTGTTTGCAAACGGCAATGATTTTTTCTGTTGTAAGCCGTTTTGTAGAATGATTTGCCCCTATTGCAAACAGAATATATCCCTTGCCGAAAGCCTCCGGCAAACCGGCTGGTTCGACCTCATCTTCGGGGGGAATAAAATAATCAAGCCCCTTGTTATCATTTACAACATCGAAAAGTTTTAGTGTATCAAGGTAGCGGTCGACTATATGAACATCTGGCATAATATCTTTTTTGAAGTTCACAAGAAGCCATTTTTGAATATTGAGCTTTTTAAATGAGAAGGCGATTACTGGTGATCGGGATTTGATCAATGCCGTTCGCAGGTTATTATGAAGGTCAATTATATAATGAAATCCGTTATCTTTTATCAGCCGTAAAACGGCAGCTGTGCCATTATATTCGTGAATTCCGTCAAGGTGTGGATTGGCTTTTAAAACAGGAATGAATTGTTTTTTTGTAAGAAAATGCACCTCAGCATTTGGTACCTGTTGCTTCAGGCACCTGACCACAGGAGTGGTAAGTACAATATCGCCAATAGAACTAAGCCTGATTACAAGAAACTTAACCTGCAATTCATTTAAATCGTCTGTCTGATTATCCTGCATTGTCATAACTATGTAACCTGTAATCTTAGTTTCCGGTATTTTGTATCCGGTTAAAAAACAATAGAAGCCCCAGCCAGTATTCCTTACTGCATGGTTCAGAATCCCACAAAGCTTTAGCCCCGTGGGCTCCCTGACTATCAGAAGGGGTAAAGATTATTTTTTTATCCGTGCCTATACCCGAACTAAGCTCTGTAATGTATGGGTATTCGCGCCTGGTAGAGGCAAGAAAGACCGGTACATCAAGGTTACGTACAGCATTCCTTACAAGGTTTGGTGCCCCGAAGAATTCTCCGGGACTAAAGGCTATAACTGCTGAAGTAAAGGGGTTATCCCTTGCGAGTATCATTGCAAGGGAGGCCGAATAGGAACTCCCGAAAAGAACAAAAGGTTTGTCACTGCGGTTCCTTACCCATTCCATTGCTGCGAGCATATCCATCCTTGCGTCTGTCATGGTCCTTGGTAAATTCTTATCCTGGGCTGCTATACTTGTTTCATTGGTTACAAAGTTAATCTCTTTCCCATGGCGCAGATCCACGGCCAGGGCGTTGTAGCCCAACCTTACTATTTTTGGTGCTATTTCCCTGAATTCACCACGGCTCGATCCGGACTGGTGGAACATCACGATCCAGGGCAGGGTATCATGAACAAAATATTTATCTGCCACTACATTCAGTCCGTCAGCAGATGAGAAACTCACCCTGGTTTGTGCGCTGAGAGATATGAAAGCCGGAAGCAAAAACAGTGCAAAAAATTGTATTTTTAACTTCACTAATCGAGCGTTCTAATTTTTTCGACAAGGACCATTATCCTGTTCTTGTTAACCTCTATCATGCCCTGGCTGATAATGTAAAACTGATCGTGTCCGGTAGCCGTCAAAAAACTCATTTCTCCGTTTTCAAGGGTTGAGATAATAGGGGCATGGTTCTTAAGTACCGTAAACGGCCCCTTCGTCCCCGGAACAGTTATCGACTTAATCCTTCCGGAAAAAACAGTTTTATCGGGTGTAAGTATTTCAAGATGCATACTGGCGCGATTATTTTTTTGATTCCGCTAAGAGCCGGTTACCTTTTTCTATAGCATCCTCAATGGTTCCTACCATGTTGAAGGCAGCTTCAGGGTATTCGTCAACTCTTCCATCCATGATCATGTTAAAACCCTTTATATTGTCCTCTATCGAGACCAGTACTCCTGCAAGTCCGGTGAACTGCTCGGCTACATGAAAAGGCTGGGAAAGAAACCGCTGGATTCTTCTGGCCCTGTGTACTATTAGCTTGTCCTCCTCGGAAAGCTCATCCATCCCGAGTATGGCTATGATATCCTGCAGCTCTTTATACCGCTGGAGCAGTTCTTTTACTCTTTGTGCAGTCTGGTAATGCTCTTCTCCCACAATTTCAGGACTGAGAATCCTGGAAGTTGAATCAAGCGGATCAACAGCGGGATATATTCCTAATTCAGAGATTTTTCTGCTTAGAACAGTTGTGGCATCAAGGTGCGCGAATGTAGTAGCCGGGGCCGGATCAGTAAGGTCGTCGGCAGGAACGTAAATTGCCTGGACTGAAGTAATCGATCCTCTTTTAGTTGATGAGATCCTCTCCTGCATCATTCCCATCTCAGTTGCCAGGGTTGGCTGATACCCCACGGCAGATGGCATACGGCCAAGTAATGCCGATACCTCAGAACCAGCCTGGGTAAACCTGAAGATATTGTCAACGAAAAACAGAATATCCCGTCCTCCGCTTGATTCATCGCCGTCACGGAAAGATTCCGCTACTGACAATCCTGATAGGGCAACTGTTGCCCGGGCTCCCGGCGGCTCATTCATCTGTCCGAAAACCAGTGTAGCCTGCGATTTCCCAAGCTCAGCCATATCAACCTTTGAAAGGTCCCAGCTTCCTTCCTGCATACTTTTAATAAACTCATCACCGTATCGAATTACACCTGACTCAATCATTTCCCGCAGCAAGTCATTACCTTCACGGGTCCGCTCCCCTACACCGGCAAAAACCGATAGTCCTGAGTATTTTTTTGCAATATTATTGATCAGCTCCATTATAATTACGGTTTTTCCTACTCCCGCACCTCCAAAAAGTCCAATCTTTCCCCCTTTGGAATATGGTTCCAGCAGATCAATAACTTTTATACCTGTAAAAAGCACTTCCGTCTCAGTTGACAGCTGGTCAAATGCAGGTGGCTTTTTATGAACTGAATAACCCCCTTCCTGGTTGACCTCTTCCATTCCGTCAATAGCCGTTCCAACCACATTCAGAAGTCTTCCCCTGATCTGATCCCCTACGGGCATCGTTATTGGTCCGCCGAGATTTTTTGCCTTGATGCCCCGCCTCAGCCCGTCAGTTGAATCCATGGCAATGGCCCTTATTGTATTCTCACCAATATGTTGCTGACATTCAACAATAAGAACCTGTCCATCATCGCGGATGATTTCCAGTGCGTCGTGTATATTTGGTAGTTTACCTCCCTTTTTATCAAAACTGATATCGACTACCGGCCCGATGACCTGTATTACTTCTCCTGAATTGTCTGACATGTTGTAATTATATTATTAAGGATGATCGTGATAGTTTATTTCAATTTGTAAAAACGTACTTGAGAGTATATTTGATATATTATAGCTGAACAAATATTATAAAAGGTTAACAGGAATTTTATACGCAAACCGGAAGTTATATGTTACAATAAAAGTCATTGCAGAAAACCTGGAAAAATCAGGATTTTCTGTTCATAACCTTTTTTATAAAAGAAGTAAGCTCTGTTTTTCTCTCATCAACCGGACTTGCCAGATTTAGATTTTCAATTGCCAGGTTAAAATAAGTTTCTGCTTTTTTTTCTGTAACTGCTTTAATATTCAGTTCATTAAATAAACCTGTAACCTCCCTGATCTTGGTATGCGGATCCTTTTCGTTCTCCATCAGGCTCCTGATCTTCCCGGCTGTCTCATCATTTGCCTGTTCAAGGGCCTTTATAAGAAGGTATGTTTTTTTATTCATCAGGATATCGCCGCCGGGCATTTTACCAAACTCTTCCTGACTGCCATAAAGATCAAGCAGATCATCCTGGAGCTGAAAAGCCAGTCCCAGATTCATTCCTGAATCATACAGAAGAGAGGCATCCCCGGGTGAAGCACCTCCGGCTATTGCGCCAATTGACATTGAGGCAGCAATCAGAACAGAAGTCTTTAGTCTAATCATTTCAAGGTATCCGGCCTCATCAACTTCCGGCATATTTTCGTAATTAATATCCAGTTGCTGGCCTTCGCAAACCTCAAGCGCGGTTCTGTTAAATACAGAAAGCATTGAAGGCAGAATGTCAGGGTTAGTTGATGATATAAGCTTGAATGACATTACCACCATAGCATCGCCTGAAAGGATGGCTGTATTTTCATCCCATTTTTTGTGTACTGTAGGCTTCCCCCTCCTCATCTCGGCTTTATCCATGATATCATCATGAAGGAGGGTGAAATTATGAAACAATTCGATCGCCACAGCTGGTTTGATAGCAGGTAAAAGATCGTCAGAGAAAAGGTTGCAGGCCATTAGTGTAAGTGAAGGTCTCAGACGTTTTCCGCCATTGGACATGATATAGCTTACCGGCATATAAAGTTCCCCGGGCCGGAGCGCCGCAAAATCCATTTTGATAATTTCACTGTCAATTATCTCACGAAGCTTTTCAATACTATGTACTGCCATAGGTAAGGATACTAAATAATGAAAGTTCCGGTTGAATTCATATTAATGCTCAGCCTTTATAGGCTTCAATGTTTCTACATTTTCTTTCTGCTGTTTCCTCTTCCTCTTCAGGCTCCTCCAGATTTGTCTCTTCCGGATCGTTATAAATATGCATCAGAGGCTCTTCGAAATTCTTGTCGACAATGATCTTTTCAACACTTAACAGCATCGAAGGTAGTAAAATTAAATTTGAAGTTACTGCTATCAGCAACGTAAATGAAATGAGCACTCCAAGAGCTACAGTTCCGCCAAAACCGGAGAGCGAGAAAATGCCAAATCCGAAAAAAAGAACAATTGATGTATAAAGCATGCTAACTCCTGCCTCTCTGATGGCGTTACTCACCGATTTTTTTATGTCAAGTCCGGTAGACTTTAGCTCCTGCCGGTATTTAGCCAGGAAATGAATTGTATTATCGACCGATATCCCAAAAGCAATACTGAACACAAGAACTGTTGATGGTTTTATCGGGATCGAGTAAAATCCCATGAATGAAGCCGTTATCAATAACGGAACCAGGTTTGGGATTAGCGAGATCAGCATCATTCTTGCTGAAGAAAACATCCATGCCATGAATAATGAAATGATCAGTATAGCTATGAACAGGCTGGTAAAAAGGCTCTTTATAAGAAACTTATTTCCCTTGAAAGAAAGGATGCTGGCCCCTGTAATTACGACATCATACCTTTCGGCCGGAAATATACTGTCAATTTCCTGTCTTACCTGCTCGTGAATTTGTCTTATCCTTCCGGTGCCTGCATCGGATACCTTATAACTTAGCCTGGTTATCTGTCCTTCAGGATCAAGAAAAGATGATGCAAGGGTATTATCGCCTGCCAGGCTGCCCATATAGGAGAGTATAAAATTCCTTTCGGTACTCCCGGGCAGACGGTAATGATGCTCAGCTCCATCAAAAAATGATTGTCTTGCAAATTTGAACGCTTCTGCTATCGAGACGGGCCGGGATAATTCCGGATACTTTTTAAGGGCAGTCTGAAGCTGTTCAATGTTTTGCAAAGTAGTCTGCGACATTGCTGCTCTCGGGCGCTTTGCATCAATTGATATCTCAAGAGGGATTAGTCCCTTGAAATGTTCCTCAAAATATTTCAGATCTACATAAACCGGGTCATTCTTAGGTAAATCGTCAACAACATAACCAGTGCTTTCAATTTTTGTTATACCTGCAATTGCAACAAGGATAATCAGGAGCGCAACAGGGTATATTTTCATGCGGTGGTTGACAGCCAGGTACTCAAATAGTCCAACTACCTTCCTGACAGCATTGTTTTCCAGATGCCTTACATGCCTTTCTTGCGGATCAGGCATCATGCTGAAAATTATGGGTATAAGCAATAAAGAAAGAATATAGATCCCCATAATGTTCAACGATGCTACAACGCCAAATTCCTGAAGAATCCTGGTGCTGGTAAGTATGAAAGTTGCAAAACCTGCTGAGGTGGTAAGGTTGGTCAGAAAAGTCGCTGCCCCGATCTTCTGTATTACCCGCTGCAAGGCCTTTATTTTGTTCCCGTGATTACGGAATTCATTATGGTATTTGTTCAGCAGGAAAACAGAGTTCGGTATGCCGATAACAATAAGCAGGGGGGGGATCATCGCTGTGAGAAGAGTTATTTCGTAACCAAGAAGCGCCATTGTTCCCAGGGCCCAGATCACGCCGGTTCCAACCACCACAAGTGAGAATATGACCACCCTGAAAGAGCGGAAAAACAGAAAAAGAATAATTCCGGTAATAATAAGTGCCAGTAAAATGAACATATAAAGCTCACCTTCGATTTTTGCTGCAGTCTTGATCCTGATATAAGGCAGTCCGCTATAATGCACACTCAAATTGTGAATGGAAGAGTATTGGTCGCTGAGAGTTTCTAAATCTTCAATAAGCCTGTTCCGGTCGTCACTATGCAGAATTTCTTTATCCAGTGTTACCAGTATCAGGTATGTGCCGGAATTCTCATTGTAAAGAAGGTCCTTGTAAAATGGGAGTGACTTGATTGTTAGTTTCAAATCATCTGCCTCCTCCTGTGAGACAGGTACACCGTTTGTGATTGGTGAGACCTCAAACGATCTGTTGCCGGTATTTTTCGTTAAATTAAAAATATTGGTTATTGAGACTGCATTTTTCACTCCGGGAATTGCGCCCAGTGAATCCATCAGAATGAACCAGTCGCCAATATAAGCCAAATCAAAAAAATCAGGGTTCTTTATTCCGATTATCACAACATTTCCATCACCGCCGAAAATTTCCCTGTACCTGTTATATTCGATCAGGGCAGAATCAGATTCGGGCAGAAGGGAGGTATGCTCATATGAAAGCCTCACATTTTGTGCATTGTATCCCATGAATACCGTTACGGAAATAAGGAAGAAAAGGAGTAATATCCGGTACCGGAGTATTATTCCTGCTATAGCTGAGAACATTATAAGTTTGCTGTATTTATTAACCCGTAAATGAACAGGTTATTATTATTTTTTAAAAGGGGCAAATATACATGAATTTCCAATCAATTTAATTTCATTAAAAAATCCACGTTCATAGAACGTGGTCATGTCCTGGCGGGGCTATGCCCGAAAGGCCCTGTGTGCTGGGAAAATTCGCGATGCGCAGCAAAAATCGGGCTTAAAGCCACCTCCTAAGGTGGTGGATGGTCCGATTTTAGCGAATTTTTTACTATCGAACAGCGATAAGGACATTGCATGGGTAATCGACCTTCAAGTCAAATTTTTTTATCCGTAATTACAGGCAAACGGATAAAAAAAATTTATGGGAAATCCTCTTCATCCAGATAATTATCATTAAAGAAGATTTTTTCGGTTATTCTGATATAAGTTACGGCGATCTGTTCATGTTCCTGACCAGCTTAATGGAAATATTTTTTTCTAAATTTGCTGATCTTACTGGTGACTATGATTTTTACCATTTGTATGCTGATGTTTTTTTTAGTTTTTAATAATTCTGCTAAATTTGGCATCAACTTATAGATCATAATGCAATATACCTTTATTGATTTTCTTGCCCTGCTGGGTTCGCTTGGGTTCTTTCTTTTCGGGATGAAATCCATGAGTGAAGCACTGCAGAAAGTTGCCGGGGACAAACTTAGAAGCATCCTCGCAGCTATGACCTCCAGCAGGATCAAGGGTATCTTTACAGGGTTTATGATAACGGCCCTGGTCCAGTCGTCTACCGCCACAACGGTGATGCTTGTAAGTTTTGTCAATGCCGGACTTATAAATCTGATCCAGGCAATTGGTGTGGTGATGGGAGCAAACATAGGCACTACGGTAACAGCCTGGCTTATTTCGCTTCTCGGGTTCAAGTTCAGCATTAGTGTTATATCCTTGCCGCTGATCGGGATAAGCTTCCCATTCATGTTCTCAAAATCAAAAAAGAGAAAATCAATAGCCGAAATTCTTATTGGCTTTGCGATGATATTTATCGGACTTGAATTTTTGAAAGAGTCGCTTCCCAATATTCAGGACCATCCTGAGATACTGAGCTTTTTGACCGACTATACCCAGATGGGCCTGTGGTCGGTGCTTCTATTCCTGACAATTGGCACCCTGCTTACTTTTGTAATACAATCATCAAGTGCCACCATGGCACTTACCCTGGTTATGACCAATAATGGCTGGATACCATACGAGATGGCTGCAGCCATGGTACTTGGTGAGAATATAGGAACCACAATTACTGCCAATATTGCTGCAATGATTGCAAACGTGTCGGCTAAAAGGACGGCACGTGCTCATCTCATTTTCAATCTGGTTGGAGTTGTATGGGTTTTACTGGTCTTTAATTTTTTTCTCAGGGGAATTGATGGTTTCCTGGTTGGAGCAGGGCTTCTTTCTCCTTACGACGCACCACAGGGTATTCCTATAGCTCTTTCTGTATTCCACACGGTTTTTAATGTCTTTAATGCAGTGCTGCTAATGGGATTCGCGCCGCTGATTGCGACTATCGTTACCCGGCTGGTACCTCTTAAAGAAGAAGATGAAGAGGAATTCAGACTACAGTATATAAATACAGGCATCCTTTCGACCGCCGAGCTATCACTCTTTCAGGCTAAAAAAGAGATTTCTCTCTATGCCAGGAGGAGTCATCAGATGATTTCATACTCGCGTTCACTTTTCAATGCAACAAAAGAGGCAGATGTCGAATTTTTCTTCGCGAAAGTGGAAAAATATGAAGAGATTAGCGACAGGATAGAGGTGGAGATTGCTACCTTCCTCACTAAAGTGTCAGGCGGACATCTCAGTACACGGGGTTCTCAACGCCTGCAGACGATGCTCAAACTTATTGATAATATTGAAAGCATTGGCGATTCGTGTTATAATGTTGCCAGGGCAGTTTACAGGAAAAAACAGAAAAAAATTGTTTTTACTGCCGCCCTGCGTGAGAACGTTAACGAAATGTTCGATCTCATAGAGCAGGCCCAGTTGATTATGATAGAAAACCTGGATGATGACTACCATAATGTTAAAGTAGATTCAGCCATTGACATGGAATTCAGGATTAACCGCTTCCGCAATAAACTGAAAAAAGAGCACATTAAGAAACTGAAGGAAAAAGCCTATAAATACGATGCCGGCATTGTGTACAATGACATAATCTCACATTGTGAAAGGATGGGCGATCATATTGTCAATGTAACTGAAAGTCTGATAGAAAGGTTTGACTGAAAAACTTGTCAGAAGGAACTTTTGCGGCAATGAGCCAATAATAGAAACTATTAAGTGCAGACCTGAAATCCTTAATCCGGGAGTTGTTAAAGAAACTTTTCATAGCCGGAAAGTATAACCTGATCAATCGATGTGAGCTGTTTCCCCGGGCTAAGGGTTGTTGATACTCACGGCAGATACTTACTTATTACTTAATGCTTCGGCTCCCCCTACTATCTCAATAATCTCATTTGTTATACTTGACTGCCGGGCTTTATTGTACTGCATGCGGAGTTCCCTTATCAGCTCGTCTGCATTGTCGGTAGCCTTGTGCATAGAGGTCATTCTGGCTCCAAACTCAGAGGCTGCTGAATCAAGAAGGGCCTTATAAAATTCGGTTTTGAGGACCTTCGGCATAAGACGCTCCACCATAAAATCTTCTGAGGGTTCAATTATATAACTGTGCCTTGCTGTTTCGATCTCCTGTGGTGTGCTGAATTCCTGGGGCGGACTAATAGGCAGGAATGTTTCATGGGTGACTATCTGAACTGCGGCGTTTTTAAACTGGTTATACACTATCTCAATCCTGTCATATGTGCCTCCTGTGAAACTATCCAAAAGGCTCTGAATAAATGGATTTACCTGTTCGAAGTTCAGATCATCAAGCAGGTCATTTCTCGACCTTGTAACTTTGAATTCTTTTGACCGCAAATACTCTTCTGCTTTTTTTCCAATACAAAAAATATCAACCTTGCCTTTGGAGGCCAATGCGCGATAAGTCTTATCAATTAGTGCAATAGCTTTTTTTGAGACATTAATATTGAATGCGCCACAAAGACCCCTGTTTGAACCTATTACAATGATGAGAACTTTCTTGATTTCGCGATGGGAATAGTATGGGGTCTCGCGATTTGGCATGCACATCTGACAATGGTTAAGGATCTGATGAAGCTTCAATGCATATGGCCGCATCTGGATTATTGCGTCCTGAGACTTTCTCAGCTTTGCTGCCGATACCATTTTCATGGCACTGGTGATCTGTCTTGTTGATGAAACAGAACTGATCCTTGTCCGTATTTCTTTAAGATTGGCCATTTATTATTTTTACAGCTCTTATATACCTGCCGGTTTTTTTATGATAAATCTATCGGCTACTTCCTTGGCTGAAAGCTCAAGTTGTTTTATGATATCTTCATTCCAAATTCCCGATTTGAGGTTATCAAGCACATCAGGAACCGTATTCTCAAGATGATTCAGAAATTCTGATTCAAACTGTTTAATTTTCTCTACAGGGAGTTCATTAAGCCAGCCCCGTGTTCCGCAATATATTATGGCAACCTGCTTGCCGACAGTCATAGGTTTATACTGATCCTGCTTCAGGATCTCAACATTCCTTGAACCTTTATTTAACACAGCCATTGTGGCTGGATCAAGGTCAGAACCGAACTTGGAAAAAGCTTCCAGTTCCCTGTATTGCGCCTGGTCAAGTTTCAGTGTCCCTGCTACTTTCTTCATAGAATTTATCTGCGCCCTTCCCCCTACACGGGATACAGATATTCCGACATTGATGGCCGGCCTGACCCCTGCATTAAACAGGTTGCTGTCAAGAAAGATCTGTCCGTCGGTAATAGATATTACATTTGTAGGAATGTATGCCGAGACATCACCTGCCTGGGTCTCAATTATAGGCAGGGCGGTAAGAGAGCCTCCTCCTTTAACAATTGGCCTGAGAACATCGGGCAAATCATTCATCTGGGCCGCTATCTCATCAGACTGGATTATCTTGGCGGCTCTTTCGAGCAGACGGGAATGGAGGTAAAATACATCACCAGGATAGGCTTCCCTGCCCGGCGGGCGACGCAAAAGTAATGAAACTTCACGATAGGATACAGCCTGCTTTGAAAGGTCATCATAAATTATCAGGGCAGCCCTTCCTGTGTCACGGAAAAACTCACCGATGGCAGCCCCGGCGAAAGGGGCATAGAATTGTAATGCAGCAGGATCTGAAGCGGTAGCAGCTACAATAATGGTATACTCCAAAGCACCTTTTTCCTCAAGAACCCTTGCAATTTGTGCAATTGTAGAGCCTTTTTGTCCAATTGCCACATAAATGCAATATACCGGTTCTCCTTTATCATAAAAAGACCGTTGATTCAGTATAGTATCTATTGCAATTGCAGTCTTTCCTGTTTGTCTGTCGCCGATTATCAATTCCCTTTGTCCGCGTCCAACAGGTATCATCGAATCAATGGCCTTTATCCCGGTCTGCAAAGGTTCCGACACAGGTTGCCTGTAGATTACGCCGGGAGCCTTTCTCTCAAAGGGAAGTTCGTATAATTCGCCTGAAATTCGGCCTTTGCCGTCAATTGGCTCGCCCAGAGTGTTTATTACCCGACCAAGCAAGCCCTCGCCAACATTAAGCGAAGCTATCTGTCCGGTACGCCGTGCAATATCACCTTCATTAATTGTTTCGGAATTGCCAAGCAAAACTGCACCGACATGGTCTTCTTCCAGGTTAAGGACTATACCCTTCACTCCTGATTCAAATTCTATCAGCTCATTGGATCTTACATTGGAAAGACCGTATAGCCTTGCGATACCGTCGCCTACCTGCAAAACGGTACCTACCTCTTCATGCTCAATCTTCAGATCAAAATCGTCAAGCTGCTGTTTGATAATTTCCGATACCTCAGCAGGTTTTAGTTCACTCATTCCCTTTGATATTAATATTATTCATATTCATTCCCGGTTAACGCCGAATTGTATACCGGGTTATTCATGTCCTTCCATGTTCTCCGGATCTGAAACTTCTTTATTGCCGGTTCCTGCCATAAGCTGACCGGTAAGCTCCTTATTAAGCCTTTTAATTTCGGTTGCCAGAGATGCATCATATAGCGTATCATCTACCTGTACTGTAAAACCTCCGATTAACGAAGGTTTTACCTTTGATACCATTTCAATGCCAGTATCCTTTTGAACAAACAGTTGACTGACTTTTTGCCTGAATACATCATCAACTTTAACGGCTGTTGTAAGTGTCAGTGTTTTAATACCTGCATCAGCTTTTTGATAACTCAGGAAATTTCTCAGCATGTCAGGAAAATACCTTTCACGCTTTTTATTTATTACCAGATCTATAAATCTAAACAGTAATTGTGAGAACTGACCTTCGAACCGGCTATGGAAAAGTTCTTTTTTTTCCTCAATTTTTATAACCGGACTCCTTAACCATGTCATCAAAACAGGTGTTTCTGCGAAGAATTTTGCCAGCTGGCCTGCTTCCTGAGAAAGGTTCGAAAGAACACCTTTCTCTTTTCCAAGGAGGAAGAGTGCTTTGGCATACCTGACAGGGATCTTGCTTTGGTTCATGATATGGATAAGTACAATAATCAGTTAAGTTTGAATTCTTCCAGCAGACTGGACATCAGTTCCTTCTGGGAGGCATCATCTTCAAGTTTTTTGCGAAGGATCTTTTCGGCTATCTCCAATGATAATGAGGCAATCTGTACCTTGATAAGGTTTATAGCTGCAACTTTTTCATCTTCTATAAGTCTCTTTGCTGCATCTATAATCTTCCTGGCTTCGGCTTCAGCCTCCGCCCGGGCTTCTGAAACAATCTTTTCTTTAATCTTCCTTCCCTGCCTGATGAGCTCATCACGCTCAACAACAGCTTCAGACAATAATGCATCAGATTTGACCTTGACGTTTGCAAGTTCATTCCTGGCATCCTCAGCATTCTCAATACCCTCCCTTATATTTTCCTCACGTTCTTTTAGAGCCTGGACTATTGGCTTCCAGGCAAATTTTTTCAGGATTATGAAAACCATCATAAAGGTTACGAGCATCCAGAAAAATAATCCGAAATCAGGAGTTATCAGATCCATTGAATTTGTATTTTAGATTTTCTTTAATCGGCAACATTCACCGGTTTGTCCCCGGTAATCCCGGGGACCCGATAAGTCTGACTAAAGAAAAAGTACAAGCAAACACACTACTATTGCGAAAAAAGCCACACCTTCAATCAAAGCTGCAGCAACTATCAGGTTTGAGCGAACATCCCCTGCTGCTTCCGGTTGGCGGGCAATTGCCTCAAGGGCCGAAACCCCGATCTTGCTGATGCCATAGCTTGCCCCCAGGAGGCTGATAGCTGCGCCAAGGGCAGCTCCTACTTTAGAAATAGCAGCAGCCATAGTGGCTTGAAGAATTACAGATAATACGAGCATAATTTTTAATTTTAAGGATAACGAATAGTAATTATAGTAAATAGTTAATAATAATTATCAATGACCATCTTCAATTGCTGCCCCGATGAACAGGGAGGTAAGCAATGTAAAAACATACGCCTGGATTAGTGCAACCAGCAATTCAAGAAATGTAATAAAAATACCAAAGCCTACTGAGAGAAAAGTTGCTCCGTAGCCAAAAGACGGTGAAACCTCAGCGAAAATAAATATCAAACTGAAAAAGCCCATGGTTATTATATGACCTGCCGTGATATTGGCAAACAAACGTACCATCAGCACAAACGGCTTCGTAATCATCCCTATCACCTCGATTAAAGGCATCAATGGTATTGGCAGTTTTAAGAATGTCGGCACATTGGGGGTATTAAAAATATGCTGCCAGTATTGTCTGTTTCCGCTCAGGTTGATTACCATGAACGATGTAAGTGCAAGTCCCATTGTAACCGAGATATTCCCGGTAACATTCGCTCCCATTGGAAATATGGGGATTAATCCCAGCATATTGTTAATCCATATGAAAAAAAACAAAGTAAGAAGATAGGGGAAAAATTTCTCACATTTTTTACTGCCCAGAGCTGGCCTGACAATATCTTCCATGACAAACAGTATTATAGGCTCAAACAGGCCCTGCAAGCCGCTTGGGGCAGCCAGAGGATTTTTCCTGTACTTTTGTCCGATGCTTATGAAAATGACAAGTATGAGCAGTGATGCGAATAGCATCCCGGTAACATTTTTGGTCATTGACAGGTTTATGATAATCGCACCTTCAGGATCGCCTGTGCCATTTCCGTTTGCATGAACTATCTTTCCTTTTGAAGGTCCCTCGGTGGCGATCATGAATCCTCTGTATGGACTGTGGCCATGATCAAATTTGCTGGACATGAAAATATTCAGTCCCTTTCCCGGACTGTATAATATTATGGGTAGGGGAACGCTGTAATGAGTGCCGTATATTGTAAACAAATGCCAGTCATATGCATCTGCTATGTGACCGAAAATAAATGTTCCCGGATCAAACTTGTCTCCGGAAGTACTTTCGGCAGTATAAGCAGGTTGACTGTATAATAAGTTTACAAAAATCAGTATAAGCAAAATCCGTAACATCTTTACATCAAATATCAAAATCACCTTTTTTGTGTGAGCCCTGATGAGCAAAAGTAATTATCTTTTACGGCTGTCAATGAAATAAGTTACTTTTTTTTCAGATAAATGCCCAGAGTGTAAACGTCAAATAATGAGTATATTATGTATGCTGCCAGAAATGTCAGTATAAAGGCAAATGCATTGTCACGGTCGATAAAAAGGTATATTACAATAAATGTTAAATGAAAAAAAACCTTAATCCACCGAACCATGAAGTAGCGGATATTGAAGTTGCCTGAGGCTTCAGTACTACCACTGAGTAAGATAACCCTCCCTGCAAAGGTGAGGAGTATAAAGTAAACCAGAATTACAAAAGATACAGGTAAAAAATAATCCCTGAGAAGTAAAGAGAAAACAGCATATCCTGTTAAGAATACCAGAGCCGAAAAAAAAAGCAGGGAATTTAAAAACTTAAGCTTAGCTGACATTGCTGTTAATTTTCTTGATAAATAAATCTATGCCCCGCTAATATAGAAATATTTTTTTCATTATGCTTTTACATGACTCCAACTATAAAAGCAGCAGTTAACTTATCCAGCCTCGTAAAAATCGCGGAAAACGAGAGTTTGGTTCCGGAGAGGGTTAATATAAGCCAAATGGAATTACTTCTTGACAGGTTCAATGACCTTTTTGCTCTCTTCGGCTGCAACCGGGCGAGGGTCTGGTCCTGTCATATTGCAGTTACCGGTAAACCTGGCACCGGGTTCTATTGCCAGTTTACCCGAAACAACATCTCCAACTATCAGGGCAGTGGGTTTTAGTGAGAGCAGTTCAGTAACTACAATTTTTCCTTCTATTTTTCCCGATATATCAGCATTTTTGCAGTTTACTTCTCCATTTGTTTTTCCTGTCTCCCCGATTACCACCTTGCCTTTGGTATGCAGGTTTCCGTTTATAACGCCGTCTATCCGGATATCCCCGCTACAGTTAACATCTCCTGTGATTTCAGTTCCTGAACCAACAAGATTGATTACATTGGAATCATTTTCATTAATTTTGGCCATTGTATTGCGGTTTATTTTATTAAACATTATTATTAAAAATTGCTGAATTAGTAATCGGGGTGAAAAAATAACAATAACAATACAGTAAAAATATAATATTTATTGTTCAAATACCGACCTTTTTGGATGTTTAACCATTAGTTAGAAAATATCCGGTCAATTTTTCCGCAATTTGGGCTATAGTTGCCCGGGCCCGGATAATTATCTGAAAGCTTCCTTGAACTTATCGATCAGTCCGGCTTCAACAACATCTTTTGCATGAATAAGCAGGTTCTTTATAGCAGTAGAATTCGAAATTCCATGACCAATTATCACTGGCTGGTTAATTCCCAGTATGGGTGTCCCCCCGTAATTTTCAAAATTAAACCGTTCGAAATAATCGTCGTCAATTTTCCTTCTTTTTAACAATGTGTAAAAGGCTTCCGCCTCCTTAAGAATTACATTGCCTACAAACCCTTCACAAACAATCACATCTGATTTGCCTTCATTAAAAAGTTCATTACCCTCAATGTTGCCGGCAAAATTAAAATCCTGAGATCCCTTCATGAGCTCATGCGTAGCTTTTGTGATCAGGTTCCCCTTTTCTTCTTCCGAACCAAGGTTGAGCAAACAAACTTTTGGCTTATCAATATGAAAAACATACTGAGCGTAAAGAGACCCCAGTATTCCATACTGATACAGTACATCAGGCCTGCAATCAGGATTTATGCCAACATCCAGCAAAGTTGAAGAGCCGCCGGCAATATTTGGCACTTGTGCTGAGATGCAGGGGCGTATAACTCCGGGAATTGATTTCACCATAAACATTGCGCCTACCATCATTGCACCTGTATTCCCACAACTTGCGAAAGCATCGACCTTTCCGGAGGTTAGCATTCCAAATCCTGTAACAATGCTGGATTTTGTCTTTTTAGAAAATGCTTTGGCAGGATGGTCTCCCATAGTTATCACTTCATCAGCATGAACAATGTCAAATACTGAGTGATCAAAATTCTCCCGACTGGTTATTTCAAGGATCTTTTCCTTGTCGCCAATCAGCACTATCTTAACATTTTCAGGAAGGATTGAGGAAGCAACAATTGCTCCCATTACAGTTGCTTCAGGGGCATAATCACCTCCCATGGCATCCAGGGCAATTTTCATTTTATTCCGGAATTAGTTAGTTAAATATATTTGAAAGGATCGCCCTGACAATAAATAATAATGTAAGGGAGATCCATCCGGGAGAATCATTTTACGATATTGGAAAATAGCAGTTTCATTAGGCGAAAATAATCGGATTTGTCCGGGCATTCTGCCGGCTTCTGTTCCGGCTTAGGAAACTGCTGCCTTTTCAATTGCCAGTTTTCCGCGATAATATCCGCATTCGCCACAAACCCTGTGGTACAAAACAGTGGTTCCACAATTCTGGCAAGTTGACATTGTTGGAACTATGGCCTTATAGTGAGTCCTTCTTTTATTTCTTCTTGTTTTCGAGATCTTTCTTTTGGGATGTGCCATTTCAGTAGTTATTAGTTAATCAATTTTTATTCTTTATATCCCTGAGGGAATCCCATCTGGGATCAGTTCCTTTTTCATCAGGATTTATTCTGTGTTTGTCCAGTTTACTAATCATTTCCTTGTTGCAATTCTCAATGCTTTTGTGAACCCTTTTTACAGGAAGATTCAGACAAATGGTTTCGAATAAATATTCGGCCACATTGAGTTTATATTCATTCGGATCAAGGTAAATCACATCTGCGTCTGTTTCCATCACTTCTTCTCCAAACCTGACAAAAAGCCTTGAATTGAATTCCAGCGGGAGACTGAATTCGTCAAGGCACCTGTCACATATTACTGTAGCCTCGCCAGAAAAAGTAAAGGACAAAGAGAGTAAATGGCTCTTTTTATCCAGTTCCAAATCAACACTGAATGTCCCTCCCGGGCATTCAGGATTATCAAAATGCTCAAAAAGCCGGGTATTCAGCATAAAATTGAAACTATGAACCCCGGTACTCAAGCTTTTGAACAGTATGCTGTATTGCTCAATAAAAGCTGGCATCTCAGAAAAATGATCGTGCAAAAGTATAATTAAATATTAAATAAAAAAAGAAAAATAGCTGAGAAGCTTTCCGTGTACCTCTGATAAGATTGCGTACCTGAGGTAAATGGCAAGCATTTTCGGTGGAGCCTTTGGTAATTCCCGGATATTAATTTATCCTATTTCACAGGCAATGTACTTCTCCAGCCTGTCAACAAAAAAATCATCTTTCTTCAGCACCTGCTTCGCCCCTGACCTGAGCATCAGTTGACCGATATGATCATCTGTCTGACCTGATAATATTATTACGGGAAGATCTTTATCTTTTTCAAGAAGTTTTTTGAGAGTTTCCAGTCCGTTCATATTTGTTTTGTCCTTCTCGTTTAAGATGTAGTCAAGTACCACGAGATCGGGGTTCAGATTCATATTTTTCAGGCAATCTTCGCCTGAGAAAAATGTCTTTATATTGTAGCCGTTTTTACTCTGGAAGACATATTCAAGAAGGTTAAGGATAACTTTATCGTCATCAACCATAAAGATCAGTTTTCCGGGTTTGTCCATTATTACAGGCATCTTTAATCCAAATCATTCTCCTTCACCGCATCAAATTTCATTTTTGAACGGTTAATTAAGCAGCAAGGTAGTAATTAATGCCGAAAATATATATTTCTTCTTTAAAAAAAGTCAACGCTTTTCTGGAAAGTAGAAAGGGTGGCTATTATTGTAACCATCCTTAAATTCGTACGTCTGAATATGGAAGCGAATTTAATTTATAAAGAACCGGTCTCTATTCAAATGTTTTTGTACTTTTATATGGACTTGTTTTGCAATATTAATCATTTATACATAAGCAGATGAGTTGCCTGATATTATTTTCATCAGCTTCCGGTTCATTTTTGAGATGGTATTTTGAATATAATTCATAAAATATTGATCAAAAGATATTAACTGAAAATTAAAATTCTACATCGGATGATAAAAACAAAAGATCTTACTAAAGTCTTCAGGACCGATGAGGTTGAGACTACGGCACTAAACAAGGTTTCCCTTGAAATAAAGAAGGGGGAGTTCGTTGCTATAATGGGACCGTCAGGTTGTGGTAAATCTACCCTGCTCAATATTATTGGGCTTCTGGACAATCCTTCCTCAGGAGCATTTTTTTTCAATGATACCGAGGTTTCAGGGTATACGGAAAGGAAAAGAACAATACTCAGGAAATCCAATGTCGGCTTTGTCTTTCAAAGTTTCAACCTGATTGATGAGCTTACAGTTTTTGAAAATATTGAATTACCATTGCTGTATCTAAAGATGCCATCTTCTGAGAGAAAGCAGAAAGTGGAAAAAGTGCTTGAGCGAATGCAGATTGCCCATCGAAGAAAACATTTTCCTCAGCAACTTTCCGGGGGGCAACAACAAAGGGTTGCAATTTGCCGGGCAGTAGTAGCAAATCCAAAACTCATCCTTGCCGATGAGCCGACCGGAAATCTTGATTCAGCAAACGGTGAAGAAGTGATGAATCTGCTTCAGCAGTTAAATGATGAAGGCACTACCATTGTTATGGTAACGCATTCACCATCAGATGCTGAAAAGGCAAACAGGATAATTCACCTTTTCGATGGCCATGTAGTGACTGAAAATATCAAGAAACTACTTTAGTACGGTAATCGTCTGTATTAAGGCACTGAGCCTGTAATATATGATATCGATATCAGGACAAGACAAAAACTGTTTCCCGGTCCGGGTCAGTCATCATCCTCATCATCATCATCCTCATCATCTTCATCAAGATCTTCATACAGATCATCCAGATCTTCGGCTTTGTAATCAAGAAAATCATCATCAAAGTCCTCTATTTCATCCAGAAATTGAGTTTTCTGTGATTTTTGCTTTTTGACAGGAGCAAGTTTATGCTTTCTCTTACCTCTGAAAGCATCGTTTTCCTGAAAATCTCCTGACGACTTTTTAGACTTCATCACTTTTAAAAAATAGAATGTCAATTAATTTATAATTACAATTTTAATCAATTTTTAAAAAAAAAATTACTAACCAGTAATATTTTTCATTTATTAATTTCAACCCATTCATAAACACCCTAAAATCAAGAAGGGATTAAGATGTTAATAAAACGGAATATCTGAATTTTTAGCATAATTTTGTGCTGCTTAAACTTCTTATAATAATGTCTGTCTTTTTAGTTGCCTCATTTACTCTTTTTCTGATAATTGCCATTGGGTTTATCATTGGGCGAATAAAGATAAAAGGAATTTCACTGGATATATCAGCAGTAATTTTTGTTGCACTATTTTTTGGGCACTTTGGAATTATCATTCCATCAGAGTTCCAGGAAGTGGGTATGGTTCTCTTTATTTTTACCATTGGCCTGCAGGCCGGCCCAGGTTTTTTTCAGTCCTTTGCTTCAAGGGGCCCCTCTCTTATACTCGTAGCTTCATTACTTGTCAGCCTTGCTGCAGGTACTGCCCTTTTTACTGCATGGCTATTTGATATCGATTATTACATGGCAGTGGGACTGTTTACCGGGGCCCTTACCAGCACTCCCGGGCTTGCTGCGGCAATAGATACAACCGGGTCTTCCCTTGCGTCAATTGGTTATGGAATTGCTTATCCGTTTGGCGTTATCGGTGTAATTTTATTTATCAGGCTTCTTCCGGGTATTCTGAATTACCGGGTCAAAGATGCGGAGCAAGATATTGACATGCAGCTTCAGAATATATATCCCGAAGTTTGTAACCGCCATTTTGTTGTTGAGAACGAGAATATACATGGAAAAACTATTGGCGATCTGAAGATCAGGAGTATGACAGGAGCAAGTATCTCCAGGGTGCTTTCAGAAGGAATGGCCATGACACCTTCGCCGGGAACAATACTTCACAGGGGTGATCTTGTCAGGGCCGTCGGAAGCAGGGAGGCCCTCAATAAAGTGAAGTTTCTGATTGGACGGCCTACTGACCGACAAATCCCCCTGGGCGAAGATTATGATGTTCAGTCAATACTGGTCACAAATAAAGAGGTTGTTAACAAGACCGTCGGTCAGCTGAACCTGTTCTCAAACTTCAATGCCACTATTACACGCATCAGGAGGAGTGGAATAGATATAGTTCCCACTGATACTTCTCAGATTCGTTTTGGCGATAAGTTGCTTATTGCTTCGAACAAGGAGAATATGAAGACTGTGGCCATTATATTTGGGAATCAGGAAAAAAAGCTTTCAGATACCAATATGTTTCCAATTGCAGCAGGAATTATCTTAGGCATTCTTGTCGGTCGTATTAATATCAGTTTTTCAGAAGATTTTAGTTTTAGTCCCGGACTTGCCGGCGGAGTGCTGCTGGTTGCCCTGGTGCTTGGCAACCTTGGCAGGACAGGGCCGGTTGTATGGTCAATGTCAGCATCGGCCAACCAGTTGTTAAGACAACTTGGACTTCTGTTTTTTCTTGCAGCAGTTGGGACTCAGGCAGGGGAACATCTTGTTGAAACCTACCAGTCTTATGGCATTAATCTGTTTATTGCCGGAATTTTGATCACAATTATCCCGATGATAATTTCGTCAGTTGTTGCACATTTTTTTTTCAGGATGAATCTGCTTACGCTTTTTGGCACAATTACCGGTGGTATGACAAGCACTCCCGGCCTGGCAGCAATTGACCCTGTCACAACAAGTAATGCACCACAGATTGCATACGCAACTGTTTACCCGATTGCCATGGTTCTCCTTATAATATTTGTACAGATACTCTCACAGTTTTAATTTCAAGGATGGATTAAAACATTAAACCCATTTCTGAACCAGGTTAACTGCCCCGTGATCACAATTATATTTTCCAGAAATAACCGATCAGAATGCTGAATTCTAGAAAAAGCCTTAGGCTCTTTGTAGAATGAAATATCAGGGTAATATTAGAAGGAAAAGAAATTATCCGGGTTAAATATGATTGGTCTGATCAATGGAATCTCCTACCAGTTTTTCAATTTCTTTGGAGATGGTATCAAATTGCAGGAAAGGAAAGATACCGGGGGCCAGTTTTGCAACAGGCTTGTAAAGCATTGAATTATCAACATCATCTTCCGGTAAAAATTCATATCTGACATTTATTGAATTGAGTACAAGGAAGAGCACACTCAGTAGTAAGGCCATTTTTAATATTCCGAAAAAAACGCCAAGCAACCGGTTTACAAAACCCAGCGCGATAGCATCAAGCAGCCGGCTCAGTAAGAATGCAGCCACATTTATGGCAATTACTATCCCGAGGAATGTTACTGTGAATGATACAAGCTGCATATAAGGCGATGAAACATTCATTGTATCAACAAGCCAGCCGGCTACAATTCCAGAATACTTCACGGCTCCCCACAGGCCGATTATCAGGGCAATAAATGCCGCAACCATTACTACAAGCCCCTTTGTAAAACCCCTGAAAGCTGCCCATGCAAATACCAGCAGGATAATAAGATCTATATAATTCAATCTGGCTTAATGTTGGTTTATTATATTCTTTTAAGGATATTCCTGCTTCCACATCCGGAAATTGACCGGTGGAATCAGTCCCCTGTCAACTCCCTTGTTCAGGCCTCAAAGATAATCATTATATGACTTGTGACAATTAGTTAAACTATTTTGACCCGGATTTTTGTTTCAACAGCAATTATAGTTATTTTTGTCCCCGGCTTCAAAAAATGCACGGGTTAAGTCTCCGGCCTTTTTGCTGTCAGATCAAGTTCTTAAAAACGTATTACCGGCCTCATAGTTCAATGGATAGAATAGCGGTTTCCTAAACCGTAGATCCAGGTTCGATTCCTGGTGAGGCTACTTCTAAAATCACAGACCGCTGTAAATCAATAGATTGCAGTGGTCTTTTTCGTTTTAATGTCCGAAAGTGGTAAAAAAATTAGTCCTTTCCGATTGGCTTAAATCCACTTTTCTCAACTCTATGCATAATGTAATTTTTTAACTCGGCAAAGGACATGTTGGCTGTTTCGGAACTTATTTTATTCCGAATTTCACGCTGAATCTTCACCGCATCAAAAGTTTTTACTTTAGTCGTTTTCATATCTAAGGAGGTCTTTAGGACTTCTTATTTCCAACATTGGATAACCCATTCGCAAATTTACGGAATTATATCCTTTAATTTTTTCCAGGTTTACAATGTGTTTAAAATTCCAACTGGCTAATACATCAACACGATTTATAGTGGCAATGGCAATATGTCTGCAATCTTCAAGGCTTGTTCTCCCGACAACTTTCTCTGATATTTATTTATCCGCAAGTTGTATTGCTTCTTCGGTAAGTGTTATTCGTTCAAATTTCACGCCAGGGTATTTTCGCAGCAGGTTTTTAACTCGTTCTGGGGCGAAAGTCAATTCAAGATCAAGCAAATCTGAAACCACAAAAATTATTTCGTCATTATCAAAGCGATTAAAAAGGGCTTTTGTAGGATCTTCAAACTCATCGTCATAATAACCACCTATTACTGATGTATCAATATAAATTCTTTGTCTCATAAGTCAAATTTTCAGACATGAATACCGTTTTTTATTGTATCAGTAAATAATGGATGTTTACCCCAGAATTTTGTTTCCGGATCGGCCGCATAAATAATTTTTGAATCGATTAAAACATCCTTCTCCAGGGATATTTCGTAACAGATATCACGTATAAGATTTTTAGTTGTCCAGTGAAAAGGTGCATTAAGGATAATAAGAACATCAAAATCACTAAACTCGTTTACCTTTTTAGTTATCCTCGAACCAAATAAAATTACCTTGTTTAAATTATCGCCCAGTTCCACTTTTAAGCGTGATTTAACAGCTTTTAGAATTTCTATATTAGTTGTCATGGTTACCTAGACATTTAATCGATTATCACAAATATACGAGACAATTATAACTTAACCATAGGCAGGATATATTCGGATCTATCAGTTTTATTAGACATCCTTATGTGGTAAAAAATTTCAATAGGTCTGTTGTACCTTATACAAGATTTGTGATATAAAAAGTGCCAATTATTTAAAAAGTGGTCTTGATAATCAGTGGAATATGATAAAATTTAGTCCTGGTGAGGCTAACACATTAGACAAATTATTTTTTATTTATCAGGTTGATCTCAGACAATTCCTTTCCAATCTGATGAATACCTGCCAAAATTTTTTCAGTTTGTTTTGCCGATGGTTTTTTATGACCCTGGACATACTGTGAAAGAAGGGTTGGGTTCATTCCTATTTTGTGAGCAAGAAATTTCGAGTTCAATACTTTGTAATATTGAAAAAACTGTTTAAAGTCAATTTCAAAACTCAAATTATCATGGGTGAACTCTAAACCTTCATCTTCGAAATAAAGATTAACTGCTTCCAGTGCATTATCAATCAGTTCAGGCACTGTCCTGCCTGTGGTAAATACTGGATAATCATCACAGAAGGCAGAGAACCCTGTATCTGTTTTTTCAACGATGACTTTTATTTTTTTCTTTGTTGTTTGCATAATAAGCATCCCTTTCATTCACTATCTTAATCCTGCGTCTTTTAATATTTTCTTTTCAAGTCCCTTTCCAACTTCCTGGCTACCATGACTGGGAAAAACAATGACCCCGTCTTTTTTATCATGTTTCATTTTTACATGTTACCCCTTTTGTGAAAACGGATACCATCCATCTTTAATCAGAATCCTGTAAAGTTCAGAACATTTCATTAGTTATTCTGGTCTTGATCTAATCATAAAGGTAAATAAAAATTTACTTTATATCAATTAATTTCTCACCAACCTCCATCTTTCCTTGTAAAATATCTGCACCGATGTGGTAAAAAAGGATATTTGATAATCAGCAGGATATGGAAAAAATTAGTTCTGATGAGGCTACTCCAGTAATTGCAGACCGCGGTAAATCAAATGATTGCAGCGGTCTTTTCGTTTTAGCATGAAATGTGGTAAAAAAGTAATTCGGGGTGTTTCAATAATTTAAAATAATTTAATTATTGCAAATCCGGTAAATGTTGCAATTATACCGACCAACACACTTGAAGAGATGTAAACGGCAGCATATAAAAACTGTCCATCCCGAAACATGGACATTGTCTCTATTGAGAAAGCCGAAAAAGTTGTAAATCCGCCAAGCAGTCCGGTTGCAAGGAATAGCCTCCATTCTTGTGTAAGAATACCTTTTTCTGTCAATCCGAATACCAACCCGATAAGGAAGCAACCAATAATATTTACTGTAAGTGTGCCGAAGGGAAAAGCAGAGAGAAATTTTGTTTGTACAAGGTGGGATAGAAGGTAACGAAGAACTCCGCCGATAAAACTACCTGTACCGATTGCTAGTATTATTTTCATTGCAGGCAATATAACCATTTTTTTATACCAAAATTTTGCAATTTTTAAGAAAATCTATTTATTAAGTTGTTCATAAATTTTAGATAATAACAAATTTTTGTTAATGGGTTTGCTCATAAAATCTGAAAAACCACATGCCAAAGCTTTATTTTTGTCAGCTTCGGTACTATATGCTGTTTGGGCAATTACAGGTAAATCAGGCTTAAATTATAACTTTGAGAATAACTCTTTCAGGCCGGCAGGGTCAATATCAAAACGATATATTTTGTTGCTAAATTCTTCAGTTGTCCGGAAATCAACCTTAATGCTAACTCTGCTATCTTGCTCCATAATGAGCTTCAGCAAATCCCCAGTTCTGGGTTCACCAAACCTTAAACCTTCAGGGGCGCCGGGAGGAGGTGGAACAACTTTAGTATAGAAATCCCATATATGCGATCCCCCAACCATTTGTTGCATCTCTAAAGTCTCTCCAGAGCGGAGGCTTATTTCAAGATCAACAAAAGACTGTGTTTTGAAATTTACAAGCTGACTATTTTTTTTATGCAAATTCTCCGGTGTAGTACCATCTGCTTCATAGAACTCGGTGAACATTTCTCCTTCCTTACGCTTTGTAACAAAAACTTTAACTTTTATTGGTACATCTGAGACATAATTATCATCCATTGTTCCTTTAAATTCTCCGATTATTTCCTCAATTACATTCCCCGAGTCGTCAGTTCTGACAACCAGCTCCCAGAATGATGCATCAGTTTGTTCTGCGATTACGTGTTGCTTATCTATTGCACCGGTCATGTCCTCATCACTTCCCTTTGCAGTAAATAATAAACCTGTGACTGCAATAAATGGTATGATTGCAATTTGTTTCAGAATTGCAATCCCGGGAGATGCTTTTCTGCTCATCATCATTATTCTTTTCTTAGTTAGTAAATAATTGAATGGGCTTGAAAGGGATAAACTATTTATAAGTCTGGTTTTTTCAAATAACAGATATTGATATTTCTGAGTGTCGGAATATTCTTCTATAACAGCCTGGTCGGCTAAAAATTCATGATTGAGCCTGATCGCTTTCTGGTAAAAAAACAAGAGCGGATTTATCCAGGCAAAAGTCACAATAAGTTCAACAAACAAAATATCTAAGGAATGTTTTTGGCTTACATGAGTATATTCATGTCTCAATATTTCCTTTTCAATCAACCCATTTTCATAATCCTCCCGGTTGACGAAGATATACTTAAGGAAACTGTGTGGTATCCGGTTCTCTTTAGTTAAAACAAGCGTCCCTTCAAAGTATGAAACGAATCTGTTGGATTTTATTGTAAGGTAAATAGAAATAATATTTCTGATAAATCTGATTATCATAACCAATGTCACTATAAGGTAACTGATTGCAAATATTATGAACCAAATTTCTTGACTTCCTGAAACAGATACCGCTTGTGGTACCGTATTCTGAGTATTGTTCGCTGGTATGTCACCTTCGGTTGTGTTGTAAAAAGTTATAGAGGCGGGAATTTCAAAACTCCCCGGACTTATAGCAGACCGATTAATGGCTAAGGGTAGCTGCGGTATAAAGGAAAGGGAGGGAATGGTTAATATTGGAGCAATGAAAGGAAGTGCAATGCTAGCTAAAAGGTAGAACCTTTTAAACCGGTGCATTTTCTCCTTTTCCATAAAAAGTGCGTATACAAGGAAAAGTAGTGCCGAAAAAAGGGTCGCTTTAAGGATGTAGGCTATCATTGTTTCTTTCTTTTGATTTCCTTGTCGATAATTTTCTTTAGTTCCTCTAATTCCTGTTCGGACAGACTGCTGGTTGTTGTAAAAAATGATGCAAACTGAAGAGCTGAATCGCTGAAATAATTCTTTATTATCCCTTTAACCTTACTTGAAAAGTAGTCATCCTTATTTACCAGCGGGTAATATTGCCTTGAGTTTCCATAAAGTTTATACCCTACAAATCCTTTGTCCTGCATCCTTTTCAAATAGGTTGCAATGGTTGAAGGAGCTGGTTTAGGGTTTGGATAACTGTCAATAAGGTCTTTAAGAAATACTTTTTCATTTTTCCAGATAAGTTCCATTAACTTCTCTTCGGTTTTTGAAAGCTTCATAATTCTACATATTGTTAGTGGATTCTACAAATATAGAATACTTTAAGAATAAGTGCAACTTTTTAGGAAAAATATTTCAATTAATTCCTTTCATGATTTATAATCTGCTAAACATTCATTCAGGTTGCCGGAACAGACCATCTGTAAAACAATATTGAATCAGGAGATTGCAGTGGTCTTTTTTGTTTATGCCCGAAAGTGGTAAAAAATTATCTTGCCATACAGCAATAAAAGTCCTACTCTTTGCAAGAAATATGCAACAGCAGTTTCACAACCCAGCATAACTTTGAATTGGCGTTTGATGGTTCTAAAGGCTATTACAAAACAACGACATTAAACCGCTGTCAGTAAGAGATTTTCTTTGTTCCTGAACGTTGAGCAAAAATAAATGGTATTCCCTCCACCGGGAAGTTGTGTGGCATTTTATAAGATTATCACTATTTCGACAATAGAAATTGAGGATAATTGTTTTGGCAACATTTACTTAAGCATTTTAAGTTGTGATATAAAATTAATTTAATTCGTAAACACTAAAATTCAAAAAAAATGAAAACTATCGGGTATGCTGCCATCGAACCACATGGTAAGTTGAAAGAGTTTGAATACGACCTTGGCCCTATTGGCGACCATCAAGTGGACGTAAAGGTTGAAACGTGCGGCATTTGCCAAAGCGATGTAAGCATTAGAGTGCAATGCAGAAGTATGGTAAGTCCGACTAGGAAATGACGTTAGGGAAGTCGTTAATAGCTGAGCAAGATTCATTTGAAGCGATAGCATCAAAATGTGACACCGCTGTAAATAATGTTTTATAATTAATTCATATTAAGTATTACACGTGATAGATCGCCCATGCTTCATTCATTTCTTTTTGGGTGTCCCGTTTTGTGGGAGAAAAAGGTCTTAATTTAAAATTGCAGCAATTTCATGTTTCAGTTTTATTAATTTTACGAAGACATTTAATCTTCATTTATTTGCCGGGATCTTAATAAGTTATATCGTGAATGAGCTTAAACATTGAAAATATACTGTTAATCGGATCTTTGCTGCTATTGGTAAGTATTATAGCTGGCAAAACTTCCTATAAATTTGGTGTTCCTACGCTGATATTGTTTTTGGCAATCGGAATGATTGCAGGGGCTGACGGACTGGGTATAATTTTCGATGACCCCAAAATTGCACAGTTTATTGGCATAGTATCGCTGAATTTTATTCTGTTTTCAGGTGGCCTTGATACTGACTGGCAGTCAATCAGGCCTGTTCTCTGGCAGGGGGTTTCCTTATCTTCCCTCGGCGTATTGCTTACAGCAGTTGCATTGGGGATTTTCGTATGGCAAATAACCGATTTCACAATTTATGAGGGATTGCTTTTAGGTGCAATTGTTTCTTCCACCGATGCTGCAGCTGTATTTTCGATACTACGATCAAATCGTCTTGCACTTAAAAGTAAGCTACGACCGACCCTGGAGTTGGAAAGCGGAAGTAATGATCCGATGGCTTATGTTCTGACCATTGCATTTTTAGGGTTGGTTGTAAATCAGGAAAAGAGCTTTATTACTGTTATACCGTTACTTCTCCAGCAAATGATTATCGGTGCTTTGGCTGGTTATCTTTTTGGCAAAATCAGCACTTTTATAATCAATAAGATAAAGTTGGATTTTGAAGGGCTTTATCCTGTGCTTGTAATTGCATTGATGTTTTTAACCTTTTCGGCCACCGATTTTGTAGGAGGGAACGGATTTCTGGCAATTTATATTTGTGCTGTCTATCTCGGTAATCAGGATTTTATTCATAAGAAGTCTGTGTTAAAAGTTTTTGATGGTCTTGCATGGCTCATGCAGATAGTCTTGTTCCTTACTCTTGGATTACTGGTATTCCCTTCACAGGTAGTGCCTGTTCTTGGGATCGGAGTCCTTATTTCATTGTTTTTAATCTTTATTGCCCGTCCTCTCAGTGTGCTGGTGAGTTTAATCCCTTTCAGGATGAGATTCAGAAGGCGAATTTATATATCATGGATTGGTCTGAGAGGTGCTGTTCCGATTGTATTTGCTACATATCCCCTTATAGCTGGAATTGAAAAGGCAAATATGATTTTTAATATTGTGTTTTTTGTATCGGTAACTTCTGTATTAATACAGGGTACAACTTTATCAATTATTGCAAAATGGCTGCATGTAGCCCTGCCGGAAAGAGTTAAACCAAGATCTTCAGTTGAATTGTTCTTGTCCGATCGTGCTAAAACTGTAATGGATGAAATTGAGATACCACCTGATTGTTATGCGGTAGGTAAAGAGATTATTGAGCTGCATTTTCCAAAGACTTCTTCGATAGCTGTAATCAACAGGGAGGGAAAGTTTATTACGCCAAATGGGTCAACTGTAATTGAAGCAAATGATATATTGATAATAATTGCAGATGACCAATCAAGTATAAATCAGGTATTCGAACGCCTTAAGCTCGACAAATCCGGTAATTCTATAAACACCTGATAGACTAACCCTTGATATCTCCATTGTCGACATGTATGAAAATCATCTTGAAAATGTTAGTGCCCCTGGTATAGGACTTCCACAATATTATTACCGGTAATTTCGTACTCCTTATAGAAAATTATATGTAACTTATCAGTATATTAGGTAATTTAACTGTTTGTGTTAAATTTTAAAAAATCGTATTTCGGATATGGTATACAACAATAATGTTATATATTTCCTTGTTTATAAATGGCTTATTTTTAACTCGTACACCTGGGCATAGTTATATATGAAAAATATTTGTCAGTATTCACATAAAGAGATTTTTTATTGTTCCTCTGGCAATAGTCGAAAATTGCCGATACTATTTACAATTCGGTTTATTGTACAGTGTAAATAAACATGCCGGTTAACTCTACAAGATCGCGTAAATAATAGTATACGAATAAATCAATGGCGGTTCATCCCTGCCAACAAAGTGATGTGGATAGTGAACCAAATTAACAATTACAATCGATTCTGATGAAGGAAAATGATTCAGAAAATCTTTTTAAAGGCACTGGTTTGAACCTGGATTATTCATGGAAAACTCTGGGTGTTTTGTTCATAGCTTTGAGTCTTACGGCCATATCTGTTTATTACACAAGATCGTATATTCAAAAAACTGTAATTCAGGATTTTGAATTCGCATCCAGCCATCTGCAGACAAAGATGGATGCACGCCTCAGGGCTCACGCTCATTTACTTCGCAGTGGTTCTGCCCTTTTTGCAGTTTCTGATACGGTTACCAGGGAAATCTGGCAGGAGTTTTATGAGAATAAGAGAGTATGGAAATACTTCCCCGGGATGCAGGGGTTTGGCTACGCACATATTATTCCAAATGATCAGCTTGAAAACCATATACAGACACTGCGGGAAAACGGCTTTCCTGATTATAATGTATTCCCGGCTGATGACAGGGAAATATATACCTCAATAATTTACCTGGAACCATTTACCGACAGAAACCTGCTTGCATTTGGGTATGACATGTTCTCTGAGCCGGTACGCCGCCAGGCAATGGAGGAAGCCAGGGATTCAAATCATGCAGTTCTCTCAGGAAAGGTTATCCTGATGCAGGAGGCAAATGAAGATCATGTTCAGGCAGGAGCCCTGATGTATATTCCGGTTTACCGGAAAGGAATGCCTGTAAATACCGTTGATGAAAGGAGGACTGCCATAAGCGGCTGGGTTTACAGCCCCTACAGAATTAATGACCTGACAGAGGGAATACTCGGTAACTGGGACTTGCCCGGTAAAAACAGGATCCGTCTTAGAATTTTCGACACCAACGATCAATCAGAAGAGTCGGTGATATATGACAGCCAGGGCAATGAAGAGTGGCCTGAAACTTACAATCCCAATCTATCGGTAACTAAACTGGTAAATCTTAATGGCAAGGAATGGACAATGGTATTTACCAAAAGAAGCAGTGAAATGTCACTGCTGCATGGTGATCTGATGATTGTATTAATATCCGGGCTGTCAATCAGTTTATTATTGTTTTTATTGTCCTCTGCCCTGATAAATACCAATCGACATGCCAGGCAGATAGATATGCTAAACACCGAGCTGGAAAAACATAATGCTGATAAGGACCGGTTCATTTCAATTCTGGGGCATGATCTCAGAAACCCGTTTAACAGTATTCTCGGATTTCTTGAAATTCTTGTAAAAGACATGAAAACTCTGGAGAAGGATAAAATTGAAGTTTATGTGCACTATATTAATGCAGTAACTAAAAACACATATCATCTTCTTGAAGATTTGCTTCAATGGACTAAGGCGCAATCAGGCCAGTTACCCTTCGAACCTAAAATGTATAATTTAAAAGAAATTTGCCAGCATGTCTATAAATACCAGATTCATAGCGCCAGAGAAAAGAATATCACAGTTAGCTGTTTAATTGATAATAAGGTAGAGATTTTTGCCGACCGTGATATGCTTAAATCTATCTTGCGAAATCTTCTGTCGAATGCGATCAAGTTTACAGGGAACGATGGTAAAATTAAGGTTAACGCAGAAAAATCTGACAGAAGGGTAGTTGTGTGTGTTTCCGATAACGGAATAGGTATTGAACCTGAAAACAGAATCCAGCTATTCGGGATGTCAGATATTATCTCAACACGAGGAACAGCGAATGAAGCGGGGACAGGTCTGGGACTAATGCTTTGCAAGGAATTTGTTAGTGTTCATGGTGGGAAAATTTGGGTTGACAGCGAACCTGGAAAAGGATCTGCTTTTTATTTTTCACTTCCCTTAAGAGGTGGTTCAAAAGTTTCCAGTTCTAAAAAGTCAGGTAAAGTTCAACCTACACTGGCTGTAAACTGATTAGTACCAATTGTACGAAATGCCGGAACCACCAGTTAGCAATTTTATTGGTCATGAAGACTGAAGTTACAGTTGTTTCCGGATATATTTTATTATCTGTAGTGGGACTGTCATGTCAGGGTTTAGCCCGAAAGGCATGTGTGAATAAGGTGGTGGATAGTCCGATTCTGGTGAATTTTTTATTTTGAATTCCGGAGGTATATGTTAACTGACCCCATACCTGGTAAACTTTACGTATATACAACCCTTACAACAGGTCATTGATTTACAATTTCCCCCTGGCATTTGTGATTATTTTTACTATATATTTGCCGGTAATTACCGGCCTGGATGAGAGTTTACGTAAATAATGAACCTGTTGATATTTTTGAAGGAGCCAGGATCTGTGATGCTCTGAACAAATACTGTTCTGAACGGTTTAGAGTATTTGATCACCGATTAATACGGATATTCGATTACCAGGGAAATATTATTTTTCACGATGGTAGTCTGAGCGAATGCGATCGTATTTTTTTTACTGAATTGTGAATAAAATTTTATGATATCAAATTAAATTAACTATGTTCAAAATTTACAGGCGACTGGTTGTTCCGTTTATATTTGCAATAGCATTATTTTTATCAGGTTGTGCTGAGCAGGAGACACATATAGTGATTTTTCATACCAATGATTCGCATGCTCAGATAGATAATTTTCCCGCACTTTCGTACCTTGTAAATCAGGAACGCGAAACCACCGATCATGTTATTCTTGTCAGTGCTGGTGATATTTTCTCCGGAAATCCATTAGTAGACAATTATGAACCTCCGGGGTTTCCTGTAATCGATTTGATGAACCGTATCGGATATGATTTACATACAATAGGTAACCATGAATTTGATTATGGCATTGATATACTCGAAGACAGGATGCGTCAGGCAGATTTTCCGTTTATCCTTGCAAACCTGGACACGAAAAGTTCCGGTATGGCACAGCCTGAACCTTATCAAATTATAAATGCCGGCCGCAATAAAATAGCTTTTCTTGGGCTTGTTCAGTTAAACAGGCAGGGAATTCCTTCCACTCATCCTGATAAAGTCAAAGGGATCGAATTTTTTCAACCACTCGAAACAGTCTCCAGATATAAATTTCTTGCCGACCGGGCTGATGTGGTAATCGGGCTGACCCATCACGGATTTGTTTCTGATACCCTGATGGCATGGCAGAATCCGTGGCTTGATATTATTATCGGGGGTCACAGCCATACACTTACCCTTGAACCAGTCGAATATAATGATGTTCTGGTGAGTCATGCAGGAGCAAATCTGATGTATGCCGGAAAGATAACTCTTGTATTCAGGGGAGGTGATTTAGCTGAGCGAAAAGCCGAAATGATAAGTTTGGAATCTGTAAACGGGAAGGATCTGCAAATTACTGAACTTGTAGACAGTTATAAGGATAATCCCGCGCTGAATCGCGTAATTGGCAGGCTGTTAAATCCCCTTGAAGACAAACAGGCACTTGGAGGTTTTATTACAGATGCCTATCGCGAATACGGTGAACTTGATCTGGCCTTCCAGAATTACGGAGGTATCAGGGTCGACAGTATGGAAGGTGAAATTAGTGTTAAAGATATTTTTGAGATGGACCCTTTTGGCAATGAGTTGGTTGTGATGAATTTGACATATAATGAGATAAAGAGCCTTATAGGGAACAGCCTGAGTTCAAGAAAATTGCCTTCAGTCCAGATATCCGGAGGATTTATTGAGGTTCACCTCACCTCTGATGACAACCTGCAGGGAATAAAGGTCTTTGACTCTGCTAATGCAGAACTCACAAATAACAGGAAGTTTCTTGTCGGAATGCCAAGTTACATTGCCAGCGCATTTGATTTTGATCGTGAAGATCAGGGAACCTCCATGGGCATTATTACTGCACAGGTACTGATTGAGCATATTTCAAAACTCCATCATATAGATTTTACGGCCAGCATCAGAAGCCGAATTGTGAGGGCAGAAAATTAAAGCGGAGTTTACAGGTAGGAAAAGTATTTCACAAGTATAAATGCATCTTTACAACCAAGGTCAATTGCTGTGGTCAGGTCCATGAATGCACCCGCAATATCATTTACACATAGTTTTAGCATGCCTCTTGAACAATATGCGTCAGCTAATTTTGGATTGCGATCAATTTCCTGGTTAAAATCCTGAATAATTTCCTGGAGAGATAGCTGTGTAGTTTCGATCATTTGTTGTTTGAAAGTTGATTGGTAAAAAATGTATCACCGACTATGCGTTAATACGCTTAATTCAAGGTTTAGGTTGCACAAATACCGTGAAATGGGCAAAAAAATATATATTTATTGCCATTAAAAGCAGTGTTTAAAACGTAACTTCTTTTAATTTATGGAGATAAAAGTAAATACAGTTTATCTTGAACTTACGGGGAAAAATCAATTCATACCAAAGGATGGTTTCAGAAAGCGAATTGAAGTAAGGGAAGTTGAAAATGACATATACATCAATTTTACCTTGTTCGCCGGAGTAGGTCTTCCATGGAAATGGTACAGCAGGCTTGACTGGACCATGGAACAATGGGACGCTTACTTCTCTTCCGGAAAAGTTAAAACATTTCTTGGTTTTAAGGGTAACAAGATCATAGGATATTATGAGATTGAAGAAGATGAAGATCAAAATGTGGAAATTAAGTTCTTCGGACTTTTTCCTGGTTTTCTCGGTAGCGGACTTGGAGGAATGTTTCTTTCTCACGCTGTAGACAGTGCATTTGGCATGAATGCACGAAGGGTATGGCTACATACCTGTTCCAATGATTCGGGATCAGCTCTTAAGAATTATATTGACCGGGGTTTCAAAATATTTAAAGAGGAAGAGCAAGTAGAGTATGTGCCGGAAAAGGAAGAGATATTAAAATCCATATCCGGTTTTTTTGAACGTTACATTTCCAGGTTCACCAAACCCTGACCCGGGCTGATTAAGGGGTCCCGCAGAAGTTAATTTTACAGCATAAGGCAAATGATTAATCCTGCCTGATCATGGATATTATTTTTTTTTTTACCTTCGGTGCTTTTGTGATTTAATTTCATAAACCCGGGTTATGGAAGGAAAGGAAAAGGACAAAAATGAAAAGGCTTTGAATAAGCCTGAAAAATCTGGCCATGATAAGCCGTTGATTGAAGAAAATACAACCGGTACCTCCACAACCGGATCAAAAGGCATCCTGGCCTGGATAGAAGATATGGGCAATAAGTTGCCCCATCCCTTCTGGATATTTCTCTGGATATGCATTTTCATTGTAATTCTAAGCGGGATAACCTCCATGCTTGGTGTCAGTGCTGTTGATCCCGGCAGCGGCCGGCTGGTTCAGGCACAGAACCTCGTTTCCGGCGAAGGATTAAGAAGGTTCATAGAGGAGATGGTCAGCAATTTTGCACAATTTGCACCATTTGGCCTCGTGCTTGTAATGCTTATGGGAGTTTCCATTGCTGAGAGAAGCGGGCTGCTGACCATTGTACTTCGAACAGTGGCCTTTTCCGTTCCGAAACAAATAGTTCTTCCGGTAATTTTTATAATAGGAGCATGCGGTAACATAGGTTCCGATGCCGGGATAGTAATTGTCCCACCGATAGCTGCACTGATATTTGCCCAGATGGGACTTAATCCAATCGCCGGATTAATTGCGGGATATGCCGGTGCAACGGCAGGTTTCACTGCAAATTTCTTTATTGCCGGAACAGACGTGCTGCTGGCAGGCATAAGTTCGGAAATAACCGGGCAAATGGAAGGTGGTATGGAAGTTAGTGCCACCGCTAACTGGTACTTCATGATTGCCTCGACTATCCTGCTTGGTATTGGCGGTGCCTTTGTTGCAAAAAAGTATACCATACCCTCGTGCCGGCGATTCGATTATTCCGGTGAAAATATCACGGTAACAGGTAATGTAGCGCTTTCCTCCATTGAAAAGAAGGCGCTGAGAAGAGCCGGCATCTCACTTCTTATTTATGTTGCACTGATAGTGCTGCTTGTTGCCCCGGAAGGTGCTCCATTGCGTAATCAGGAAACAGGTGGGATCGTTCCTTCGCCTTTTCTGCGCGGATTAATTCCCATACTGTTTTTCTTCTTTGCAATACCCGGCTATTTCTACGGAAAAACCATCGGTATAATAAAGGTTCCAAACGACGTGCTAAAACAGATGGAGCACGGCATGAAGGAGTTGTCAGGCTATATTGTCCTGATGCTCGTGGTCGCCCAGTTTATTAACCTCTTCAACTGGTCACAGCTTGACACCATCCTTGCCATAAAAGGGGCAGAATTCCTGAAATCGACCGGTTTAACAGGCCCGGTTATGTTCACCCTCTATATGGTGCTCGTAGCTATCCTGAACATCTTTCTGGGCAGTGGTTCGGCCAAATGGGCTATTTTTGCGCCTATATTCATCCCCATGCTTGCTCAACTGGGTTATAGTCCCGCATTCGTTCAGCTCATGTACCGGGTTGGCGATTCAATAACGAATTGTGTAACACCACTATATGTATATTTCCCCTTGCTTCTGGGCTGGGTACATAAATACAACAACAAGATCGGAATTGGCACTATAGTCTCATTGCTTGTTCCCTACGCAGTAATACTGTTTGTCATGTGGGTTTTATTGCTTTTCGTATGGTATGGCCTGAACCTCCCGATTGGGGTAGGTGAGACAATACACCTGCAATAATGCTACACCGACTATACAGGGCGATGCATTAAGTTACCTTATTGACAGCCTTATATTACTCAGGCTTTTCCAGCCTGTAGCATTTAACCCAGTCAATATCAATAGTTGACGGCAATCCGTTGCCATCGGCATTATCTTCTACTCCTGAACTAAGGAGCAGGTACATTGGTACATCCGGAATGCCCTCCTCTTCAATTTTCACAACTGTTTCATTAATTTTCCATACAAGCTTGTCAGGATACCATTCAAGCCGGAAAATAAAAAAGCCCTTAGAGAAATCAATTCCGCCAACATTATCAGCATTCCTTCTTATCTCTCCGGGCACCTGACCCTGTTCCCAGTAATTATTAAGCTCAATTTGTCTCTTGTTTAGCCCGGAATAACGGAAAATATCTATATGCGGAACAGCCGTATCTGACAACATCCAGAATGCATGGTTTACCGCTTTCGATGGATGCATTCTGATTTTGGCTTCAAATGCGCCATATTTCTGACGGAAACTGTCACCGGTATTAACAAGTCCTGATGTATAGGCGAATTCCTTCGGAAAAAACCCGATTGCAGGATCCCATGCCTGTCCGGTAACCTGTTCTTTTCTGGTATGGAGTTTTAAGAGGCTGTTATCAACTTCAAGGTTATTCCCATCACTGTAAAAGTGGGGGTCAGACCCAAGCGAGTAGCTATCCTTCAACAATTCTTTTCCCCAGTAAAATGATGTGAGCCATTTGGTTTTGTCAAGCTCGCTGCCGGTAAAATCATCGGAAAATACAAGCTTCCACTTTTTAACTTCCTCAAATTTACCGGATTTTTTAAGCTTATAATACCATTTAAGCTTTCTTGATTTTTTTAATTCTTCATATGCAATTAATTGAACATAATCAGGTGATTTTTTATACTTGTCCCGTGATTCAAGATAGGACTTTGTTTCCTTGAACTCTGTTGATAAGATATATTTCTCAAGTTCATAAAAGTTTTCAAGCTCGGGCGAATCCTTGATTTTCTTATAATGAAGGAGATCCCTGGAGTCTTTGATTTTATAGTATGATTTGAACTTAACCGATTTTCTCAGGTTATTGTAATCATTCTGCTTATGCAGTTCTGCTGCTTTTTTCAGTTCGAAATCCTTTCTGGCATTTTTATATTCCGAAGAGTTAACATAATTTTCAAGGTTTTCAAATTCCCTTATCTCAGGCGAATTCTCAAGTACCTTAAAACTTGAATAAGCCTTGTCCCTTAAAAGTTCATTATAACCCCTGATATCAGGATCAGATTCAAGGCTTTTATACTCCTTGTATTTGGCATATTCGGTTGTCTGTTTGAATTCCGATGCAGACATTGATCTTTTCATCACAAGGAACTCAGAAGAATTTACAAGTTGATGAAGTTCCTCAAAATGGGCTAAAGTTTTACTACCCTCAACTTCTTTGAGTGCCTTGTAATTTTTAGAATGTTTGATCCTGAAGTAGTCCTTAATCTCAGGTTTTTTGCTGAGCCTTTTGTATTCCATGTATTTATGCCATGCTTCACTCTCTTTGAATTTAGATTTTTTTATAGCTTTGAATTCAGGTGATTTCAAATATGCACCCAGGTTCTCAAATTCCTTCAATTCCGAGGAATTTTCACATTTCCTGTAATCATCAAATTCTTTGGAATTTACAATTGCAAAATATCCTTTGAATTCCCGGGAGTTTTTGAGAGCAGTATAATCTTTGAACTTCTGCCATGCCGGAGATCCTTTAAATTTCTGGTTATTAATGTGCTTCCTCCGATCTTCAAAATCCTGGGAAGTAACTATCTCTTCCAGTTCCATAAACCGTTTTGGTTCATTCGATTTCTCATAATTGAGGAATTCTTCGTATTCCTTTTCGAGCTCATTTTTCCGGGCTTCCAGCCGGGAAGTACCCGGGATCAGTCCCAGTTTCGATTTTAATCCGAACTTGAATTTCAGCATGGAGTTTGACATCGCCTTGATCTTATTTGTTAAATTAATTAAGCTAAAGATATAAAAATCTGTATTACAAAAATTTTATACTTGTTATTTAAATATTGCATTCCTTTATAAGCCTGATAAGATTTTCCAGATCTATCGGCTTGGTTATGAACCCATCACATCCGGCATTTATGCAGAGTTCCTTCTCGCCATTCATGGCGTATGCCGTATGAATTATTACCGGCAGGTTCTTGTATTTTTTCTTGATTTCCCGCAAAACATCCAGTCCGTGAATATCCGGAAGATTCAGGTCAAGTAATACTAAAGATATGTTATTGTTGTCTTTGCAAAACTCCAGTGCCCTGGTGCCGTTGATAGCCCATGGCAGGTCAGCGCCGGTCTTTTTAAGGAGTGCTTCAAGCAGGGTAAAGTTTACCTCAACATCTTCTACCACCAGAATAGTTTTACCGGTAAGATCCGGAACTGCTGACAACTCAGTATTATGAGCTGCAGTTGCTGTGTTTTCGGCCGACTTGCGCAATGGGATGGTGAAATAGAAACAGGCCCCCCTGTCTCTTTCTGATTCAACCCATATTTGGCCCCCCAGGAGCTCAACAAGGCTTTTTGAAATAGACAGTCCCAGTCCTGCACCCTGGTGATATCTTGTCCTGGTATCATCAGCCTGCCTGAAACGGTCAAATATCATATCATGCTTATCAGCCGGGATTCCAATACCGGTATCTTTTACAAAAAACCGGATATCGCTCCCATTTTTCATGCTGTAACCAAACTCTACCGTGCCATGTTCGGTAAATTTCAAAGCGTTGCTTATTAAATTGGTTAGAATCTGTCTCAGCCTGTAGGCGTCGGTCAATGTGTATAGCTTTTTACCATACATCGCTTCATTGAGAACCAGCTTAACAGAATTCCCCTTATTTCTTATCTGCAGAGCGAATGATTCGTATATATCACACAATAATGCAGTTATCTCACAAACAGACGGACGTATCTTAATCTGTCCTGCTTCTATCTTTGATACATCTACTATATCATCGATTAGTTGCAACAGTACATTTGAATTTTCAAGGATTATTGACGAGAAGCCTTCCCTTTCCGAAAAAGGGAGCTGCGGATCTGACAGGAGACTGGAAAGGCCTACAATTGCATTCATTGGTGTCCGGATCTCATGTGACATGTTTGCCAGAAAAGCAGATTTGAGTCTGTCGCTCTCCTCAGCTTTCTCTTTGGCTCTCAGCAGCTCTTCTTCCATATGTTTCCGCTTGCTGATGTTGTCTTTAATAGCAACAAAATGAGTTATTTCTCCGTTATTGTTCTTGACTGACGAGATATTGACCAGTTCCCAGAAAAGCGATCCGTCTTTTTTTCTGTTCAGAATCTCACCCTGCCAGTCATGTCCCTCTTTTATAACCGACCACATATTGCGGAAAAACTCTTTCTCATGCTTGCCGGAGTTGATAATCTTTGTATTTTCCCCCATCACCTCGGCAAAGCTAAATCCTGTTGAATTTACAAATGCCGGATTGACATACTCTATCATGCCTTCGGGGTCGGTAATTATTACACATACAGGTGAATTCCTGATTGCCTTTGACAATATCCGGAGCTTGTATTCTGCCTCCCTCCTTCGTGTTATTTCGATCGATATACCACCTATCAGCGGATCGGCCTCCACCTCCTGCATAAGAAACTTATGGGTCATATAAACCCTGTTCCGGCCGTTTTTGTCGGTCAGCGATTCCTCTACCATTACATTTTCGCCCGCCAGGACCCTTTTGTCTTCACTTATTACCCTGTCAGCCGTAGTCCGGTCAAAGATATTATAAGGCGATTTACTTATGCAATTTGACTTTCCGAACACATTGTCCATATATTGATTCAGATAGATAGCCCTGCTTTTATCGTCTTTAATAAAAACACCCAGGGGGAGGTCATCCATGAAATCGGCAAACTGTTTCCTGGTTTGTACCTTTGCCTGTTGTTCAGCCCTGAACCAGAATTTTATAAGAGGGCGGGAATACAAATAATAAAAAAGCAGTGAAACCAATAATGCCAGGATGATGCAGATAAGCGATACAATCAGGATAACCGGAATGCTTTGGGTTTGAAGCGCGAGATTTAATCCATACCCAAGCAGTCCGGTAGCTGTTATAATAACAACTGTCAAGGACATGACCGCCTTTAATTGAGTTTTTTGACTTATATGCATCGGAAAGTTCCTGATCGTTGCAGCCGGAAGATATCATTGCTCAAGTACGCCATTTTTAGAAAAATTCAGGTATTAATTAATTAACACAACAACTAACCTGTACGGTCTATCCGGATATCCAACCAGTTTGAAACTGTTCATGCCGGGTAGACTGACAAAACCGGACAGGCTATATCAGAATGATCTGATAGTGGTTATAAGTTTTACAACCGGATATCAGGACCTGAATTATTATCAGGGTAGTTTTTAATACGAATTAAAACGGCATCATGTTTCGCCTGAAGGAAAGAAAAATCAATAAAGTAGGGTTATACCAACTGATGGAGGAATAATACATGGTCATTTTCAACCCCCGCCTATCAGGGGTGTTTATGAACAGATGAACTTCGTGCGAAGTAAGGCACACATTAACTATTTACCATTTAAGTGAATGAATAAGGAGTTACCGATATTCTACAGCGGTGCAGATATTAAATACAACAAATAATTGAAAAACCTGATAAGCCTTGTTAGAGGCAGGTCATTCCTCAGGGTGGTGGTACAGCTCTTCCCTTTGTCGTGCGTCCTCAAGCCATTCCGGCAATACAGTATTAAGGAACACGTCTTTTTGCTGTTCCAGGTTCGCCATATCCAGTCCGAGTAACTGCTGGGCCAATGCTTTGGTCGAGTAGTCGGGAAGGTCTATTGGCTGCGGAACATCATATTTGTTGAACACCCTTGTAAGAAGTACTCGCGCTTCCTGCGCCTTATCTATGGATGTGGCGAGGGTTCTCAATGATTCGTTGGGAGAATGAAAGCCCATGCTGTTTGCCGCAGCCACCCAGTCCCATCTCCACTGAGAATGCCTTATCAGGGTAAGTATCTCATCCATATCTTCTTCTGTTGCACCTGCATCCCAGGCAGCCTTTGCCTCGATGTGCAGCCTTGCCAGATGTTTTTCTGCAATACGCCGCAATTCACTTACTTTTGACTGTCGGTCGTAGACATTCTGGCGAAGTGTCTCTTCACTCTCACGATGGCAAACCTGGCAGGATCCTTCTATATTATTCAGCGGACTCACCAGGTGGTGATTGGTGAATTTCAGGCCGCCTTCCCTCTTGTAAGGCATATGACAATCGGCACATGAAACGCCACGATCAGCGTGTACACCTGTTTTGTAATGCTCATAGTCAGGATGCTGAGCCTTAAGCATAGGTGCCCTGCTCAAACTATGTACCCAATCGGTATGCTCATATCTATCAAAATACTCTTCAATGGCAACTGCACTGAAGCCATCATCCCACGGGAATGTAAGATAATTATTCTCACCAAAATAATATTCTACATGGCACTGGGCACATACAAGTGAACGCATTTCCTGGTGGGTAGAATGCTCTATGTCTCTTCCCTGCCTTTCAAATGCCTCTGACAGGGCAGGCCTTGTAATCCTGAGGTTCATGGTCTCAGGGTCATGGCAATCCTGGCACCCGATCGGATTTATAATTTCGCTTCCCATGTCAATCCAGGTACCACTGTAAAACTCAGCAACACCAACCTCATTCATCATTCTGGGCACGTCCGTACTCTTGCAGGTCCAGCAGGTAGCCGGCTGGGGCTGAACTGTACGCAGGGTTCTTTGTATATCATATGCAGAGTAGTAGTGCCCCCTGCCCTGACTGTAATCCCTCGCAAAGGCATACCCTGCCCACATAATGACCATTTCCGGATACTTTTCAAGGTAGTCTATCATGACTGAACCATAGTACTTGCTTTCGAATGTTGTGTCAAGTGTCTGCTTGTATGACTCATACTGCCTTGGGAAGTTCTGGCCCCACATTTCATTTCTCGGTTCAAATTCCGGCAGGGGATGGGTCATCTGAAAATAAGCCTGAGCCTCGCTTCTCCTTTCAACAATTGAGGCGGCAAAAAGGCCGAGTAAAAAAACAATGATTACTGTGCCAAAGAAAAGAACCCAGTTTACCCAGGGCTTTTTTTCAGAAAGTTCTTTAATGGTTGCCATATGCTTGGTCTTTATGTATTATATTTTAATTTTGATTACATCTGTTTCAACAGGCATAATTTTCAATAATGAAAATTATGCCTTAATCATTGTTGCGATTCATAAAATCCTGAAGCCATCGCGGCATTACCGATGGAAGCCTGGGCACAAGCGAGAAGGGAGCCGAAGACAAACTCCTGACATCCCCGTGAGGGACCGTCTGATGGCAGTCCCAGCAACGATGACCCTCACCTTCCATATGATTATTCCCGGTAACCTCAACAATGCTAACCATATCAACAAGGTCCAGATGGCAGCGTATGCAGTTTTCCTGCACCACATTAATGCCGCGCTGCTTAATCTGTATGACCTGTGGTTCAGTTCTCGAAGTAAAAACATAGGCATGCCTCATACCATCGGTTCCCTTTACGTAATATTTACTGAAAAAATTATCCTGGGGCACATGGCACTCAGCACAGGTAGCTGTTTCGCGGTGACTGCTCCTTGCCCATGAAGCATACTGCGGGTACATTACATGGCAGTTTATGCAGGTCTCGGGGTTATCGGAAATATACGAATGGGCTTCAGATGTCTGAAAAACAAGAAAGAATATTCCTGTAAGGGTCCCCAGCAGTATTATAACTGCCGGTTTCCATCCCGGTGGTGGCTCCAATGTTTTTAATAACCGCTTCATCAGTTGCTTATTAGTTTCATTCTGGGCATCACCTTACCTGTAAGCTGACATTATATAGGTGAAACAGTACCAAATAGCTTCATGCCAATCCAAAAATATCAAAAAAAAAGCAACCTGACAATGGGGGTTGCTAATTTGAATTCAGTCTAACAATTAATATATCCTTACCTGGGCTCTTTAATCATTGTCAGGACCATTTTAAAGTTTTCAACTGCTTTTAGAGCATGGGGAATATTTGCCGGCATTATTATTGACTCTCCTTTGTCCACCAGATGTGGGTTGCCATCAATAGTTATTTCTGCTTTTCCGTCAACCACCTGGACAAGTGCATCAAACGGGGCTGTATGCTCGCTGAGTCCTTCTCCCTTATCAAAAGAGAATAATGATATATTGCCGGTATCACGTTTTAGTACATTCTTACTTACCACCGAACCGGCAGCATAGTCGACTTCGCCTTCAAAGCGGAAAACCCTGCCTTTTTGAAATTCTTTCTGTTCCATATTGGTTATATTTATTAGTTTAACGGATGACAGGTTCATCCGTATAATTAAAGTTATTAGTATTAGATTAAGCAAGTTGCAATCACAAATCAAATTGTTGTCAGGATTGCATAAACCATTCTATGGTCAATTCTTCTAAAATCTGGTGAAACATGGGCTATCCATGTTTTTTGCCACGCCCGATTAAATTGACTATAGTATTATTTACCTGTTTACCCGCTCAAGGATATCACCTATTTCATCCTTACAGTCGCCACAAATTGTTCCGGCCCCTGTTTCTTCACCTACAGCATCTATTGTTGTAAGGTTTTTTTCTTTGATTGCTTTTATTATTTCACTTTCATATACCTCCATACAGGTACAAACCATTATATCTACTGACATTATCTTGGGATATTTAAAAATTCCGGTTTAACAATTAGCATCATCCATGCCCAGTTGTTCGTTTCACTTTTACTTCCACCCTTAAGCACTTCCATTGATTCGGTGGCAAACATCTCGCTATAGCCCATTCTGAGTACTATATTTTCGTACAGGTTATAACCAAAAAAAATATCAACTTCCGTTCCCAGGTACCGGGGCATACTTTCAGACGGAGTTGCAGGGTTTACAAGCAGGGCATCGGAGGAGAAAAAATGCAACCTGAAGCCGGCCGACCAGGATCGGGGATTGTAGTTCAAGCCTGCGTACAGATCTCTCAAACCTGCATTATTGAAATGATTTCCCACGTAGAAATAATCCATATGACCGTTAAATGCATGGTTGGTGCCGTATAGCGGACTAAAGGATGTGTTGCTTCGGTTTCCCGGATCCTGCATATTTGCCTGATCTGTTCCCGAAAGCAACTCAAACCCGGCTGTCAGGCCTAGTCCCCCCAGGGTTAGAGGCTGATCATAATGTAAAGATATGTAATGAGCATTCAACGTGCGGTTTGCTGCGTCTCTGCCAGTCTGCAGATAAGCAGATCCGGAAAGGGAGAAGTTGCCGGGATTGTATACAAGACGGCTTCCGGTGGTCTGGCTGAATGTTGTTTTAGCTGGGTCAAACTGTATGCCATTATTCAGGAATAGAAATGACCCGGATAGTTTTTCCCAACTCTTGTTTAGCCAAAAATACTGAAAGGTCTTGTAATTGTTCAAACTGTAAAAGGTTTCCCTTACCCGTTCGGATTCCTGATTGAATGCCAGCCCTGCATGCAAAATAAGATCATTTTCCAGATTCCATTTTAACACTGCCGCATCATGGCTCCTGGCCTGCTGTGCCCAGTCGACATTTCCGAATATCCTGCTGTTGTCGTAAATAATTTCCTGTCTTCCGGCTCTCAGAAATGCCTTATTAAAAATCTTCAGATCAACCCATGCTTCATGAACAGAGGAATTTATGTCGCTCCGGTTCAATTGAGGAACCTCTCCCCACACCCTGATATCCTGGAGGCTGAAGCCAACGGAATAGTTTTCTTCGTTCATACCGAGGTTTAATCTGGATCTCTGCGAAATAAAAAATGCCGCATTTTCATCAGGATCCATGAGGGTTTGAAATCCATGCCGGTATTCCATTCTTGGCCTGAATTCCCCATTTAGTGTGAATTGTGCAAAAGTCTGTTGTGCAAGGCAAACTAGTGCCACAATGATAGCGGTTGTTGATTTGACTGGCATAATGTTCTGATTATGTTGTTTGGAAACAAACTTTAGTGAGAAATTATAACTGCACCGGCTTTTTAACTGGCATAATGATGATAAAAAGGGTATGTATACAAATTTAAAGGAAAAATCAGACAGGATCAATTTAATGACTTATAAATTTATATCAGGCAGGATCATAGAACAACTTGATTTTCAATTCTATTCAGGTACTCTTTCTTGCCGGGAAATGTTTAAAACAGCCATTGCAGCTTTCAGCCAAAGCGGCAGATGGAGCCAATAGAAGTGAAGGAGGCACAGACAATTCTGTGTCTCCTCCAAAGGTTGCTCTAATTCAAAAACATCCTTATATCCTCATCGGGTGTAGTGATTCCGGCAATCCCGAAATTCTCTACAAGAACCTTTGCAACGTTCGGCGACAGGAATGCAGGAAGAGTCGGACCCAGGTGAATATTCTTTACACCCAGTGACAGAAGGGCAAGAAGCACTATAACTGCTTTTTGTTCATACCACGCTATGTTGTAGGAAATAGGCAATTCATTTATATCGTTCAGCTCAAATACCTCCTTGAGTTTCATGGCTATCACTGCCAGTGAGTAAGAATCATTGCACTGCCCTGCATCAAGAACCCTTGGAATACCGCCTATGTCACCCAAAGGCAATTTGTTATAGCGGTATTTGGCACAGCCTGCTGTGAGAATTACTGTATCCTTGGGAAGCTGTTCTGCAAATTCAGTATAATAATTTCTGTCTTTCATACGGCCATCACAACCTGCCATGACAAAGAATTTTCTTATCGCTCCGCTTTTTACAGCCTCAACAACTTTGTCGGCCAGTGCAAAAACCTGTGCATGTGCAAACCCTCCGACGATCTCACCTTTTTCGATCTCAACAGGTGGCTTACATCTTTTGGCATGCTCAATTATTGATGAAAAGTCCTTTTTCCCACCTTTTGTCCTGTCGGGAATATGGTTGAATCCGGTAAAGCCGGAAGTACCCGTAGTATATACACGGTCACTGTACCCTGATTTTGAATTAGGCGGTACAATGCAGTTTGTTGTAAACAGGACGGGGCCGTTAAAAGTCTCAAATTCCTCTCTTTGCTTCCACCATGAACTACCGTAGTTGCCTACAAACTGACTGTACTTTTTAAATGCCGGATAATAATTTGCAGGAAGCATTTCACTGTGAGTATAGACATCAACCCCTGTGCCCTCAGTCTGCTCAAGTAGTTCCTGCATATCCTTCATGTCATGTCCGCTTATCAGAATACCGGGGTTATTCCTGGTCCCTATATTAACCCGCGTAAGTTCAGGGTTGCCATAAGCACTGGTATTTGCCTTATCAAGAAGCGCCATGGCAGTTACACCATATTTTCCTGTTTCCATTACCAGGGCTACAAGCTCATCGACGCTCAGGTTATCACGGGTGGTTGCGACAAGGGCATCCTGCATAAAACTATACAATGCAGGATCTTCATGATCAAGGTTCCATGCATGTTCCGTATACGCGGCCATACCTTTAACACCATAAATTACCAGTTCACGCAGTGAACGTACATCCTCGTTCTCGGTTGAAAGCACACCTGCTGTAAGAGCTTTAAGCTCAAATTCTTCGGGACTGTCAGCCTGCCAGGTTGCCGATTCATGCAGGGGCTCGTTGGGTTTTATGCCTTGTTGTTCAAGTTCTGACCGAAGGTTATTTCGCAAATTAAGTCCTTCCCGAATCCTTTTGACAAAGACATCACGATCGAAATTCGCGTTTGTTATTGTAGCAAAAAGACTATCGACAATAAACTTGTTGATTTCCGGTTTTTCAATCCCTGCTTTACGCGCAGTAGTTGAAAAGATGGAAATTCCTTTTAATACATACATCAGGGTATCCTGGAGATTTGCAACATCATCGGTTTTTCCGCAAACTCCCTTAATTGTACAGCCTGTGTTTTTTGCTGCTTCCTGACACTGATAACAAAACATACTCATATTACTGGTTTTTAAAGGTTAGAAAATATTTTTTATTATTATTATGTTTCTAAATCCCGGGTAAAAACCAGTAAGCTATCTAATGCCTGAATCCGGTTTTTTCCCTCTTTTCTCTTACATCCATCTGCTTGTTCTCTGCCACCAGTCCCGCGATATTGCTGCCCAGCTGTAAAAATGTTGCTATCCCTGCAATGCTCATAACATATATAAACAGTTGGCCGAAGGGGACCAGATAAAATATTGCAACATTGAACAGTGATATCCAGACTCCTGCGCACCAGGGACATGTTATTATGGTTTTCAGGGAATCGCCGAGTCCCGTTCCCTCGAATGAACGAATAAAATCCCTTACCAGCTTAAAGATCCGGTCGTATACCAGTAGCCTGATCATCCTGTATGTTGCAATGCTGAGCAGGATCAGGTCACCCCATGTTATTCTCGTTATATCTATCCCCAGTTCAATTAACAGGGTACCTGCGACAATAAGTAAAAGAACAAATACAACCATTGATAATATATTCCAGACCTTCTCTGTTTTCGATGTTTTCATTTTATGTCACTTAATCGGTTTGACTATTTCTTTAAAGTCATGAAATTAGACAAAAAATGATAAACTTTTCACTTTGAGAAGAATCTTTCTTAGTTGTGACCCGGTATTACAACCATGCCTCTTCCAGGGTATCACCCCTTATGCCTACTTTAATTGATTTAACGGGCACTTTTCTATTGGCCGACTGTACAGCCTTTACCGCCAGCTGCTCAATACCTGAACAACACGGAACTTCCATTTTCATTACTGTAAGCGTGTTTATCCGGGCATCATTGATAAGCCTTATCAGTTTCTCAAGGTATATCTCCTTGTTTGTGTCGAGTTTGGGGCATGCAATAGCCAGTGTTTTACCTCTAAGGTAAGTGTTATGAAAATCTGCCACGGAATATGCTACACAATCGGCCGCAAGCATAAGGTCAGAGCCCTGAAAGTGGGCAGCCTGCGGATTAATAAGGTGCATCTGCACCGGCCACTGGTTAAGTTGTGATTCCCCTGAATGGGAAGCTGCCGTTTCTGAGCTTTTTGCCGGAGCAAAACTCATTGATCTTGACCCCGGACAACCACCTCCATTTTGTGATGGTGAAGCGGCTACAGAAAATGCCCCGGCCATTTCATGACTTTTTACCGGGGTTTCCATTGTCTTTGGGGCATGCTCTTTCCCGGGGTGATATGAATGGATCTCCTGAATCACTTCTTTTACCGGGAAGCTGATATTGCTTTCATTGCCTGTCAGGTAACCTGCTGCCTGTTTCAGGAAAACAAATTCACCGTGGTCTTTAAGATGTTTCATATGGGCTATAACAACATTTTTACCTTTACTGACCATTTCTTCCATAACCTGAACCTCATCATAGGGTTTAGCCTCCCTCATTTCGATCTCCATGGCTCCTTCAGGGCAGTGGCCAATGCAGGCACCAAGTCCGTCGCACATCAGATCGCTTATCAGGCGGGCCTTGCCATCAATGATTTGCAATGCACCTTCATGACAATTCGGAATACACAATCCGCATCCGTTGCATTTATCTTCATCTATTTTTATGATCTCTCTCTTCATTTTCAGTAAGTTATCCTTAAAGGGTAATTAAGTAATAGAATACCCAAATATACATCTTAATATAATACCAAACAAACAGTGTTAAGAAAAAAACAGTAACAGGGGCTTATTTAGAAAAGATCTAATTAATTTAAATTTCTAATCCGGCATGAACCATAGCAGGAGGGAACAGACAATTTCGTATTATTGGAAGAACAAATCTTCCAGGGCATAAAAAAATAACGAATAATTCATGGGTGATCCATCCGTGACGACCATGTGATTAACAATAGTAACTTACGGGGCACACAAAAACTGGTTATCGTTGAATTGGGGTGGGACTGGCATAAGCTTCAGTCAGTGAGCCTGGCCGGAATACGGCCTTTATTATTGATTACGGTAAACGGAGTTTTAGATCCTTAAATATACTGGTCTAGTGTTTGTTGCTGGAGATGGTTTCTGAACTGCACGGTCATCTGGTTGGTGACATTATTCATTATGCATTTGTCGAAGGGGCATATCTGTTTGTCCAGTGGACAGGAGGTAACTTCAATAACACCTTCAATAGTTTCATAAATCTCAAGAAAAGTAATGTTTTCGGGAGCCTTCTTGAGTGTGAAACCCCCGCTGGGACCCCTGTGTGAACTAAGGTAATTGTTTTTTGCAAGCCTTTGCATTATTTTGGCTACATGATGCCTGCTCGCCCCCGTAAGCTCTGCTATTTGCAACACATTAATTGATGGCTTTGATTTAGCTATCAAAATCATACCATGGAGGGCGATCGAAGCCGCCTCGGAAATCGCTACTATCTTTGACATTGACGTGCTTTAAGTAATTAAATACCCAAATGGTTTAATTATGCAAATAAACTAATATTTTTTATTTATTCAAACCGGTTTGGTCTTTCAATGATAAAATACCGGAATTGACTGAAGATGATGCTTTAATATTTTGCTGGTCAAGTTTTTGAAAATTTGTACAACCATACTGATTTGTGGCCTAATTCATATAAACCATTCCACTGAACATGACAGTTATTTAATATTTCTGTTTTTCCGGCGGAATACTGAGTAACATAGACAGAGGCAGGTAAAACCCGGACTAACCCCTTGATACGGTTTTAAAAAACTGCGATATTTTTCTTCAAACACTAAACATTAATCACTTATCCATGTTTCACTTATGATATTACAACAATAATATAACCTAAAATATTTTATTATGGAAACAATGGAGCAGAAGGTTAAATCGGAATTAAGAAATGTAAATCCTGATAAAAGAGAGGGTGAAGTTGCAAGTATGATAGAGGAACAAACCGCTAAAGTCCCTTCAGATGTATTTTTATGGGCATCGTTGGGTGCCATGGCGGCTTCCCTCGCATTAAAATTGATGAAAAGAGATGAGCAATCACTGTTTGTTGGCAACTGGGCAACATCATTCCTGCTGTTCGGGATTTATAACAAGCTCGTCAAACAGCATGGCCACGATGATGAAGATTAGTCACGGCCTTTAATTAAAAGATCCAGGAAGAGAACTTCCGGTAAAATATATTCGAAGTTATCCTGTCAGGCTTTATAACCTGGACAGGATAATTTTTTTTGTTATGTGGTTCACCTCATAAGGGTCACATCGCCGGCATCGACAAGCTTGCTTCCATTTGTAAAGCTAACCCATACTTTCCATACATATACATCCTGTTTACTCAGCTTTCCGTTATAATAGCCGTCCCAGCCCTGCATTATATCATTGCTTTCAAAAAGGAACTCGCCCCACCGATTATAGATCCTGAGCCTGTATTTTGAAACCCCTTCCCAGTAAGGGTGGAAGATGGCATTTGATGCAGGATCGGCAAGGTCATAATAACCTCCCGACGGTCCAAATGTGGATGGCCTGAATGCATTCGGAAAAATTATCAATCCCTCGCCATCAACGGTAACGGCCCTTTCAATATACAGATTATCGGTACACTCATGTTCGGTCCACACCGATAAATTAATGTCATATACTCCCAGTGCGGTGTAGAGATGGGAAGGTTCTTTTTCTGCAGAGTAGTTGCCATCACCAAAGTCCCATTCATATCTTACACCGTATTCCGACATGTTATAAAGCTGAGCATTCGCATCAGGAAGCAGCACAGTATCAGGAACTGCCTTGAAGTGAACAAACGGCTTCCGGTAAGCCTCCACCTCCCTGTAAGTGAAATGTTCTCCTCCCTCGCCGGTAACTGTAAGCCTGACCTGATAAACGCCTGGCTGGGTGAATGTGTGGGTCGGTTCGATTTCCCTTGATGTGTTGCCGTCATCAAAATCCCAGTAATAACTATGCCCGTAAACAGAGGTATTGGTAAACCTAACAGTATGAGGAATGCAGCCTCGATCGGGAAGGTCGAAGGATGCCACCGGCATTGGGGGTTGAATATATATCCGGTGACTGGTGGCATCGGAGCAGTTGTCATTGGAAACCATAAGACTGATATTGTAATCGCCCCAGTCGCCGAACTGATACAATCCCGGATCCTTCAGTGAAGTGGTATTTCCATCGTCAAAATCCCACCTGTACTGCCACAGTCCATCCTTGCTTTCATTCACAATATCAACGCCCGTTGAGGGATATTCCTGGAATACCGGACTGACAGTAAATTCTGCAACCGGCTGGGGATATACTTCAATACCGTATCCAGAAGTATCGCTGCAACCATATTCTGAAATACCGACAAGTCTGACGAACCAGGTTGTATCATTGAACGAGTTGTTAAAGTATGTATGCCGCGGGTCTTTAATTCCTATTCCGGGACCGTCGCCGAAATCCCACTGATAATTTACTGCCCCGGTAGTATGGTTTGTAAAGTTCACCTGAAGCGGGCTGCATCCTTCTGTTATGGAGGTGAACGAGGTATTCACGCGGGGGTAAACGCGTACCGGCTGACTGGCAGAATCGGCACAGCCGAAATCTGTCGATGCAATCAGCTTCAATGTATAGTTTTTTATGACATCATCCTGATTGTCATATATATGGTTAAAAGGTGAGTTTGAGCCGGTATCAAAGGTTTCTCCGTCGCCGAATATCCATCTGTACTTGTCGGCATCAATACTCGTGTTGACTATCGGCAGGTTGAAGGGAGCGCAGGTAATCGCGTTGTCAATCTCGAACCTTGCCCTTGGATTGGGGTGAATTGTTATATCAATGCTGTACTGGCTGGTGCAATATGTTTCAGAGAATGCCCTTAGCGTAACCCTCCTTACAATTGGAGAACTTCCGGCATTAATAAAGGTGTGGCCTGGCGAATGTGCTGTCGACGTCACGCCATCGCCAAAATCCCATTCGTAGCTGTGCCCGCCCCGGGTCATGTTCGTGAAATTTACAACCAGAGGATGGCAATCTTCAATAACCGAAGCTACGAAATTTGCCTGGATGTCATTATATACGCTGACTGTCTTTTCTATCCTGTCAGTACAGCCCGCAAAATTTTCGGCAACCATTAACACCGGAAACTTCGCCTGTCCCGCATACAAGCTGTTTGTAAACCTGTGAAAAAAACTGTCGGTATTATATGTTACAGTGTCACTGCCATCGCCGAATGTCCACGTATACTTTTCTCCGCCAACAGAAGAATTGCTGAACTCAAGGTCGAAAGGTGTGCAACTAATGCTTTCAGGGAAGGTGAAGTCTGCTTTAACATAGGGATGTACTGTTATATCAATTGTGTACGAATCTGTGCAAATGTTATTCGCTGCAGTAGTATAAAGGGTTATGGTGTAAACACTATCTGCGAGGCCGGTATTGGTAAAAATATGTGAAGGGTTTGGCTGCGAGCTGCTGCTGCCATCACCAAAATCCCAGGTGAACCGGCTCGCTCCCAGGCTGGTATTCAGGAAGTCAACGCTCAGCGGGTGGCATCCTATGGTATCACTGGCCTCAAATTCAGCCAGAATATCGGGATAGACCGAGATGCTTCTTGAAATCTCATCTGAACAACCCATATCATTCTGAGCCCTCATTGTTATATTGTATGCAGCAGGGGATGTGAAAGAGTTGTTATTGAACTTCTTTACAAAAGTATCTTTATTATATGTGATATTATCGGTGCCATCGCCAAAGTCCCAGAAATAACTGGTAGCGTGTACAGAGTTATTCTCAATTGATACGTCAAAAGGATTGCAGCCGAGATTTTCCGGCAGACTGAATTCTGCTTTTACATACGGAGAAACTACGATATCTGCATACTCTGTATCACGGCAAACATTATTTCCGGCTATGGCAGTCAGCAAAACGCGGTAGGTGACGTTTTCAGTCCCGGTATTGGTAAATGTTCTCACCGGGCTTGTCTCCGATGATAAACCTCCATCGCCAAAGTCCCATTCGTAGCGATGCGCACCCAGGCTTTCATTTATAAAATCAACAGTCAGGGGATGGCAACCTTCTATTACCGAAGGAGTGAATGCCGCTTCAATATCAGGGTATACATTTATTGTTTTTGTTGTTTCCGATATACAGCCTGCGTAGTTTTCCACGATAAGTGTAATATCATACTCTCTCATTGCCGAGTAGCTGCTATTCGAGAAACTGTGAGTTACCATATCAGCCGATGTTGTTGAAAGAGACTGGCCGTCGCCAAAATCCCATATATACGATGCACCGCCGGTGGAGTGATTTATAAAATCAACCTCAAACGGGTTGCATCCGGTATTGGCTCCAACCTCAAAATCTGCCTCAACCCTGCCATGAACTATTATATTCCAGCTGTTGGTTGCCGTGCACAGGCCATTGGCCGAAGTGGTTGTAAGACGTACCTGCCTCGATATATCCCCCGTTCCTGTATTAAAATATTCATGTGAAGGTGACTGCAGGTCAGAGCCGGTTCCATCGCCAAAGTCCCAGTCCCATTTAGCCGCATTTTTTGACCAGTCGTTGAACGATACGGTCAGAGGTTCACAAATATTCGGGTCATCGGGAGTGGGGATGAAGTTGGCCGTTATCTCGGGGTATACCACAATATCTCTGTAAGCAACATCGGTGCAACCCTGGTTATTGGTTACCTCGAGCTCAATGCGGTAAGTAATATCGGTTGATCCGGTATTCCTGAAGGTCCTGTTAAAAGACGATGCCCCCGTGTCTGAATCGTCCGATCCGTCACCGAAGGTCCACAGGTATTGATCTGCTCCGGCAGAATTATTGTTAATGGTAATTGTTAGCGGATGGCATCCCGCAGTATTGTCGATGGTGAATGAAGCCTCTATCCATGGATGGACCGTCACTTCCTCAACCATGATATCCATGCAGCCTTCTGCCGAAAAGGCTGAAAGTGTAACTTCGTATATTATGCCGTTACCTGTCAGGTTAACCGGATATGTATGTACCGGCATGGTTTCTGTCGAGCTGGTACCATCTCCAAAGTCCCATTCATAGCGTATCGCCCCGTATGACGAATTTGTGAAATTAACAGTATGGGGTGAACAGCCTTCTTCAGGTGTGGCGGTGAAGCCGGCAGTTACACGTGGATGGACAGTTATATCCCTTTCCATTACCTGCACACAACCCTGAGCATTCCTCACCGCCTGCCTGACTGTATATATCTCACTGCTTGCACCTTCGTTCTGGTATGTGTGAACCGGGGAAGCAAGAGGAGACCCATTGCCATCTCCAAATGTCCAGTGGTACTCTGTGGCCCCAACCGACTGGTCGGCAATTACAAGATCAAACGGGGCACAACCTGACGGGTCGTCAAATGTAAAGCCAGCCTCCAGATACGGGCTTACAACTATTGCTTGAATGAATGTGTCACGGCATTGAAATGGAGAGATCGCCGTAAGGCTTACCATGTAAGTGGTATCGGTTGACAGGTCACGGTTAAAGAAGATATGTGGCGTGGGGTGTTCGGCCGGAGAAGAAGTACCATCTTTAAAATTCCAGAACCATTTATCGGTGTTTCCAGAAGAGGTGTTGGTAAAGCTGATCTCTGCCGGATCGCAGGCAGCCAGCGGGGTTGCTGTAAATCCCGATACAATTTCTGGATATACAGTTATTTCCCTGGTAATAAAATCAGAACAGCCGTCACCATTTCTTACCCTTAATTCAATTCTTCGGACCTCAGGTGTGTCGGTGGTATTCTGAAATGTATATTCGAAATTTGAGGCAATGGGCGGTGGAAATATAATGTTGTTATCGGAATCTTTTAAGGTAAGTGTTTCTTCCATGATCAGCACATCATCAACATACCACCTGAAATTTTTCCCTCCGGAGGAGTGGTTTTCAAAGTTAACCGTTTCAGGTGCGCAAACGCTTCCCTGCTCAAATGTGAACATAGCCTCGACAGGGGTTGATACCTGAACGGAGATGGTGGTATCGGCATCCATATTGCAGGCACCCGATATGGTTACGGTATAAAGTCTGCTTTCAAGGGGATTAACCCAGGGAGTCGGACTGAAGGGGTCGTCAAGGTATATATGGGGTTCCCATTTGAATTTGGTGCCGCCCGAGGCAAACAGCTGAGCAGGAACACCGTAGCAGGTTCTCAAAACATTGGAAGTTGTTCCCGCCACATTAGCCCTGATCTCCAGCGCGTTAAAATCGGAGAAATAGCCGTACATGGTTCCTGATGTTTCACCTCCGTTAATGATTCCAAGATGAAAAACATCCTTTGTGTTTGAAATCATGCTGGCAACACCAACAGGGATAGTTCCAGTACCTATACTCCCTATATTAGCGGCAAGCCAGTCGGTTGTTCCGGGTATTGGCTGGAATATCGCTGCATCAAGCATCGCGTGTGGTGCACCGTTAAAGAGAAAACCATCCTGTGCATCTGCCCTGACCATGATATTAAGGAAAAAACTTTCCGCTTTTGACCGGGTGAATCCCACCTGGGTGGACCCTGTGCAGACATTCACCGGGGGCAGGATACCTCCTCCCATTTCACAGCCAAACCCTGCAACATGCAGTACATATGAAGGGGCCGATACAGTCGGGCTTATCCTTGTGCTGATATATGTATATGGATTGAAATCGGTAATCAGGTACCTCCAGGTTTCACCTTCATCTATAGTTGCTGTATATACATCATCGATGTAAATCTGCGTATTATCGACGGTTGCAAGAATATAGGCATATTCATTTATTAATGAAAGGCGCCCTTTCATAATTATATATTCATGTCCTATAATGCTGGTCGGAATAAGCTGGTCGCCTATCAGGTCCTTGCAACCACCATTACTGGCTGCCACTGAGTCATCCTTAATTGTAACAGCTATAGGATAGTTTGAAGTAATTTTGGTCCCGTCAAGCCGATCGGCCGCCAGAAGGCTATAGCCTGCAGGTGCAACAGAATATGTTTGTCCCCGATCCAGAGATATTGTATGCACTCCTGCAACTCCAAGCGTAGAGGCTTTTCTTGTGGTAATGGTTATTTCGGTGCCGTCTCTTGTTGCTACTATATCAATAGCCGAATAAGGCATGGGGGTATAATCGAAATGATTAGGATCAGATATCTGGAAAGGTGTGTAAAACTCGGTACCAAGGGCATTTCTTCCCTTGAGCGAGAATATATCCGGATTATTATGGGTACCTACCTCATAGTAGGCAGTTATCATATTGGTCGCAGTAATATGAAGTCCGAAATCGTTCTTTGGATCCGGACCCCACCAACGGTTTTCTATAATGTCGATAAACGGGGTAAGATCAATTTCTCTTACCTCGTTGGCAGGGATATCTTCCAGGAGAATTTCAGGAAAACCACCTGGATTATTGGTTGCATGATAAGCATTTGCCGGCTGGGTTATCCTGATTGTAGCAGGGAGTGCCTGTGTGGTTATTTTCAGCTTAATGGGCTCTCCTCCTGAAGCCCCATGTCCCGATGTGACTTCGGGTGCAACAAACCAGAACTCAGTATCGGTTTGTGCCGAAAGCCTGAAAAAAGAAAAAAGCAATATCACAAGCAGGAGCAACCCTGCCCTCATGCCCGTCGGGGCATCATCATATGATATTATATGCTTAATTCTTTCTGTCATCTCAATAGAGTTACATCACCAGCCTTAATGAAACTTACACCATTGATAAAAGTGCCCCAGACTTTCCACACGTATACGTCCTGTTTGGAGATCATTCCTTTATAGTAGCCATCCCAGCCTATATCAACATCTTCGCTGACAAACAGCAACTCACCCCACCTGTTGTAAATCTCCAGCCGGTACTCCTCAATACCTGCATGAAGCGGATAAAACACGGTGTTCGGATTAATGGCGTTCCTGTCGTAATAGCCTCCCGAGGGGCCGTAAATGTCAGGCCTGAATGCATTCGGGTACCGGATAATACCCTCGCCGGTTACCCTTACGGAATTGTATTTTATAACCTCACTGTAACATTCATTCACTGTCCATGCACGCAGACTTATATCAAATTCTCCGGTTTCAGTGTACTGGTGAACCGGATTTTGCTCAGACGACTGGGTGCCATCACCAAGATCCCACAGGTAGCTGTAGCCATTTTCGGAGAGGTTAAAAAGCTGTACTTTCTGACCAGGCAACATAACAAGTTCAGGTGCAACTGTAAAATCTGCAACCGGCAGCGAATATGCCTCAACTTCCCTGTAGGCAACCCGCGTTCCCCCGTCACCTGTAACTGTAAGGGTGACATTGTAGATACCCGGAATTTCAAAAACATGGAATGGCTCTGCTTCTGTTGAGGTATTACCGTCGCCAAAATCCCATAGCCAGGTATGCCCGTATACCGAATTGTTGATGAACTGTACAGGGTGAGGGACACATCCGGGATCAGGGATGTTGAAATTCGGAATCGGCGGTGCCGGGAGTACACGTACAGTATGAGTCACCGTATGCGAACAATGGTCGCTGAAAGCATGGAGGCTGATTTGATAGTTACCGTAATCACTGAAGGTGTGGTAACCCGGGTCCTTCAGGCTGCTTGTGTTACCATCGTCAAAATCCCAGGCAAAGTTCCAGTAGCCTGGGTTAGTAGTGTTTGTCAGTTCGACTCTTGCAGAAGGCCAGGTCTGATGTGTCGGTTGTGCAATAAATTCGGTGACAGGCTGGGGATAGACGTCAATAAGGTAGCTCATTGTATCCCTGCAGCCATAGCGGGATACGCCTATCTGTTGCACTGTGAAACTGGTGTCGTAAAGAGTATTGTTGAAGTAATGGTTTACAGGGTCTTTAAGCCTGGAAACAGATCCGTCGCCCAGGTCCCAGATATTCTCTGCTGCCCTGACCGACTCATCGGTAAACCTTACCGTAAGGGGACTGCAACCTTCGGTAACCGATGAAAAAGAAGTTATAACATCGGGGTAGACATGAACTTTCTGCATGGCAGAATCAATGCAGCCAAATTCTGTTTCGGCAATCAGTCTGAGATCGTATGCAGCAATTTCAGCTCCTGTGTTGAGGTACCTGTGTGTAAAAGGCAATGCTGACCCCGTTGTAAAACTTTCACCGTCGCCGGTAAACCACCTGTAGCTCTGTGCACCTACAGTGCCATTTTCTATTTCCAGGTCAAAAGGCGGACATGCGATTGAGTTTTCAATGTTTATGAAGGGTTTGGGCAGCGGGTGAATTGTTATTGTAAAGCTGGTATCGCTGTAACAAAAAGCCTGGGAAGTGGCACTCAGCTTAACGACCCTGGTAATGGTGCTGTTGGTGAAGTTTGTAAAAGTGTGTGAAGGTGAATCTTTATCGGTTGCCGAACCGTCGCCAAAATCCCATTGAAAAGTATAGCCCCCTCTCGAAACATTTTCAAAATCAACAGTCAGCGGGTGACACCCTTCGGATACAGATGGTGTAACCATGGCCCTGACATCTGGGTAAACATTAACCGATCTCTGCACCTGATGAGTACAACCTGCACTGTTTTCGGCCTCCAGGGTGACAATATATTCAACTGCGTCGTTAAAGGATGGATTTGCGAAGGTCCGTGCAAAGCCGGTCATATTATATGTAATGCTGTCTGTACCATCGCCGAAATCCCACCTGAATAAAGTGCCCCCTGTTGAAGAGTTGGTGAAGTTGAATTCGGCCGGTGTGCACTGTATGGCTTCTGTAAAATCGAAGCCGGCGTTTATATATGGATGAACGGTGATATCGATAGAATATTCATCACTGCAGGCATTGTTTTCAGCAGTTACCAGAAGGGTTACCGTATAGATACTGTCAACTGTTCCTGTGTTGGTGAAGGTGTGTCGTGGACTGCCTTCTGCCGATGAGGTTTTGTCGCCGAAGTCCCATGCATAATGAAAACCGCCGCTGCTGGTATTTGTAAAACCGATGTCAAACGGGTGGCAACCTTCTGTTGCATCAGGCAGAAATTCTGCAATGATATCAGGATATACGTTGACAGTTTTGGAAATAACATGCTCACACCCTTCATTACTATAGGCAGTCATTGTTACCTGGTAGGAGGCAACAGAAGAAAAACTGGTGTTGGTAAATCTGTAGGTGAATGGATTGTTGTTATATATTGTACTGTCATTACCGTCGTCAAAGTCCCAGTGATATCTTATCGCATTAACTGAAGAGTTTTCAAAGAGTACATCGAATGGCGTGCAACCAGGGCTTCCGGTAAAATCAAAATCAGCCTGTACATAGGGGTGTACCAGAATATTCATGAAAAAAGAGTCGCTGCAAACATTGTTTTCAGCTGTTGTAACCAGCCTGACATTGTAATTTCGGTCGGTTGTACGCGTATTAATAAAGGTATGCTGAGGATCGGATTCCCCTGATGTATTTCCATCGTCAAAATCCCAGTGGTAGTGAAATCCGCCCTGGCTTAGGTTTTCGAAATCTACAGTAAGGGGTTGGCACCCCTGTTGGCTGGAAACTGAGAACAGTGCGCTGATATCGGGATAAACCTTTATTACTTCAGTCTTTATATCAGGGCAGCCGGCATCATTCCATGCAGTAAGGGTTACAGTATATTCAGCAGATGCCGAATAGCTGCTGTTTCCAAATATATGTGAAACCGGGAGAGCCGATGTTGTGTTTATCGGCATGCTGCCATCGCCGAAATCCCAGCTGTAGGATGTCGCACCGTGAGAGGAATTTATAAATTCAACATCAAACTGGTTGCAACCGGTTTGATGAATAAAGGAGAAACCTGCAGTTACACGTCCGTTAACGGTAATATTCATTGAACTTGTTTCAATGCATTCTCCTCCGGCTGAATAGCTGGTTAGAACCACCGTGAAGACCGTGTCGGTAATATCCGGATTATAAAATGTATGGAGAGGATCCTCATCGTACGATATTTCCCCGTCGCCAAAATCCCAGTGATAAGTATCAGCATTCACCGATTGATTTGTAAACTGAACAGTGAGTGGATCGCAGCTATCAGTAAAACTGGCAGTGAAATCAGATATGAGTTCAGGATATACGGTTATAGTACGCTCAGCAAAATCATTACAGAATCGGGGGTTTTCAACATCCAGTCTTATGGTACGATCAACCGTGGTGGTGCCGGTATTCTGGTATTCATGGGTGAAAACACTGCCCGGATTGATATATGTTGTCCCGTCGCCCATAGTCCATGTATAGTCAGATGCCCCATGCGACTGGTCCGTTATTGTTACCGTAAACGGATGGCAGCCTTCGGCATAATCTATTACAAACCCCGCTTCGATATAGGGATAGACAGTTACTTCAACAGGGTCTGAAACATGGCTGCACAGATCAGCCGAAGTAGCAGTTAGCCTGACCTCATAAACCTTGTCAGTACCGGTCATATTTCTTTCCCACTCATGGACAGGATCTTCCTCGTCTGAACTCCCGCCGTCACCAAAGTCCCAGTGCCAGGTAAGGGATGCTCCCTGTGACAGGTTATTAAATAATATGGAGTGAGGAGAACATCCACCTGGCGGATCAATAGCCGAAAAGGCAGCAAGTACGTCAGGGTAGACCGTGACAGTCCTTTCGATAATATCGGAGCATGTACCACGGAAAGCAGTAAGCCTGATCGTGTAATCGACTGGATTTGTATGCCCTGTATTTTGCAATGGAAGGGGATTGAATGTTTCAGCATTCCCTGTTTGAATTATATTATTACCCGGATCAATAACCTCCCATAACCAGGTAACTGCCCTTAATGAGTTATTTGTAATATTAAGGGCAAGAGGGTGACAGCCTTCTGCTTTATCAAGAGCAAAATCTGCCTCAACATGGGGCCTGACTGTTATTGGAATATAATTTGTCGAATCCCTGCAGATCCCGTTTGACAATGCAAATAGCCTGACATCATAAGTCACATCTGCATCTGTCAGGTTTTTCGGATAGGTGTGGAAAGGGCTTTCAACCCAGTTTGTGCCCCCGTCACCAAATTCCCAGAGATAATCAGTTCCGTTAACGGAATTGTTTATAAACTCAACGGTAAGTTCAGAACATCCTTCTGAGGGATTAGCTGTAAATCCGGCATTAACCGCAGGATATACCGTTACGGTCTGCTCCATTACATCTGTACAGACACCATCAGTAACAGTCAGGGTGATTGTGAAGTAGAGTGGACCACCTCCCGGATTATTGTATGTGTGGGTAATTGGTGGGTCGCCGTAGAGAGTGATGATATCGGGCGAACCGTCACCCATGTTCCACCGATATTCATCAGCCCACAATGTTGAAAGATTCTCAATTTCCACATCAATTGTTCCGCACCCCGCAATGGTATCGATACTGAAGAGCGCCTCGGTAAAAGGTGTCACTGTCACCGTTGAGGAAGCCGTGCTTTTACAAAGACCGTTTGGAGAAATTGCTTCAAGGGTGACGGTATAAATTTCATCTGTGGGAGAATGAAAATTAAAATATTCATGTGACGGACTCTCATCACCGGACGATCCTCCGTCACCAAAATTCCATACCCAGGTGCCGGTATTGCCTGTAGAGGTATTTGTGAATTCAACCTCAAGCGCATGACAACCTTGTACCGGATCTCGTGTGAAGGAAGCTTCAACTTCATGCAGTACTTTTATTTCTTTGGTAAAACTTGATATACCTTCCGTATTCTCTGCCTCCAGCCGTATCTCAACAAGCCTGTCTGTATATGGAAAGCCTGCGCTATTTTCAAAATTCCATGTCAGATCACCGGAAAAGTCTCCGGCAACCTCAGTACCATCAACAAACCACCTGTAAGTTGTTGCATTTAACGATTCGTTCTTAATAGTTTCTGATGCTGGCGCACATACCTGCTCGGGAGCAAGAAACAGCGCTTCGGGCTGATCCTGGCCAAATGAAACCAGCGCACACATCATCATTGCTGCAAATAGAAGCAGGAAATTTCCCCGCGCCGGCTTTTTCCCTGGGCAGAGTGATATGTTGGCTGATAGGTTCATTCGCTCTTTTTACGGAATAATCTGCCAAAAGTTTGTATTCGTCCATGATATTTAATCGTTCATCCCAAAAAAATTGTATTTCGTCAATACAAAATGTAACAACCCCTTGTAAAATGCCGTATAAATTGTAGTGGATTAACACAGCTGTACTTCTCACAAGTGCCGGGATACACGAAAGAGGGTAAAATGCAGGGGTGATCCATCCGTGGTACACAAGGACACTAATGTATCTTGCTTATAATAAGACTGATTGCTATAAGTTATTCGGATGAAATATTTTTTATTATTGATCATTATTATATTAACCTGCTCCCGGCTCATATCAGCTCAGGATGAAGTCTTGTTTTATGAAGGTTTTGAAAGCGGAAAGCCTGTGGGGTGGACTGAAACTGTGACTACCGGGCCGGCTGTTGAGTGGCGTTACAGGAATGGGGGCCATAATCCGAATGATCCTAATAACTTTAATCCCGATGCCGATATAGATAATGGAAGGAACCCTGACAGGGCCTACCAGGGAACCTATAATGCATATTTTCAGAAGCAAAGTGAAAATAATGAAAAAACCATGCTTATCACCAGGGCTATCGACCTGGAATATGCTATAAAGCCTGAGCTCAGATTCTGGCATGCCCAGGTACCGTGGACGTGGACCGAACAAACAAAGTGGGATCAATTGAGGGTTTATTACCGGACCTCAGCAACTGCCGAATGGGTATTGCTGGCAGAGTACCTTGATGCTTTTGATGTATGGACCCAGCATATAATACCATTACCCGATCCATCCAAAACATATTATCTTGCATTCGAGGGCCAGACCAGATGGGGCCATGGTGTGGTGCTGGATGAGATCGAGGTAATTGAAACAGGCGTGCTGGAAAGGGAGGTTGAATCACTGACTATTACCCAGGCAAACACCGATTTTGTGCTTGCCGGCTCAGAAAATAACGAGGTGCTGAGGGTAAGGGTAAATGTAACCGGAAATTCCGGCGACCTGAAGTTAAAGTCATTAAGGGTAAATTCACTTAATACATCCGATAATGATATAATACCCGGTGGAGTCAAACTGTTCCGTACAACTTCTGCTTCATTCCTGCCTGTGTCGCAAATTGGCACTGCCGCCAGCTTTGTTGACGGGGAGGCTGTTTTCACAAATATCGATGCCAGTCTGCCTACAGGAGTCACCTATTTATGGGTAACTTATGATGTAGATGCCGGGGCAATGCACGGTAACAGGATAGATGGTTCTTTCAATGCTTCCTCAATTGAGATTGGAAACTCGGTTTTTCCTGTAGCATCAACATCTCCAGCCGGCTCAAGACCGGTGCAGACCAGCATTTTCTATGACAATTTTGATGAGGACAAGGGCTGGACCCTGACCCATGAATTTGAGATTGCCGAACCCATTGGCGGCGGGGCCACCCCGGGAGGGCCCAATCCATCTGTTGCCTATAACGGATCAAGGGTATTGGGGACCGATGTATCCGGGTTAGATGATCCGGAATTTAAATACAGAAACGGGATCGGTCAGTCAGATACAACAGAGCATTATCTGGCTATTTCTCCTTCACTGGATCTGTTTTATTACAAGGATGTTGTGCTGAGGTTCAGGCAGTGGCTCAATGTTTCAATGTGGGACGGTGCCTATATTGAACTGAGCAGTGACGGCGGTAATACCTGGTCGAAGATATGGAGAAACAACAATTTCGTACTGGATGACAGCTGGGTACAGAAAAGTTATCCAATTTCTGACATGGCCGACAGAAAAGGAGATATACGTATCAGGTTTGGCATTGGTGAGACTACAAGTAGTTATTCTGGCTGGAATATCGACAATTTCGCGGTAACAGGCGAGTATATAACCCGTGATATGGGTGTTGCAGAATTACTTGGACCGTTTGGCGACTGCGGAATGTCTGCCGCCGAAACCATAAGGGTTAGAGTTGAAAATTTTGCTGCAATACCCACGGAAGACCCGATACCGGTAGAATATTCTATTGATAACGGTATAACGTGGATCGGCGAAGAAATTACTGCCAGCATACCCGTTGGTGGGAGCCTGGAATACAGTTTTTTGACAAAGGCAGATTTTTCAGTCCCCGGACTTTACAAGGTAAGGGTGCGTACTGTTTACAGCGGCGACCAGGAACCGGCAAACGATGAAATACAAACAGATATACTCTCGGTGCCGGTTTATGGGCTTCCCTATACTGAGAATTTTGAAGGTGAATCGTCAATGTTCTGGCGGAAATCCGGTACCAATGAGTCATGGGAACTGGGTGACCCGGCAGGAGCAGTAATTACCGGTGCTGCCGAAGGAAGCAGTGCATGGGTGACAAATGTTTCAGGCATTTACAATCAGCAGGAGCATTCATGGGTGGAAGGCCCCTGCTTCGATCTGAGCGGTCATGCCCACCCGGTATTTGAAATGAAGAGCTGGTGGCATACCCCGGTCGCCGATGACAGGGCGGCTGTTATGATTTCGACAGACGGCAGGACAACATGGCAGATGCTTGGCGCACAAGGTACAGGCGATGAATACTCCTGGAACTGGTATAACTCACCGGGGGGCTGGTCGGGTGAGGGTGACAAATGGCATACATCACGTTTCCTTCTTAATGATTATACAGGAGAGGAGGATGTTTGTTTCAGGATAGAATTTGTCTCCGCCCCTGGTGTAAAAACCCATGATGGGTTTGCTTTTGATAACGTAAAGCTATACAATATTCCCCCTGATGTCGGGGTAACGGATATACTGAACCTGACCTCCGGATGTGCCTACGCACTGCCGCTAAGGCCAGAGGTGGTGATAAAGAACTTCGGCCTGGAGGCTCTGCCGGCAGGTACCGGCATCATGATCGGACTCGATATCGATGGTGCCAATAAACTCATGGAGAATTTCATACTTGAAAATGAACTTCCTGCTGAAGGCACTGTCAATTACCGTTTTACCGGCAGCATTGACCTGTCTGACGAAGGCATATTTGAGCTTGCTTCCTATACACTTCTTGATGGAGACATTGATTTTTACAATACAGGCCATTCCAACGACAGCACCTTTCTGAACCTGACATTTAACCCGATACCCGTATTGGACCTTGGGAAAGATATATACACGGTCCTGCCCGACACGGTTGTTATCGATGCATATGCAGGCATTGACGGCTATGATTTCCTTTGGCATGACGGGAGCATGGAAAGCTTTTTCAATGTGACTGCAGAAGGGAAGTTTACAGTTACAGTAACTGATGCTGCCGGTTGTTTTGCCATTGATTCGGTAAACGTTAACAGGCTGATTGCCGATATTGGTGTTACAGAACTGGTTTCCCCCCTCTCTTCCTGTGAATTGGGCATAGAAGAGGCAGTTGAGGTGAAAATTGAAAATTTCGGGACTGACACACTGAACATAAATGATCAGTTTTCGATATTTGTTTCCGTCGACGGAGGCCCTGAAACCGAAGAAACTGTTACATTATCAGAAGTTCTGCTCCCGGGTGAATCAATGGAGTACACCTTCGTCCAGACATTCGACTTTACAGCTGTCGTTACATTCGGAATAAAAGTCCGCGTCACCCTCGATAACGACAACGACACAGCAAATGATCTCCTTGATACAGGCTTCGAAGTATTTGGATATCCGGCACTTGATCTTGGCGATGACATTAGTATCCCGGCATGGGAACATACCGTAGATGCCGGTAGCGGACATGCGACCTACCTCTGGCACGACAGCAGCAGCGAACAAACCTTTACCGCAACACAACCCGGAGCAAATGAACTGTCAGTAATCGTTACCGATCACAACAATTGCCAGTCGGCCGACCAGATCATCGTCACCCTTGAAATTCACGATCTGGCACTCGATTCTGTAATATCGCCGGCCACATCCTGCGGTATCTCTGCCGTTGGATCTGTTTCTGCTATGATAAAGAATGCAGGAAATGTCACCCTCGAAGCCGGCAGGCCATTCACCATAGAATACAGCATTGACAATGGTTCTGTAGTAACTGAAGAAAGAGTACTGAGCTCTGTTCTTGAACCTGATGAGGCTGAAGAAATTAGCTTTTCAGAATCCCTCGTTTTGGAAGAAGGAAACTGGTACAACGTCAGTGTATTTGTCACAATGCCCGGCGATATGCGACAGACAAATGATACAGCAGTTGTTGATGTTGGAATATTTGAGCCTCCGGTAATAGATCTTGGTCCTGATGTTGTTACACAGACACTCACTTATACTGCCGATGCGGGAGCAGGGTTTACATCATATCTGTGGCATGACGAAAGTACTGAGCAGACCTATACAGCCTCAATAATGGGGATAAACAATCTGTCGGTAACTGTAACAGATGAGAATGGCTGCGAGGCTTATGATTCAAAACAGGTTCTTATCCTTGTGTCCGATATCGGGATCTCAGAAGTGTTGCTGCCTGACGCAACCTGTTCTGAATCGGAGGAGACAATTAGAGTAACTGTTGAAAACTTTGGAAACACAAATATAGCCGCCACAGCTAATATTAATGTATCTTTCAGTGTAAACGGAGGTGAGCCCCTGACAGAAAAGCTTACTCTTGATTCTCCGCTTGGAACCGGGAAGACGTTAACTCATGATTTTAGCAGTTACACATTTACAGGAGAAGGGGAGTATTCAATAAAAGCGTGGACAACACTCTCTTCCGACCAGAAGAGTGAAAACGACAGTGCCGCTGCAACAATATTTGTAAATAAGATATCTGTCCCCGATATTGGAAACGGTAAGGACAGTATTGTTGTAAGGAATCCGCTTTTGCTTGATGCCGGCGGCCAGTACAGCAGTTATATCTGGCAGGATGGCAGTACCGGCCAGACCTTTAGTATTGATGAACCGGCTGAAGGCTGGTTCAGTGTAGTTGTGACAGATATCAATAACTGCACTGCATCCGATTCGCTTTACGTGCTGTATCCACTTGCTGACCTGGCGCTCACCAGCATAATAGCACCTTTGTCAGACTGTGAGCTGACAGATAAAGAAACTTTGGGAGTTGAGATCTGGAACAATGGAGGGCACCCTGTTCCTTCCGGCGAGAAAATAAAGGTTTTTTACAGGTTAAATAATGGTTCCCTTGTCGGGGAAACAATTACACTTCAGAATAATATTGATTCAGGTTCCACCGTGACTTACACTTTTTCCCAAATGGCAGACATGACTCTTCCGGGCACTTACGAAATCCTTGCATGGCTTGAATATGACAGCGACGGTAATCATAACAACAACAGCCTGACGAAAAAAGTCAATGTTTATGGCAATCCGGTTCCGGTTATGTCCGGCGATGCTGATACCCTTTATTCAAGCCTGCCTGTCACACTCGATCCCGGTGCATTTGAAGCATATCTCTGGCAGGACAATTCAACAGGACCCGAATATGAGGTTACCACTTTCGGCACCTATTCGGTAACCGTAACCGACAAGTTTGGCTGCAAAGGAACCGATATGGTCATTATAGAGTCGCCCGTCAGTTCAGGAATACCTGCCCTGCCTGAGAAGGACATAAAGGTCTGGCCAAATCCGGTTTCGGAGAAGCTTCATGTTAAAATTGAAAGCGGACAGATGCAGGATAACATTACCCTCGAAATACTGAACCTCAGGGGAATGATTATGTACACAAGCATAATTAAACCTTACTCATTTGCCATTCACGAAATAGATGTCAGGAACTTCCCAAAAGGGTTGTATCTGCTGCGCCTTTCCGTTAATGGTGAAAGTGCAACCCGTACCATACTCGTCAATTAAAACGCACCTGTCATCCTTTCCATATACCGGTCGAGCCTGACCCGGAAGCCTTCTGACACTTCTTTCTGGTCAAACGACTGGGTCATTCTTACCATCTCGTTCATCAGCTGCAACGAAGTGCGTTTTTCCAGATCTGTATGAATGGCAAGCCTCCTTGGAAATGAAAGGTAATAATCCATTTCAAGCGAAACAGTATTGAAGTAATCTTCGAGTATCTCATTGCCCTGCTCAGGAGCTCCAGCCAGGTAATAAGATTCAGCAACAGAAAGCAGCATGAACTCATGAGGCACCTTATCTACAGGCATCAGTTCCATGCAGCGGTCAAGTACCATCAGCGCCGAATCGGCCTTGTTCTCGGCAACAAGGGCGTTTGCAAGGCTTGCAAATTTGTTTCTGAGCCTCAGTATACTTAAAGTGCGGATATTGTAATGATCAAGATACACATCAGGCTCATTCATCCTTCCCCATGAGAAGTTATTCATGAAGTTATCATACATGACCTCTGTATTTACCCTGCCATATTCAAAATCACTGCCGTCCGAATAAATGGGCACCAGGCGATAGGCAAATCCTTCGAGCTGAAAATAGTTCTCGAGTCCAAGAGCATCCTCACTACCACCGCTCACAAAGTAAACGGGCCTTTCCCAGTTATTTGATGCAAGAAGGTCGAGCACCATCATCTGATTTTTCACCAGGTAATCTTCATTGATTTCCCAGTCGATCGATCCGACAATTTCGTCCCTCAGTTCAGGTGCGACAGTTCCGTTTTCAATCACCTTATCGGCATCGACCCTTAGCCTGAATTGCCTTGTTGGTATATAGTCAATCTGTCGGCCACCGGTAACCCTTACCTTGCTTGCATCGGAGTCGTCGGCAATAAAATCGACAACCTGACGCAGGTCAACGTGGTAATCAAGCTTTTCTATAATATAGATCAGGTTATTTGTACCATCGAGATATTTGCTTCTGGGCAGGGAAAAAGGTACGGGAGGAGAATCATTCTTCTGCCTCCTCATCTGCTCTATGTACCAGTCGGCGTTCAGCAACATCAGGTTAACTATCCTGACGTCGGTACGGACACCTTCAACCTCCTGTGCATACCAGAGCGGGAAAGTATCATTATCGCCGAAGGTGAATATAATTGCATCAGGCTCGGTGCTGTTCAGGTAGTTAAATGCAAAGTCCCTGGCAGTGAACCTGCCGGAACGGTCGTGATCATCCCAGTTCTGCCAGCCCATAAGCACCGGCACAAGGAGAAAGGCAGCAATTGTTGCCAGAATACTGCTTAGTTTGTGAGGGAATTTTTTATTCAGCCATTCAATCAGTGCAAGCACACCCATGCCTATCCATATTGCAAATGCCAGAAAGGACCCGGCATAGGTATAATCCCTTTCCCTTGGCTGCAATGGTGTCTGGTTGAGAAAAACAATGATAGCAAGGCCGGTGAAGAAGAAAAGCATGAGAACCACAGCAAAGTCGTTCCTGCTTCTTTTCAGATGGAAAAAAAGTCCAACCAGGCCCAACAGCAGGGGCAGGAAGAAATATGTATTGCGTGAGGGATAGTTTGCCATGTGCGGAGGGAGGTTATCCTGCGGTCCCAGCCTCCACTGGTCGATAAAATTTATTCCGCTGAGCCAGTTTCCCCTGAGAAGTTCGCCATGTCCCTGGATATCATTCTGCCTTCCCACGAAATTCCACATAAAATATCTTCCATACATATGCCATACCTGGTATCTGAAAAAGAACCTCAGATTTTCACCGAAAGTGGGACGGATAAGGAGCTCTGTCTCACCGTCACGTGTTACCCTGACCTGGCGACCGGTTACATTGCCCCACCGTTCATATTCCCTGATATGGCCCTGGCTGCTGTTGCTCCACATCCTGGGAAAGAAGCCGGTAAAGTCGGGATGAAATTCTGCTTTCATTCTGGGGGTGGTTTCGACATACCGTCCACCTTCGGTAATATACTGCATTCTGCCCTCTACAACATCAGTCTGTGGTGCAGTGTAGTACTGTCCGAAAAGCAGGGGACTGGCGCCATACTGCTCACGTGCCAGGTATGAGATCAGTGAAAAAATATTATCCGGTGAATTCTGGTCCATAGGGGGCCCGGCTGATGACCGAATTAAAACAACGGTATATGATGAATAACCGATCAGCACCATAGTCAGTCCGAGCAGTATCGAATTAAGAACCGGGCGTCCATTCTTTTGAGTATAATAAAGACCCCAGCTGATCAGTCCCCCTAAAAGCAAAACAAAAAACAGCACACCACTGTGAAAGGGAAGTCCGAATGAGTTTACAAATATCAGTTCAAAAAAACTTGCAAACCTGACCACTCCCGGAACAATTACATAAACAAAGGCCCCGAGAAGCAGGACAGAGACAATTGACGAATAAATAATCCCATTGCGGGTAACAGGGTACTTCCGGAAATAATACACAAAAACGATGGCCGGAATGGCAAGCAGGTTGAGAAGGTGCACACCAATTGAGAGCCCCATCAGGTATGTTATAAGAATGAGCCAGCTTGCAGAATATTTCTTGTCTGCTACATTTTCCCATTTAAGTATTGCCCAGAATACCAGGGCTGTAAACAAGCCGCTTGTCGCGTACGCTTCAGCCTCAACAGCCACGAACCATTGAGTGTCGGAGAAACAGAAAGCCATTGAACCCACCAGGGCCGCACCCATCAGCGAGAAAGTCTGCGATCGTGTTGGCTCCACTCCGGGAGCAATAACCCTTTTGCCGAGGTGGGTAATTATCCAGAACAGCAGCATTACAGTGAATGAGGCCGCAAGAGCTGACATTGCATTCATAAACATTGCAGCCAGAGCGGGTGACGGAGCAAGCATGGTAAAGAACCTTCCCATAAGGATGAAGAATGGTGCTCCCGGCGGATGTGGTACTTCGAGCTTATAGGCTGCGGTAATACGTTCACTTGCATCCCACCAGCTTGCAGTGGGCTCCATTGTCATAAAGTAAACTGACGTGGCAATGATAAAAACCATCCACCCCGCGATGATATTTGTCTTTTTGTAACCTGGCATAGTTTATTGATTTCGTTGATTCTAATTTTTTTTCCCTGCTATTTTAGCCGGCAGAAATAAATGGATTAGTTTTTTTATCGGATAGGCGAAATTATAACATTTGCAGTTAAAAACAGTTATTTTATAAATGATTTGTATCATCATTCTTTTTAAAGTCGGTTCAATTATCGTATTTTCGCTGTTTAGCACTCATTAAAAAACAAATCCATGCGATCCATTATTTACATATTGACTCTGTTTGTAATGCTGGGCTGTTCGCGGAATGACATATCCAGCAACACGGCACCTGATCGGAATTACGGAAGCAGCCGTATATACGGTAGCGTTCATGGATTGCCCGGCAGCAAAGTATTTCTTTATAAATTGTATGGCGATCAGGTCAACCTTCTCGATTCAGCCATGGCATCATTTGACGGGAGTTTTGAATTTCTGTTCCCGCGTAACAGGAACAATGGCCTCTATCGTCTGGCGCTGGGAAATTCAGGCAGAACAGGGCAATATGACAGGCAGACGCCTGCGATTGATATAATCTGGGATGGCAGCACGGTGGTATTCAGCACACATTACGGCAATCCGGCCGATAGTATGAAAATTATCGTTTCTGAACAGAATGAGCTGTACTATAAGTTCCTCGATCGGATGGATGATTTTGACCAGAAAATCGGCGTTCTCAGTACTGCGCTTATTGATTACCCGGAAAGTGGCAGTTTCAGTCGCCGACTCAAGCGTGAATACCGCAGAGTACAGAACCGGAGATCTAACTACATAGATAACCTTGTAAAGAAGAATGAAGGGACGGTCTTTGCCAGTATTGCTTCATTTTATAAGCTCCCGGCTATTGATTCGCCTGGCAGTGATGCGGAATTGACAGAGCTTAAAACCAATTTTTTTGGTAAAGATCAGCTGGCCGATCCGGTACTTTTGCATACCGATCTGGTACCCCGTAAAATTTTACGCTACCTTGCCCTGTATACCGGCAGCGGGTATGATGCAGATGAGCAGGAGTATGAACTTGTTGATGCAGTCGATGTCATCATGCAGCAAACAATGAAAAACGAGGAGGTATTCTATTATGTACTTGAATTTCTGATTAACGGGTTTGACGGCATGGAAATGGATCTGGTTGCTGATCATTTGCGAAGCAGGTATCTTCTTGGTGATGTTTGCTTTGAGGAAGGGGTCCTTCGCGATCAGGTATTAACAGGAAAAGGAAAAGAAGCTTTTTCGGGCGGAGATGTGGTACCAGGATTCAATATTACTTCACTGCAGGGAAAGAACATAAACCTTGCCGATATTAATGCAAGGCATACACTGTTAGTTTTCTGGGGCAGCTGGTGCCCTCATTGTGAAGGTGTCATGGAAGATTTACTTGAAATATACAATGACTATAATAATACCGGTTTTCTTGAAATTATCGCCATAGGTATTGAAGATGACCGGGAAATGTGGCTTGCCGAGGTAGAAGATAAAAAGCACCCATGGATAAGCTATAGTTCATTTCAGAAGTGGGACTGCCCCCTGGCCCGTGATTTTAATATTAACGGCACTCCCACGATGATACTTCTTGACAGTGACAAGAAATTCCTTCAGGAGCCACTGCGTGTCCGCACCCTTGACAGGTATCTTTCGCGCCGGCTTAAGCAGGATCCACTTGCCGGCAACTAGGCCTGAAACCACAAAAAGAGTTTGAATACAGAACTTGTTTGGAACGGTTTTATTCCCGCCTTTTTTTCGTTACCTTTTTTTTGCTGTAGAAAAAAAGGTAAAAGCAAACCGCAGCGAGTTCACGGTTTTTAGAAAAAGCAGTGATTTTTAGACATTTTCCGTAAGCGCGGCATTTTTTGGTTCCGTTAGTTTTGCTGTTGAAAAAAGGAACAGATCATGGTAGCGAGTTAACGGTTTTTAGAAAAAAGGTTTGTTTTTTTTAGCGTTTATTATTGATTTTCAGGTTAAAACAATTGTAAATCAATTAATCATTCCAAATTGCCGAAAGCAGATTAAATCTAAATAAATATAATTACATTTACCGCAATGAATAATAGCAGACCCTTTCAGGGTCAGAGCATGGTTCGCCAGTAATATAATTCCTTGATCGAGGATAATTAAAATGCATTTATAAATAGCGCACAGAGGCTATGTCTGGTATTCATAAAATCCGGCAGGGCTGATAAGTGTTATAAATATACAGCCAGGATTGCCGGTAAAACATATAAAAATGGACAAAAATCTTTTTCGGATCATAGTGGAAGGAGCACCCGATCCGATCTTCATACAGACAAAAGGCAGGTTTGCATTCCTGAACCCTGCGGCCTGCAAGCTCTTTGGAGTAATTCATTCCAGCGAACTAATCGGATGTCCGGTAATGGATTATATTCACCCTGACTACCATTCTATAGTACGTGAAAGAATAAGAACCATTAATGAGGGTCAGAATAGAGACAGCACATTTTTTGAACTGAAGATTTTTCAGGCAAAAGGCGGGCAGGAGGTATGGATTGAGACTTCTGGTGAACCAATTGTATACAGTAATCTGAACGGCGGATTATTCTTCGTTCGCGATATCACCAATCGTAAGCAGGCCGAAGAAGAGCTACGTGCCAGCGAAACAAAATACAGGAATCTTTTCAGGAACCATGTTGCTGTTAAGCTGATAATTGATCCTGAAACCGGTAACATCTTCGAGGCTAATGAAGCCGCTGAAAAGTTTTACGGGTGGAAGGAAGATGAGATGAAAAAAATGAACATGTCTCAGATAAATACTCTTTCTGCCCCGGAATTATTAAAAGAAATAGAACGTGCAAGGCATTCAGTCAATACAAAGTTTAATTTCCGGCACCGCATTTCTGATGGAACAGAAAGAGATGTTGAAGTTTACAGCAATATAATCACCTCCGGAGGAAAGGAGCTGCTGCACTCCATCGTACATGATGTGACAGAAAAGAAAACCGCCATTAAACAACTTAAGCTTCTAAGCCGAACAGTTGAACAAAGTCCCGTTTCTATTGTGATAACAAATACTTCGGGCAATATCGAATATGTTAATCCTGCTTTTGTTAAAACTACCGGCTATTCGCTGGAAGAGGTCAAAGGCAGGAATCCGAGAATACTAAAATCTGGTTACCAGAGTAAGAAATTCTACCAGCAACTGTGGTCAACCATTCTTTCCGGCAGGGACTGGACCGGCGTATTCAGGAATAAAAAGAAAAGCGGCCAGCTTTTCTGGGAAGAAACTGTCATTTCTCCAATTCTGAATGATAGAGGAGAGGTTATTAATTTTGTTTCGATAAGAGAAGACATTACTGAAAGAAAAAAGATGGTGGAAGATCTGATTGCTGCAAAGGAGAAGGCAGAAGAAAATGATCGTCTTAAGCTGGCGTTTCTCGCCAATATGAGCCATGAGATGCGAACACCGATGAATGGGATACTCGGCTTTGCAGAAATACTGAAAGAACCCGGACTCGATCAGCACAAGCAACTCAAATATCTCGATATAATACAAAAGAGCGGCCACCGTATGCTCGACACGGTTAATGATTTAATTGACATTTCCAAAATTGAGACCGGCCAGGTTAAAATGTATATAACTGAAAGTAACTTAAACGAACAGCTTGAAAATCTTATTGAGTTTTTCCTGCCCCAGGCGAGACAGAAAGGGTTGGAGCTGATTTTGAAAGATTTGGTTCCAAAAGAATATGCTATTCAGAAGACCGATCGTACAAAAATTGATTCCATCCTGACCAATCTGATAAAAAATGCCATCAAATTTACCGATCATGGAAAAATTGAAGTTGGTTTTAAGCTTAAAGCAGACCACCTTGAGTATTATGTTGCCGATACCGGCATAGGCATACCATTCCACAGGCAGGAGGCGATATTTAACCGGTTTGAACAGGCAGATATAGAAGATGCAAAGGCTTTTCAGGGATCGGGACTCGGACTCACAATTTCCAGGTCTTATGCGAAAATGCTTGGCGGAGAGATCCGGCTTGAGTCTGATGTCAGAAGCGGGTCGACCTTCTTTTTCACACTTCCGGTCGATGCAGCCTTGACCGGGAAAAATAAACCATCGGGCAGGAAACAGATAAGCACACCGGGAATACCCGTGCTTAAAGGGAAAAAGGTGTTAATAGCCGAAGATGACCAGTATTCCGGCGATATTATGTTATACCTGCTGGAGCGGACTGGTGCAACGCTGATAATGGCAAGAAACGGACTTAAAACAATTGACGAATTCAGGAAAAGTGATGCTGATCTGATTTTACTTGATATTCAGCTACCTGAAATGAGTGGTTTTGAAGTTTTGAAGCAACTCAGGGCAGAAAAGCCTCAATTAATTGTAATTGCCCAGACTGCCTACGCAATGGTTGAAGATATAAGAAAATTCAGGGAGGCAGGATTCGATGATTACCTGATAAAGCCCATAGACAGTAATAAATTATATAAACTATTAAATAAATATCTGGCCTGATTGTTCTTACCGATAGTTTGCAACAAAATTATTATTACATTGTAACCGATCTAATAATAACCTAATATTCTATTACAATGGAGTCAAATGAATCCTCACGCCGCCGGTTCCTGAAGAAGGTGCTGGTATTATCGGCAGCTACTGCTATTCCCACAATTATAACGAAAAAAGTATCAGGTCTTAACCTGCCACAGTCTGTTTTATCAAAAACCAGCGACCGGGTCAACATCGCGTGTTGTGGCATCGGCAACCAGGGTGGAAGCATTATCAGGGCTTTCGACAGTACAGGTCTTGCCAATATTGTTGCCCTTTGCGACACCGATATGGGCGCTGCCCATACAACCAGAACCCTCGAAACTTTTCCTGATGTCCCGAGGTTCCAGGACTTCAGGATAATGCTTGAGAAAATGGACAGAGAGATTGACGCTGTTATAGTAGGTGTGCCTGATCATTCGCATTTTCCAATCTGCATGATGGCCATGGCAATGGGGAAACATGTTTTTGTGGAAAAGCCAATGGCACGAACCTTTAATGAGGTTGAGCTGATGATGAAGGCCGCCAAAAAATATAAGGTTGTTACCCAAATGGGAAACCAGGGCCATTCAGGTGCCAATTATTTTCAGTTCAAGGCATGGCAGGAAGCAGGTATTATAAAAGATGTGACTGCTATAACGGCACATATGAACTCACGCAGGCGCTGGCATGGTTGGGATACCAGTATCAGAAATTTTCCCGCAGGGCAGCCGGTTCCGGAAACACTCGACTGGGACGCCTGGCTTGCAGCTGCTCAGCACCATGATTACCATGAGAATTATATTAACGGCCAGTGGCGTTGCTGGTATGATTTCGGACTGGGTGCCCTCGGCGACTGGGGAGCACATATCATTGATACTGCCCATGAATTTCTTGATCTGGGTTTACCAGCTGAGATCAATTCACTCAGGTCTGACGGCCACAATGATTTCTTTTTCCCTCAATCGTCAACCATTGCCTTTAAGTTCCCCAAAAGGGGCAAAATGCCTCCTGTTGATATCACATGGTATGATGGGATGAATAATATACCGGAGGTACCTGAAGGCTATGGTAACACAGAACTTGATCCGGATATACCGCCGGCCAGTGACGGCAGGATCCAGCCTTCCAAACTCAATCCCGGCAAGATTATTTACAGCAAGGACCTGACATTTAAGGGCGGCTCACATGCCAGCACACTTTCTATAATTCCAGCTGAGAAGGCAAAGGAGATGGAATCACGCCTCCCGCATGTACCCGAAAGTCCCTCGAACCATTATGCTAATTTCCTTCTGGCTTGTCAGGGCAAGGAAAAGACCCGTTCACCTTTTGAAATTGCCGGTCCGCTGAGCCAGGTATTCTCCCTGGGTGTCATCGCACAGAGACTTAACGCACAACTTAAATTTAACCGCAGGTCAAAAAAGTTTACGAACAACAAACTTGCAAATGAATTGCTTACAGGACCACCTCCCCGCAAGGGATGGGAGCAGTACTACAAGGTCTAGGATTTCCGGAAACTACCACCGGAGTTGGAGCAAACCCGGAATAGCAGTATAATTAATAAGGGTGGCAGGATTTTTATCCCGGCTGCCCTTTTTTCAATAAGGGTTATTATCCGGATGTATTTTTATCACTCACATTTGTTCACAAAATCTACAGTGTGTGCCGCACCCATGGGTTATTCATAAGAGAAAACCTACGCTGGTTTAAACAGACGGTCAAGAGTGAGGAAGGTCATTGAATATTTGTTCCTGTCATCCGCCTCATGCATGCTCTGAGCGGAAATATGCCATTCGCCGGCAGGATATTCAGGAAAAAAAGTGTCACCTTCAAAATCATGGTCCACTAAAGTAATATACATCCTGTCAGTTACCGGTATAGCTTCTTTATATATTTCACCGCCACCTGCAATAAAAACTTCGTCGTCTGCAGGAGCAAGTTCCAGTGCCTGGACGAGTGAATTTGCGATCAGGCAATCGCTGGCATGGAAATCTTTCTGTCGTGTTATTATTATACTGGAGCGTCCCGGAAGGTTGCCCATCGATTCAAAGGTTTTTCTTCCCATGATCAGGGTTTTTCCCATTGTAGTCTGCTTAAAATGCCTGAGATCGGCCGGAAGGTGCCAGATCAGCTTATTGTCTTTTCCTATGACACGGTTGCGCGCCATTGCCACAATTATTGAGATCATTCTGCTCATGTTTTTTTCTTCTAAGATATATCAGACTGAGATTTCGCCCTTTATGTGTGGATGTGGATTGTAGTCCTCCAGAAGGAAGTCTTCGTAAACAAACTCATCAATGTTTTTCCTTTCAGGGTTAAGCCTCATTACAGGCAGTTCCCTTGGTTCCCGTGCTAGCTGAAGCTTTACCTGGTCGGTATGATTCAGGTAGATATGTGAGTCGCCAAGGGTGTGGATAAACTCACCTGGCTGAAGTCCTGTAACCTGAGCCACCATTAGTGTCAGTAATGCATAGGATGCAATGTTGAAAGGTACACCCAGGAAGATATCGGCACTCCGCTGGTAAAGCTGGCATGAAAGCTTTCCTCCTGCAACATAAAACTGAAAAAGTATATGGCAGGGCGGGAGGGCCATGTTCCCGAGTTCGCCGACATTCCATGCGCTAACAATGTGACGGCGTGAGTCGGGATTTGATCTGACCGAATCTATTACCTGTGCTATCTGGTCGATTTTCCTGCCATCAGGTGCCGGCCATGAACGCCACTGATAACCGTAAATATGTCCCAGATCCCCCTTTTCATCGGCCCATGCATCCCAAATCCTGACCTTGTTGGCCTTAAGATAGGCAATATTGGTTTCACCTTTCAGGAACCACAGCAGCTCATGGATTATTGAGGGCAGGTGGAGCTTCTTGGTTGTCATAAGCGGAAACCCCTGCTGCAGGTCAAACCGCATCTGGTGCCCGAATACACTGATGGTTCCCGTACCTGTTCGGTCAGTCTTAACGGTGCCGTTTTCTGATACATGCTTCAAAAGATCAAGATACTGCCTCATAATTATCAATAGCTGTAGTTATAGAATTTAAGAATTTCTGACCTTTTAACTTTTTCCAGGCGAACCCTTTTAATTTTAATCTCCTCAAGGGGCCTGTCCCTTTCATCTGTGGGCTGTACGGCAATACTGTCAATCACCTCAAGGCCGCTCATCACCTGTCCGAATATAGTATATTCACCATCAAGATGGGGCGCTGCCCTGTCATGCCTGACAATATAGAACTGTGTGGGACTGGAATTTTTCATAGGATTACGTTCTCCTCCGTACCGGGCTGCACCGACTGCGCCACGGCGGTGAATGAACTTCGGGTTTATTTCGGCCGGCACGTGGGGAGGTATTACGGAAGGGGCATATGACGGAGGTTGATTGCCCGTAGAGGGGTCGCCAGACTGGATCATGAAGTTTTCGATCACCCTGTGAAAATTATTGCCATCGTACACTCCCGCATCAGCCAGGGTGATGAAATTCTCTTTATGCATCGGGGTATCATCAAAAAGCAGAAGCATTATATTGCCCTTGTCTGTTTCCAGCGTCACCAGGTAATCATGCTCTGAATCAGGAATCGGATCCTGTATGGCAAACATGCCGGTATTTATTGTCAGCATCAATAGCAAACAGGTCAATAGTAATCGCATCAGATGATATTTTTTGCCGGTTTTCCCCGTCCATTTATCGTCAGGTCAGGATGTGCCGGACCTTAAAAAAATTTTATCCGGACCCCGGGGCATTCATTAATTATCTATATGCAAATGTAAATGAATTTCCCATCAACTGAAAATCGAACAGCGATCAGGACATTGCATGGGTAATCGACCTTCAGGTCAAATTTTTTTATCCGAAATTACACACAAACGGATGAAAAAAATACAGTGTCTGAAGCATCTTATTCGGCTTTCAAATAAGTAAGCATAATACAGAGGATTAGCCGGAAGCCTGGTTTAATGCTTTTTTGAAATCAATATAGCTCTATCTCAGGGTAAAAGGCGGCCCACGCGAACCAGTATCCCATAAACTGCGTAATAGTATTCAGGTGAAGTCCCTTACCGGGTCCGTCAACAGCCTGCCCGAATACATCATATAATGTACCTTCACTGTCCTGCATAATGACTGGCAGACTGTTTTCTATAGCAGTAAACTGAAGTGTACGGCCATTTCTGGCATCCCGTCTGAATGCAACAATGAAGTTTTTTTCCCGGCTTCCTGCAACAACAAGATCTTTACCATTGAATGTTTCGTGAATCAATGTTATTGACGAGCCGAAATTTTTGATGCTGTAAGCTTTGTGCTTATTATCCACAAACACTCCAAGTACTCTTTCTTTACCATCCAGGCGGTCATCGTTATTACTCAACGGATACAATATTGCGCTGTTTGTTTTATAATCGCCATACGGGGAAACTCTATAGTTCCTGTTATAGCCGGTATTTTCTGACAGAACCCGGGTTTCGGGGTACATGCTCTTCCATGTATCCCAGCTTGTCTCGAAAAGATTAAAGGTTTCCGCATTAGTGCCCTTTAAGGGGCCGTTAACTGCCTTGAGCATAATTTGCGACCAGTTGCTGCCGGTATCACGGTCGTAAGGGATAATGTTTGAATTATACAGAAGCCCTGATACTCCAAATGTGGTGATGCTTCCCAATACTCTTCGGTTCCAGCCTGTCCCGGTTCCGGTTAGCGGACAGTAAATTACTGCAAACAGCAGATCATCAGACGAGTCATTTACTATCTCGTGCCGATCAAGAATACTATGAGGATAGGCACGCGCTACACCATCGAGAACCAACCCGAGAACAAAATCATTACCGTTAAGGTACTGCGCTTCCTCCGGTCCCGTGAACTGAGGGTTGCTGATTGCCGGAATACCATCTTTTCCCGGACCTCCATCAAAAACCTCATTATCCGGAACCAGCCATTCTCCGTTACTGGAATTGTCAATCGGGCCATTAACATTATCAGTTGAAAAAGAATTGTCTTTGCTGCATGTTGTGATTATTGCCATTAGCATTAACAGCACCAGTATCAAACCAGATTTCTGCATCTTCATTCGTGTTTGTTAAAACTAAACTGACGAAGAAATGGCCCGATCCTTACAAATAATTATCGGAAATTTCAACCGGCCACCTTATAAAGGCTAACACCTTATGATCCGGAAAAGTTGCATTGATAACAGGGTAAGCCATAATTCTGCCGGAACGGGAATTATTTCAAATTAAACCATGAGCTGTCATGCTGGTATTCATCGACAACGAATGTCAGGTTTTTCTGTCTGAAGTTGCCCATCAAAGCAGTGATTTCCTGACTCAGCACGTCAAGGCCGCTATCAATAAGGTCTTTTCTGAAACCTCTCTCGCCCATGGTTTTAACCATATCGGATGTAACAATGCGGCCTATAGCCTGGCCGAGCTCAACCATTTTTCGCTGTGGAAGATCGCTTCGCAATTCAAAATCGAGTATTTTTTTCATCAATGAAGCTGTTTTGGAAGTCAGGTCAAAATCGCTCAGGAATCTGAAAAGATTGGTTTCCCTTGTCTTCTTCATCATCTTGACCAGCTGTTCAGAGATCTGCGCATAGAGGATATCATTTGACCCTTCGAAGATCTGGAATGGACGGCTGTCAGTAATTCCCCTGCCGGCAATATGATTAAGCTTATAGGCCTGGGCTCCGACAAGCTGGGTTGCTGACTGGGCTGCCTCCTGCATAAGGTCGGTCACGACACTCTTAATGGAATTGGCTTCAAAACCTGCCTGTGAGAGGTCGTTTTCCAGTCCGGCTTTGTGACTGCTGTTAAGGCACATTGCAGAGCAGATAGTATAGGATGCCTGCAGTTTGGCCAGGCGGTGCTGAACCTGATCGTAATCAAATAGTTTTTGACGGCCTATCTGCCGTTGTTTTGTATGGGCAACAGCCTCATCGAGCATTCTCTGTACAAAACCGATAGCCATGCCGGGAAACTGCATCCTGCTGCGGTGAAGCAGATCCAGCATCATCTTTACACCGGTAGTTTCAGGTACAAGTTTCTGAATATTCGGTATTCTCACATCAAGCCTGTTCCGTCCGTAGGGTATCTGGTACAGTCCGAGATTCTCATAGAACTCTTCAACAACTATTTGCTGGCCCGGACTGTTTACGTCGCAAACAAAGAAATCAATATCCCTTTTAAGATCGCCCGAGGTAGTTTGTTCGCGGGCTGTAAGCAGCCAGAACTCTGCCCAGCCGGTTAGTCCTGCCCAGTGTTTCACCCCTTTGAGGTGATATGAATCTTTACTGCCGGTATACGACGATTGCATATTCAGTGCATCACTGCCGAACCCGGGTTCTGTTATCATAAGCCCGCCCATATTCTGGTGATTAAGAAACCTGTCAAATATTGGCTGTTTGATCTCCTCATTGGCATGTTTGGCAACAGGCTGCAGGAACAGTGCTGAATTGATGCCAATAGTAAGCGAGAGAGCAAGTGATTCATAAGATGCAGCACCCAGTATGGCCAGCAGCTCTTCTATTTTTGAGCCCCTTCCTCCGTATTCAGAAGGAATACCAACCGACAAGGGTTTTGAACTGAGTATCTCCCTCATTACGAATGGTGGCATACCCCGGTTAAGCGCCATCTTATCTATCTTGGCCCGGTCGTGAAACACAGTCTTCATCCGGTCTTTGAAATTTTGTAAAAAAATATCGAAAGGCAGATCATGACCATTTAATCTGCCGGTATGATCTAATGAACTTATTTCTGTCTTCTGCATCTGAATTGAACGATTAGTAAGATATTCCTGATAGTACCATGCTTCATTAACAGAGCCGCACTATATTAACATATGTATAACATTCAATATCAAATATTGTTAACCTGTAAGGAGTTAATTTGTTGAACAGAAGGTCAAGCCGGGATATTCTGATGAGCATCAAACAACCTGCAGAAATCCGTATGGGAGCCTGGAAGCAGAATTTCAGGTTTTCACAAGTAAAATATTCCTGTTGATTGAATAAACCGGCCACAATTTAGCATATGTTCATCTGTATAAAGCATGTTAATCGCATATGGCGGCATCGGCAACCAGGGTGGAAGCATTACCAGGGCTTTCGACAGTACAGGCCTTAATTCGTTTCTTTTTGTGTGCCCTGAAAAGTGCGGGAATCATCAACAAAAAGTCATTTCAGATGGTCCTGTGACTATTTCATGAAGTTGTGAGCCTGTACTCGACGCCCCTCTGCTGAAGGTGCTGCAAAATAAAGCGGAAATTCTTCTCATTTTCCCCCAGAAATTCAGGGGGACAAATTCCTTTTCTGTCAAATTGCTTCCCTGCAACAAGGTGAACTGCAGCAGTACAGGTATAGCCGGTCGTACGTGCCATTGAAATGGTTCCGGTTTCCCTGTCGTACCTGTCAAACAGCTCCCACACATATCTGGCAGTATTGCCCGGATTTTCACCGCCGGCAACTGCAGTTTTCTCATTCCCGGAAACCATTGCCGGCTCTGCACCCCCCCCTGTAAGTCCACGAGCCCTCTGATCTTCACGTATTGTTTCCATATCCCGCAAACCGCTTTTCCCGACATCTCCTGAAGCCGATCCCTCAGTCCCCCATATTGCCTCAATACCGGAAGAGTTACCCTTACGGAGGGAACCTTCTACAATGATCCTCATAACCGTGAAATCTTCCTCGCCTGGCTTAAGTTCCCATTGTGGAAACAGAAGTCTGGCCGTCAAATCTATTGGTCTCACGATTGCACCATTTACATCAATTTCATCGTAGGAAAAGAATCCGGCCTCACGAAGCACCCTTAAGTATTCGATACAACCGGGATAGCGCAGGGTTTTTTCAATCATGTTGGGAATCTTCATTGTTCTGATCAGAGTACGTAACCCGTCACTGTTCCAGGCCTCCAGACTGCCAATACTCTCAAAACTCAGGAGTTCAGCATCTGATAAAGCCTCACGAACGATAGTGTACCCATTTTCTACATAACGTGCAGGTCTTGTATACTCTTCAATCACGTCGATAGGAGAGAAGACAGCTTTATATTCCCAGGGCCATTTTCTTTCAACCGGTAGTCCGCCGACATAACACTCATAATTGCTTACCTCCATCTTGCTGTTGTGATACCCAAGGACAATATTGCCCATCCCGGGAGCAACCCCGCAATCGGTAATTACTGTTATCCCATGCTGCCTGGCCAGTTCATCGAGCGTGAACGGATCTTCAGGGAAAAAAGAAATATCAACAATATCAATTTTTTCAGGAGCCAGTGTCCGGATCATTTCGTACCCCATAAATCCGGGAAGTGCACCGACTATTATGTCAGCTCCCTGAACGCTGCGCCGCAGGGTGGCACTGTCAGAAAGATCGGCTACAAGTATTTCGAGATCATGTTTGTTTTTAAGTTTTTCGAGCGCCGCCCGGTCACGGTCGACCGAAGTGACATTAAATTCACGGCTCAGATCTGCTGCGATGGCATTTCCCACAAGTCCTGCCCCAAGCACAGTGACATTTTTCTTTTTTTGTAATGAATTCCCCATTTTATTAAGACTTTTAAAAGTAGCCTTAAAGATAAGAAATAATCCCTTTCGGGGAACCGGTAGTCTGCGGGCACTTTAAAAGACTAAGAAAAATATATTTTCCCAAATCCACCTAACCTTAATTTTCGATACAGGTCAATATCAACTATTTCGTTTCGGAATTACTGATTTGATAATCCTCTTTAATTTGTCCAGGACTTTATTCTTTAATTTAAGGTAAAAATGAGACTTTGGGGAAGTATCCACTGTGAATTTCAGCAAGTCCTTAATCTCATCATCAGACATCAATTCTGAATCCCTGCCAATTTCCCCGATTGCTTCTTTTGCATTTATTTTATAAACTCCGCTGAAGCCTTCATGGATAGAATCAAAGAATATCATTTTTCCGCATGGTGACCACCGCGGCCGCAGTCCACCTTTTAATTCCGGGTTATGAGTGCATAATTCAGTATTGTTATAAACGTATCCCAGGACAATATTTTTTTTCTGGTTTAGGTCATATAAATTTAATTTACAATACGGTACATCCAAATCAAGCATGGAATCAAACAAAATAAAACGTCCTTCCGGATGATAGTTAACCTTCCTTCTTCCCGAAAGGAATGATTTATCCAAATTTATATGTTCGGGCAGAATGTCGTCACCTTCCTCTGTTATTTCACCAGTGGTTGTGATTTGTGAATGGAACCCGGTACTGAATAATTTTTCAGATTTCGGGCTGACCCTGCTTATTTGCACCCTTTGCCCGTATATTTTCCTGAAATTATTGTGCACATAATCATCTTCCAGGATCAAAGGCGAATAATTATCATCATTGTTCGTAGAGTGATGCAGGTATTTAATATGAGACACATCCTTATGAGAAGGATTGTTTATTATATTGTTCACATAAGCGACGATTGTATCCAGATCTTTTATGATCTCAATTTTCTCAAATATACCATGTGCTTTATTAGTGAACTTTACAATGCCTTCTGATAATAAATCAGATGCTTTAATTCTTATTTTCTCATATTCATTTTCATCAATGTCTTTAAAAACCGGCAAATATTTATCACCATCCTTCTTTATTGATATAACAGGTTTTTCTGGTGATGACATAAAAAATTCCATTAAATCCCAATTGTCAGTCTGGTATTTTCTTTTTCTCTCTGGTCTTATATCCGTTTGATTTAAATTTTCATGGGGTCGGTTTACCTTATAATAATATCCATATAAGGAAATGTTTAGTTGGTTATCTTCGATAATTTTAGATAAAAGTTTTTGAGAACGAGCGTGGGTGCAAGAAGTGTCAACCATGATTAAATCATCATTGAGAAGATTCTTCTGATTTAAATATTCGGTAATTAATTGCTTTTTCTTTCGGGAGGTTTCGATAAACAGGTTTTGACTTGACAGGATAAAATGCCGTAAATTACTATGATTTATGTGTTTAGTCACTTTGTTAAATTCTTCCCATTTTTGTTTGATATGAACATTTTCTTTTGAGAATTCTGTAATAAAAACATGCAGCCCCTCATATGTTTTTCCAAGTTCATTAAAAAAATGCTTCAAGTCATTTTTGTCGTTAATATTTGAAGTTTCAGAAACAAATCGGGGCAAATATAGATATTGCAGATTTAACTCATTATCGCGATCAAGAATCTTAATTACCTTTTTTAAATTATATCCATCTCTGGCGACCAATGCAATATTTTTTATATTTTTTGAACTGGCGCTATCATAAATCCATTTTGTAAAATAGAAAATAAGCGGACCTGCATATAGTGACCCCAGGTGTGTCCAGTAATTTTCATTTTGATTTTCAATCCAAATAATTGAGTTTATTCCGAGAATAATGGAAAAGCTTAATTTATCCTTGATGAATCTATTGTCATAACTGTCCTTGAATATCTCCAGCATGTTGTTATGCTCATTAAGAAACCGAACAATCACCTTAGGATAAAAAACGGCTTTAATACCCTTTGCCAGTGCCTGTTCGACATCATTTCTTAGATTGTCGCCAATATGCAAAATATTTCGGGGACTGGTATTCAATTTATCAATAACAATATCAAAGAGTTCTCCGTCAGCTTTTCGTTTTTTATAAACAGAGGAGAGGAATAAGTTCTCATACTTGTCATAGCCGGTGCTTTGGAGTATATCTTTTATCACATGTTCGGGGAGATACATATCCGAAACGAAGATGATTCTTTTCTGCTGTTCAACCGCATACTTGTAAATTGCGTAAATTTCGGGGTTCTTATGACAAATTCGTTTTTCAAAATCAATTTCAAACTGACAGGCCTTTTTATATTTATCTCCAATGTTTTGATAGATTTCATCAAAAGTTATTTCATTTGCCTCAGTTTTTCTTCGCGCCTTAAGTTCTGCCTGAGTTCTTTTATTTGCAAAATTCTTTAATTTGAGAATTCTTTCTATATGTTGAAAAACATCCTTTGGTTTTATATAAGGTCTTATTATGAGCGTATCGAAAATGTCAAAAGAAATTATCTCATAATCATTAATTTTCCCTGTTATATTATTGTATATAGAATTCATACTATCTGTTTGCCTGAGTTGAGTGTACTTGTTTAAAATCTTTTTTGATTAACGAACGCCGGTTGCCCATGATTTTTAATAGCCTGTTTCATCACAAATAAGGAGAAACATTAATAACTTGAAAGCGTCATTATTAACATTGGAAAAGCTATTTGGTTGAATACATGAAAGGAAATAAAGTAAAATAACTAATAAATCTCCCATGAGCCAGGGCACACAATAAGAAACGATATAATCCATGGGTGATTCATCCGTGGTAACCACGTGATTAGCAATAGTAACTTACTTATATTTAGATTAGTGTTTATATATTGTTCGGATGAATGAATCATTAAGGCTGTAAAAACTGCCATATGTGATGCAAAGTTAACAAATACACAATTCACATCTAAATACCCGCAAATTGCTGTATCTCAAAATTAAACTATAATAATTAAGTATATAAACAACATCACATGTGTCCGTTTAATTAAAAGGCAACAGGGGTATTGATTTTTTATTAATTTTGAGGATGTCATTTGGCGGGATATAACCTCATCAGGCGGCTGATTTTTAATAATTTCACAAAACAACTTTTTTAAAATGGATTTTGTAGAAGAACTACAATGGCGCGGCATGGTTCATGACATGATGCCGGGAACCAGGGAACAATTGAAAAAAGAGATGACAGCAGCATATGTCGGGATTGATCCGACAGCCGACTCCCTGCATATAGGCCATCTTGTTTCTGTTATGATGCTCAGACATTTTCAGCTGGCCGGACACAAACCAATTGTGCTGGTTGGCGGTGCGACCGGTATGATTGGCGATCCCAGCGGGAAGGCCGAAGAACGCAACCTTCTTGATGAACCAACATTGAGGCACAATCAGGAAGCGATCAAAGTACAGCTTAGCCGGTTCCTCGATTTTAAAAACGGCGAAAATGCTGCACTGATGGTAAATAATTATGACTGGATGAAAGATTTCAGTTTCCTTGAGTTTATACGTGAGGTAGGGAAGCATATTACTGTGAGTTATATGATGGCAAAGGATTCAGTCAAAAAAAGACTCGAAAGCGGATTATCATTTACCGAATTCAGTTATCAGCTGGTACAGGGCTATGATTTTCTTCATCTGTATCAGAATAATAACTGCAAACTTCAGATGGGAGGATCTGATCAATGGGGTAATATAGTTACAGGAACTGAACTTATAAGGCGAAAAACCGGAGGCGAAGCCTGGGCACTTACCTGCCCCCTGATCACAAAATCGGACGGGACCAAGTTCGGAAAAACCGAGGCAGGAAATGTCTGGCTGGACAGGAAGCTGACCTCTCCATACAGGTTCTACCAGTTCTGGCTCAACGTATCAGATGCCGATGCCGAAAAATACATCAAGATATTCACCCTTCTTCCGGTTTCAGATATTTCTGAGATAATGGAAAAACATGCCGCCGCTCCGCATGAAAGGCATCTGCAGAAAGTACTGGCAAAAGAGGTTACGATAATGGTCCATTCAAAGGAGGATTACGAGGCCGCTGTCGAAGCTTCACAGGTACTTTTTGGAAAAGGCACAACAAACATACTGAATCGCCTTGATGAGGGAAGTTTCCTTGATCTTTTTGAGGGGGTGCCCAGCTTCGAACTTGACATCAGGCTCCTTGAATCAACAGTGCCTCTTGCCGAGCTGCTTACTGACCACACCGGCATTTTTGCAAGCCGTGGTGAGTACCGGCGTCTCGTAAGTGGTGGCGGACTCAGCATTAACAGGGAAAAAGTTGCCGATGCCGACTTAGCACTTGGAACCAAAGAACTAATAAACAATAAGTACATACTTATTCAAAAAGGCAAAAAGAATTATTATCTCATTGTTGCAAAGTAAATATTTTGCAATTTTGTACAAGGGGGTTATAGTTTCAGGCACCGGATGATTATCTCCGTAAGCAGTTCCTGCCTCAGGTCGATTATTATGACAGGCAAAAAATACAACCGGAAATGGGTAAAAAATTTAATGGCGCGAGTGAACTGGAGTCTCGCGGACTAATAATGTTGATCTTTCGGAACAGATTTCCCCTGATCACTATTACTATGGTGGCTTTCATTGTCTCGGTGGTTGTGTCGCTTATGATAGAAGACAGGTACCGTTCGGGGGTAATTCTATACCCGGCAGTTTCAACCAGTTTATCGAGATTTATTATGGGCACTGCTGCTACCAGTGGCGATCTGACAGGTTTCGGCCAGGAAGAAGATGCTGAACGCCTGATGCAGGTCCTTAAATCGGATGCGATACGTGAAAAGATATTCGAAAAATATTCACTTATGGAACATTACGGTATTAAGGAGAACAACCGATATCCACTGACGACCCTTAATAAAAAATTTGATTCGAACGTACGGTTCCGGAAGACCGAATACATGGCCATTGAGATTGAAGTGCTCGATAAAGACCCTGTCCTGGCAGCTGACATGGCAAATGATATAGCCGGGCACATCGACTCTGTCATGAATGACATGTTGCGGGAGAGAGCATCTCAATCTCTTTCTATTGTCCAGGAAGAGTATCGCCGGTTAAAGGAAGAGGTTGGCATGATTGAAGATTCACTCAGGAAGATCAGAGAAATGGGAATAATGGATTATGAATCACAGGCAGAAGTGCTGAATACCGCATATGCAACTGCCCTCCTTAATAACGACAGTGACAGGATAAACTTTTTCCGTGACAAGCTCAATACTCTGTCTGAATGGGGAGGCGTATATGTGAACCTCAGAGATAACCTTGTTTACCAAAACCGGAAACTCAGTGATCTCAAATCGGTATTTGATGAGGTGCGGCTTAATGCCAGTAACACCATGCCTTACAAATTTATTGTTACAGAGGCAAAGGTGGCCGAGAAAAGCTCTTACCCAGTGCGCTCCCTGATTGTCATTGTTTCTACACTTGCTGCATTTCTGATTGCCCTTTTCACATTGGTCACCCTGGAAACCCTTAAGCCGATGTTTATAAATGAGACTCACAGGAAGGTCAAATCAAGGCTCGGAAAATCAGTCAGGCATCTTGACACCAGATAATACATACGATAGAATCTTTTTATACGGTGGCAGTCTGCTGTTCATTGCAGCAAACGGGTTGCTTATGCTGATGGGTTTTTACTATCTTCCGGTTCTTCCATTAATACTGGCAGTGTTGTATCTGGCACTTTTCTTTCCTGAAAAACTTTTCATGGCAGTGGTTTTTATCACTCCCTTGTCAATAGAGTTGAGCAGGTTATCGGCCGGCCTCCCGTTCGATCTGGCACTCCCGACCGAGCCCATTATAATTCTTATGGTCCTCTTGTTAATGTTTAAGCTGATCATGAAAGGCGGCACAACAGACCCGGGGCTCATCCGGCACCCGGTTTCGCTTGCAATTTTGTTATACCTGATATGGCTGTTTTTGACAACTCTCACCAGCAGCCTGCCTGTAGTATCGGTAAAATTTTTCCTGGTTCGTTTCTGGTTTATAGCAGTGTTTTACTTTATGGCCATAATTATCTTCAGAAAGTTATCCAACATCAGGGTGTTCCTCTGGAGCTATATTCTGGCTCTGCTCATTGTGGTAGTTTATACGCTATACAGGCATTCCGGATATGGGTTTATTTCTCAGGCAGCGGCTCACTGGGTGGTTCGTCCGTTTTATAACGATCATACAGCCTATGGTGCGGTATTGTCGATGTTCATTCCTGTACTGGCCATTCTGGGATTCAGGAGAAAAAGCTCTTTTCCACTGCGGTGTATTACGTTGACCCTCCTGGCTGTATTTATGATTGCCCTGGTTTTTTCTTACAGCCGTGCGGCCTGGCTCAGCCTGGCCGCAGCCTCGGTGGTATGGATCATTATATGGCTCAGGATTGGTATGAGATCCCTGGTAGCTTTCTCCCTCATATCGCTGTCATTTATATTTATGCTCCGTCACGATATTGTTAGGGAGATGGAGAAAAACCGTCAGGATTCTTCGGCCAATTTCTATGAACACATACGTTCAATGACCAATATAACCTCCGATGCATCCAATGTCGAGCGAATTAACCGGTGGAAGTCCGCGATAGGCATGTTTAATGAGAAGCCTGTTTTCGGCTGGGGCCCGGGTACCTACATGTTCCTTTATGCACCTTTCCAGTATTCCTATGACAGGACAATTATCAGCACAAATTCTGCAGACGGTGGCGATGCCCATAGTGAGTATCTTGGTCCCCTGGCTGAGTCAGGATTACCCGGATTAATAAGCTTACTGGTGCTTATTTTTACTGTACTTTATACCGGATTCAGGTTGTGCCGTAACCTCAGGCACAGGAGAGACAGGATGCTGGCAACCGGCATCCTCGTCGGTCTGATTACCTACCTTGTGCATGGCGTGCTGAATAACTTCCTCCATACTGACAAGCTGGCAGTACCTTTCTGGGGATTTGTAGCCATACTTGTGGCCCTAGACCTATATGGGAAGAAAAGAAAACACTCAAAAGCGGGCCCTCCCCGAAAAATCAGCCTTAACTAACAGCTGTCTTTGCGTGCGTTCAGGAAGTGCCTGCAAAAGAGCACTTATTGGGTAGTGAACCAAATTGCAGCGTATTGATACCAGGCAGACTGACGTTTTCAGTTTTGCCTGCAAAGAAATGTCAAGGGGCGTGCTCCTTCGGTTAATTTTTAATAAATTGAAGGTATAATTTCGAGGTGAATTTATTTGCCGGACGGGCGGGTGGTTCAATCCCGGGTGTATGAGCCGGGATAAGAATTCACTGCCTGAAGGTTAATCAAACTCGAAACCAAGAATTGTAATATCATCGAAAATGCCCTTATTCCCTTCAAGAATACAGTGATCTTTTACAATTTCGGCAATGTTGTCGGCAATTGGATGGGCATTGGTCAAAAAAGGCTCAAGTGAATCGGTGCTATCTTCAACAACCTCGTCAAAAAGGATCTCAACCAGTCCGTCGGTATAACATAGTAGTTTCACATTATTGTCAATACTTATCTTTCGCGATTCAAGCTGAGGCATAATATCAATCATCCCGATCCCGACGCAATGACTGTCAAGCTTGGTGAGGACTCCCGTATCTTTATTATATACCAGGGGAGCATTATGTCCGGCATTAATATAGGAAAGTTCCCTTGACTCTGTATTATATTTACCGATGAACATTGTCAGGAACCTTTCACCGTTGGTGCTTTCAGTAACCCTGTCGTTAAGCCGAACTACAAGGGATTCAAGGGTTATATCTGTTGTAAAAAGGGCCCGGAGGTTTGCCTGGAAATTTGACATGATGAACGCTGCTGATATCCCCTTTCCTGAGACATCGCAAATGCAGAATCCATACTCATTTTTTCTTAATTCTATAAAATCATAGTAGTCACCCCCTACATCCATATGCGGATGATAGAATGCAGAAACTTTAAGCGGACCTGAGGAAGGAAGCTTGGAAGAGTGCGGAATAAGCATCTCCTGCAATTTAGATGCCAGTTCAAGTTCCTTCTTTATTGCGGCCTGCCTTATATTCTCCTGGTTCAGCCTGATATTTTCAATGGCTACTACTATAATATTGGACAGTGTCTGGATAAAATGCAGGTGTTTAATGGTCGGGCTCACCCCTTCAGTCTCCTCGTCAATATCACCTATAAGCACAAATGCAAGGGCTGTATTGTCCCTGATAACAGGTATGACTATATCAAATGCCTGAACAGGCGATTCCCGGTCGCCCGATATAAAACTGATGTCTTCAAACTGAAGCAGGTCATTGACTACGTCAATCTTTCCTGCCAGATCCTGATCATAGCCGGAGCACATTATCAATTCCCAATCACCGGCATATTTAAATAGTACCAGCTTGCCAATTTTCAGTTCTTCCCTGAGAATTGTCTTGTAACGGACCAGGAGGCTCTCCTGCGACAGGTTTTCATTAATTGCCTGGGTGATTTCAAGTAAAGCATTCAGCTTGAACCGGGTAATCTCCAGCCGGCTTACAGACAGATTTTCTGCCATATCAGGTTTATTTTGCTAGTTTTTGCTTAAGATGGCTAATGTAATGAAAAACAATAAACTTTACAACAACACCAAATAAGCTACTGCAAAGAATGTTTTTATTTAAAAGATCTGGTCTGGAATATTGAACTATTGCAAGATCAATGCTCTGGCAATATTGATCGAACAGGTGTTTTTTAACAGAATATGGTTGGAAAGCAACCGGTCCCGGTTAAACCAGGACCGCTTCACTGTGTTCTGCAGATACCGGTGCGCCGGATCAGTCCTTTACTCTTTCAGAATAGCTTTTTGTTCTGGTATCAACCTTAATTTTGTCGCCGGTATTTACAAAAAGCGGCACATTTATGGTAGCTCCGGTCTGAATTGTTGCCTGCTTAAGAGAACTGGAGGAGGATGTATCACCCCTGACTCCGGGTTCAGTATATGTAACTTCCATTACAACAAAAGGCGGAAGGTCGCATGAGAGAGAAGTATCACTATCGGTATGATAAAGGATCTCAACAGGCTGGCCTTCGAGCATCAGTTCCGGTGCTTCGATAAGTGCGGGTTCAAGTGTGATCTGCTCGAATGTATCCCTGTGCATGAAATGAAATCCGCTATCATCTGAATATAGAAACTGGTAGGGCCTTCTCTCAACCCTTGCAATGTTTATTTTCATTCCCGCGTTGAAAGTGTTGTCTATAACCTTTCCCGAGGTGAGGCTCTTAAGTTTGGTCCTGACAAAGGCAGGGCCCTTGCCGGGTTTAACATGCTGAAACTGGACAATAGTGAAAAGATCGTTATTAAATTCGATACATAATCCGTTTTTAAAATCGCTGGTTGATGCCATTTGAGTTTGAATAATAAGGTGAGTAATGAATAATTGGTGATCGGGTGCAGACCATCTGTTTGATCAGACAGCAATTAAAATATTCATAACCTCCATGGAGGTTCCTCCTTTTTATATGCAAACCAGATTGACAGCAAGTTGGCCGGGGTTATTGGTTAAAATAAGAATTACTGGTTGCAAAAGTAATTAAAAACAGGTATTTATCAAAAGATCAGCGCACATCAATCAAATCGTACCTTAATCCGTTCGCCTCAATAAGGTCTATCCTCACAGAGCCAAGAATCATATTCAGGCTTACCCTCAGGGGGACATAGTTCCTGTCATTCGAAAACCAGACTGTTATATCATCCTCTGTTTTAAATAACCTGCCGGGTTCAGAGACCGGTGCAAATTTCAGGGCGTGGAAAGTGCCTTTGCGTGTCTTTATTGTTTCTGTTCCCCGGTACCTGATAACCATAGGGTAAATCTCATCGCTGAAAAACGCCTTTATCTCAATTATCTCATCTTCCCTGAAGGAAGTAGTTTGCATAGTATCTCTCAGTTTATAGATTGCAGAAACTATGTCATGTAAACCCGGAGGAACTTCGATAGTACCTGATAGCTGACTTTCAACAGTGTTGTTTTTCCGATCATAAATGACCTCATTGTAATACCTGTAACGGCCTTCGCTTATATTCCTTATTGCCTTGTAAGGCAAGCCTGTCGACGGGTCCATGTAACTTTCATAAATGTCATATATCTTGAATAACCTGTCGGCCAGTCCGGTGGTATATCCTGTAGCCACAGCGTGCAGTACCTGTTTGCCGTCAAATCTGGCAGGCCTGAGGCTCATTTCTACCACACCGGCATTTATGAGTCCGTAATGCAACTGGAACTTCAGGTTTTCCCCCTGCCGGTAGACTTTCTCTTTTGCGGCAGACTGGCTGCTGGCTATATCAGGGAACAGAAAAATTAAAACTATTATTATGATCCTTATATGCATATTTTCAGTTGGAATTGTTAAACCATGTGATATTTCAAATACCATGCCCGGATGCAAATTTCACGATTTTAAAAGTTTGTATGTCTGATCCGGTCTTTATCAGGATAATTTATTTCTTGGTGTTGTTGCTAAAAAATCCTTCAGGTAGAACGGCTCAAAATATGCCGTATTTTCAAAATCACCAGATTTAAACGATTCATAGGAGAGTTCTGCCATTTGTCCGGCAGACGGGTAAATATCGGGAATAAAGAGGGCGTTCCTGTGATTGATCTTCTCCATGCATTTTCCTGCACCATCGCCAAAAAAGATAATTTTATTATCATCAAGAATTCCGGAAAAACTCGATTCATCAATTATTTCAGCACATACTTCCCTGACCTGGTTTCCGTGTTTATCGAAAAGAGCCAGGTAAACTTCCATCCTCCGGGCATCAATCATGGGACAAAGCAGTACATTCCCGCCTTTATGAATCCATTCATGGAATTCTCCCGCATATTGCACCAGCCCGGAGGCAGAACCTGACTGAAAGATATTATTTTCAGTGCCATCACCCGCATTTATAATACTGCCGATCACTTTTAAAGCCATCGTTTTCATTGTGTCTGTTGCAATAAGCGGCAACCCTCCGGCATAACAAATGCCTTTTGCGGTCGACACCCCGATTCGCAGTCCGGTATATGAACCAGGCCCCTTACTCACTGCTACTGCAGACAAGTGGGTGAAATCCATGCCTGATTCGCTCATTGCCTCTTCTATCATAACAGTAAGCAGGGCAGCATGTGACCGGTCAACCCTGGTCTCTTTAAGGATGAGTACGTTGCTCCCTGCAGAAATACTTACAGAGCATACACTGGTTGATGTTTCAATATTAAGAATATGGTCCAAACTGGTAATTATAAAATACTATTATTAAAAAAACCGGCCACAAAATCGAGGTGACCGGTATACTTGTTTGTCAGACCGGTTTATGCCGGAAAGACACATGATGCTTCCCTTATCAGTTAAAGAGCTCCGAACGGTCGACAATCTTAACCTTTGATCCCGCCTTGAGAGTTCTTGTAATCGCACTGTAAGGGGCAGCTACTATAACGTCGCCCTCTTGCAGTCCGCCGGTTATCTCGATGTAATTATTATCCTGAATGCCCGTATTGACTTTTCGCATTTGCAGGATATCGTCACTGTCGACAATAAAGACAACTTCTGATAATGATGTTTCAGCACCCGAATCTACCGCACCCAGACTTGCTGTCTGCGGGGCTGCTTCGCCGCTATCAGCCATAATAAGCGAATCTGGCCGTGTTGTTACTGCCTGTATAGGAACGGTAATTATGTCCGATTTGGTATTTGTCCTTATATCGACGGTTGCCGACATGCCCGGAAGAAACGGGAACCGGCCTGAAGGTGTTTCCGGCATAAGATGCTGATAGGAATCCTGAAGAATAAGGATCTTTACATCAAAATTGGTAATCTGGTCAGCGCCTACATTGGCCACATTGGCTGAATTGGCTATTTCGGTCACAACACCCCTGAAATCCTGTCCGAGATATGCATCTACCTCTATCATTGCAGTATCAAGGTGCTTAACCCTTACAATATCGTTTTCATTTACAGCTACCAGCACCTCCATCCTGTTCAGGTTGGCTATCCTCATCATTTCGGTACCCGCCATTTGTGCTGTACCAACAACTCGTTCACCCTGTTCGACATTCAGCATGGAAACGGTGCCGCTCATTGGCGAATAAATAGTTGTGCGACTTAGATTTTCCTCGGCTTCCTCGACGGTGGCAGCAGCACTTTTTATTGAAAATTCGGCCGACTGCGAATTTTGTCTGGCAGCCTCAACCTCAGCCTTTGCAACCTGATAAGTCGACCGGGCTGTTTCATATTCAGATTCTGAAATGGTTTTCTGGTCAAATAACTTTTGATTCCTGTTATAGTTTCTTTCAGCCTGCTCAAACTGTGCCTGTACCTGTGCAAGACGGGCATTGGCATTAGCCAGGTTGGCCCTGGCAGAATTTAATGCGGCAATTGACCTGTCACGCATTGAGATATAGGTATCAGGCTTAATTCTTAGCAACAACTGTCCCTGCTCAACCTGATCACCCTCTACTACGTGCAGCTCGACAATCTCTCCCGACACATCGGGGCTTATCTTTACCTCTGTCTGTGGCCTGACTTTACCGTTGGCCGTAATAGTTTCGATAATAGTTCTCTTCTCTACCTTTTCCGTGGCAACGGTTATCTCAAGTTCTTTGCCAAACCAGCCTGCTTTTTTGCCTATTATTGCCAGAAGTATCAGCACCACGGCAGCAGCTATCAGGTATTTCATTTTTTTTCCGGACATCATTTCTAATATAAAATTTGTAAATAATTTACTTTATTGATAATAATAGACATCTGTTAAAGGCTTATCTCGTTGCCCATATAAAACTCAAGCACATTGGTCTTGAAAAGATATTCATACTTTGCCCTGAGAAGTTCAGACTGGGTTATAGTAAGCTGGTTCAGGGCCTGGTTAAATTCAACGGTTGTTACCATTCCCACCTCAAATCTCTGAGACATGTGGCGGAACGATTCCTCTATCGATTCGAGGGCAACTTCTGTAGCAATGAAATTTTCATGAGCTGCCACTACATCGGCATAAGCTTGCTGGATCTGCTGGTATAACTCATTTTTTGTCCGCTGAAGAGCATATTCCGAGTTTAAAACACCTATCCTTGCATTTGAAACCGCCAAATTCACCTGACCGGCATTAAATATTGGTATGGAGAGTCCGAAGGCGAAGGTGGTTCTCTGATTGTTCCTGATCTGATCTTCGAAAGGAGGATTTTCAAAGGGTAGATCACTTTCGGTCGACACCCTCTGGTAGCCACTTCCATAACTTCCTGAAAGGAATAATTGCGGATAGCGTCGACCTTTCGCTATGCTAAGGCCCATTTCAGAACTTGAAAGCAGGTACTCATAGCTTTGTATCTGCGGCTGGGTTTCAAGTGCTGCCTCATAGACAGAAGTAACCATATAATCGGGACTTTGTACAGGTATATGATCAAAGTCTGGTACCTCAATCGTAAAATTATCGGCTGTTGGCAGCTCAAGCAACTGGGAAAGAGTAAGATAGGCAATAGTCAGGTTGTTCCTGGCATTAACGACGCTCAGGTTTTCAGAAGCTTCCTGTGCCTGTATTTCCAGGAGGTTTCCCTGAGGCAGGCTTCCCGCATCTACAAGCCGTCTGGTACGTTCTACCTGCTGCCGGGTGATCTCAACCTGTCCTTCGGCTATACTAAGCAATTCCATGCTGAAAAGTATCTGCAGGTAGGCAGATGCAATGTTGAGTGAAACATCATTTTTCAGTCTCTCGAGATCGGCCAGGCTTGCCATCAGGTCAAGGTTGTTCCGTTTTATAGTGTTGGTAATCTGGAATCCGTTGAACAGGGGAAGCTGAGTGGTAGAATTGTAACTAAAGGCCTGTGTATTCCTGTCCATATAGGTATTTGTCTGAAAATCCAGAACACGGCCGTAGTTAAAACTTACCTGCGAGTTTGCATTAAGGCTGGGCAGTCTTGCCAGTTTGGACTGTGCCAGTGTATTCTCACTTACCATTGTTGAGAGCTCCTGCTGCTTAATTATTATATTATTCTCAAGGGCATAGTTTATACAGCGCTCAAGGGACCAGATTTCCTGACTGCGGGACTTCGGGGAAGTTGCGAAGGTTATAAAAACACTAAGCAGGATTGTCATTAATAGTTTATAAACAGACATGATTTAGAATTATTTTTAGTATTCAGAACGGACCATCCAAATGCGGGAAGATGAATCTTTTTTAAATGAGAAAAAAACCATTTTTTCTAAAATAGTACCAAAGATAATTATTTAACAGAATTATGGCCGAAATCGTATATGTTTTTTTTGTTAAAATGAATTAATGCGTTCTTTTGTATTTTAACATTAGACACAGATGAGCAAAAAGATCAAGACCTATCCAATGATAGGAGAAGTTGATTTTGTTAAGAGCCGCAGGGCACGGAAGATTACGCTATCGGTGCGGCCGGGCCGAAAAGTGAGGATGACCATGCCATGGCATGCAGCCTACCGCGATGCCGAGACCTTTTTGCTTCGTCATATGGACTGGCTTAAAGAGAAGGTAGTGCAGGCCAGGCTTTACGAGCAATCACAAGGGATACCCATTGATCCTGATCACCGGGCGAATGCCCTGGAAGACCTTCGAAAACGTGCTGCTGATTACCTGCCCGGAAGAACTGCACTTCTGGCAAAAGAACATGGTTTCAGCTACAGGCGTGTCAGTCTGCGTGCCAGCCGTACAAGATGGGGCAGCTGCTCGGCGGTAAACAATATTAACCTGAGCATCTTCCTTATGCAACTCCCTCCGCACCTTATAGATTATGTAATTCTGCATGAACTCGTCCATACTGTGCATAAAAATCACGGCCCTGATTTCTGGCACCTGCTTGAAACCCTTACCGGCGGAGCCAGGGCACTTGCCCGTGAAATCAGGAAACACAGGATCAGCCTGTAACAACCTGCCAGCAACCGCAGGTATTTACATTCATCTGTATTTAGCAGGTTAATCAAATTAATAATCAAGTAATTATGTTGAGCTGGTAATTCATATTCAGTGTTTCAATTCCGATGGATCACCCATGCTTTTTACATTTCTTATTGTGTGCCCTGGCTCATGGGAGATTCATCTGTATATAGCAGGTTAATCAAATTAATAATCAAGTAATTATGTTGAGCTGGTAATTCATATTCAGTGTTTCAATTCCGATGGATCACCCATGCTTTTTAC
>CAYQXY010000002.1:113111-187423 GCA_964421595.1 uncultured Bacteroidales bacterium | reverse complement strand
TCCCTCCTGAATAGTCGAGTTCATTTGCATGAATTTTTCCACGTAGTCCGTATTTCCCGCCGGCTTCCAGTATACGTTCGGCATCCTCAGTCGTGAAAAATCCACGATCGCAAAACACATCAATATAATCAGCCAGATTTTCCCCAGCAACTGCAGGGATCATTTTTTCAACAACAAGATCAACATACTCCTTCCTGCGCCCTTTATATTCAGCTGGCAGAGCATGTGCACCAAGAAAGCTGGACTTTATTGTAAGGGGAGTATTTTCTTTAAGTCTCCTTATCACCCTCAGCATCTTAATTTCGTCTTCCAGGTTTAGCCCGTATCCGCTTTTTATCTCAACTGCACCTGTGCCGAGAGATATGATTTCCATTGCCCGGATAAGTGATTGCTCATATAGCTCATCCTCAGAAGTTTCTTGCAAAAGCTTCGCCGAATTTAGTATTCCACCACCCCTCTTTGCAATTTCTTCGTAAGACAATCCCCTGATCTTGTCGATGTACTCAATTTCCCTGCTGCCTGCAAAAACAAGATGGGTATGGGAGTCGCAAAATGAGGGAAAGACAAGTTTACCGGTGGCATCGATCTGTTCAATATTCTCAGGAATTTCCCTTCCAGTTTGCTGAAAAAGTGAAACAGAAGAGTCATCTGAGAGTTCCTGCATTTGCCCAAAATCTTCAATCAGGCCGTTATTTATTAAAATCCAGGCATTTTCAATTGTTGGAACAACAGCCATTTTTCTGCCGGAAACACGTCTTACTGGAACATCTTCTACCTGGACAAGACTCTTAATATTCTTAATTAGAAGCATAACTTTTTCGTTAATTCTTATTTAACCATCCATATTATATGGCTACTCAAAATTAACAAGTATAATTGAGAATACGAATAATCCACTACTTAACATGCCTGGATGAAAGATTTAAGAACGGGAACAATATCTACTGAGAGTTCTATCGATGATATTATGTATTTGTAGAAATTCAGAAACAGTTCTATATGTCCCGTGCTTACAGGAATATTGTCAGCAACGGATTCTGATCCTATTTTACTTGATATATATAAGGCTGGCTATCATACAAAAAGGTAAAATCAAAAACCCTTCAGGAGCAGGGCTACCATGACGCCAAGATAGTTCCCGACTGCATATCCGATAATCCCTACGGTTAACCCTGAAACAATTATTTCCTTGTTTTTAAGTGCCCCCGCGACTACCGGCACAAATGGGGGAGAACAAATGAATGCCGTTGAGGTTATCATCAGTGTATCGGCATCAACCTTGAAAATCTTTGATAAGATCACCTGTACAAGCAATGATCCAAATACTGCCAGTGAAACGTAAAGGAGTATTGACGGACTGGCGGCTATGAATTTCTGCAGGTCAGCCATTGATGCAACTACCAGGCTGAAGATAAGTATAAAATACATGCCGAGTTCAAAGGTTTTTTCTGTTTGGTTAACCGAAGGTATAAGTGAGGCCAGTATTCCAAGTGTCGTTATCAGTAAAATCACTACAGCCATCTGTGCACTTTCCGGTAAAACCAGGCTGATGCCTCCGGATATGGCAAAGATCAGAACTGACAGCCCTAATGCTTTCATTAACGGATAGAATACTCTCTTTCTGAAAATTCCCCAATATGGGTCTTCCCCGTCAAAATCGCCTGTTCCTGCTGTTGCAGGATCGGCATGTTTATATGCTGGAAGGAACTTAAGAAACAGACGCTGTCCCACCGAAAGCATAAAAAGGAGATACAATACACCTATTACAAGGTCGTACGTATGGGTAACAACATATATTGTCTCGTCAACATCAAGTGCCAGTTTAATGGATGCCAGGTTTGGAGTCCCTCCGGTGTACACCCCGATCAGCATTCCGGAAATTTTCCACAAATCTGCCACCTCATGTCCCCTGAATATAAAATAGCCCAGGAAAACCATCGACAAAACCCCGATAAGAGCAAAGAGCATCGACAACATTGTCGTACCTGCAACAGAAAACCACTTTTTAATATCTACTGAGAAAAGCAATAAAGGAAGCGCAAGTGGAATAGTGAGAGTGGTAAGCAAATCCTGAATGCTGGCACTTGTACTGATTTGAGGCAATAAACCAATATTCCCGAGAATAAGTCCGACAATGTAAGCAATTACTACCGCCCCCAGCTTATTGACCCAACGGTACCGGTGACAGAAATGCAAAATAATGATGGGGGTAATCAGGTAAAAAATTACAAGTAATATAGTTCCCATGAATGCCATTTTGAAATTGAAATTTGGCAAAGAACAAAAATAATGCAGAAATAAACAAAATAAATCCGGTAAAACCAGAATCATCTCCCACAAATTAGAAAATCCAAATCGCCCATTTCTAAATATTGAAGGAAATGGGTTCTGCAAATATGGTTTGACTGGTACTCCCGATGTATTCCCCGAAATTTTTACGAATTTTTAATCCGGCCGTCGATATAAATAAATATTATTATATTTTTGTCTCAAATAACCATAAATTAATTGATTATGTTACGAAAAAGCATTGGCATTCTGGCAATTATAATGATGATTGTCTCCTGCACTTCACAGCAATCAGATACCGGACAGGCTGATTCCGGAAAATCTATTGAGGTTAATATATCTGAAATACTGTCAGATCCGATTGAATATGACAGTAAAAGTGTTCAGATAGAAGGTGTCATCTCCCATGTTTGTCGTCATAGTGGTGATAAAATGAGGGTTATGCAGGATGATTCCGATCTTAGCATCCTTGTAATGCTTGGCGATTTCACCGGTAAGCTTGATGCAGAATCTGAAGGACAGAGAGTCGTCCTGTCAGGCATGCTGATGACTGAAGTTACCAACCTCGATGACCTTACCGCCCATAATCACGATGACGGCGAAGAAGCTCATGAATGTGAGAGCACTCTTCAGGCAGTAGAAGCAATGAAGGCAAAAGGGCTTAACCCGGATATTCGCACATTCATTGCACTGAATCAGTACGAAACCAAATAATTTTGAGTTCTTAAAATTGACAGCCGGAATAATAATTCCGGCTTATATATCACTATGCGTTTACTAAAGCTTAACAGGGTACTGCACAGGGACCTCGGCTATTTCTTTTTCGGAATGACAATTATTTATGCCCTTTCGGGGATAGCACTCAATCACAGGCACGACTGGAACCCAAACTACATTATTACTTTAAGGGAGTTCCGCCTGAATACTAAACTTGACAGTAAAGACATAAGCCGGGAGACTGCTGTGGAGGTACTCAATGAACTGGAGATAAACCAGAATTACAGAACACATCTCGTTGCCGGAAATAATTTCAGGATCTTTGTTGAAGGAGGATCACTGAATATAAGCATGTCAGATGGGACAGGCAGTTTTGAACTTATCAGGAAGAGGCCGGTCTTTAATCAGTTCAATGCTCTTCATTATAACGCACCAAAAAAGTTATGGACGTGGTTCTCAGACCTGTATGCGGCCGGACTTATAATACTGGCAATCACCGGTTTATTTATAATAAGGGGCAGGAATGGCATAACCGGAAGAGGTGCCTGGCTAACATCGGCAGGGATTATTATTCCCCTTGTCTTCCTCTATTTTTATCTGTAAAAACCCGCTAAAACCGCAATTTCCGCCACCTTTGGAAGTGGCCTGAATTCCGGTTTTTACTTTGATTCAGGTAATCCTTTTCACATAAAACTTCCGCCCCCCACAGGACATTACTACGCCCGGAGGACTAAGCAATTGTAATTAAATTTATAATGGCAAAAAGACAATTATGCCCATAAACTCAATTTTATGGGCATAATTTATCCTGGTGTAATTTTTCCGACATTAACTGCTTTTAATCGCAGGGCCGGAAACTCTTATCATACTGATGCATTGCTTCCATGCTCATACCCATACTTGAGAAACCTCCGTCATGGAACAGGTTCTGCATTGTTACCTTCCTGGTAAGATCAGAAAACAGCGTGATACAGTAATCGGCGCATTCTTCGGCCGAGGCATTTCCAAGAGGTGACATACGTTCGGTAAAGTCCAGCAGTGATTCGAAACCTTTAACCCCGCTTCCGGCAGTTGTCATTGTTGGCGACTGTGAAATAGTATTGATCCTGATCTTCTTGTCACGCCCGTAAATATAGCCAAAACTCCGTGCCACCGATTCCAGCAATGCCTTGGCATCGGCCATGTCATTATACCCATACAATGTCCTTTGAGCTGCTACATAAGAAAGGGCAACAACTGATCCCCATTCATTGATTGCATCCATCTGACGGGCAACCTGCAGGATTTTATGAAAAGACATGGCTGATATATCAAGTGTCTTATGATAAAAGTCGTAGTTAATCTTATCATAAGGGATACTTTTTCTGACATTGGGCGACATACCGATTGAATGAAGAACAAAATCTATTTTCCCTCCAAATTTTTCCATTGCTCCGGCTAAAACCTTCTCAAGATCATTGACATCGGTTGCATCGGCAGTTATTACTTCAGAATTACATGCTTCAGCCAGCTTATCAATATCCCCAAACCTGATGGCAGCGGGAGCATTTGACAGTACAAATTCAGCACCCTGCTGATGTGCTTTTTCAGCTACTTTCCATGCTATCGACTTGTCGTTAAGTGCTCCGAATATAATTCCCTTTTTTCCTTTTAATAAGTTGCAAACCATTTCTTTTAAGTATTAATTAGACACACATGCCGGATAATTATCAATTTAACTGCAAATATACGACCTGGAGACAACAAAACCATAGAGGTGATGCAATCGGCTCTCAAATGGACCACAACCAATTTCTGAATTATGGCAAAAAAAACCGAAAGTGCAGGCTGTTCGCAGAAAACATCCATCCAATTACAGGGAGGTTATTATGCTTATTATAAGCAAATTACTTAACCATGTCAAGAAGTGGATGCTACCTGTATATCCATTTCAAGTGGTTGCCACGGATAGATCTCCCATGGATATTCGTATTTTTTAGTTTGCCCTGGTTCGTGGAAGAACCATATAAAAATTAATAATTGCCAGTTTCCCTAATCATTCCGGCTTTTCAGTTTTAATCCCGGTAAGGTGCTCTAAAAAAACTTCAGGCGCCTTATTTGTCCACTCACGAAACCGTACCGCATCAAACTGATATTTTTTACGGAACTCAAGTAGTTTGTCAAGGTCGAAACGGGTGTCCCATATACCGGCACCATCCAGGGTTGCATCCAATGCATTGCATAATTGTTCGTAATGGTTTTCAGACGGAACACATAGAAAAGGCTTCCTAAGGTACATCGATTCACAAAGCGATTCAAAGCCAGCTGTTCCAGCGTACATGCTGCAGTTTTTGAAATAATCCAGAAACAATGAATCATCTATCTGGTGAAAAACCAGGTTGTCATTCACCGTCAGCGATTTATCTGCCCCCTGTTTGTCCCAGAAAAAATGGGCATGCAAGGATGGGTTACTCCTGTGCCACTTGATGATTTCTGAGGCAAAACCATCATTTAAAATATATCCGTGCAGATAACCATCCTCTCTTATTTGCTTGAAGTCTGTATTTAGAACCTCTTTCCTTAATAAGGGGGGAACCACGAAGATGCTCTTTGTCCCGAATCCACTCATTTCCCGGAAAGAGAGGGCCAGGCATTTACTTGCTTTCAGTGAGGAAACTCTATTATGCAAACGCAGGAGTCTGTTGTCAATCTTTTTACCTTTCGGTCTTGGGGTGTCAGGGTGAGTAATCAGGAACTGATGTCCTATGCAAACAAAAACCTTTCCCGGGAAAAAATAGTTGTACACTCCGCCAAGAGGGTCATAAAAATTTACGATCACATCAGGGTTGGTTTTTTTAATTATTGAATGGATCATACGCAGGCTTTTAATATACCTGCGTATTCTCAATATATTATAGACTAACGACCTGGTAATGAGAATTCCTGTATTTGATTTATTAAAAACGAAATTCGGGCTGTCATACCCGGCAATGAAGGTATCTATCTTTTTATACACATATTCGGGTATCTGCCGCCGGGGATTCTTACCCAGCAATACTCCAACAACGTCATGATTGTTTTCCCTTAAAACTTCTAGCAATGAAATGGCCTGAGTCATATGACCACGGCCTTCACCCTGGACCAGGAAAAGATACTTCATTGTCTGAAGATTATGTTTTCGCCAATACCCTTCGGCCTGTTAACCCGAAGATGATCCTGAATTTTATAACATTTATAATTTACCATTACCGATGATAATCTTCAAGCAGTGAAGCAAGGTTATTACCCACTTATTAAAAAAGGTAATTGAGACCAATATACAATCCCCCTCCTCCATCGCGACTATCCAGTGGTTTACCGTAATCGACGGCAATTATGAAATTTTCGTTCATAGCAATCCTGAACCCTCCTCCGAGCGCTACATGCATCGATTCTTCATCCGGATTATAAAAGCTATAGAACGGAGAGCCGGCAGGCACATCAATTTTCCTGTTGGTGACAACCTGGCCTGCATCCATAAACCCGTTGAGTGCCAGATAAATATTCTGGTTAAACAATACGGTTCGGAAAAATTTCCAGCGCATTTCAAAATTACCAAACACCATTCCGTCGCCAACAATCCTGTTGCGTAAAACACCTCTTACAGTTTTTGATCCTCCGAGTCCGTCAGTATTTGAGGAGAGTGAGAATGAGTTGATCATGTAGGGAAGCATGTAAAAAGGGACGTTCCCGCCAAGTGTGCCCTGGTAATTCAGCCTGTAGGCAAAAGAAAGATTCCTTTCCACGATAGTAAAATACTGTCTGTGTGTAAGCGAGATCCGTGAATATGCAAAATCACCGTTCCCCAAAAAGCCTGGTGCGGCAAATATTACAGCTTCTGACCATACACCCGACATTGGGTTTGGTTCATTATCCCTGGAATCATAAATAACCCCTAATTTTAAGTGATGTGCATTTCCACCTTTGCTTTCCCCGGGAGATATTACCCCCCATTCCAGATACCTGTCATATAAACCAGGGATATCAGGCAGCATATCCTCCTGATCCTTTCCCTCATTAAGGGCATCAATATCAACGGTCGATATACTATTGTTCAATAATCCTATACCACCAATCCACCGTAGCTCCTGCCCTGCCAGTTGTCCCTGAAAATCGAGGGTAAAGCGAAACATATTTCTTTCATGCCTGTAAAACATCCTGCTTAAGTACTCTGCATGAGTATCATCCTCCATCGATGCATTATAGAGAGAATTATACCCGTTAAATCCATAGAAATCAAGCGCTTTTTCGGTAAAATAATTTAAGTCTGCAGTAACCCGGATATTGGGAATAAGATATTCACTGTCATAAAAAAGCCTGTTTACCCCGCTGCCTTTTGTAAATCTTGAAATTTCGGCATATATCGAATGCATGTATTTTGGATATGATGAACCATCGCCAAAATAATAGAGGTTAACAACACCACCATATTGAAGTCCGAGATCGGAATTAAAGGAGATTGCAGGTAATGCCCCAAATGTCCATCCGGTCTTTATTGGAGTTTCTTCCTGGGCAGTTGCATTTTTCATAGATACCGATATTACTATAAATGCAAGGAAAAAGCCCTGTAAAATTCTTTTTCTGATCATATTACAATGTTTATTAATTGTATAGGTAAATTGAATAATAAAACAAGAAAAGGAATTGCTCCCTTATTAAAAAATATATTCTTATTTTTTTTGTAAATTTAGTGGTAATTGATTTATATTTGAAGTATCAGGACTTTTATCTTTCCATATTTTTCTCATAGTAAGACCATTACATACGCCTAATAATCAAACCATAAATCTTCCGGAGATGCGACTATTTAAAAGAATTCTGAAAATTGCAGGAATTTTTCTTATCCTCCTTCTGATAGCAGGTATATTCTTTATCAGAAACATAGCTTATAAAGCTCTTCCCGACTACGAACAGGATATTACCCTGGAGAGATTAAAAGATGAGGTAACAGTTCATAGGGATGCATATGCTGTTCCAACTATATATGCTGCCAATGAGGAAGATCTTTACAGGGCTGCAGGATACATCATGGCCCAGGATCGTCTCTGGCAGATGGACTTGCTAAGAAGGGCAACAACAGGAAAGCTATCTGAAATTTTTGGCGAAGACCTGGTCAATACAGATCAACTTATGAGATCTCTTCGTATACCAGATAAGTCAGCAATTGTTCTCCGGCAGACCGATCCTGAGATAATCAATGCTCTCGAAGCATTTGCCGATGGAGTAAATCAATTTATCAGACAAAACTTAAATAACCTTCCACCGGAATTTTCAATTCTTGGTTATCAGCCTGAAGAGTGGTTGCCCGAACATTCAGTCAACCTGACGGGCTATATGGCATGGGATCTGAATATGGGGTGGAGTAAGGAGGTAGTATTACATAAACTCAGGAATCAACTGGATGATGATAAATTTGCCGAGCTTGTACCTCACCTTGAACTACAAACCAGTCCGGTCTACCCCAACTTCCTTCTAACCGATACTGATTTTCATACATCACTGGCAGAACCAACATTAAAACTTCGTGAGCTTGGACTCGAGATATTCAGCGGAAGCAATAACTGGGCAGTTTCAGGAAAGAAAAGTTCAACAGGAATGCCTATAATGGCCAATGATATGCATCTTGGGCTATTCGCCCCGGGTATCTGGTACCAGATGCATCAGGTTGTTGAAGGAAAGCTCAATGTTACCGGTGTGGTTCTCCCCGGACAGCCTCTGGTGGTAGCCGGACACAATGAAAATATAGCCTGGGGGATGACCAATGTGATGTTAAATGATGTTGATTTTTATCTTGAGACCGTTAACCCCGAAAATCATCGTCAGTACCTCTTTATGGGTGAATGGAGGGATATGGAGGTACGCACTGAAATAATTTCGACTGGAAAAGATGAATCGGTGGAAAGGGAGCTACTATTTACTCATCGCGGACCGGTTATTTCGGGGTTTAAAGACATTGATGACCAGGTGGTTTCGATGAGATGGCTTGGTAACGAATACAGCAATGAGGTTCGTTCAGTCTATCTTCTTAACAGGGCAGGGAACTGGGATGAATTCCGCAATGCATTGACCACTTTCATATCGGTTAGTCAGAATGTAATTTATGCAGACACTGAAGGAAATATTGGATTGCATATGGCCGCAGGAATTCCAATCAGGGAAGGGAACGGGATATTTCTGGCCCCGGGTGAGGATGACACATATGACTGGAAAGGAATTGTACCTTTTGAAGAGGTGCCTTATACATACAACCCACCTGCCGGATATGTAGCCTCTGCAAACAACAGAACGGTTCCCGATGATTATCCTCACTATATAAGCCATTGGTTTGACCTGCCCAACAGGTATGACAGGATTCAGGAGATGCTGTTGGAAAGGGAAAAGTTATCGGTTGATGATTTTCGCGACATGCTGGGCGATAAAAGATCCAAGCTGGCCGAACGCATGCTTCCCGGACTGTTAAACCAGCTAAGGCAAAAATCGGGGCTGCGTGCGAATGAGCAAAGAGCAATTGAACTGCTTTCAGAGTGGGATTTTGTATATTCTCCCGATCGCGCTGAACCAATAATTTTTGAAAAATTTTATCTCATGTTTATTGAGAATCTTTTACTTGAAGATATGGGTGAAGCGTTGTACACTGAATTTATTGCCGATAAAATACTTGTGCGTAATATAGTCGACCTGGTCTGGATCAGGAGGCAATCTGCATGGCTGGCAGGCGATAATCTGGCCAGTGGCCCGGGATCATTCAATGATCTGGTTTATAAAAGTTTTTATGAGACTATTGAATGGCTTGAGCTTAATATCGGCACCAATCCAAACAACTGGTCCTGGGGTGAAGTCCATAACCTTACCCTGGCTCATCCAATCGGATCGGTAAAGCTAATTGACAGGGTATTTAACATGAACAGGGGGCCTTACTCACCCGGAGGTAGTTTCCACACTGTATGTCCCTACTCCTACACCTTTAATGAACCATTCAAGGTCAATCACGGGGCATCGCAAAGGCATATTTACTCCACAGCCAACTGGGATGAATCCTTAACAGTAATTCCCACAGGAACATCAGGTATACCGGCAAGTGACTACTATTGTGATCAGACAGAATTATATGTAAACGGTTTGTTCAGGGAGGACCTTTTTTCTGATCCGGAAGTTGATAAAGCAACAAGGTACAGGATGAAACTGGTTCCGGCGGAATAACCCGAATTGTGAACTATTCAGAATTATCTGAATGATGCAGATCATTTACTGATTTGTCGTCCATCAGCTCCATAGCATTAACCCTGGCTGCCTCTGTCAGACCGTCACTGCTAAGCATCCTGGCAATCTCATTAATTCTTTCATCTCTTGCAAGCAATCGTATTCGTGTATGGGTTGAGTTATCAACATCCTCCTTATATACAAGAAACTGCTGATCTCCTTTGCCGGCTATCTGTGGTAAATGGGTTATATTGATAACCTGCATATGCTCTGACATGCTTTTCATGATCCTGCCCATTCTTCCTGCTACCTCGCCTGATACTCCCGAATCAATTTCATCGAAAATAATAGTGGGCAGCGACTTTGATTTTACAATAAGTGACTTTAAGCTGAGCATTACCCTCGACATCTCACCACCGGAGGCGACCTTTGAAAGCTCCATTGGAGGCGACTGACGATTGGCAGAAAACATAAAAACAACCTTGTCGAGACCATCCCTTGACAGACCGGACAGTTTCTGGTGCGACACCTCAAACCTTGCATTAGGTATACCAAGAAGGATGAGCAGTTTAACCATGTGTTGTTCGAGAACAGGTATGGCCTTGATGCGGTTCCCTGACAGTTCTTTTGCCAGCAGGTTAAGGGTATGCCTGTATTCTTCAACTTTCTTTCCTGCTTCTTCAATGCTAAACTCATATCCACTTATTTCATCTGTCTTTCCCCGGAGTGTCTCACGTATTCCAATAAGTTCCTCCACCGTTGTAACCTGGTGCTTCTGCTGCAGGCTATACAACAGGTCAAGCCTCTCATTAATAAAATCAGCCCTTCCGGGATCAAAATCGGTAGTGGATTCTAAAATACCAATTTCATCAGATATGTCCTTCAGTTCAATAAGTGAACTCTCCATACGCCGGTGTAACTCTGCAATTTCAGGAAAAAAAGGTTTAATCCGCCCCATTCCCTGTAAAATCTCCTTCAATGATATCAGCAGTGACATATCATCTGCGTTAAAAGCGGTGTATGATTGAATAAGTGTCTCTTTTATTTCACCGGCATGAGTAAGTTTCTCAAGTTCCTCTTCAAGTCTGGCCTGTTCACCTTCCACAAGCCGGGCATCAGTAAGTTGATTCAGCTGAAACTCCAGATAATCCAGGTCAGCTCCGGCCTTTTCTGACATCTCCTTCAGGTTTTCAAAATATTCCCTGGCTTGTATGAATTCACGATACCGGGAATGATATTCCTGAAGTTTTAATGAATTTCCGGCAATTACATCAATAACATCGAGTTGAAACCGGTTCTCAGAAAGTATCAGGTTGTGATGCTGTGAATGAATATCAACAAGCTGTGAGCCTAATTCTTTTAACAAGTTCAGATTTACCGGTGTGTCATTTATAAAAGCCCTGGATTTGCCAGATTCACTGATCTCCCGGCGGATAATTGAATTTGTGTCAAAATCAAGTTCATTTTCATTAAAAAAATCCTCTAGCCCATAGCCGGATATCCCGAACTCGCCTTCAACAATGCATTTCCTCGATTTATCCTGCAAGACTGATGTGTCTGCCCGCTGCCCGAGTATGAGTGCCATTGCTCCGAGCAGAATTGATTTACCGGAGCCTGTTTCGCCGGTAATAATTGAAAGGCCGGAAGTGAAATCAATATTCAGTTCATCAATGAGAGCGTAATTGTTTACTAACAATTTCCGGAGCATACAGAGTCTGTTTTTTTAACTAAAATAATCAAATTTTCAATTACAGATAACAAACATGATTAAACATAGTAAGAATACTGATATAATTCTTGCTAATTTATTCAAATGTCAGGCCTTCCAAGTTACTCAATATGGATTTAATTTTAGCCTTACAAGGAATGTTTCACCAACAATCGGGAAAATATAATTAACCTGTTCTACACTATACGAAAAAAAATACGATATCATCTCCCTGTTTTCTTACTATCTCAGCCCGGCAGTATCTTTCATTACATATGAGGTCATAAACAAAAGTGAATTACTACACCAAATGCATTATAAAACCATTGTATGGGGGAAAATCCCTGACAGTCAAAGCATGTTTTAAGACTGACGGGTTGTTGTGACAAAGCAGATTAATTATTTGTTTATTGCTGAATTTTTTGATATTTCGGAGTATTTGCGGGGTCCACTTCACGAAGCAGGGTAGCCACCCTTCGTGCTTCTTCAGGATTGGTTTCAGAAAAAACATTAATCATTTCATCCGATTTGGCATCAAATACAACCTGCAGGAGGTGCATAAAAGGATCTGGTTTCTCACGGTAAACCCGCTGAAGCAAAATCAGGCTTTCAGCAATTTCTGCACGGGCTTCGGCGGGGCGTTCACTCATCCTGTCAAGACCAAGCCTGTGATACCTGTAATTGAACTCACGCAGAGGTGCATATTTGGCGTCCCTCAGGTTTGATGCAAGCCAGTACCTGTTTCTGTTGCTTTCAAATGATTTCCATCCGCGCTCGTTTGCGTTCTGGGCATTACTGACAATAGCCTCGGCCTTTTGAAAATACTCGGTGCCGCCATTAATTGAAAAAGAGTCGTAATCAAGGCCGATTATTGTATATACATAGAAGGCAAGTATGGAGGTGAGATTAGACAGATGCTGGGTTTCGCTGAATTCAAGAGTCTCGTGCTCAACATAGCGGAAATGCAGATTATTATCAAGATAGTTGAAAAGAACAGTATTATAAGATGAATTAAAAACCGGCCTCCGCGACTGGATCTGAATTGTACCCCTGAATTCATCCGAAGATATCTCTTCGGTAAGATTGATCATTATATTTGCTTCAATACGCTCCTGGCTGTTAAATACATGATTGGTCCAGTTTCGGCCATTAATAAATTCATAAACAGCCCTCTGCAGGGTGGTGAATTTCTGTTTATTTGTGCCCTGTATCTGATTTGTGATAACCTGCACGTTGCAACGCAGTTCCTGAGCATTCACTGCAATTGCGAAAGCAGAAAATATTATTAGAAATAATCCGGTTCTTTTCATTTCATCAGTTCAGCAAGGTGATTTACAATATCTGCAGCAACTTCTGGTTTGGGCTTAATAGAGTAATCTCTGCTTATTCCACCGGGGCTCAGGATACTGACTTTATTGGTATCGCTGTGAAAACCTGCCCCTTCATCATTTAATGAGTTTAAAACGATAAAATCAAGGTTTTTGTTTTGCAGTTTCTTCTCTGCATTTACTATTTCATTGTCAGTTTCCAGTGCAAAGCCACCAAGAACCTGTCCGTTTTTTTTAATTTTCCCCAGTTCTTTCAATATATCCCGGGTCGGTTGCATCTCAATTGTAATATTTCCGTCGGCACGTTTTATTTTACGTTTTTCGGAAATGACAGGAGTATAATCGGCAACTGCAGCAGTCATGATGCATGCATCACATTTGGGGAACCATGTTATACATTCATTATACATTTCTCCGGCTGAAGTTACCCTGATAAGGTTGATCCGTGTATGCACCAGGTTAAGTGAAACAGGGCCTGATACCAGGATTACCGAAGCTCCCCTGTTTACCAGTTCAGCAGCGATTGCAAATCCCATTTTGCCGGAGGACTGGTTGCCGAGATACCTGACAGGGTCTATTGCCTCATGTGTCGGTCCGGCAGTAACAAGTATTTGTTTCCCTTGTAAAGGCAGGTAGTCTTTAACATCCTGGCTCCTGGTCTGAAAAAAAGATACTATTTTATCAAGAATGTTTTCAGGCTCTTCCATCCGGCCTTTACCGCTCAATCCGCTGGCCAGCTCTCCGCTTGCAGGTTCAACAATGATACTTCCGCGGGAAAGAAGTATCTCCATATTCCTTAATGTTGCGGGGTGCCTGAACATGTCCAGATCCATTGCAGGTGCAATCATTACGGGACACCGGGCAGAAAGATAACTTGTCAGGAGCAGATTGTCACATATACCATTTGCCATTTTAGCCATGGTATTTGCGCTTGCAGGGGCTACCAGAAAAAGATCAGCCCACATGCCAAGTTCAACATGTGAGTTCCAGTCGCCGCTGTCATATGAGAAGAAGTCGCTTAATACTGTATTCCGTGAAAGGGTGGCCAGTGTTACGGGTGTAATGAATTCTTTAGCCAGGGGAGTCATTATAACCTTGACGGTTGCTCCCTCCTTGACAAGCAGCCTGACAAGTACCGCCGATTTATATGCAGCTATGCTACCAGTGATGCCGAGTATGATCTTTTTACCCTCCAGTTGCATATGCAGATTTATTTATCAGCCTTCCAACCTGGTAGGATTGCGGAAATATATTTCGTCTTCAAGAAACTCTTCAAGTGCCAGCAGGGAAGGTTTTGGCATCCGCTCGTAAAATTTAGATATCTCAATCTGCTCCCGGTTTTCAAATACCTCTTCCAGATTATCGGTATAATAGGCAAATTCTTCGAGCTTGCGGCTCAATTCCTCTTTTGTCTCTACACTGATCTGGTTAGCTCTTTTTGCAATGATCACAATAGACTCGTATATACTACCGGTCTCCTGGTCAAGTTCTGACAGGTCTCGGGTAACAGTTGTAACAGGAGCTTTCGATTTTTTATAATCCATAATAATACTTAATAATCTAAGGTTAATTCATTCAGTTCGTCTGTGGGATAATTATCCAGCACCCTGAGTGCAGTATTGAAAAATTGCTCGGCTTCTCTGGTATACTGGCTGTCGGGAAATTCTTCTATAAAAGCATAGTATTCGTCTATAGTGGACTGAAATCGTTCAAGTTGTCTGTCTGGAACGGAATTATCGGCAAGAAGAAAACTGGCTTTTAGTACCAGAAACATAATTTCTTCACGATGCCTGGTTTCAGGGAAATCAACAAGGCTGTTCTTCAATGCAATTATCGCAGCCCGGTAACCACCCATGTCATAATACAACCTGGCACTCTGAAATGATTTCTCAAGAAGTTTGGCCCTCATATCATTTATCAGCTCATTTGCCTCATCTACCTTATCGCTGTTCGGGTAACGTGTCATGAATAACCTGAACTGATCAATTGCCCTGTTGGTAGTGGACTGGTCGAGACTTGGCCGTGGTGAAAGCAGGTAATTGGAATAAGCTCTCATGTAGGTTGCCTCCTCTACATGATTACTATTGGGATATTCTCTTACAAAATTATCAAAATAATGGGCGGCCATTATGTAATCGCCCCTGTGATAGTAACTGCTTGCAAGAGTGAAGCTCAATTCGGCAGCTTTCTGGGTACCTCTGTATACGGGCAGGATTTGTTCTATAAGTGTGGCTGAACGAACATAGTCTTCCTTTTCGTAGTATTCCATGGCTACATCATACTTGAGTTGAAAGTCATCACTTTTCAACAGTTTTTCATACTGGCTGCATGACGAAAAAAACAATACCAGCAATGAAACGGTAAATAACCTTAATGATATTTTATTCAGAAACATGGTGCAAAATTAGTTTATTCAATCGAAGCAACCGAGGAAAATATATTAATAATTCTAAATAACCTGGAATTCTTAATGATAATTAAAATGAATCTGCGAAAATAATACTTTTTAAACAAAGTATATTAGCTTATTTTAGCGATTTTCCTTGAAACGCAAAAAAAAAGCTTTTATTTTGCAATTTACATTTTTAAACGGAGAATAAACAAAACACTTAAATCAAGCTATTGTGGATATATTTGATAAAATAAAGCTGAACATGGGGCCGATAGGTCAGTATATGAAAGAAGCCCATGGATATTTTACATTCCCGAAACTCGAAGGGGATATCGGTACAAGAATGAAATTCAGGGGGAAAGAGGTTCTGGTATGGAGCCTGAATAACTATCTCGGACTGGCTAACCACCCTGAAGTGAGAAAAGCCGATGCCGATGCTGCTGGCGAATACGGGATGGCATATCCAATGGGTGCAAGAATGATGTCGGGCCAGACCAGCAAACATGAGTTGCTCGAAAGACAACTTGCTGACTTTCAGGGAAAGGAAGATGCCTATCTGTTGAATTACGGGTACCAGGGAATGGTATCGATCATTGATTCTCTGGTTGGACGAAATGATGTAATTGTTTATGACTCTGAATCGCATGCCTGTATACTGGACGGATTGAGGCTACATTTCGGGAAACGCTATGTTTTTCCTCACAACAACATGGAAAACTTTGAGAAACAACTTCAAAGAGCAGTTAAGCTTGCAAAAAGTCAGAATGGCGGAATCCTGGTAATTACAGAAGGTGTATTCGGAATGTCGGGCGATCTTGGAAAACTGGATAAAATAGTTAAGCTAAAAGAGAAATATCCGTTCCGCCTTCTGGTAGATGATGCACATGGATTCGGGACAATGGGAAAAACAGGTGCCGGTGTTGGTGAACATCTTGGTGTTCAGGATGAAATTGATGTATATTTCGGGACTTTTGCCAAGGCAATGGCAGGGATAGGAGGCTTTGTCGCAGGAAGTGAAATGGTTATTAATTATCTGCGCTATAACATGCGCTCGCAAATCTTTGCCAAATCACTCCCAATGCCTATGGTTATTGGTGCTATAAAAAGGCTCGAACTGCTTAAAACAGAACATACCCTGCGGGAGGATCTGTGGAAAGTAGTAAATGCCCTGCAAAAAGGATTAAAAGACAAAGGTTTTAACATAGGCAATACTGAATCGCCGGTTACTCCTGTATTCTTATCAGGAAGTGTGCCTGAAGGAACCAATATCGCACTTGATCTGAGAGAGAATTATGGTATTTTCTGTTCTCTTGTAGGATACCCCGTAGTACCTAAGGGAGTATTGCTTATCCGCCTGATCCCGACAGCAGTTCACACCATCGAGGATGTTGAATATACTATTAACGCTTTCGCTGAAGTTGCCAAAAAACTGCAAGCCGGCAAATACGCCGGTGAAAAGATTACAACAACTACCTGATCAATAACCACCCTGAAATATTTTAATTAATATGGGGTTAAGCCAAAAAGTTCCGGAGCCGAAAGGTCCGGAACTTTTTTATTTTATTTCATTTTAAAAACCATCACTTTAATGGTGGTAATGTGCCTTCGATGATCCAGGCAGCCTCCTTCTGGAAGGAGGCGGTTCACTTGTCGACATTATGACACAACGGATTATGAATATGCTTCATTAAGCAGTTTAATGGCCCATGTACCATTATGCATGCTGCATAACGGGTAGATCTTGTTGCGGATAATGGCCAGTTAAGGCAAGAGAATTACTTCCAAAATGCTGCCCTCATAAACCTTCATGGTTTATAGAATCGTGGCTCATGTGGGTTCATTTGAAACAAGTGAGTCAGTACTCCTGAGCCCTGATCTTGTAAAATTAAAACTTTCTTGTACCAAGGAATCTTTCCGAATCCATAGCCGCCATGCAGCCGGTACCGGCTGCAGTTACTGCCTGGCGGTAGTGAGGATCCATAACGTCTCCGCAGGCAAAAACTCCTTCAACTTTGGTCTTGGTTGTTCCTGGTTTGGTTTTAATATAGCCGACTTCATCGGTATCCAGATATTCTTTAAAAATCTCAGAATTAGGAACATGACCAATAGCAATAAAGAAACCTGTTACTTCAATTTTAATCTCCTCTCCCTTGCTGTTTAACAGCAGTGCACCCGTAACAACTCCATCCTGGCCTGTTATCTCCTTTGTAACGTGCTCAAACAAAACCTCGATGTTTTCTTTGTTCATAACTCTTTCCTGCATAACTTTTGATGCACGCATATAGTCTTTCCTTATTATCAGGTAAACTTTTCTGCAAATCCCGGAAAGGTACAGAGCCTCTTCGGCAGCAGTATCACCTCCCCCAACAACGGCAACATCCTGGTTCCTGTAGAAAAAACCGTCACAGGTAGCACATGCAGACACACCCGAACCCATATATTTTTTCTCAGATTCAAGTCCCATATACTTTGCAGTAGCGCCGGTGGCAATAATCAGTGCATTTGCTTCCAGAATTTTCGAGTTATCTATAGTGATCCTGAAAGGGTAGGAAGAAAGGTCAGATGAAGTGGCGATCCCTGACCTTATATCAGTACCAAACCGGGCAGCCTGCTTTTTCAGATCCTCCATCATTTCCGGACCCTGAACTCCTTCGGGGTAACCCGGGAAGTTCTCAACATCTGTAGTTGTGGTCAGCTGTCCGCCAGGCTCAAGCCCTTCATACATTACCGGGTTAAGATTTGCCCTTGAAGCATATATTGCAGCAGTATACCCTGCCGGGCCTGATCCGATTATAAGGCACTTAATTCTTTCAGTTTCACCTTCTGTTTTAATTGGTGCTTTTTCATCGGATACATCCAGTTTTTTAAACAAACTCATTATTTCTTTAAATTAATTGATTGCTATTCCCTTAATAATATTGTTTCAAATTTACAATAAACCTGTGTACCATATTTTCCTGCAGAAAATTTACACCTGTTGAATTTTCTTAATTCAGCCAAAACGGGCAGCCCACGATCAAGTTCCTTTATACTATTTTAATAACCATGAGATCAGGATCTATACCTTAATATGCACAGATGCCATACGTTATAGTGATTACCGGGAAAAACCGGGAGATGTTCCGTTGATCTATAATGTACTTATGCGGCAGCTTCTGAATTTCATGAAAATCATGTAAAAATACAAAGTATCAGCAAAAGTCCAAACAATAATAAATATAGTTTGAGCACTGTAATTGTTTGCAGATAAACATTAGTTTGTTAAATTTGCAAACACAAAAATCGGGGTGTGGCGCAGTTGGCTAGCGCACTTGCATGGGGTGCAAGGGGTCGGAAGTTCGAGTCTTCTCACCCCGACAACAATAAAACGCAATCAGTTAAATTATAGCTGGTTGCGTTTTTTTAATGCTCATATCTGTACAAGGTTTGAACAAATAGTTTTTGGCTTCCTATAGTCTGTACAATCTACGTCCTCCCCGGCAATAAAATACTGCCCCCCTCTATATATTTGGCAGTAAGCAATTTATTAACTGAAAGTATTAAATTATATAAGATTATGAAAAAATTATGTAACACTTTCACCGCTAAAAATGACGATCTTAGTAATACGATTTGTATCGTATCATAATATTAAACATTAATATCCTGCAATATGAAGACAATTACAAATAGATTATATGCGAAATTTCCACGGAACAAGATTGTATTTTCCGGGGTAGCTATGTTAAACATTGTCCTGATGCTATCACTCAATTCATGTGCTCAGCAGCAAAGAGTATCATTCACAACTTCCACGGTTGTTCCCGCTGCAGAAGGCAGGGTAACACTTAAATCTGACAAAAATAAAAACTATGTAGTTGAACTTAAAGTTTCTAATCTGGCTGATGTTAGCAGGCTTGATCCTCCACGAAACGTTTATGTGGCCTGGATGGAAACTGAGCGGGGTCAGGTAAGGAATCTAGGAAGGGTAATTACCTCAAGAAATCTGAATGCTTCGTTAGAGACTGTAACCACTGATAAGCCAAGAAGGATATTCATAACTGCCGAAAACGATGAAAATATACAATTTCCTGGCAATATGCTTGTCCTTACAACTGATGACTTTTAGGTGTAATCAGAATGTAATTTTACGAACAGTCAGATACGACTGCCCAAAACTCATATGTTGATATGGGATTTGGTGTTTTATTACCCAATACCCATCATAGGAGAATATAATATCCAGATTAAGAATGTTAAATGCCTTGATCAATTCTGGTGTCTATAATCATACGGATGTAATTGTTTTCCTTATTCTAATTAAAGTTCTCAACAATCCTTAAGTTTTTATTTCTCAGAAACTTTATTAGAAACAATTAATTTATTATTTTATGGTATTCTTTGGAAAATGAAGTAAAAGATTATATCTTTCTTGAACTCTAGAATCCATAAAATTGAGGAAATACCAGGTAATTAGTACCGTGTTGTATTAATTAAAAGTAGAAATCATGACTATAAATCAACTGACTTTATTTCTCAAACAAAATATCAGGCGTGTAAAAAGCGAGATAATACCTGAGCTTGATACTGATTTTACCACACTGGATTTCATTAAAAAATTTGCAAAAAAATTTGAAGGTGAGTATATCCGGTTCCTATATGACTATAAGGAAAATAATGCCTTCAAAGAAGTTCATATTCAGATTGCAGACTTTCTTGATGACTATGGACTGATTTTAAATATTAAGAAATCGATCAAAGTCAGGCGTGAAAATGAATATGGAGAAATGGAAGAAATACAGTTGTGGGAAAAGAAAAAATCTGTGTACAAGGAATGTTACTACTAAATATCCTGCAACCTTCAGGCTCAGACACCCTTTCCCGCCAGATAATATCTGAACACCATCATTCCATTCATTCCGGAAGTCCTGGAATATTCTGCAATGTGATATCTGGGTCAGTATTTATTTAAGAGCATTCGGTCTTACTTTATGTAAACCGTTTTTATATTTACAAACTCCCTTATTCCCAGATATGAAAGTTCTCTTCCATAACCGCTGTTTTCAAGACCTCCGAATGGAAGCCGGGGATCTGACCGCACAAGATCATTAACAAAGCAGCTTCCTGCACTGATCTGGTTTTCGGCGATGTATTTTCCCTTTTCCATATCACTTGTAAAAACTGCTGCACCAAGTCCAAACTTAGTATCATTTGCGATCCGTATTGCATCAGCTTCATTTTCTGCCCTGATTATTGCTGCTACGGGGCCGAACATCTCTTCATTATAAGCCGGCATTCCCGGCCGGACATTAGTAAGCACGGTGGGAGGATACCAGGCTCCTTTGTCTTCGGGTATTACACCTCCCAGCAAGCAAACAGCCCCCTTTTGAACGCTCTCTTTTACTTGCCTGTGAAGATCGTCCCTTAGCGAAGTACTTGCCTGGGGTCCTAAGTCATTTTTTACATCCAGCGGGTCCCCCATCTTTTTTTCTTTCATTCCTGCAACAAAACTTTCTTCAAACTCAGTGAGTCTTGATTTTATAACAATAAACCGTTTGGCAGCAATACAACTTTGACCACTGTTAATTAACCGGCTGTTAATACAGGTGGGTACAGCATTTTTCATATCAGCATCTTCAAGAATAATATAAGGATCGCTTCCTCCTAATTCAAGAACTGATTTCTTCAGTTCCATGCCGGCTTTTGCAGCAACGGCCTTTCCTGCATTGACGCTGCCGGTTATGGTAACCGCCTTTATGACGGGATGTTCAATTAAACTCTCGACCCGGTTACTGCTAACTTTCAATGTTCTGAAGGTGTTTGCCGCAATCCCGGCCTCCCGGAAAAGCGATTCAATGGCAAGAGCCGACCCTGTTACATTCGATGCGTGTTTAAGCAAAATCCCGTTCCCGGCCATCAGGGCAGGTGCTGCAAACCGAAACACCTGCCAGAACGGAAAATTCCATGGCATAATAGCCAGAATTACACCTAAAGGCCTGAAGGAAATAAAGCTCTCGCTTCCTCCAGCTGAAACATATTCTCTGGAAAGAAATTTTTCAGCATTCTCAACGTAATATTCACATACTGCAGCACATTTTTCAATTTCAGCCACTGATTGTTTGAGAGGTTTACCCATTTCCATGGTTATTATTCTGCCATATTCACCGGCCTTCTCTCTAAGTATTTCTGCAACCCTCATCACTAATCCCTTACGCATGTCGAAACTACTTGTGCTCCAATCTGACTGGGCCTGGCCGGCAAGTAAAACTATCCTGTCAATATCAGCCTGATTATGATAATTATATTCTGCAACCAGCTCTCCTGTAGCCGGATATATTGATTTGAGCTTTGCGTTTTCCATAAAAGCTGATTTTTCGTGAATTATGCATTGAAAATGCCAACTATATCAAAATTAAGAAAAACTGGTCATTATTTTGTAATTTTAGTCTTTAATCAGGAAGAATCTCCAACGAACCAGAGCACACAAAAAATTAATGAATAAAGCAAGGATGATTCATCCCTGGCATCCACGTACTGAACGATGGGACATGCAACTAATTAACCAAAATCACACAAAATGGTGATCCTTCCGTGGCATACACGTGAAATGGATTAATAAATTCATTTTAGTAATATAATAACACCATTTTAGATGAATCACAAAATAATGAATAATAATGAGCATTAAAATAGCCTTTTTTGATACCAAGCCATATGACAGGGATATGTTCAATGAACTGAATCAGGAGTTCGGGTTTGAGCTAAAATATTTCAAGTTTAATATTACTGCTGAAAATGCAGTTCTGGCTGAGGGTTCAGACGTAGTTTGTGTTTTTGTTAACGATATTGTTTCTGAAGAAGTTATCGACAAACTCCACGAATACGGCATAAAACTAATTGCTCTCAGATGTGCAGGGTATAATAATGTTGACTTCAAAGCTGCATATGGTAAAATTCATGTTGTCAGAGTGCCTGCCTATTCTCCCAATGCCATAGCAGAACATTCAGTGGCTCTGATGTTATCACTGAACAGAAAGATTCATCGGGCTTACTGGCGTACAAGAGATGCAAACTTCTCACTTACAGGCCTGATGGGATTCGATATGTATAAAAAGTATGCCGGTGTAATCGGTACGGGCAAAATAGGTAAAGCACTTATAAAAATCCTGGCAGGGTTTGGAATGAAAGTCCTGGCATATGATCCCTATCCCGATATGGAATTTGCCAGGGTAACAGGATGTAAATATACCTCACTTGATGAACTCTTCACATTATCAGATGTAATATCACTCAATTGTCCTCTTACCAAAGAGACCGAATTTATGGTTAACAAGGAAAGTATCGGAAAAATGAAGGATGAAGTTATGATTGTTAATACCGGGAGAGGAAAACTGATCAAAACCTCCGATCTGATTGATGGATTAAAATCCGGAAAAATAGGGAGCGCCGGGCTGGATGTATATGAAGAGGAGGCAGAATATTTCTTCGAGGATCTTTCAAACAGGGTTCTTACTGATGATATCCTCGCCCGTTTGCTGACATTCAATAATGTGATCATAACCTCCCACCAGGGCTTTTTTACAAGGGAGGCCATGTATAATATCTCTGAGACCACTATGAATAATATAAAAAACTTCACAGAAGGGAAAGTACAGGATACTGAGCTCTGCTACCGTTGCCTTAAGGAACCCCGGGAATGCCTGAAGAAAAAAGGCAAACAATGTTTCTGAACAATTTTCCCGAGAAATTTTCCATCTTCCCGGGCCAGGAATAAATGAACAGCCAATTGGAAAGCCATCTGTGGCAACTACATGGTATCACTTAAACAGACATAAAGAATCAAATATGAAAAAATTGCTTTGGTTTTCAGGAATTTTCGTACTGGGATTGTTCCTTGCTGTTTTAATCTATGGATTATACAACATGAGAGACAGGCATAAAGGATATCATCTGGATATAAATATCAAGGCCACTGAACCTGTCAGGTTACATGCCGGTTTCGCAGCACTTACCATAACACCCCGGGTAATTGATACATGGACAGACACACAGGGTGATGCAAGGTATAACCCTGATGAAGGTGATACCTTCGACGACAGGACTGGCTCCGGACAATTTGATGCTGTCTGGATGGCAGGTTTCCAGAATAAAAAACCTGCAAATGGCATTCATGATGACCTCTGGGCACGTGCCATGGTAATTGATGATGGGAATACCCGCATAGCCTGGGTAGCACTTGATGCTATTGGTTTTTTTGGTTGTGATGTAATAGATGTAAGAAAACATATCCCGGAATCAATGGGCATAACCTATGCTATTATTTCAAGCAGTCACACCCACTCTGGCCCGGATTTAATGGGGTTATGGGGGCCACGATTGCTTAAGTCGGGTGTTGACCCCGATTATAAGGATTTTGTAAAAACGCAAATAATAAATGCCATAGAGCTGGCAGTAAAAAATCTTCGGCCTGCAATTTTCAAGTTTGCCACTGACAAGGATGGAAGTACCAGAATGATTGCAGATACAAGGAAACCGATTGTAATAAATCCGGAAATAAGGATAATGCAGGCAATTGATTCAGAAACCGGAGAAACTCTTGGCACACTGGTACAGTGGGATAACCACCCGGAAACAGTCTGGAGCAAAAACCTGCTTATCACCTCTGATTTCCCGCACTTCCTCAGAGAAGGTATTGAAAAGGGAATATATAACGGCGATTCACTTGTCACTCCCGGGTTTGGTGGGATAGCAATGTTTGTTACAGGTAATATCGGCGGACTTATGACAACCTCTCCCGGCGTTGGGATTGAATGCCCGTTTACAGATACGGTCTATTATGAACCCTCTTTTGATAAGGTCCGAGCTCAGGGACTTGGTCTCGCCGGGTTAACAATTGATGCTTTAAATTCTCCGCATGTTACTACTGTTGATTATGGCAATATTAATCTGAAAGCCAAAACTGTAATTCTTCCACTGGATAATATTAATTTTAAATTAGGGGCAATCTTAGGTCTTTTTGATCGCGGATTAACCGGATGGATGAAATTTCGTTCTGAAATAAGCTTCTGGCAACTGGGTCCGGGCAGTTTCCTGCATCATCCGGGAGAATTGTATCCTGAAATTGCAGATGGAGGTATTGAATCTCCTTATGGACAAGATTTTATTATAGAACCGCAGGAGATTCCTCCTCTGCGGGAATTAATGCCGGGTGAATATTTATTCATTACCGGCTTGTCAAACGATATGATTGGATATATTATTCCAAAAAGCCAGTGGGATGTAAGTTCCCCTCACACATATGGATATGAATCTGCCCCATACGGCGAAGTTAATTCACTGGGTCCTGAAACAGGCCCTATGATTCATGCTGCTATCAGGGAATTGATTACTGGTCTTGAATAATTTAAAATGATGTTAATAAGGTAATTAGTTCGAACATTTTTCCATTTAAAATGTTAGAAAGTCAAGAACAGAAACGAATAACCCAACCCAGTGAAAAAACGTTTCTATATCAGCCTGGCCTGGAAAGTAATTCTGGCTTCTATTGTGACCGTAATAGCCATTTACTCAATTCATACTGCAATAATTCAAGCATTTGATGAGATTACTGAAAACATTGACAGGCTTGCCCGTCCAAATGCAAGATTGGTTGCCGTAAACAGTTTATTCAGGGATGTTTCCCATCTGAACCATTCGCAACAACAGGAAGCTGCCAGTGGAAGGAGAAGTCCTTCTCTGGCATTTATGAATGAATCAAAGGCTATCTATAAAACAATAGACACACTTAGAATACTATTTGATGGTGACACAATCCAGACAGCAAAAATTGATGAAATTGAAAATAAATTAATTCTCAGGGAAGGTTTGTTTATTGAATACCTCGAGCTGCAATACAGGGCAAATTCAAATCCGGACGTCAGGGAATATATAAGTAATATTTCAAAACAAACCAGAAGTGACACTAACGATGCACGAGTAGTTAAAAGTTTCGAAACGACAACCTCAACAACTGTATCAGCTGATACTATAAAACAGGAGCCGGAGGAGACTCCAGGATTTTTCAACCGGCTTTTCGGAGGAAGATCAATTTCTGCTGTACCCGGTGTTGTGAGAACTGAAACACGCGTTAATAAAGAATATAAAGTAGTAATTGACACGGTTGAGGTAAGGCGTAATGATGCTCTTATGACATGGCTGGAAAATTCGGTAGACAGTCTTCAAACAAGTCAGCTTCAACAACTTGCACGTCTTCAGAGACAGGAACTGGAGCTCCTGAATACCAACAGCAGCCTGATTCAGGAAATAAACAATATTATTAGCTCTGTTGAGCAGGAGGAAATTGCACAGTACGGACAAGAAACAAGATCTGCTTTTGATATTGCCGGGACTACAATAAAGAACCTGAATTATCTTGCCATTGCATTTATAAGCTTATCACTATTACTCGTTCTGCTTATTATTGTTGATATTTCCAGGAGCAACAGATACCGGAAAGAACTTGAACAGGCTAACAATGAAGCAAGGCGTGAGGCAGAAGCAAAGCAAAGGTTTTTATCAAATATGAGTCACGAGATACGGACTCCGCTGCAATCAATATATGGATACACTGAGTTAGCCCGACTGCAACCAGATATGAAGGTCGACATCGACACTATCTATCATTCTGCCGGACACCTTCTGAATGTAGTGAATGAGGTGCTGGATTATGCCAGGGTTACATCAGGCCGGATCAGCCTGGACAGGATCTCTTTCAAACCGCTGACTGAAATAAAAAGTGTCATTAAAGCGATGCAGCCCCTTGCAGGGAAAAAGAACCTTAATCTGATACTTGAAGACCATATTGATGAATCGCTTTCCTTATCAGGTGACCCTTTCAGACTCAGGCAAATACTTTACAATTTAATTGGAAATGCCATCAAATTTACAAACAGGGGAGAAATTAAGGTCGTTGCAAAAATTGATACTCCAGAAGTAAAGACCCGGTTACTTTTGAAAGTTATTGATACAGGCGTCGGCATAGCTCAGAAAGAACTACCAAAACTGTTTCAGGAATACACAAACTCCAACTCTTCCAATGGATTCGATCATGGGACAGGACTGGGACTAAGTATTGTGAAGAAGCTGACTGAAATACAGAATGGTAAAATTGAAGTTGAAAGTTCGCCTGACGAGGGCTCCTGTTTTACAATTGAAATTCCGTATGAGACAGCAAAGGCTGAACCAGAAAATAATGTTATAGCCAGTAATCAAAATGGCAAGAACTACATATTTACAACAAAAACAATCTTATTGGCCGATGATGACCCCACAATTCTAAATCTTAGCTCAGCTATACTTAAGAAATTTAAAATAAAACACCTGATCTTCACAAACGGGCCGGATCTTTTAAAATATTTCTATGAAAACCAGGATGTATTAATATTCCTTGATGTATATATGCCGGGAATGAGCGGATTGGATGTTTGCAGAAAAATCAGAGGGTTTTCCAGGAATAATCCCGATTTAAAAGTCTTTGCTCTTACTGCCCAGGCTTTGCCTGATGAGCGGCAATCTATAATGAATGCAGGCTTTGATGATCTGATTATAAAACCTTTTAAGGAATCTGACCTGCTGGGAGCACTTGGCAAGGTGACAGAAAAAATAAATGGAAGCTCTTCACCTATAAAAATAGACTCATTGTTAAAGATGACCGGCGATGATAAGAACCAGTTAAGAATGATCCTTAACACCATGATAAAAGAGAGCAGAAATGATCTTGGCCAACTGAAAAAATCACTTGACAATAATCACCATGAGTCATTGGCACTTCTGGTACACAGGATGGCTGGCAGAGTCGGCCAGGCTGGTGCAGAAGACTATGCTGTTAGTTTACGTAAACTTGAGATGGATCTCCGCAGTGGGACTGAAGTTAAAGAATTGGAAAGACAGGTAAACGAAGCAATCAGGCAGGGTGACTTTTTCATTATGGAGGTAAAAGGTTCTATTGAAAAAATGATGGTAAGCAAATAACCTGTTCACTTAAGACCCACATTCTACTTTACTTCTGCTCCAACTACTATATATACTTTATCTATCAATTCTCCTGGCTATCTGTAATTTCATTATTGCCCTGCCTGGAGTTCAACTGGTGTAAATATGCCACTGCAAACTTTAGTGATTAAAGATTTCTGTAAAGAGTGTTCAGCAACAGTCTGGTTTAGCTTCCAGACCATAAGGATCCGGATTTATTTGTTTTAAATCAGGAAAACATTCTATCCCCATTATCTATATGATTAAACCATCGAAGAAATTACAAGTCATAAGAATGAGATCACTTGATAGAATGAGAATGTGATCCTTATAAATATTTGAAATAATGCAGATCCCTGTTTTTCCGAATCTCATTAAACACCTGTAAATTTCAAACCAATCAAAATGTCAAAGAACAAAGGCATTTCAGATATTAAAATGTTAAATGATTATAAATCTTTCAGTATAACAATCTTATTTAATTCTGAATGACTTATTTTACCATAAGTTACATTCTGGTTAATGGTTTCTAAATTTTAAATAATTTTTCTCATGAGGTTTTATTTACATTTCGCTGCCCTTTTTATATTATCAACTGCTTCTCAATTGGTTTACAGTCAGGAACCCGAACCAGATCCTTCGTCTTTAAACTTTTTCCTGGATTGTCGTGATTGCAATTTCACCTTTGTAAGACAGGAACTTCCCTTTGTGTCATTTGTTCGCGACCCGTTGATGGCAGATGTTCACATTATGTCAACCGATTCAAATACCGGAAGCGGTGGAAACAGGTTTTTTCTGAATTTCATAGGCATAGGTGATCTAAAAGGTACTGATTATGAATATTCCTTGTATACCAGCCAATCTGATACAGATGATGATGTACGAAGAGCGCTTCTGAAAATAATTAAAGTTGGCATACTCCAGTATTATCTCGAATCAGGAAATATCGAAAACATAAATATTGATCTTCAAGATTCAGAAAACAGGGTTGTCGATGAACTAATTACAGACAGGTGGAACAAGTGGGTTTTTATGCTGGAACTGGGTGGCGACCTGGAGAATGAATCAAGTCAAAACGAATATGCAATGGAAATGGAAGCCAATGCAAGGAAAATAACAGATAAATGGAAAACAATCCTCGAGGCTTCTTATCAGATTGATATTGAGAACTTTTTTGATAATGGAGAGAAAATATCCAGCAGGCAGGATAACAGGGGAGTAACTGCAGAAGTGGTTAGAAGTCTGAGCGATCACTGGTCGGCCGCTGTATTCGGAGGCTATACCTCCCGCACCTTTCTTAATATAAATCAAAATTACAATACCTCTGTGGGAATGGAATACAATTTCTTTCCATGGCAGGAAAGTAACCGGAAAGTATTTGCAATAAGGTATATAGCCGGGGTCGATTATTTTGATTATTTGGAAGAGACAATATACGATCAGACGAGCGAAACCTTTGTATCTGAAGCATTACAGATAAATCTTGAGGTTACACAACCATGGGGCAGAGCATTTGTAGGACTTGAGGGAAGGCATTATTTCCATGATTTCTCAAAGAACAGACTTACACTTGATGCCTTCCTGTCAATCAGGTTAACACGGAATCTTTCAGTATTTTCCCGTTTTGATTTTGAGCTGGTTCATGACCAGATGTATCTTCCTAAGGGCGACACTTCATTGGAAGATCTCTTATTAAGAAGGCGGAAACTGGCAACTACATATGAGTATGATGCAAGAATTGGAATTCAGTTTACATTCGGCTCCATTTTTAATAATGTTGTTAATGAAAGATTTTAAACCGGATTAATTCTTTAAAATATTTCATTATAAACTTTAACAGAAGCGACTCTAACCTTAAAACCAATGCATTGGTGAATTGTAAGGGGAGTCAGGTCAGACCGTATTTTTCCATTTTGTTGTATAGTGTTTTTCGGTCAATATTTAGCTGACGGGCTGCTTTTGATTTATTACCCCTCACCTCCTCAAGTACACGTAAAATTTGTTGCTTCTCGGTATTGGCCTGAATATCCTTAAGGTTTGTTCCCAGATCAATGGAATTCTCCTTTTTAGAATTTATCATAAACATTTCCGGAGGAAGGAGATCTTCGCCTGCCACACTACTTTTACACAGCAGGACCATTCGTCGTATCGTATTGCGTAATTCTCTGAGATTCCCCGGCCACTCGTAGTTGCTGAAGATTTCATTAACACGGGGTGACAGGCTCTCGACACTCCTTGAAAGATCAGTGTTTGCTTCGCGCATAAAACACTCAATGAATAAGGGCATATCAGCTTTCCGTTCCTTTAAAGACGGAACCAGAATTTTAAACTCATTAAGCCGATGATAAAGATCTTCCCTGAATTCTCCTTTTTCTACATGAGATAACAGGTCGGCACTTGTCGCAACTATAAACCTGATGTCTACCTTTATAAGCTGATCACTTCCTACCGGCTGAACAACTCTCTCCTGAATTGCCCTCAGGAGTTTTATCTGCACTTCGTAAGAGAGATTGCCTATTTCGTCTAAAAACAATGTACCACCAGAGGCAGATTCAAACTGCCCTTTTTTATCCATTAAAGCTCCTGTAAATGCACCTTTGGTATAACCAAACAGTTCAGTTGCTGCAAGGTCTTTTGATAATACACCACAATCTATAGGCACAAAAGGTTTAGAGGCCCGCTTACTGGCTGCATGTATTGAACGTGCAACATATTCTTTTCCTGTTCCGCTTTCCCCTTCGATAATTACCGCCATATTTGTAGGAGCCACCAGATCAATTACCTCATGAAGTTTTCTCGCCTCCTCACTTTCTCCTTTTACATATTTCTCTCCCTTGCCTTTATCTGAACTGGAAACTTTCTCCTGACTGGCTTGTTCAAGAGCTTGTTTTAAAATCATTAACAGCTCATCAGGATTTACCGGTTTAATTATATAGTCAGCTGCCCCCATCTTCATGGCCCTGACAACAGTTCTCACATCATTAAACCCGGTCATTATAACAACAGGAACTGTTTGATTTTTCATCCTTATCGACTGAAGCAAGTCAAGTCCGGTACCATCCGGCAAACGATAATCAAGCAAAAACAAATCATATGACTGCTTCTGTATAAAATTTTGTGCACCTTTCAGAGTGGATGTATAAGTAGAGGTAAAGCCATTTCTTGATAGAAATGATTCTATTATCTGTGCAAGTGCAATATCATCTTCAACAATTAAAACATTTCCCATCATTCAGGCCTTATAAATCAAGCCTAAAGATACAAAAAAGGACTTGTAAGTTTTTAATAAAATTCTCAATCTTCCGCAAAAAAAAGACCGGAAGCAAATTCCCGGCCTTTTTTATATCGTGATAATGAATTATTTATTCATATAGTCATCTTTGTCAAGTTCGTCACCTTCTTCGTTATACTTAACGGTTTTGGTTTCCTGACCTTTTGCGAGTGACAATTCATAATATGAATCTTCATCGTCTGAAGAGAATATTCCTTCAGTACTTTCGGCACCTTCACGCTGCTGAACACCTTCACGCTGAGTTGCAGTTCTTTCAGCACCTTCATGCTGCTGAACACCTTCACGCTGAGTTGTGGTTCTTTCAGCACCTTCACGCTGCTGCATTCCTTCATGTTGCATTCCTTCAACTTCACCTTCAGTTTTTGTAACATGAAAAGCTTCTGTAATTCTAAAACCATCGTAGTCTTCCTGCACGGCTTCCCTTACTTCCTCAGGAAGATTATTAACTGCAATTGGCTTTTTTTCTTTGTTCTTGTCATGATCGTCTGCCTTTACTAAATCGGTCATAAGAAATAAACCGAATATTAATGCTAATGATAATACTGTGTATTTTTTCATAATTTATAGATTTATTTGTTAGTGAAATAATTGTTTGTTTTTAATACTTATCCTTATTGTAAATATCGTGCCAAGTAATGTAATACGCTGTATTTATGACCATTAACTTCTTTGTTGATTATTTTTGACCTGCCCCTTTTCTACATAATGGATACCCAATGTGTGACTAATCTCTACACTTTCCATCCTTTCAATCTTCTTTGTCCATCGTAATGCTCCTTCAGCAATAACAATCTATCTGGGGCGAAGAACTTATCATAATACAAGTCACCGAATATGAGTATCTTATAAGGTAAAACCATTAAAATATTAGTAACAAAAAAGCCGGAATAAAATGTTCCGGCTTCTTTATTGGCAATTGGTTTGCAATTATTTTCTTTCCTTCTTTTCGTTCTCAATGACATAGATCCTGTCTCTTTCATCTTCCGCAACTTCATCACCATCGGCTGTAAATACAACTGTTTTGGTCTCATCTGCTTTCGATAATTTGACTTCATAAAGAGTATGCTGGTCTGCCACATAACCCATTGTTGTTCCTTCAGCCCCTTCTCTGCGTACTTGTTCTGCACCTTCATGCACTGCACCTTCCAGTTCTGCACCTTCCTGATGGTGTGTACCATGCTGCTGACCCTTAAGGAGAAACGCTTCAGTTATTCTATAATCCTCATAGTTGTCCCGGATAGATTCCATAACAGGCTCAGGCAGATTAGATGCTTCGACAGGTATCCTCTTGTTATCTTTGACGTATGCACCAACATTTGTCATCAGAAACAATCCGAAAATAAATGCCAGAGAAAATATAGTGTACTTTTTCATGATTATAGGATTTAAGTTTATATTCAATTTTAATTAATTTGCATTCTCTATTGACAAAACCATGCCACAATTTATAATAAACTCAACTACTGACACTTAATAAAAATATTAATTCATCAACAGTTAACGTGATGCTTAAGATATACACACAGTGAGAGCATTTTCCACATGATTATTTTAAACTTTACTTAAACGAAGGATCAGAGTTACTCAGTCCACTAACCTTATAACCACAATATTGTATACTTAAAAAGCCGGAACAAATCCGGCTTTTTTTATTGTAATGCATATGGGAAGAGCAAACAGCCTATACCTGTGGTAACTTCCAGGGCGCCCTGTAACGGGGAACAAGATGAGAATTGGCTTCAGCATCGTCAGGGAAATTTGAATTTGATCCATCCCAATAGAGTCTCCTTCCGGTTTTAAAGGCAATATTACCAAGGATACAAACTTGTGCAACATTAGAACCAATATCCATACTTGCGGCAGGGACCTTTGTTTTGTCCTTAATGCAGTCAATAAAATTCTCCATATGCAAATCCAGTCCGCGACCGGTAGAAGGCTGCAATTCGACCCTGTCCATTTCAGGCTGCCTGTTCTTAAATTCGGGAATTACTTCCCATCCCCCGCGGTCGACTACCAGTGTGCCATTATTCCCTACAAAACCAACACCATGAGTACGGCCATAGTAGCCACCGTCAATTCCAATACCGTGATCCCATAACATAGTATAGCCATCAAATTCGTATATAGCCTGAAGGGTATCGGGTGTTTCACAGGCATCATCAGGATAGGCAAACTTCCCTCCCATTGCCATAACCGATTTTGGTGATCTGGCGTTCATACCATACAGGGCATAATCAATAATATGTACACCCCAGTCAGTCATCATTCCTCCGGCATAATCCCAGTACCATCTGAATGTAAAATGGAACCTGTTAGGGTTGAATGGTCTTTTCGGCGCAGGTCCAAGCCAGAAATCATAATCAACTCCCTCAGGAACAGGTCCGTCAGGTTTCACAGGAACTGAGGTCATCCAACCCTGATAAGACCATGTACGTACTGTACGGATTTTACCCAGTTTTCCTGAATGAACAAATTTTATTGCATCCTGCCAATGCGGATCACTTCGCTGCCACTGCCCAATCTGCACAACCGGTTTATACCTATCGGCAGCCCTGTTCATAATATTTATTTCTTCAATGGTGTTGGCCAATGGTTTTTCGCAATAAATGTCCTTACCCTCCTGAGCAGCGTATACAAATGGCAGGCAATGCCAGTGATCAGGTGTTGCAATAATTATTACATCAATATCCTTATCTTCTATCATTTTTCTAAAATCACTGTAAGCTTTAGGTTTTTTACCCTGTATCTTTTCAGTGTCAGCAACCCGTCTGGCGAGTTCATTGCTGTCTACATCACATAAAGCAACACATTCAGTATTTGGTTGGCGGAGAAATGCCTGAAGGTTTGAAAACCCCATTCCTTTAACACCCATTAATCCACATGTTACTTTCTCGTTGGCACCCAGGACCGAAGCAGAAACATTAAAAGGCGAAGTAAGTAAACCTATTCCTGCTGCAGCCAGTCCGGTATGTCTTATAAATTTTCTTCTTTCCATAAGGGTTTTTGATTGGATAAAATGATTAAAAATATTGTGTAGTCTGGCAAATTTGAGATCATTGCTCTATTCACTCTTCATGGCATCATCGAATGAAACACCCGAAGGTTTAAAATCGACAGATTTAACAAAATCACATGATTCTTCTGCACCATGTTCTCTGTCCATTCCACTATCCTCCCACTCAACTGAAAGTGGTCCGTTATATCCGATATCATTAAGGGCGCGAATGATGCTTTCAAAATCTATCCTTCCACGCCCTATACTCCGGAAATTCCAGTTGCGCCTGTTATCTCCGAATTCTGTATGCCCACCGAATACGCCGATATCGCCAGGAACGTCGTTCCAGTGAACATCCTTCATATGTACATGGAATATCCTGTCGGCAAATTCATATATAAACTTTACATAATCAACTCCCTGATAACCCATATGACTGGGATCGTAATTAAATCCGAAGGCAGGATGATAATCGACAGCTTCCAGAGCTTTTCTTGAAGTCACTATATCAAATGCAATCTCTGTAGGATGAACTTCAAGGCAATATTTTATACCCAGTCTTTTATACTCGTCAAACACTGGCCCCCATCTTTTGGCAAAATCCTTATAGCCATCATCAATCATCTCTTTGGGAACTGCTGGAAATGAATACAGCAAGTGCCATATTGAGCTACCGGTAAACCCAACAACGTTTTCAATCCCCAGTCGCTTGGCAACCTCGGCAGTTCTTATCATCTCCTTTGCGGCCCTTTGCCTGATGCCTTCAGCATCGCCGTCACCCCATATATAGGAGGGCAGGATAGCCTTATGCCTTTTATCAGGAATATCACAAACAGCCTGGCTCGCCAAATGTGTAGAAATAGTATACAGCTGGAGATCATATTTTTTCAGCAGATTTAATCGCTGATCACAATATGCCTGGTCGGCTTTATCAATTTCCATATGATCGCCCCAGCATCCTAGCTCAATACCGTCATATCCAAATTCTTTTGTTTTCTGGCACATTACTTCAACAGGTAGGTCGGCCCATTGTCCGCTGAATAAAGTTACAGGTCTGCCCATAGCATTAATAGTTTAACAGATTAAGTAAATAACATTGATTTCAAATTTAAAATATATTCTCTACATACCATAAAGAATACTGAAATTTTCCCCGAAAAAAATAATAGTCCGCTATAAGTTTTTTAATTTTGTTAAAAGACATACAATCCCGGAAAAGATCCCGGCAAACCCTGCCGTTATTTGTTAGAATATGGATGATACTGAAATAACAGATATTCGGAATAATAAAGTTACAGATAAATTATTCGCTCTGGTAACGGGCGGCAGCAGGGGCCTGGGACGGGAATTTGTAATTGAGCTTGCAAGGAAAAATTTAAATATACTTATAGTCGCTCTGCCTGATGACGGACTGCCCCAACTGTGCCATTACATACGGATTAATTATAGTATCGAATGTTTCTACCTGGAAATTGATCTCACCAGATCCGATAGCATAGATGAATTGGTAAAATGGGCATCCGGATACAGAATAAATATATTGATTAATAATGCAGGTATGGGCGGGTCAAGAGAGTTCATACTTGCAGAGACAGAATACCTTGACAGCATGATAGCCCTGAATGTCAGGGCTCTTACGCTGATTACACATAAGTTGCTACCTGAATTAAAGTCTCATAAACAATCCTATATCCTTAATGTCGCAAGCATGGCATCATTTAGTCCCATTGGCTATAAAACAATTTACCCGGCTTCAAAGGTATTTGTATTGTATTTTACAAGGGGCCTTCATCAGGAACTTAAAGGAACGGGGGTTAATGTAAGCGTTGTTCATCCTGGCCCCATGAAAACAAACAGTCAGGTAACCAAAAGGATAGAGAAACTGGGGATGTTTGGAAAAATAGGTTTACTCACTCCGGAATATGTAGCAGTCAGATCAATTGACCTGCTTTTTAAAGGCAAGTCAATAATAATACTGGGATGGCTCAACCACCTGACCTGGCTTATAATGAAAACAGTACCTTTATCAATCAGGCTTCCTTTGATATCAAAAATAATGAAAAAAGCGATTTCCGGGTCTAAAAAACAACCAATTTGAAAATTCTGGTTACAGGAGCTAATGGATTCCTTGCAGGCAATATAATCCTGGAGTTACTCGGCCGTGGTTACAAGGTCAGGGGAATGATCAGGAAATCAGCAAGAATAATAATAGAGCATAAGGATCTTGAAGCTTTCTACGGCAACATTACCGATCCTGGCGATGTTATGAAGGCTGCAGAGAGCTGTCATATAATCATACATTCGGCTGCCGCTACGAATCAGGCTTTACCTGACTACAGTGCATTTGCGAATGTTAATGTCGGAGGTACTGATAATATATTAAAAGCTTGCCTGAAACACAATGTTAAAAAGTTGATTTTTGTAAGCACTGCAAATACCCTGGGGTACGGTTCCAAGAAATTTCCAGGCAATGAAAATCTCCCCATGAAATACCCTTTTACCAAGTCTCATTATGCCAGGAGCAAAGCAGCAGCGCAGGTGTTGCTAATCAGGGGACTTGCAAATTCCGGCACCGCCCTCACAATTGTTAATCCAACCTTTATGTTAGGCCCGAATGATCAAAAAATCAGCTCTAACATTATTATTCTGAGGGCTTACAACAAAAGACTGGTGTTCATTCCGCCAGGAGGCAAGAATTTCATCCATGTGAAGGATGCTGCGACAGGTGTTTGTTATTCAATTGAACATGGAACTAATGGAGAATGCTATATTCTGGCAAATGAAAATTTAACATACAGAGAATTTTATTCATTAATGATGAAAGTTACCGGACAAAACTCATACCTGGTAACTATTCCGCGATATTTTCTTCTTTTAATTGGACTGGCAGGGAATATTCTTAGATTTGCGGGGGTCAGGACATCTCTTAGCCTTACAAATATGAAAATTTTATGCACAGGAAATTATTATAGCCCGCATAAAGCTGTCAGCGTTCTGAAACTGACACAAACCCCCACAGTTAAAGCTATTGACGATGCACTGTCATGGTTCAGGAGTGAAGACAAACTGAATCAAAAGAATTAACCTCCAAAAAAGAAATTGATTCCAACCTTTTTATAAGTTATTTCGTTCTTATATCAGAACGGTTAAAAAGTTCAGGTCAGCATGTTGTCTTACCTGAATGCAGAGGCTTAAAGAAATGGATTATCCAGGGGTGATCTGTTAGTGGCGGCCAATGACTAACAAAATATATATTACTATTTACTATACTGAAATCATACCTGAAATTCAATTGTATAATATTATTGCTCAGAAAGCAACGCCCAATGAAACATATAATGAATAGAATTATAATCCTGGCAGTAATAATAATCTTTTTATTTATGGCTTCCTGCCGAAAAGATGAATTGACCCTGCCGGCTAAAGTATTATTGGAATTCGAATTAATTCCTCATGAGGAAGATGGCGCTGACCTGAAAAGCGGTCCGCCATCTCAGGTTCCGTTTGGTAAAATGACTATTGATCAGGGAAAAATGATAATAGGCGCAATTGAATTTGACGGGCGACGGGAGGAGGGTAAAGATGTATTTTTTGTTGCCGATCTAAACCAGCCGGTTATTGTTGATATGAATACAGGAAGTTTTAACCAGGCTTTAAGTTTTGATATTCCCCAGGGGGTTTACAATCTTGTCGACTTTTATTTCGAACTCGAAAAGGAGGATGAAATTCCCCTGGTTTTGGAAGGTAAAATCACCAGAGGGCCATTAAGTGAATTGCTTATCAGATTTGAATATGACATACCTGAAAGGTTTTCAGTCAGGGCAGGATCAAAAGGTAATTCAAGGGAAATCATACTCAGGAAAGACAATTTATCCAAGGCAAGAATAATTCTGGATGCCAGGTATATTTTTCAGTTTGCTAATTTGCCTTTGTTAAGGGATGTAAGTATTTCAACCATGGACGGTAAGGATGTGATCCTTATAAGTTCAACGACGAATGTAAGTATTTTTAATAAGATGGCAGAAAGGCTGGAGAAATCAATGAAGGTAATAATAGACTAAGAAATGTTTAAGCCTGGCTTCATCGAAGAAAAAATCCTTGACGGATGCCGAAAAAATGACCGGCAATCCCAGGAGTTATTGTATAAGCAATTCTCCAGGAAGATGTATGCAATATGCCTGAGTTATGCCGGTGAAAGGCCTCTTGCTCAGGATATACTTCAGGAAGCCTTTGTAAAAATATTTAAAAGTATTACTTTTTATAGCAGTGATGGTTCCCTGGAGGGATGGATCAGGCGAATAGTAACCAACACTGCTATTGATCATATCAGGAAAAAGAAAAGAGCAGGAAATTATATAGATATTGAAACTATCGATTCAAATCTGCATACACAAAATTCTGCACTTGAAATAATGGGATTTAATGAAATTATAAAGCAGATTGGCCGCCTACCGGATGGTGCCAGGCTCATATTTAATATGCACGCGCTGGAAGGATTTACCCATAAAGAAATTTCTGAAAAACTGGATATAACTGAAGGTACCTCAAAATCTCAGTTTAACAGGGCAAGAAAGTTGCTTATGAGTTTTATTGGCAATATAAATTTGTTATAGTATGAATTTCCCCGAATGGTATAAAAATATGATTGAATCAGCAGAGCAGGAACCACCTGCCTCTGTTTGGGAGGAGATTCAGAATGATCTTGATCTGGACAAGGTCTGGGCAGGCATAGACAAAGAATTGCAGGGAACCCGCAAAAGGAGGACATTATATTATATTCAGGCAGCAGCTTCTGTTTTGTTGCTCGTGGGAATTGGCACTTATTTACTTGTTAACAGTGGTAACGGGGAAATGAATGAATTATCTATCCAGACCAGTGGATCCGAAGAGGCGATGCCTCCAGAAAATGATACACATCGAACTGAGGCCGGGACAGTAGAATTTACCACATTATTATCTGTTCAGGAAACTCCGGAGTTATTTGTAATACAGGAACCCGAAATCTCAGCACCAGGTTTAGCTGAATTGCATATCAGGCCTGAAGTCTCACTAAAGCATTTACAAAACTTAAGATATAATTCCAGTCAGCCAAATTACGATCTCGTTTCATCGAAAGAAGCTGGTGACAAAATTTACGAAAAAGAACCGGCAGAAAATGGGTCGCGGCTGGAATTATCAGGATATTATGCCGGCATTTCAGGCCATCTGGGAAATACCTGGCTTTTAAATAATAAAACATTACAGGGCATGAAAAGCGATGAGCTAACTGCCTCGTTGCCATCATTTGGGTATAGTTTCGGGATCATTGCGGGCAAAAAAATCAGCCGGCGCCTTGATATTCAGGCAGAAGCCTTTTTTATTAGCCGAACCAGCCAGAATTACAATGAATACCTTCACGGTAAATATATAAATAACAGCCTGCAGTTTAATTATTCCAGTCTCACCCTTTCAGGAAGGTGGCATTTCATCGCCGGCGAGGTGCCCGGGCATCACTTGCTGATATTCGGAGCCTACGTTGGATTATTAAGAAATGCTTCCCAGGATATTGCCGGGCAGCAGTTCAGCCTGACAAATGAATATAACTCATCAGACTACGGCATTGTTGCAGGCTACGAATACATTTTTCCGTTAGGAAATCAACTCGCTTTAGGAACAGGATTTCAGACAAAGTACGGACTTAACAATATCTTTTCCGGAAACGAAATAATACCCGATTATCTTAACAGTACCCGCAATGCATCAGTAAATATAATGCTTTCCATAAGGTATAATATAAAATAGTTTCCATCTCCTTCCAACCTTTTTTTTAATGTTGTCGTCTATCAGACAGAACACAATTTATCAAACCAAAACAATAACATTATGAAAAGGAAAATTACTTTATTAGCGCTGGCTTTATTGCCATTATTTATGTTTACTGCCTGTGAAAAAGATGGTGGAAGTAAAGGAACAATTAATCTTTCCATCACCGATGCTCCCCTGGACGCTGACGGTATTGCAGGAGTCTTCATAACGATTACTGAAATTCAGTACCATACAAGTGGAAACAATTGGGAAGTATTCAGTGACTATGAAGGGCCAAAAACTTTCAACCTGCTGGATCTTACAAGGGGAACATCAGAACTCCTTGGCAGTCTATCGCTTGAAGCAGGTACCTATACGCAGATCAGGTTCATGCTTGATTCTCCAATTATGGGAGCAGGCCCACAATCCAGTCCCGGATGCTACCTTGAATTCGATGACGGCACAACTACAAACCTGTTTTTGCCAAGTGGCTCACAGACAGGATATAAAGCAGTCGGAGAATTTACCGTACCAATTAATGGTGAGGTTGATGTAACAGCAGACTTTGATGTGAGAAAATCTGTTGTGAAGGCAGGTTCGCAGGATAAATATATCCTGAAGCCAACAATCAGACTTCTTGTTGATAATCAGGCCGGAACTATTGCAGGAGAAGTGACAAATGTTGCCGATGGTACACAAATTGTGGTTTATGCATACGAGAGTGGCAAATATGATACTTCAGAAGCTAATGATCCCGACCTCGAAGAAACAAGGTTCCCCAATGCAACTACAAGCGATATGGTAGATGAAAATGGAAAATACCATCTGGCGTTTCTTGCACCTGGAGCATATGACCTGGTAATTGCTTCAACTATTGACGGAGAATTTGCTGAAGTTTTAGGAATGATTGAAAATGTAATCGTAGAAAGTAAAAAGACTTCAAACAGCCCGGTTAATATAGCCGAGCTATAGCGAGCATAACAGCATGCACTAAAGACCAGTCTGTAAAGCAGAATGATCTTAAAAAAACCGTGACAACTACCCAAAGTACCCGGAACGAACAGGAGGAAAACATAAAGTTTTCCTCCTGTTTTAGTTTTCAGTCTCTAAAACCACCCTCCCTCACACCCGCACTTACTGTTCTGTATACTGAGGTTCCTTAATTCCCGGCACTTGCCGCATTATAATAATCCAGTAAAAAAACTTGCCCTGCCTTACGCATCCGCTTACAAGTTTTTGTTCAATTGACAAAAGCGAAATATGTCCCATTTAAATGTCCGGTTTATTTTTGATGATAAAAAAAATATCAAAACTATTTACAGTAATAATGATCTTACTATATTGCATGCTGTAAAACACAAATGTTTTTTGACTAATCTAAAATACATTAATCAAATTCAGTAATTTCATGGAAACCAATTACCTGACCGACATAATGCTCCCACTTTCACTGGCAATCATTATGCTGGGCATGGGGCTTTCTCTTGTGCCAAATGACTTTAAACGTGTAGCCCTGTACCCTAAAGCCGCATCGATAGGAATATTCAATCAGATAATTATGCTTCCAATTGTAGGGTTTTTGCTATTGTGGCTTTTCGGACTGAAAAGTCCGGAACTTGCAGTCGGTATCATGATTCTTGCAGCCTGCCCGGGTGGGCCCACATCAAATCTGATCAGTCACATATCTAAAGGAGATACTGCCCTCTCGATTACACTGACAGCCATTTCCAGCCTGATTGCGGTAATTACCATTCCTTTAATAGTGAACCTCGCCCTCTCTTTCTTCATGCAGCATGGCGAATATATCCCCCTCCCGGTATTTGATACTATTATAAAGCTTACACTGATTACTCTCCTTCCAGTTAGTTTAGGAATGATAGTGCGGGCAAAAGCAGTAAATTTTGCCGAAAAAATGAATCAACCCGTAAAGATAGTTTCCGGTATACTTTTATTTCTGATTATTCTTGCAGCAATATTGAATAATAAAGAAATATTTGCAAGCTCTTTCAGAGATATTGGTCCAATAGCGCTGGCACTGAATATTGTTATGTTGTTGATTGGCTATCTGTCTGCCCGCATGCTAAGACTCAAAATGGCACAGAGCATTACAATTTCAGTTGAATCAGGCATACAGAATGGAACGCTGGGTATAACCATTGCCAGTGCCCTGCTTCATAATGACGTCATGGCAATTTCACCTGCAATTTACAGCCTTATAATGTTTATGACCGCCGGAGGTATTATTGCATGGACAAATCTGGGTATAAAAAAAGTTGAAGTGGCAGGTTAATACAAATTACGAAGCAGCTTATTAATGTATAGCATAATAGATATTGAGACAACCGGAGGAAGCCCCAGAACGGAAAAAATTACTGAAATAGCAATTTTTATTCATGATGGGATAAATGTGGTTGAAGAGTTTTGCACACTCGTAAATCCGGAAAAAAAAATTCCGGGGTTTATTACGGGAATTACGGGAATAAGTGACGAAATGGTGGCAGATGCTCCGAAGTTCTATGAAGTAGCCCGAAAAATTGTCGAAATTACAGAGAACAAGATTTTTGTAGCACACAATGCAGCATTTGATTACGGTTTTATTTGTGAAGAGTTCAGGCAACTGGGATTTGCTTATGAGCGAAACAAACTTTGTACGGTCAAACTAAGCCGAAAATTAATCCCCGGTCTGCGCTCCTACAGCCTCGGCAAACTTTGTTCAGAATTAAATATCCACATAACAAACAGGCACCGGGCCAGGGGTGATGCACTGGCTACGGTAAAATTATTTGAGATCCTCCTTGCCGTTGATTCAGCAAAAAAACCACTGTATAAAAATATGCTGGGAGAATGAAGAATTAAAACATTTCCAGCCGCAAAGAATTCTCTGAAATCAAACTATCCACTTATATCACACATCTCTTTCATGCAAAAACCCACGAGGACATTACCACGCCCCTAGAACATGGGTTTTTGCATTAAACTAAAAAGGTGGTTTTTTAAGATCTGTTAAAACTGCTAATTCATTTGAAAAAATCTTTCAGCTTCAACTATGCCCTCCTTCTTTCCAAGGTCCATCCAGATAGAATCATTATCCAGGTAACCCCTGATATGATGTTCTGATGCAAGCCGAAGATATAAATCTACGAGTGAAAAGTCACCCCTGAATGTGAGATATTCAAAAATAAGGGGATTAACTATCTGAATCCTGCTAAAGGCAAACTCAGACAATTTATGCCGGTATGGTAATGATGTTCGTGTTTCCCTTGTTAAGTTATTCTTCCAGCCGCAAAGTTGCATCTTCTTATTAAAAAGCATGTAACGCGGACTTTCTCTTTTCCTTACTACAAGTGTTGCCATCGCACCTGAATTGGTATGATCGCTGTATAATTTAATAAGGTTGATGTCGCTTAAGATCTCAAGGTTATAAATAAGGAATGGGCTTGGGTCATTGAAAAACCATCCAACTTTCCTGAAAATTCCACCTGTATCGAGGGTTAGTTCAGTTTCATCGGATATTTCGATCCTTATGCCAAAGAATTTTTTTTTCTTTAAAAAATCAATGATCGGCCCAGCAAAGTGATGAACATTTAGAATAATCTCGGTAAAACCGGAATCGGCAAGCCTTTTAATCAGCATTCCAATTAATGGCTCACCGTTGATCTCAACCAGAGCGCCCGGTTTTTCGGCCGGCTGTGGCAAGAGTTTGTTCCGGAGACCGGTTGTAAAGATCATTGCCTTCATACCTTACCTTATAAATAACAATTATCCATTTATCAAGGTGAGCCTGAAATAGATTACCCATAATACAGATAACCCGGTTAACGAATTTGCAGAATATTCATTTCTGCAATTCTTCAGGCCGGCATAATGATTTCTCTTTTGCCGATTGAAGTCCGCATTTCGAGCATGAATACTTCATTTTAACAATATCTGATGCCTTTTTGTTGGATTTTTTTTTCTTACACTCCTTTTTAGGCATCTCTATGTTATAATATTTATATCTGGCATCATAAAACGGGTATGAAAAAAAACAGATGATTACTGGCAATTTTCAACTGATCAGGAAAAAAGGTTACAAATGTTTACCCAATAAGAACTGATAAATTCAGTAAACAGTACATTTCAAACCCAATTTATCTGGAAGCTTTATGACCGGGATATTCCTCCCTGAAAAGTGTCCAGTAGTCCTTGATGGTTGTCTTAATCTCCTTGTGCAGAAGCAGAAGTCCCAGCAAATTGGGGATTGTCATAAATGCTATAGTAATGTATGAAAGGGTCCAGATTATTGTAGTATCAGTAAATGCAGCAAAGAAAAACAAGCCAACATATACTATCCTGTAATAAATTACATAAGATGACCCGGCCAGATAAGTCACTGCCCTGTCACCATAGTAAGACCATGAAATAGCCGTTGAGAATGCAAACAGGAGGAGTCCGATGGAAACAATATATTTCCCGAAATCGCCAAAATGGCTTCTGGTGAAAGCCTCTGCAGTCAACGGTGCACTATGTATCAATGATCTGCCAACAAAGCTAACTGGTACAGCAGCCCCTGTAATCCTTCCTCCTTCAACAGGAAGGACTCCTGTGAACGGCTGGTTTCCCTCCATAACCCTGACATCTTCTGCAATCGACCTGGAATGTATAAGTGTAATATTTCCGGCTATCCTGCCATCCTTAACAGCCATGTCACCGGAATAAAGGGGTGTAGCAGTTTCTCCGTCAAGATAAGAAAAGAGGTTCGCTTTATCTGACTCACTATTATCGCTGTATGTGCCTGAGAGGATTGTCATATCGGTCGACTGGAATATATTATCGACTTTATCCTGCCATACTCCCGATGAAAGGAGTACAAGTCCCGTAAGCGTACAAATTACTATGGTATCAATAAAAGGTTCAAGTATGGCCACCATCCCTTCAGAAACAGGTTCATGGGCGCGTGCAGCCGCATGAGCTATGGGCGCTGACCCCTGTCCGGCCTCATTTGAGAAGAGTCCGCGATTCACCCCAAGCTTGAATGCATAGATAACAGATGCACCAAGAAACCCTCCTGTAGCAGCAGTACCCGTAAACACGTCTGAAAAAATAGAAATAAATGAAGGTATTATATTATCGTAGTTAAAAATTAATACTGCTAATGCTCCGATGAGATATATAAATGCCATACCGGGAACAAGACGGGAGGTCACCCGGGCTATCCTTTTTATCCCTCCGAGGATGACAAAAGCAAGCAATACAGCCAGAACTCCCCCGGTTATCATGTGGGGAATTCCAAAGGTTGCAAAGATGGAATTGGAAATACTGTTTATCTGCGGAAGATTTCCTGTGCCAATAGACGATAGAACAGTGGCACATGCGAAGAAAGCTCCAAGCCACTTACCTGTATTAAGTATCTTATTGTTGGGCAACCTTATATTAAGACGCTTTCGCATATAATACATGGGTCCCCCGGCGATCATCCCTTTCTCATCCTTTTCCCTGTATTTATGAGAAATTGTAACCTCAACAAATTTGGTAGTCATGCCGAGCAATGCTGTAACAAGCATCCAGAATAAGGCCGCGGGTCCGCCCATATGAATAGCCAGAGCAACCCCGGCAATATTTCCTGTGCCAACTGTTCCTGACAATGCTGTGGTCAATGCCTGAAAGTGTGAAGTATCACCTTCATCGGTTTTCCTGTCAAACCTTCCGGTTACAACCCTGAGAGCATGTCTGAAATAACGGATCTGGGGAAACCCCAGGTAAATTGTAAAAAATACTCCCGTTCCCAGTAAAAGATAAACAAACCATGGTCCGCTTCCTATATAACTATCGATAAGGAGGAGAAAATCATTAAGTTTTTGCATGACACTTTTTTATATGTGCCGCTAAAATAATATTTTTTTGAAGTATTTGGGATAAAACATTAGAATAATCATAAGTAAGCCTGAAGGAAGTATAATAAGATAAAAAATGTACGATATCGTACAGGCAATATACGCTTTTAAAGTAGCATAAACCATAATCAATATATTTCCTGACAACAAAAACCTCATTTTAAATGATTTATACCATTTGGCACAAAGTATGTTAAAATAGATTAAAAGAGTTATTATAAAACGTAACATATTACTATTTCATCCGTCTAATCAAATGTAAACGGCAATTAAACCGGAAAGTAAATATTACAAATCACGAATTAGTTTAGTTAGCTTATAAAATATATACTATTATGAAAACACTGGCTTTTAACACCTTAGTAGTCCTGATGCTTATCGGTCCCCTGGCCGATTATGCAACCGCTAATGAATCGGGCAGAAAATACAGAAGAGAAACAAGAGAACTGTACAATCTTCTGATTGAAACAAGGGAGCAACCTTTAATGATTGAGCCATGGATGAAAAATACCGGGTATTTCACCTCCTCGGTGTTTATTACAGCAACAGAGAGTGATATTACCCTGAAGAGTTGGATGTATGATCCTTTCTATTTCCATCCTGCATTTCAGGGAAAAGTACAGGATGATATTCTCAGGCTGGAACCCTGGATGTATAATAATGAACATTTTTATCACCATGTTTCTGAAGCCATGGAGAATGCAATTTTGATAGAGGACTGGATGACAGACCCTTCATATTTCCATCTCAGTTTTTTGAGGGAAGTGAATGATCCACCACAGAAAATAGAAAACTGGATGGTAAGCAATGCGTGGATGTGCAAAAATTAACAGCGCAGGACTAAAGGGGGAATGATACTAATCCACCGTCAACTGCTATACACTGACCTGTGATATATGCATTTCTTTCAGACAATAAAAATGCTGCCAGTACAGCCAGATTTTCGGGCTCGGCAAACCTGCCTGCCGGTATGCTTTCTTTTCGCTTAGCGATAATATCTTCAATACTTTTTCCAGTCTTTTCTGATAATGTTTTGTGGAGTGAAGCAAGACGACCGGTATTTGTAGAGCCTGGTAGCAAGCTGTTAATAAAAACATTGGTCCCTGCCACTTCATTTGAAAGTGTTTTAAGAAAAGCTGTTACAGCCTGCCTTAATGAATTGCTCAAAACAAGTCCGGGAATTGGTTGCTTTACTCCGGTTGATGATATGCATACTATCCGGCCAAAACCTCTTTCCTGCATCTGCGGCACAAAATGCCTGGTCATTCTAACCGCCGGCATAAGAAGCGAATCAAAAGCAGCCCGCCAGTCTTCGTCCGGATGACTGAGGGCTGACCCCATAGGCGGTCCGCCCGTGTTGATTATTAAACCGTCAATATGTCCAAACCGGCTCTTTACGAACTCACTTAACGCATCAAGGTCGCCGCTATTTGAAACATCTGCAGGAAATATATTTATTTCTGCTCTGCTGTCAATCTCCCTGAGAGCCTGGCTGAGATTCTCCTCTGAACGGGAAGAAATTATAATATTTGCCCTTTCCCCGGCAAGTATTTTTGCACAGGCAAGCCCTATTCCCTTGCTTGCTCCCGTGATAAGAATATTCCTGTCTTTAAATAAAAGATCCATAATACCAAATTTTATGATACAACATGCTAAACTGGTTTGGAATATTTATAAAATCAAAATAAAAAACAACAATCTCTAAATTAAAGTGAACTCCTGATTATTCCATTATGTCCTCGTCTCTTATCAGCATAAGGATAGCTGAATGTGGAACAATTATATACTTCTCCTTGTTGAATTCAATAAGGAATGAATTATCCTGAAGGTAAACAACAAGGTCGCCTGTTCGGACCTGAAGAGGAAAATAATTTACTTTTTCATCAGGTTTCTTCCAGGGTTCCTGCACATCAGGAAGAGCGGGGATCGGATAGCCCGGGCCTGATTTTATTACGTACCCTGAACTTATTTTCTGCTTTTCTTCAAATCCCGGAGGCAGAAACAATCCTGATTTCGTTTTCTGTTGCAGACTCTTGGGCTTAAGCAATACCCTGTCGCCAATTAGAATAAATTTTTCTACATCCTGATTTTCAAGGAAAAAAGACATCAATAGTAAGTGTTTAAGTTTACCGGAATTTGTATTCAAAGTTAAGAAAACTTTTATATCATGCACGGCACACTAAAAAAAGGCCGGCAAAAATTTGCCGGCCCTGCTTAAATTACTGTTTAGTTTTTATCAGGAATCAATACCTTCAGGCTTAACGTCTGTATATAAAAACCTTGCCTCGATAGCCCACTGGTTATCGGCACGATCCCAGCGATATTTGGTTTCCTCTACAAGTTCTCCTTCTTCATCATAAATGAAATCATTCCTTATTGAATTGATCCATCTGCGTGTAGTAAAATCCCATCGCTGCTCTATATCCTGCATTTTCTGTTCCCTGTTATAATCCATCAGATACCTGACACCCAGAACCCAGTCCCTCTGGCTTTCACTCCATGTAGCCCTGGTCTCCTGTGTAACTTTCCCCCTGTTGTTATAGGAAAGATTGTATCTTCCAAATGTCTGCCAATGGCTTTCAGGATTTTTCCAGGTTTCCACCATCACTTCATGAGGAGGCCCGTATCCATCCCTGTAACCGAATGAGAACCTCATGTAATTGCTCCACCTGTTTTCCATACCTGCATAGGTTCTTACAATAACCTCACTTTTTTCGAAGCTCCGGGTATATGAGATCAGGTACACAACAGTGTTTAACCATTCTTCGGTAGGCCTGTGCCATTCCTGGTAAAGAATTTCCAGTTCATTCCCTCTTGCGTCATGGGTCATGGTTTTCATCTGTACATTCAGCCAATCCTGAGCATCTCGGTTCCACTGCTGCAAAACAGACTGTACTTCATTACCTGAATTATCATGGCTTTTCAGGGTTTGCTCATAATTTTCCCACTTATCTTCATCTTTAAACCAGCGCTGGGCAAGTACACTGGTTACAAGCCGCGATGTATCCATAAAATGAAGCTTGCGGGCATATATTTCCCACTGGCCATCCTGTTCGTTCCATTCATAAGTGTATGTTGTATCAACAGATGCGGCCTTCTGCATCCTGTCAATAATATCAGGCATAACCACCTGTGCTGTTAATATTTGCTGAAATACCAGCATTATTAATACTATTCCAATACGTTTCATAATTGAAGGTTTTAAAAAATGTTTTTTAAATAATTACCCATTATATTTAATAACGATCTAACTGAACCGAAATTATCTGAATGACCGTTATTACAAGTTACGGTGGTTCCGGATTAAGCAACTCAATAAATCTGGTATCCATGTTCTTTTTGTTGAGTGATCGCTCATAAACTACTGTTCAATTATTAGACCGGAAACATGGTATTATACCCTATGATAAAAACCTGGTTCATAAAAATTTTTTGATAGCGCTGGTAATAATGGTTCTCTGCAATAATATCCTGTTCAGTTTTCGCTTGCCGGAAGTAGCCCTCATGAACAATTTCCAGAAAATACTGATAATTGTATTCAGTCAAAAATCCTGTAAATCTGCAAGTAAGAATTTTTTCAGTTTGACTTCTTAAATAATTTCAGAAATGTTCTCCAATTAGATCAGTCAAATGCACCAATGAAAAAATATTTCTACTATCTTTGGATTAATAAAAGCATTAATATTATGATTGAACTAACTGAAGCCAGGATAGAGGACAGAGAAAAAGCCTATAACTGGTTGTTCCACTCTGACTTTTCTGATTTCCTTATGAACCTTGAAGGATTTACTAAAGAAACAATCCCCGCATATGAGGAATTCTGCAATGAATACTGGGATTTCTTTTTCGATGGCACACAGCCCGAAAATGGACGATGCTACAAGATTGTGTCATCCGGAGAAAATGAAGAAATAGGGTTTATATATTACACTGCTTTCCATGTTCAGGAAGGAATTGCTGAACTTGACATATGGCTCAAATCACTCGATTTTGCCGGAAAGGGTATTGGAACTGAAGCTATTAACATTCTTGTTGACAAGCTGAACAGAGAGCTTGGATTTCATACCTTCTTCATGCGCCCGTCAAAGCAGAATACCAGGGCCGTAAATGCCTACACAAGGGCAGGCTTTAAGGAAAGAGAACTCGTAGCCGAAGACTATTATAAACCTGAATTTATAGAGGAATACCGAAAAGGTGGTTATGGTGAAGGAAAAGACGTTTTCCTGGTTAAGAAATTAAAATAAGATACCAACCTCATAATGGATATAAATGATCCCAGGTACAACCAGTTCCATCTTGTCAAAGAAATGTATGAAGCAGTTGATTACATAAAAAACTTTGACTCCCGCCCCTCTCAAAAACTTTTTCAGGAACTGACCGGAAAGAAACCCGTAATGCTGACCGGTGAGGGCAGCAGCCGCATTTTTCCGGCCAGGAATGCGGTGTATCGCAGACTGGCATCTGGGGAAGGTCCGCAAATATTTACCGAAAGTTCGACTGACTTGCAAGGAAAAATCCTGGACAATTTTGTTGTTATCGGTGCTTCAAATTCAGGAAAAACGAAGGAACTTGTTAATCTGTTCCGAAACCTGAAGGATGCCGGTCACAATCAGTTGTACGGATTAAGTTGCAACAGGGGTACCCTGCTGGAAGATCTTTCAAAACAAACTATTGTTTTGAAAACCGGCATTGAAACTGCCGTCGCAGCAACCAAGTCTGTTGTTGCACAGGCATTGTTTTATGAGGCCCTTTTAACTGAATTAAATATAGCCGGCAGCATTGATAATGTCTCATTGTCGGTTTATTTCGGTCAGGCGTTGAATATAAATATCAGCAAGGATATAACTGATGCGATCTGTAAGGCGAATATGGTTTATTTCACCGGTAATAACAATGGAGTTGCAGAAGAACTCACACTAAAGACCAATGAAATAATCAGGAAAAAGTCAGCGTTTCTGCCCGGAACTTATCTTTTGCACGGTGTAGAAGAAGTTATATCTCCTGATGATGTTATTATTATGGTCGATGCATACCCTGACGAGTATCAGAAGATTAAGTCCATATACACTGATTCAATTGGCACACCGGTTATAGTGATTTCAGAGACCCCCTCTCCTTTCCATTCAGTTTTGACTCCCCGGGTTCCCAGAGAGTTTGAGCCTTATGTTAAACTTGCCGCAGGGTGGGGTCTGCTTGTTGAAGCCGGGATCAGCCTTGGCGTAGATATAGATAAACCTCAGCGGGCCCGAAAAATTGGGAATGAAGCAAATTTCTGATCAGGACCATGAATCATAGCAAAGTGCTGCCGCCCCCAAAACAGCAATATCAGGCTCATCACTAATCCCAATCTTCAAATCTTCAAGTGATCTATGAAAAGGGAATGTATCTAAAGTCTTCCAGATATGGGGCTCAAAATATGGAAAGAATTTTTCAATATCACCACCAATCACGATATATTCAGGATCAACTGACAATAGTATGGTCTTGATCAGATTCCCAAAGTCATAACCGAATTGTTCAATAATTGCTTTTGCAATCTTATCGTCTTTTTTTAGTCTTTTAAAAAGTTTGTCAGCATTAAGGCCATATTTCAGTTCAAAATATCCAGGAGTACAATAATATTCATATGTATAGTCCTTGTATGAAACGGCACCAAATTCTCCGGCCCCACAATTAACACCAGAGTACAGCTTATTGTCAACAATAATTCCTGCCCCAAGTCCGGCACCCGATATTATACCAACAATATTATTATACTTGCGGGCATTGCCAAAATATTTTTCACCAAGAGTAAAACAGTTGGCATCATTGTTCACAAAAACACTTACCCCGAAATGCTTTTTAAGGACATCACCCAAATGTACTTCTTTCCAGGAAGGAATATTTATTGTATTGTAAGCAATACCACGGATAGTATCGACCAGTCCGGGAACCCCTATCCCTATTGCATGCGTATCTTTTTCCCATATATCCTCAATTGCATTTATCAACACCTTTATTATAACTGCTTCGGTTTCGCGGTTATCTATTTCAGTTTTAAAGGTACGGCCGATTTTGCCCGCAAATACATTTCCTGCAACCAGGTGTTTTCCCTCAAGGAAAATGCCAGCCACCTTTTTATCACTTTTTTTTTGATTGTGTATCATCTGCTTAAATGAATTACCCGAATTATCAGCTTTTGCATTATTCCATTGCATCGTAATACAGGGCGGCGGCACCAAGTAATGAAATTTCCTGAGTTTTTGTAGTTAAAATCTGAAGATTCTCTACTGATCTGGGATATGGAAAATTCCTAATTTCTTTCCACATTGATTCACTGAAATACTCAAATGAATCTGTTACTCCCCCTCCCATTATGATGGCAGCGGGATCTACCGCAAGCATTATAGTTTTTACAGCCTTTCCAAGATGCATTCCAAATTCTTCAAATATCTGAACGGCACGTGCATCGTCATCTTTAACCTTAATTGCCAGTTTATCACCATCTTCACCATAAACATTCTGAAAAAACTGGCCGCTGCAATAATATTCATATATTTTATCCAGGTATGGTATTTCACCGAATTCACCCGAACCGCAATTTCTGTCTGGCATTAGATGGCCACCCTTAATAATTCCTGCACCGAGGCCTGTTCCGCATATTAGACCAACAAAATCTTCATAATCCCTTCCTTTTCCAAAAAATCTTTCCCCAACAGCAAAGCAGTTGGCATCATTATTAATGTACACCGGTATTCCAAACTTCTTCTCAAGAATATCTTTCAGGAATACTTCTTTCCAGGATGGAATATTCTGAACATTGTACACAATGCCCTTTCCCGGATCAACAAGGCTGGGAACACCAATTCCAATGCCTGCAACACTTTTATTGACAACCTGACTAATCAAATTCGCCAGAACACCAGTAACCACATCAGGGTCATCGGTCACTGGCACCAGATCGGCAACAATTCCTTCTATTTTGGAATCACTTACCCTGCCGGCCCTGATCCTGGTTCCACCCATATCAATTCCAATTACGGTTTGTTCAGTCAATTTGCCAATAATATTCATATACATTGAGTTATTTAATTCAGACCGGAATATATAATTACCGGAATATTACTCAAATATCAATATAAATAATAATTAATGCAAACGCTTGCATTTTATTTTTTTACAAACCCTGGCAAATGGTCAGTATGCCTTTCTTCCTGAGGGCTTTTATCTGTCACCAATGTTAAAAACTAACTTAACCCGTAAATCCACCATCTATAGGAGGTGGCTTAACCCGGGTTTTTGTTTCGCACCGGTTTTTTTAAACACATCCCTTTAGGGCCAGGTCCGGACAGAACATTTCCATTGCCAGAGAACCCGGGTGCAAAATTTAACTGAAGTCTTGAAAAGTCTATATTATTGTTTTAAGGAAAGGTGTCTTTAAAAGGAGAAGAGGTCACGGGAGATCACTTCTTAAATGAACTATTTCTTATTTGCAGAATTAAAGGCTTAATGATCGTCTGATGGCCAATCGTCTTGCCTGATATAGCATTTATCAGGTGGGATACAGCCGTTCTTCCCATATCATAACCTGGTATCTCGACTGAAGAAAGTGACGGTTCTATTAATTCATTACATGGTTCTTTCCCAAATGATATTATTGCCATTTTAGATGGAACAGATATATTATAAGTTTTTAGAAGGTGTATCATTTGCAGTCCTGATGATGCGGTAGCAGTGAAAATTCCATCAGGAACCTGCCTGTAATTCATCCATAGTTTCAATGCATCTCTGACATCCTTACTTGTAAGGTCAGTAGAAAGCAACATTTCAGGATCAATTTTTATACCATGCTTATATAATGCTTCCCTGTATCCTTCAGCCCTGTCGTGAAAAAGCCTGCAATTCAGAGGCCCCCCGAAATGGACAGGTCGTTTGCAACCTGTATTAATAAGATGTTCAGTGGCAAGGTAAGCACCCTCATAATTATCCACTAATATTTTTGTGCAATCCAGTTCATAGTTTACCCGGTCAAACAGGACAACCGGGGTATTGTTTTTCTGTAATAACTTAAAATGTCCGACATTTGATGTTTCGAGCGACAAAGAAGCAACAACACCATCAACCCGTGCCGACTGGAGCATCCGGCATATATCCCTTTCACGCTTATAACTGTCATTGGTCTGCGCTATAATAATCTGAAAGCCTGAATCATGAGCTACACCTTCAATACCACTTAGTGCACGGCTGAAAAAATAGCTTTTGATCTCAGGAACAATGACTCCCAGCATACCTGTTCTTTTTTTCGACAAACTGGATGCCACATGGTTAAGCTCATAACCAAGCTCTTTTGCTTTTTCTCTAACCCTGGACTTGGTCTTCTCACTAATTTTATTGCTGTCATTAAGCGCCCGGGACACAGTTGAAGGTGAAACCTTGAGCTCCCTGGCCAGAAAAGTTATATTGATATTGCTTTTGCCCATTTAAAATATTATCCATTTATTGGATTGGAAAGATAAAACGTTGCGAGATCATTCAGACTTTTTTCATTTCAAATATTTGTCACCATTGGAAGTAAACTGGCAGTAAACACTAATTCTTCACTTACTGTATATCGCCGGAATAACCTACCTTATGCAAAAATGATAAAAAATATTGATATCAAGCAAATTATTGAACAATTATCAATATGTTTAAGATACATATCCTGCAATTTATGATTCATGGCTGCTGTTTTCAGCCGCAAATCAACCGGATCTGGCAGGTTTCAAATATCACCTTATTTGTATTGTATATATAATGACATACATCATACACAGATATGTATGTGTGCTAATTTAGATATACACTTCAGATCAGACACCTGAATGATTGCAATACCGGCAATTTAACATATCAGTTGATCAGTATTAATTTGTAATCTATTTTCCTTAATGTGCACCTATTTATTTATATATATATGATAATTTTGTAATTACTAAGAAGCTGTATTTGTTAATACAGTATTGTAATTATGATTAAATGTAATAATCACATAAGATAATTGGTGAAATAAATAATGTAAAAGGTGCTGTATTTTAAGATCGGGAGTTTTTTTATGCAATCTGTTTTATGTGAATGATTTATAAATGTTAACAAAAACCTTGAGAAAATGTATTTTAATAAAATTTTGAATACAAAAGCTTTGGTGACACATGTCATTATGGCAATTACTATGGTCCTGGCAATGAATGTAACTGCCGGCGATCATTCGTCATCACTTACCAGGTTCACCTCAACCGATGTAAATATATCGGTTGTTGGAACTTCGACCCTGCATGACTGGGAAATGCAATCTGACGCTGCTGTCAGTGAAGCACAATTCACAGTTGACAATCAAGGACAGCCTGAAAGACTTGAGTCGGTCATGTTCAGATTACAAAAAAATACCCTTAAAAGCGACAAATCCGGACTTGACAGGAGGGCCTATGATGCGATGAACGCAGACCGTCACCCGGAAATTATTTTCCGGACTAATGGAAGCGGTGATTTACAGGAATCCGGAGACAAATATGAAGTTAATACGAAAGGTGAACTAACCGTAGCCGGAGTAACACGCAATATCGATGTTAATGCTACATGTACAAACGGAAACGGTAATGAACTTGTTTGTACCGGATCACAAACCCTGAACATGTCAGATTTTGATATTGATCCTCCTGTAATGATGCTGGGTACGCTCCGGACAGGTGATGAAATAACAATCAACTACAGGATAGTTTATAGTAATTAAAAGACATTGTCCGTAAAGCGGGCCTTTATCAATTGCTATCTGTTATTTAAAAAAAATTCATTTTGAAAAACCATTTTAAATTAGCGATAATATCAGGATTGATTATCCTCACAAGTTTTCAGGGTGTGTCTTCAGACCTTGAACGTATGTGGTATGTGAGAAATGAGTCCAGACTGTCAATTAGTGGTGAATCAAATGTAAATGAATTCAGATGTGAAGTTGACAGATATTACCGGGCCGATAACCTCCGGCTATACTCATCTCCAGGGCAGGATTATCTTTTTTCTGAAAATCAAATGGTGATCAATCTTATGGCATTTGATTGCGGGAAGAAGCTTATCACCAGGGATTTCAGGCAGACATTAAATGCTGACAAGGATCCTGAAATGGTTATAAGCTTTCTTGCACTGGATCGTTTACCCGAAGAAAATGCAAACATAGTGCAGCTTAAAGGGAAACTCCATATTATCATTGCGGGCGTTTCCAGGGAAACCGAGGTTCAGCTTTCGATTAATAATATGGGAAACGGCACGATACATTTGCATGGAGCACAGGACTTCTCATTCACAGACTTTGAACTGGAGCCACCAAGCAAAGCAATGGGCCTGATCAATGTAAAAAATGAACTGGAAGTAACCTTCGATCTGATTCTTGAAGAGATGCCGGCCGGCAGTATCTCAGGTCAGCTCTACGAGGGGAACTGAGTAAGCTGAACCTACTGCAGTACTGTATTCTGCATATTCAGGTATAATGAATTTCTTTCCGAAAACTTTGCCCAGCCTGTTAAATATACTTCTTGCCTGCGGCAGTTTTACAAGTTTTCCTGTAAGCACGATCTGATCAATGCCTTCCTCCCTCGAAGCAAAAACACTCATCATGCCGATTGATTGACAAACGAGATTTATGAGTCCGAGAGCCAGATCAGCCTGACTGGCCTTATCAGAATGCTTCCCAAAATTGGATGCCGTCGCAGAAAGGGGTATGTTTCCCATCTCAACCTGGGATATGTCCCGAATGTTCAGATCAATATTACTAAGGTCTCCCTTACCTGCAAGGTCAACAATGTTTTGAAAATCTGTAGAGTTTAACAAATATCTGGACAATCCAATCAACGTTCCCCCTCCTACCCCCGAACCACCGATATGCCTGACTTCCCTGTAATCTGCCATTACAATCGCGGTACCTGTTCCCATACTTACAACCAATGCCTTTTTCAATCCAGCCAGAAACAATCCCCCATGTCCGATAGCAGTAAATTCCGGTACTCGCTTAACAGGTATCCCAAACAGATCCTCCCCGAGAAAATCAGCCCCGACTCCGGTTGCAGCAATTGCCTGGATATCTGCAAGCCTTAATGAATACTCGTCTATAAACTTTCCAAGTGCTCCTGAAGCAGATGTAACAGGATCGTCTGCCTGCACCGAAATTACACCGCAGACCTTTGTCTTTCTAAAGCCTGCTATTTTTGTAGTTGTTCCTCCGATATCAATACCTAGTACCATAATCTCATTATTAGCTGCAATTTAAAAATAATATCTGAAACTATAATTAATGAAGCAATACCCGATGATGATTTAATTGTTTATTAACATTAGTGTTGCGTTATCAAAATTCAATCACTTTATAATCCAATAAAATTAATGCTTACAAGAGCTTATGTAATTTTTTGATTTCAAAACTATTGTGATTATTTTAACTTTTAGTCAGTTGATTATGAGGCATTAGTTTTTTTGTCCGGAAACATTGTAACAATAATGATTTATTAATAATGAGAACCGTGGTCATATGTCATAAAAAATATGTTTTCGCCGAAATTTGTATTTTTACCCACTGCTAATACAAAACAATAAAATGACCAGGATAAAACTTCACTGGCAAATACTGGCAGCACTTGTTTTTGCTTTATTGTACGGTATCTTTCTGAGAGACTATACCGGGTATGTCGAATGGATGGGAACCATTTTCCTCAGGGCACTTAATATGATCATTATACCATTGGTTTTCAGCTCAATTGTAAATGGCGTAATGAATATTGGAAATGCCAGAAATATCGGGAGACTTGGGCTGAAGACTATGGGGTACTATTTGTCAACCAGCATTATTGCAATATTTACAGGGCTTATCCTGGTCAATCTGTTCAGTCCCGGAACAAATGCCGACCTTAATCTTGAGCAGTCGGTCGAACTGGCTGTAACGGGTGATTCTTTTGGCGTTACCCTGATAAAAATTATACCAGACAATATCTTCAGTGCCTTCTCAGATAATTCCCGGATGCTATCTGTGATTTTCTTTGCGTTGCTGTTTGGATTTTTTACAATAAAAGTCAGCAAAAACCATCAATCGGTATTGATTGATTTTTTTGGAGCCTTATTTGATGTCATGATGAAGCTTACCGCATTCGTTATAAGATTTACACCTTTTGGTATTTTTGGACTGGTTGCAGGGACAATTGCCCAGCATGATAATCTTATTGTGCTTTTTGAAAGCCTTGGATTGTATATGGCTGTTGTATTGATGGCTATATTTTTTCATGCCTTTGTCAGTCTCCCGCTGATCCTGCTACTCTACGGTAAAATAAATCCTCTCAGGCATTTCATATCAATGAGGATTCCATTGCTTACTGCATTCTCTACATCATCATCAAATGCAACCCTTCCGCTTACTATGGATGCAGTGGAAAATAATACGGGGGTATCTAATAAAATAAGCAGCTTCACTCTTCCTCTTGGAGCTACCATAAATATGGACGGTACAGCCCTCTATGAATGTGTGGCAGTAATGTTTATTGCCCAGGCTTATGGTTTTGACCTGAGTATCACACAGCAAATGATAGTAGTTGCAACAGCATTGCTTGCCTCAATTGGTGCTGCTGGTATTCCCATGGCAGGACTTGTAATGATAACCATAATACTTACAGCTGTGGGACTCCCGCTCGAGGGAGTCGGACTGATTCTTGCGGTAGACCGAATACTCGATATGTTCAGAACTGCTGCAAATGTCTGGAGTGACAGCTGCGCTGCAGCCGTTATTGCAAACTCTGAAGGAGAAACCTTAAATGCTTAACCGGTTCCCTCATAAGATATCATAATATGGTCAAACATTACATGCATCTGGTGGGGAAGTTCTATATACCTCAGAAGGAACCTGAAAACCGGATACTGAAGTTCCTGTGAGGCATTATATCGCCAGGCCGACCCATGTACTCTGTATTAAGCAGATTCTTAACCACCATTGACACTTTATATCTCTCATGTATTTTAAATCCGGCGTGAGGGTCAATCAAAATATGTCCTTTTCGTGATTCATTCCAGTAATCAAAAAAGCCGGGAAGTATAGTCTCCCTTGTAAGTTCATTGATGAATACATTGTCAATATTCAGGATCGCTGAACTTGCATTAAGGCTGAACCCGAATTCAAATCGCCTTAAATTGCCTGTATAGTTTAATTTAAGTGTATGTTTACGCCTGTATTTAAGATAATTATCGCTTTTTTCTCCATTATGGCCATTCATTTCGACAGGGTATGTAAACACATATCCTCCATTAATTGAGTTTTGAATACGTCCGGTATAACCAGCCAATCCAAATTCAAATTCAGCACCATACACTTTTGATTGTTCTACATTTGAGGCCATAAATCCATGACTGAAGGATCCACTTTCCGGATCAGGATAAATGCCGAATACAAATTCGATCATGTCGCTGTACCGGGAGTAGAAAACCGCCAGATCAATTTGTCCGTTTAGGTTACCGGTTATTATGCCCTGCTTGACCCCTATCTCAGAAGTCCATCCTGATTCGGAGCGAATATCAGGATTCGCAACTATTCTTACTGATCCGAGCGTTGTCGCTGCATGCTTTTCAGCAATTGAAGGATATCTGTATCCCTGTCCGAAAGATGCCCTTAAAAATGTATAATCAAGTATTCTGTAATTCATTCCAGCCCTTAAAAGAGGCACAAGCCTGTCGTTTATTCCGTTAAGGGAATTATGTTCAATCCTCAAACCGGCCACAAGCTTAAACCTTGCGGCAATTGCTATATCGGCCTGTGTAAATCCGGCAAAATTAAGAGCATCGTGGTAACCATAAAAAAGAGATTCAATGCGGCTATAATTCTGAAAAAGTCCGAAATTCATATCCAGTAATCCAAATATGCGGTACATTAAGTTATATTCTGCCAGAAAGGATCTGGCCCTGCTATTGTTATGCTCCGCCTCCCTGTACCTGTTATCACTGGATTGTAAACGGGTTCTCAGCTCATGTTTTGCCCCCCCCTTTCTGTTCAGGCTTATATATGGATCAATTGTAACCAGGTATCCATGTAATTCATTTGCCGTCGATTCATCCTGTTTCAGAGCGCCGGACCAGGCATTTTCCCATAGAACAAAATCGGTTTTTTCAGTAACTCCGGCATTAAGATTAACCCCGTATGACAAACCATCCATCTTTTTATCATAGTGCTTCAACTTAACATTAAGCCGTCCCAGCATCTCATCATTTAACCGCCTGTAGCCATTATCAGTCAAAAGATGCAATGCAAGACCGAGATCAGTATTCCCTGATTTCCGGAGATGAGAAAAGGATGTACTTGAAAATGACCTTGGAGTATCCCACCAGACCCAGCTCGGTCTTGAAGGTTTGCCAAAAACACCAGTTTCAAAATAAAATTTTGTTTCAGGTTCACTTCCAGCATCAGCAGTCCTGAAATTGATTATACCGTTCAGTGCCGATGAACCATACATTACCGAGGAGGCCCCTTTGATTATTTCAATTTGTGATATGCTCTCAAGTGGCAGAAACTGCCATTTTATGTTTCCTGCATCTGCTGACAATACCGGCAAACCATCAACAAGGGCAAGCACCCTGCTTCCGGCTCCATAACTGAATCCGCTGCCGCCCCTTACTGAAGCCTGTCCGTCAAGTACCTCAATTCCGGGTGACCGGCTTATCAGTTCGGCTGCATCAGTAATATGTGAAACCTGTAATGCCTCAGGCCTTATAATATTTACCGATACAGTCAACTCGGCTACTCTTTGCTCCATTTTTCCTGCACTGACTACAATCTGGTCTATTTCCGACACATCATATTCCATCTCAATATCAAGAATAACAGTATCGGCAGAGGTAACTAAAACAGTGTGAGAAACTGGTTTATATCCTACAAATCTGAAGATGATATTAATATTCCCGGGTTCAGTCTTAAGGAGGTATGACCCATCAGCATCCGTTGTTATACCCTTATCTCTACCATATATAACTGTAGCAGATGGAAGAGGCATCAGCGATTGCCCGTCATATACCGTCCCCCTTATAAATCCGGGATTATCGGCGGCATAAATGAAAGTACCAGCAAACAGCAGAAGGATTGCAGGCAGGTAACGTATCATTTTGACCTGAAAGTCATTCTGATATCCTGATTTAACATGTTCGTCGTAATCTTGAGTGAACTACTTGTCAGTTCTTCAATCAGGGCAGTAATCGGAAATCCCAGGGCTTCCGTTGTTATTATTATCTGGGTCTCATTTGAAGTAAATGCCCAGGTTCCTTCATAATCGCCAAAACTTCCGGTACCATCTTCATTGAAATTAACATCACCGTTAAAATCAGCCAAAAGTTGATCAGGCCCGCTTGCATCTTCCCCATTAACAAGAAGAGTAACTGGTTCCCATATTGCAGATGTCAGAAATGCAAATCTTTCAGAGACATCATCGTCATCTTTACTACAAGAAAGCATAAAGAGTGCGCTGAAAAAAATCAAAATTAACCCTGAGTTTTTCATCCGAATAATTTAAAATTATTAATCTATTTATAAGTAAGTTACAATTGCTAATCACGTGGTCGCCACGGATGGATCACCCATGGATTATTCGTTTCTTTTTTGTGTGCCTTGGCTCATGGGAGATTCATATATTTAAATTGTAAGTTAGTAAACAAGTATTATCGGAAATAATAAAATAACAGAGAAGGCCAGTAAAACAAATTGTCTTGATATGCCAACAAAAAAATACAATTCACTAAGGTCACCTGATTTCATAAAAGCACCCTGATCTATCAATCGTGCTATGTGACATGACATCCTCCTGTTCAGCAGAACAAAGATAATTATTTTAAATAATAGAAAGACATTTAGATTATTCGATAATTTACAGGCCGGGCTAATTAATTGCCTTTAAGGTCTTCAAAATACTCCCTTGTCAGCCCGGGTAAATCTGTAGTAACAGAAAGTATTCCTCGTTGCCATAAGTCTGCCGCAATTTCCGGATCATTTACGGTCCATACATGATATTCATAGCCTTCTGCTTTAATCCTGGCGATATACTCATCTGAAACATGCAGGTAATGTGATGAGAATCCATCAGCCAGTGTAGCATCGAGCGTCTCGATAATAGTTTCAATGCCCGGACTAATCTGCCCGTTATCATCCCTCGTTAACCCTGATAACCAGTAAGCCTTATGTTCAGGCCTGTTCAACTTGATTTCCCTGATAACCTCACTGTTAAATGAGATGATAACAATCTGGTCTGTCCTTAATCCTGAGTTATCTATTTCATCATATAATTTTGTCATTATTTCAGTGCCTGATTTTATTTCGACAAAGATCTTTTTGTCATCCGGAACCAGTTGAAAAACTTCTGCAAGAGTTGGCATACCGGTACCCTCCCATTGCTGGCCTTTCCAGGTCCCTACATCAAGTAACCTGAGCTCTTCAAGAGTTGCGTTACTGACAAGCATGTCCTTACCCGATAGTCTTCTTGTATTTGCATCATGAAAACAGACAATTTCACCATCCTTTGTCAGAAAGAAATCGCCCTCGATTGCATCTGCACCCTGTTCCCACGCAAGCAGGAAGGCAGGAATTGTATTCTCGGGAGCATCATGAGACGCACCTCTGTGGGCTACAATAAATGGCCTTGTGTTTTCCGCTGCACATCCGGATAGTACCATTATTACTGCTGTTAAGATAATTTTGTACATCACATTGAATTTTTGTTAATACCGGCTATGTTGTAAAAATTCAAGATCAAGCCACAATCTGGCAGGTCTTGATAAATTGCCAAATACCGAACCCCTCTGAGCCATCTGATCCCTTTCAGGCATCCTCCCCGCATACTGTCCCGGCATCTGTCCTGGCCTGCTCCCGGGATAGCCCATGCCACCTGTCTGCCGACCTCCGTCATAGGGGAACTGACTTCTTCGCGCTGACGGGGCTTCATAATGACCGGTTTCAAACCCTATACTTACTGTACTATTGCCATCTCCGGGATTAAATCCAAACTCCAGTACTTCAAACGGAATAGCGGCCTGGTAGATTAATATACTGTCATTAATTTCAGTAATTATCCTTATCCGGCTATCCCTTTTCCTAACTTTCCTTACAGAACTCCCGTAAATCCCTATCAGCTCAATTTCATCAGCACGGTTTAATACAGAATTCAAATTAGAACCGGATAGGGCAATCAGAGAACCGGGATTTCCTTCCCGCCTGGTTACAACAGGCATATTTGCACTTAATGGAAACCTGAAACCCTGAACCTTATTATTGCCCCCGGTTCTGTCAATCCATATTGTTAATCCGAAATAGACAATCTTCCTTTGTAGTTCCTGATCGGTAGTTGTCATATAAAGGTACATATTACTCTTATCATACTCAAAAGCGTATTCAAATCCTGTACTTTCATTAAGGACCAGCCGTTCTTCCATGCCGCTACCAGATGCAAAAGCCAATGCATTCTGATTTGCCTCTCTTGGTGCAACAACCGCTGTTGGAACAGAGCAGCCGGCTGTTATTAAAAAGACTGATATAAAAACTGAAATAAGATTCTTCATTTATCTATTTTTTAAACTCTAAAAATACTCGTTAATTTATAAAATTACAGGGTGAACCAGCTCCCGGCAAGGTTAATTTTTACTCAGGCTGTAAACCTGCTCCTTAACCCACTGTGCCCATTCCAGGTGAGTATGGCATTTATCAAAAGTATGGTAAGGTATTGGTTTGCCAATTATTACCTTTACAGTCCTGTTTCTTTTATTAAAAAATTCAAATGGCAAAAGCATCAGTTCAATATTGGTCCCTATGCCCAGACTTGTTCTCAATTTAAATATCATATAAAACAGCAATGAATTCCTGCCATAAAAATAGAATGGCACAACGTCCCGGCCGCACTCTATTGATTTGGCAATAAAACTTTTCTTCCAGTAGCAGTCCTGCACCTTCCATTTATTAATTCTTGAGACCTGTCCTGCCGGAAAATGCGTGATCGGAACACTGGAGTGATAAACCCTCTCGAGTTCCATTAAATATGAACGGTAATTCCTGCCAAACACATTAACAGCGGCGATAAGCGGCCTGAGCTGAGGCACCAGCATAAAAACATCATTGCCAATGGCCTTTAAAGTGCCGTATTTCTGAGCAATAATACTGGTCAGAATTAATCCGTCAGCAAAGCCATAGGGATGATTTGAAACAATAAAGCATTTGCCGTTTTCAGGCAGGTTCTCAAGGCCCTCTACCTCCACCTTGATATTCATTTCTTCAATGATCTTTGGTAAGAATCCCACACCGCTATCTTCAGAATACTTTTCAAGTATCCTGTTTATTTCTTTCTGCCGTATAATCTTCTCCAGCAATTTGACAGCAAAACCTGGCATCCTGACTAATAACCCGGAACTGCTGGTTTTCAGGAGCACCTTAATGTTTATATATTTTTCTGTCATATATTTATTGTCATCCGAATAATTTACAAGTACTGATCTGGTATAAGTTAGTAGCTATTTCTAATCTCGTGGTCGACACTGACGGATCACCCATGCTTTATACATTTCTTTTTTTGTGCCTTCGTTCGTGCGAGATTCATTGTGGAAAACTTAAAATGTGCTGTAATTAGTATTGACAGGATTATAATTCTTCTGAAGAGAAAAATACTTGCTTTGTTTTTAACTTGTCAGAAATAGAATCTTAATAATATGAAGGTCACATTTCGAATTATTTTTTGTATATTTTCTGTCTAAAATCAAACAGAAAATTGTGTAACCGGAAAAGCCAAAATAAATCAATTATGGCAACTAAAACAATAGCCCCCATAAGCATAAAAGGCATTTCTTTATTTTTACTCATGTACATAATTTTAACCGGGAATTACTCTTATGCACAAACAGGGTTTGAATATTATAATGTAGCACTTGTGAAATATAATATACGCGATTACAAGGGAGCCCTCGATGATCTTGCAAGGGTAATTGAACATGAACCCTCCAACCCCCTTGCATTCAATCTGCGGGGAATGGTTAAATACAGCCTTGAAGATATTTCGGGAGCTATAGAAGATTATAGCAGGGCAATTGAGATTTACAGCAGTTCAGAAGAAAATGTAAAGATTAAGATTCATGCCCAAAGGGGAAATATTATCGAATCACCTGTTAAACCCAAACCTAATACTGATCTGGCAGTTCCTTATTATAACCGGGCACTGGCCAAAAATGACATGGAAAACTATTCTGGTGCAATTGAAGATTATACCAGCGCACTGGAAAATGACCCGGGAATGGTGACGTCATACTATAACCGGGGGCTTGCCAGGTATCACAGTGATGACCTTTCCGGGGCATGCTCTGACTGGCGGACAGCCATTAATGAGGGAATTGTTCAGGCTGAAGAACTGATCAGGCAATATTGCCCGGAAGGAATGCCAACCCGCCTGCCATAAAATTTGCAACATTGACTTTACGGTGCCTTGACAGATCATGATCGGTCTTCGGGTAGGCTAAAGTGGCAGCACGGAACAATAATTTTCACAATCTTTTATAATGACAAAAGTGTAAGTCAGGGTTCATTCTGCTTACACTTTTAATTCCCGGATAAATATTATATACTGATCTGTTAAATTGAAATTATAACATCATCATACCACTGTTGACAATCCTGTTATTTTTGTCTTTTTCCCTGACATAGTAAAATCCATGTTCCAGATTCAGCATTTTCAACAATGATTTTTTCGACACAATTCCAACAAGATTTCCCTCACTGTTATGAACTTCGATCTTGCCTTTACCGGAACCGTTTTTCAGACTTGAATGAGAAGGAAGACCGGATGTATTCTCTTCTGTCATGGCATCGCCGGCCATGGGGGACATTATCATTAATTTCATAGGTTAACAGGTTTTTAAGGTTGAAATATATATTGAATGTTGTGCTTTATGCTTCCTGCCGGTAAAATAGCAGGAAATTCTTTGTTTTCTTTGAGATCTGATTTTACTTTTTTAAAGCACCTTCGATAGCCCTGGCAGAAAAAGGGTCTGGATAATTATACCAATCAGCAAAAATTATGTTAAAGGTGTAAACCAAACGTTACCATTACAAAAATAAATTTAATAATGCTTTGGTTTGACATGAACTTTTTAACGCTGTCTTTTTATACATTAACGCTTGCATTTTAGGATTAAGGTTTAAAAAATCCTTTTAAGACACTATTTTCTGCTTTTTATAATGATTATCAGAAAAGTCCAGCCTGTCATATATGACGATATAAAGTCTTTATTTTATGATATTTATTACAATTCACCATAAGATTTAATAACAAGGAAGAATTGCCTGATGGCCCTCTGTATTGTCGTCCTGCCCATTACATCTCTCCCGTTGTCTGAGCCATTTTAACATCTTTTAGCATAAGGGTTGAGCTGGATAATGGACATTTTTGTAGTAATATTACCAAATTTCTTATTTTTAGATCCAAATAACAGAAAAATTACCCTATGAAAATTACAATCGCAACTACTCTTATTATTCTTGCATACTTAAATCCTTGTTTTTCACAGCTATCTGATAACTGGCGCGGCCCTGAGAGAGATGGCAAGTATCCTGAGAATAATCTTTCCAAAGTATGGCCCGAAAAAGGCCCGGAAATCAAATGGGTTTATTTAGATCTTGGCGGAGGCTTCTCATCTCCCGTTGTGGCAAATGAGAGGTTATATGTCAGTGGACTGGAACAGGGGCGGGGTATAATACATATACTTACCCTGGATGGAAAACCTGAGAAAAAAGTTGACTATGGACCGGGATGGCAGGGTGAGTTTCCCGGAACACGGGTATCCCCCACCGTTGTGGGAGAAGTAATGTACATAGCTTCCGGGAACGGACTTCTTTCTGCTATGGATTCAAAAACCGGAACAGTGAAATGGCAAAAAGATCTTTTTACTGACCTTGGGGGAGTGAACATCAGATGGGGCTATACCGAGAACCTTCTGGTAGATGGTGATAAGATTTATTGTTTCCCCGGAGGAAAGGAACATAATGTGGTTGCATTAAACCGTCACACAGGCGAGATCATCTGGTCAAGTCCCGCAATGGGTGACGCATCTGCCTATTGCTCACCATTGCTTTTCGAGCATAATGGGCGCAGATTACTGGCCACTCATTCTTCCAAAAACATACTTGGATTAGATGCAACAACAGGGCAGCTTCTCTGGCATTACCCCCATGTGAACAGCTGGGATGTGCACCCTAACACCCCAATTTACAGCGATGGGGGAATATTCTTTTTCTCGGGCTACGGGCAGGGCAGTGTCAAACTCAATATAAGCAGCGATGGTTCATCTGTAACAAAAGCCTGGGAGAACAAGACTTTTGATAACCAGATGGGGGGTGCGGTTCTCCATGATGGCCACATCTACGGTTCGGGCCACAATAACCGCTTTTGGTTTTGTGTAAACTGGAACAGTGGAGAGACTATCTGGCGTTCCCGTGAACTGGCCCAGGGCCCTGTTGTAATGGCTGATGGCATGTTATATATTTACTCCGAAAGGGGTGAACTCGCACTGGTTGAACCATCAACCGAAGGTATAATTATAAAGGGCAAATCTGCTGTAACCCATGGATCTGAACAGCACTGGGCTCACCCTGTAATACATAACGGGATAATGTACATAAGGCATGGCAATGCACTTGTAGCCTATAACGTAAGATAGCTGAAAAATTATCAGCCTGCCATCTTCCCGATGAATCTCCCATGAGCGAGGGCACACAAAAAGAAATGTATAAAGCCTGGGTGATTCATCCGTGGCTACCACATGATCAGCAATTGTAAATTACCTGTATTGAGATTAGTCTTTAGAGATTATTCTGATGAAATGTTCACGGTAAGTTATGCCAATCGGTATTTGTTTGCCTGCAATGACAACATCATGACGCTCTACAGCATCAAGGTGCCTTAGAGATATGACATAGGACTTGTGGATACGTACAAACTCATTTTGAGGGAGAATTTCGAGTGCATCTCTCATACTTAGAAGTGACATAAGCCTTTTACCCTTTATATGGAAGCACATATAATTCCCTGCTGCTTCTATATACTGGATATCATCAGGAGATACTTTCACATGGCGGTTACCGCTTTTTATCATAATATATGTGTGATCTGACTTTTCTGTGATTGCTGACTGCGCGGTTAACACGGAAGGTGCCATCATTGCCGATGCCTTATTGACGGCCTTAAGGAAACGTTCGTATTTAATGGGTTTTACCAGGTAGTCAACTGCATTGTATTCATAGCTCTCGGCAGCATATTCAGGATAGGCTGTGGTGAAGATGACCAGTGGAGGCGATGGCAAAGATTTATATAGCTGGATGCCTGTAAGCTCAGGCATATTGATATCAAGAAAAATAAGGTCTGGCTTCTCATTGTTAAGATATGCCAGTGCTTTATACGGATTACTGAAGCACTCTCCAACTTCCAGAAAAGGCGTACGCCATACATAATCTTTAATAAGATCAAGGGCAAATGGCTCATCATCAATTACGGTGCACTTCATTTGAAACAGTTATTAAATTCCTATAATTCAATTATTATTAATTTATTGATCTGATTGACACACATTTTCAGACCTTTGACGTGCATAATACTGTTACTCATTCAGGACAGGTCAAGTATGAGCTTTACCATGAATTCCTTGCCATTATTGTTAATTTCAAGTTTATGCTTGCCAGGATATAATATCTCCAGCCTCTTTCTTGTATTTGCAATTCCGATGCCGGAGCTTTTTTCACTCATGGAATTGGAGCTTTGATATATTTGGTTGAATGTTTGGAATTCCATTTTTCCATTTGTAAAAGCCAGAGATATGTCTATTTCAGTCTTTTTTTCAAGTTTGAGTCCGAACTTGAAGGCATTCTCTATAAATGAGATCAGGATAAGGGGTGCAATACGCAGACCTGCCGGGTTACCGGCTACATTGAAGTTTATTGAAACTGGGATATCGGCCGACAATCTCATTTTTTGCAAATTTATGTAGTTACCGATATATTCAATTTCTCTTTCTGCCTCGACCTTTTCAACATTGCTCTCATAAATCATATATCGCATAAGCCCTGAAAGTTTCTCAATTATGTCAGCAGTCCGTTCATCGCCAACCTGGCTGGCGCTCGAATAAGCCATATTGAGGACATTGAAAAGGAAATGCGGATTAAGCTGTGATTTGAGGAAGTTCAATTCAGCCGACATCTTCTCTTTTTGAAGCTCCTGCTTTTTCTTTTCATTGATAAGCCAGTTTCTGGTAAATCCGTAACCCAGAGCAACAGATGCAAACATAAAATGTATAAGGCCATTTGTCAGAAGCTGACCAAGGAAGGGTTCGTCTTCACTGGAATACATGTAAATAAGAAAAAAGAAATCAATGAGGGTCTCAATTAATGAGAGTGCGGTTACCACTATTATTGTCTGGAAAAGAAACTCTTTTATCTTCCCTTTTAATGCCAGGCGGGGAACAAGGTAAAGGGAGATAATATAAAAGATCAGGGCATTGACAATAGTGCCAAAGGTGACAGGTATAATAAGGGTACCGTCAATGCTTCTGAAAGGTCCTATAGTGCGGAAAAATATTACAGCCAAAGTATATAACCCAAGCCATATGGTGATATGTATGAGTGGTTCCAGTATTTTCTTTGAGTTCATACTCTGTCTTTTCCAACAAAATAAGCCAAATAATTCAACAAACTTTCCATTAATTGATAAACTCTGCGATTATTATCTGAACATGAGGTGTTAATTGATAAATGCAATTCAAACATTTTTTTTAGTAATTCAGAATCCGGTCGGCTGATTTTGAATACTATTTTATTTCGTGGTTTTTAATCAAATTATCTTTGAGTGGATTTACCATTTAACGGGACACAATCACCCATTTTCCGGTGCACAACGATAAAGTAAGGAAATGTAAATGCCCATCGTTTCTGTCCACTGACTGAGAAGTACATATTACTTAATATTCAAACTATTAAACATAATTTCCATTCTAATCATAAAAATAACAATAATGAGAACCCGAACTTTTATTTTTTCAATCATTTTCCTTTTAGGTGTGCACCATTTAGATGCAGGTTCAAGCACCATTTCTGAATTATCTTCCAAGGGTAAACTTACAGGCCGCATTGATTCACTTGTTGCATTGCATCTTGAAGCACATCAACCCGGCGGTGTTATTGGAATATTATCCGGAAAAGAGATACTGCTAACCAGAAGCTACGGATTAATGGATGCTGAGAAAAGTATTAGCAATGATGAAAAAACAATATTCAATATTGCCTCCGTATCAAAGCAATTTACTGCTTACGCCATCCTGAGTCTCGAGAGGGATGGTAAACTGAACCTGGATGATAATATTCGTAAATGGTTACCCGATCTTCCTGCCTATGAGAAGGATATTACAATCCGACACCTTATGCAGCATACAAGCGGTATAGCATCAACAGATGTACTCAGGCTTTTTGCAGGCATATCTCTGGATGAGTCGTGGAACCAGGAAGAGGAGTATAATCTTATTAAAAAATACCCGCAACTTAACTTCACACCAAACGAAAAACACGTATACTCAAATGCCGGTTATTCACTACTTGCCAGATTAGTTGAACAGGCCAGCGGAATGGATTATGCAAAATTCCTGGATATCAATTTTTTCAGGCCTCTTGAAATGAACAGCACATTTGTCCTTGATGGCCCGGGTAAATCTATGAAAGATGTTGCAAATGGATATAGAAATGAAAATGACAGTTTCGCACTTGTCAGCAGTGTTGAAGATTTCAGCTATGGAGCCGGAAACATATACTCCAGTATCGGCGACATGACAAAATGGGGAGCGAACCTCTTATCAGCGAAAGCGGAAAACAGAGAATTGCTGCACAGGTTAGGTACTCCATATAACACTCTCAGCAACGGTGATACAATCATGTATACATACGGCTATTATGTCAGGAACCATAAAAGTGTCAGGATGGTTGAACACAGTGGCGGTGTTCCGGGATTCAGGAACCAGTTCATGATTTTTCCTGATCACGGATTTTTAATTATCCTGATGTTCAACAATGAAAGCATCAGCACACGCCAGCTTGCCACTGATATTGCTGAACTCCTGCTTGAGGGTAAATTAAAGGAGGAAGTGACTCAGCCGCGTGTTGCAAGAGATATCGATCGTGAAAATGTTCGGAATTTTGAGGGAAATTTTCAAATGCCTGATGGAATGGAACTTTCATTCATATTTGAGCAGGATACCTTTTGGCTAACGTTGCCGGGTGATGCAAAGTTCCAGCTATTTGCAGAAAATGAGAACAAGTTCTTTCTTAAGGCATTTGATGCCCAGTGTTCATTTATTACATCGGATAATGGAGAAGTAAATGAAATGGTATGGCATCAGGGAGGAGGAGATTATCCAGGTTTCAGGGTTGAGGAGCGGACAGAGCTGACATCAGATGAACTTGCCGGATATGCCGGAAGCTATATTCATGAGATTCTGAATTCCAGATATCCGGTAGCTTTTGCAGATGGAAAACTAACAATGCAGACGCCTTCCACTTTCAAACAATTTCTCGGTTTTGATACTGTAGAACTGACTCATATCAGCGGTGACAGGTTTTCTACCGACAGACTGGGAATGCTGGAATTTTCACGCTGTGATAACGGACAAGTTAATGGTTTTGTGCTTGCCGATGTTGGCAGGTTGCAGAATATCAGGTTTTCCAGGCAGTGAACTGACTGATAAATATTCGATTCTGAAGTCTGAATTATTTTCAGAATAATTAAATTTCCACCTCTGGGGTTGACCCGGGCTCATTGCCTGGATCAACCCTTTTTTACCATTTAAATTATTCCGAATCTACTTGTTTACTAAATTTCACTGAAATAGATATAGACCAACACTACAACCATTTTCAATCATCACAAGAAAATTTGATAATAATAATCATTTGATTAAGCAAAGGTGGCAATTACTATTAAGTATTCATTTCAGTTGAATCTGATGATTAATCATTTGTTTTTACTTAAAAGATACATCCAACCCTATATACATTTCGATTATTATTGTTAAAATTGCACTGGTAATATTTAATTTTTTTTCACCTGGGTGATTTTATGTCTCCTTCTAGTGAATCAAAAAGTAAAAATTTTGAACTTCCCGGACTTAAAATGAATTTATGGCTGTTAATAACATTCAAAATACACATTTTGAGTTTGTAAACCTCTTATTATCAGGCAATCGTGCCAAGTGCTCAGAATTTGCAAAGAATTTTCTTGATAAAGGAAATTCTGTTCACGAACTTTATGAATACATCCTGAAAAATTCACTTTACGAAGTAGGAAAATTATGGGAGTATAACAAGATAAGTGTTGCTACCGAGCATCTTGCATCGGCTATCGTGGAGGCTTTACTAAATGAGTTGTATTACAGAATAATCCCGGATGTCAGGAACAATAAAACGGTTATAGTTTCCTGTGTGGAAAATGAAGTTCACCAGATTGGCCTGAAAATGATAAGCGATATCTTTGAGATGAATAACTGGAACTCCCATTTTCTGGGTGCCAATACCCCGACCAAAGAACTTGTTACATTCATTGAGAATATCAACCCAAATGTTCTTGCAATTTCTGTGTGCATCTACTATCATATGCCGGTGCTCGAAAAGATGATTGAGTTAGTTAGAAAGGTTTTTCCCGGTTTGACAATAATAGTTGGCGGCCAGGCATTTAATCATACCGGCAATAATATTATAGTAAAGTATGACAACGTTATTTATCTTCCCGATTTAAAAAGTACAGATCAGTTTATTAAAACCCTGACCTGAATGGACAAAAATTACCTGATTAAAACTGCCAGCCTTATAAAGGATGTTAGCCCGGAGACTGCAGAAGAGTATATCCAGAAGGCTGAACAACTCACTTACAGAATAAACAGCCTGATGCTGGCAAGAACTGATATTGATAATCTTGTAGGTAAGAATAATATCGACATGATGAAAGACAACCATTCCAATCATGTGAGGTTCATAGGATCAATACTGAGAAATAATAATCCACATGTTCTGGTCCATACTGTATTATGGGTTTTCAGAGTTTATATCAATCATGGTTTTGCACCTAATTACTGGGCATCACAATTAAATGCCTGGTTTTTTATTCTTGAAGAGATTCTTACCGAAAAAAGTTATTCAGAAGTATACCCCTTTTATGAATGGATGCAGGTAAATATTCCGATATTTGTAAAGGTTTGTAAAGAAGAAATCGATTCATAATTTCTGCCCCGGATGATAAAAAAATCTATCTTAACTAAATGGTCAGATGAATTCAATGAAACTCTGCTGACGAGCAATTTTCTCTATCTGGCATTGTTCACAACAAAAAAAGAATTATTATTTGCAAGTAAATCTATGGACAGGCTTTTTAAAAAGAAGCCTCATAGTAGTTTTATCAATCCCTCTTTTGATGTTCTTTTACAGCTGGACTATTCCAATCCACTGATCTTTGAAGGATTCCTGACCATAGGAGACTATTCTTCAGTTAATACCTCAATATGGACCCAGATATACAGGAAAGAAGATGAAATTCTTATTTTAGGTGGTGTCAATTCCTCTCAGCTAATCGAGCAGAATGAGATCATGCACCAATTGAACCGTGAGGTAAGCAATCTTCAGCGACAATTAATAAAAGAAAAACATGCACTTGAAAACACATTGACCAGGCTGGCCGAGGCTAATAAAAAACTAACCGTATTGAATGCAGATAAGGACCGGTTTATTTCAATACTTGCGCATGATTTAAAGAGTCCGTTTACCGGACTTTTAGGCTGGTCGGAAGTATTACTGGAAAATTTGCGGACTTACGATATCAATAAAATTGAAGAACTCGTAACGTACATTCGCAGGTCTGCGAAAAGTGCATATAGATTACTGGAAGACCTGTTATTGTGGGCAAGAGCTCAGTCAGACATGCTACCCTATGAGCCCGATGAACTGGACATAAAAGAAATATTTGAGACCTTAGTTGAGGTTTTTGACCCAATTGCAAGTAATAAGGATATTTCTGTCAATTATTCACTGACTGAGGATATCAAAGTTACTGCTGATTTAAATATGTTAAATACAATTTTGCGTAACCTTTTGTCTAACGCCATAAAATTCTCTAATAATAATGGCGAGATAAATATCAAAGCGGAACAAAATACCGGGCATGTTACTATCACTGTATCTGATAATGGCGTAGGTATTACAGAAGAAGTACTCAGCGGCTTATTTAATATTACAAAGAACAGCTCAACTCCCGGAACGTCTGGTGAAAAGGGCACAGGTTTAGGATTGTTGCTTTGCCAGGAACTGGTCGAAAAACATGGCGGCAAAATATGGGCAGAAAGTAACCCTGGCAAAGGTTCTCAATTCAGTTTTACAATTCCACAGTGACAAACATGAATTAGTTCAGCCGTTAAGTTTTATGTTATAACCATAATGCCACTTATCCTTTTTCTATATTTATATCTCCGGAAAACCATAAGCAAGCAACAAATATCTTACATTCCTGCTGATAATGTTTATTGGCAACTTCCCCTATCCGGAAACAAAGAAAATCCAGAATATTTTTATGTACTTTTAAATCGAATCCATGTAACCAGAGAATTAAACTTTCATTTGCATTAATCAGAAAAGCAACAGCAATCAGTGTTGAACTTCCT
>CAYQXY010000002.1:0-113101 GCA_964421595.1 uncultured Bacteroidales bacterium | reverse complement strand
TTTTAAATCTCTATTGCATATAAACACTCTTAAAATAATTCACATGGGACTACTGCTAAAATCAAAATATCTTTCAGTAATCTTGAATATATACCGATTTGTTTTGGTGGCAGTTGTATTTATCCCGTTCAATTTCATTCCGTCTGTAACCCGTGGCTCATATCCACAAACCGAAAATGCGAATCACCGCTATCCGACTTGTAATTACACAGTACCTTCTTTGCAGGGCTCACCTGAATCAGAACCTTTTCAAACTGGCGGACTCAACGGCATCTTCACCCTTGAAAAATATATTATTGACACCGTTATAAATGAAGCTGACGGGCAGTCACTGGCAGATATCAACGGAGACGGGACCAATAACCTGATTGTAGGAACAGGAACCGGCGGGGAAGTTTACTGGTATGAAAAATTATACAATGATAAATGGCAAAAACATCTGATCGCAAAAGGATACCTCAAAATAGAAGGTACAATTGCAGGGGATTTCAACGGTAACGGACAAATAGAGGTGATAATACTTGACCAGAGAGGCAACAGGGTGGATATTGCCCAACAGGCCACTGATGATCCAAAGGGAGAGTGGCAGACATTGACTCTTGACGCGGAGGCCGGTTTTGTGCAGCAGGAAAAAGTAATGGATGTAACCGGTAATGGTAATCCTGATTTAATATATGCCTATGAAGGTTCCGGAAAGGGAGACGGAGGTTTTTACTGGATGGAAAATAAGGGTAGAAATCTTCTGGATAAGGACAACTGGGAAAAACATGAGATTCTGCAGATCGAAGGAGCATGGTGGATTGATTATAACTCACCCAGGGACTGGGGCGGATACGGCACCGGAGATATTGCAGTGAGCGTAAGAGAGATCAGGGGGAGAAACCCGGGATCAGTAAATGGAGGTATCTATATTTTAAAACAACCCGCCAACCCCAGGGATAAATGGATAAAAGAGGCAGTCGATACATCATTTCCCGTATTGCAGGTTTCGTCAGGTGACCTTACAGGTAACGGAGACGAAAGGGATCTGGTTGCAGGAGCATGTCACGACTCGGAACATACCGGGCTTTACATATATGATCATAGCAATGAATGGAAAAGGACTGTCATTGAGATCCAGCATAACTGGTGGGGTACTTACGCATTTGACATCAACAAAAACGGAAGGTCGGAAATAGTTTCGGGAGAGAGATCAGGAAATACCATAAGAATTTATGCCTATAATGAATCACTAAAGCGGTATGTATTGAAGGCCAGTGACCTTTTCCTCAAGCCCGATGATCAGATAATTTTTGACGATATCGACGGAAACGGAAATAAAACCGAGTTTTTCGTCGGGTCCGATCCCGACGGATTATTCTGGTACAGGGCATTCCGGATTCAGTAAACATAATCTGAAACAAGCCCTCACAGGGTCCATTTTATGCCGTAAGGAAAATGTTCAGAGTCTTTTAACTTGCCTTTTAATTATTTGGACGTAAATTAGCTTGGTCTTAATTCCCCAATCATAGCCTGTCCAAAAAAATTAAATGAATTATTTAATTAAACCCAAAATGAGAATTAAACAGTTTCGAATTTTGCTCTTGAGTGTTTTCTTATTGTATGGAGGTAAATTACATTCGCAAGATCGCATTCAGCCATATAAAGAAAATCCTGCTTACTGGCAATATAAAGGCAGACCGGTTCTGCTCCTTGGAGGAAGCTCAAATGATAATCTTTTTCAACAGGCATTTTCCGGATTGGATGAAGAGCTGGACAAGCTTGTTTCCCATGGTGGAAATTACCTGAGATGCACCATGTCGTCCCGTGACGAGGGGGATGAATACCCTTTTTACCGGGATCAGCAAACCGGTTTATTTGATCTCGAAAAATGGAATGATTACTATTGGGAAAAGCTCGAACATTTTTTTCAGGCAACCCAAAACAGGGGAATCATTGTTCAGATTGAAATATGGGCAACCTACGATTTTTACAGCCGCACATCGCACATCATCGATGGAAAAACTGCCTGGGAGCGGAATCCGTTTAACCCGGCAAACAACATAAACTACAGCGAATCCGAATCAGGAATGTTTCAGATATTCAGGTCAAATGGTCAGGAAATAATCAATCCTTTTTTCAATACGGTGCTTCCATTTCCTGAGCCATTCAATATTTCCACGACACCGGTAGTACTTGCATATCAGCAAAGATTTGTGGATAAATTGCTTTCCGTAAGCCTGGAATTCGATCATATACTTTACTGTATTGACAACGAAACGCAGGCTGATCCCAAATGGTCCGTATACTGGTCGCAGTATATAAGAAAAAAAGCAAAAGAGCATAATAATCCAATTGAAGTAACCGAAATGTTCGATCCGTTCGATCCAACCGGCGGAGCTGTTGAAGGTGCTGCAATGCAGAGCCCTGCAACCCATTTCTTTACTCTGCGTTCAAATGTTTCGGTCACTCTTAACGACCCTGACAATTTTTCATTTATAGAAATTTCAAATCATAATGCACAGGTCGGCCAGGTACATTTTGAAACCGCACACTATATCTGGAAAAATATTCAGGAATCAGGAATCCTCAGGCCCCTGAACAATACGAAAATATACGGAGCCGGTGAAGGAGGGTGGAACGGATCCGCTAAAGATGGTCAGGAGCGGTTTTGGCGGAATGTATTTGCCGGTGCTGCTTCGGTTCGTTTTCACCGGCCTGAAGCTGGCCTGGGCAACAGCGAACCGGCCCTGTCACATATTAAAAGTATGCGTCTTTTTAGCGATGCAATTGACTTTTTTATGCATAGACCTGCAAGTCACCTCCTGTTGAACAGGGAAGCGAATGAAGCCTATTGCCTTGCTGCCGAAAATGAATATGCTGTTTACTTCCCCGCTAAGGGTGAAATAACACTGAATGTTCAGGCAGGAAAATATAAGGTAAGATGGTTGAACATTCTTTCTTCAGAATGGAGCGAGCCTAAAACTATGGAACTGCCGGGTGATTTGAAAACACCGAATGATGACCAGTGGGCTGTAATAATAAGTTTAATCCGATAATTACTAATTACATAATGAAAAAATTACTCATCGCACTAATTATCATTTTTACCGGTTTTGGTGCAAAAAGTCAGCAGGTAGCATTATCCGGATACCGCTGGACTCCTGTCGATGAAGAAGGCGTGGTGAGCGGTCGTCACGAAAACGCGTTTGTTGAATACAATCAAAAGTTATACCTGAAAGGTGGCGAAAATTATATAGCAACTGGAAGCCCGAATAATGGAAGAGGAAATCTGGGTTCAACTGAATTTTTTTCGATGAATAATGACTGGGAAAAATTATTTAACGGTGAAAATCTGGATGGCTGGCAGGTAAAAGCTCAGCAAAAAGACCGTGATAAAATCTTTTGGACTGTTGAAGACGGCGCCATACTTTGCAACTCTCTGGGAAGTAAAGACCATGGCTACATTTGGCTGCAAAGTGAAAAAGAATTTGGCGATTTTGAGATGCGTTTAAAGTTTAAGGTTTCACGCGAAAATTTGGGCAATTCAGGTGTTCAGTTTCGAAGCAGGTATGATGATAAAGCGGTTGTTGAAGGTGAAGGTGGCGCTCCCGGCTGGCTTGACGGACCCCAGGCAGATATTGAACCAGGCAATCCCTGGCGTAACGGCTTTATTTACGATGAAACCCGCACCGTAAAGCGCTGGATACATCCTTCACTTCCTGATTGGAGGATCGATAAGGAAACCCATGCACCTGAAAAAGTAATTTTTTACTGGGAAGACCAGCAAACAGGCTGGAACGACATGAAAATAATATGCAAAGGCACCAACATTAAAACTTTTGTCAACAATGTGCTGGTGTCCGATTTCGACGGAGCGGGAATATTGGATAGTGAAGAATACAAAAAGTATAATGTAGGTATGCACGGCCACATTGCATTGCAGCTACACAAAAACTCCGAGAATAAAATCTGGTTTAAAGATATTGAAGTTCGCAAAAACTAATTCTCTCCTGGTGTTACAGTGCTTTTAGTTACGGGAAGTTTCCCTGGATGGGTATTATCGCCGGGTTATAGCTTGAGTATACCGGTATTACAATATTCCCACCCCAACCCCTATCCGGGAAATGGTTCATTTGCCATATTTTCGATTCGGAGCCCTGCACATCATTAATCATTGGACTCCAGTTACGATTAGGGCCATTGCTGCTCATTATCAGGGAAGTATGGCCATTCTGATTCAAAATACCTACTTGTTGGCTTGAGGGTGCGGTGCTAAAACGATTAAGAACACCGCCGATAACCTCGAACATGGCGCCATCCAAAATTCTGAAAACCGAGAATGTCTTCTCTGACTTAAATCCCAACATAACAATTTGTGATCCCGGATCGGCGGTAAACTGCCAGTCATCGGCCTTCTCATTATTGTTGTAGCGTATCCACATCTTTACATTGTTCGATTGTCCCGAACCCCGGAGTAAACCATGGGTGTTATTCACGAATACCTTTGTACCTTGAGATGTTAAATCACTATCATAGGGAGCTCCTCCGGAGAAAGTAGTTTCCAATAGTAAGTTGCGTTGTGCCGTTTGGCGTATAAACCCGGAATTCATGTTTACTCCGTTAAACAGCAACAGGTTGGTTGAAGAGTTATCGACGTTGAAGAGTGCCCCGCTACCACTGAGATGCGCGCATGATCCAATAATCTGCTCAACTGAAGCTGGTATACTTATAGTTGAGTTGATTGTGTACTCATTATTTGGAAAATAAACGACCTTTTTGCCTGAATTCATAGCATTCTGTATTTTCTCAGCTGTAGTTACCCCAGGATAATTATTCACATTAGCCCATTGGCTAAAATCCGATATCCATGGAATAATGGGGTATTCCTCAATGGGTAGGTTCATCGATTTAATGGCAGTACTCCTGACCCTTGACGAGCTATATGTGGTTATATCAGTGGAAACATACTCATCTATTGAACCGGTCCGTACAATGGTTGACTGTTTTCTAACCGCACTACCGTAGCCTTGCACGTTAATATTCCTTGAGTACAGGAAACCAGCATCAATCAGTATTGCTGTGTTAGAGCTATCACCACCAGCAAAGGATCCATCAACAATTACCAGGTGTGGAAGCTTGCTGCCATTACCCACAAGCCGGGTTGCATTAACGGAGTTTGTACTCTCCACCTTACGCATGGTTACCGACATCCCTTTCAGGTAAATTGCGTTAATATTTTGATTATGAAGCGTTAAATACTCAATGGTAGGATGCGATTCTTCATTCCCTTCGATATACAATCCATAATCCATCCCCTCTACAACAATATTTGAATAGTAGCCATGCGCAGAACCTATTCTTATATGCACTCCTATTTTTCCATCGCCAACTACTTTAATATTATCAAGACGTGCTACATTAGCACCATAAAAATCAACACCTATTGCACCGGGGTTACCTGTACCGGTATTAATAGTGAAATTCCTGAACTGCATTGTTGCAGGCATGTTATTAAATATGGTGCCAAGGTCGAATCTGGAAAATGATACAACGGGTTTACTGAAAGCTGAACCGAATCCCGGTGCGCTATCAACTAATTTAATAATTGTATTCTTTCTGCTTTGGCCTACCAACATCAGTTTTTCAGTACCCTCCCTATTGGTTGCACTGGGATAAAGTGGGTCAATTACCCGTCCACCAGAGTACACGAGTGGCTTTGATACTTTGTACACCCCATCAGGGAAATAGATAATGTAATACTTGTGCCAATGTACGCTGCCTCCTCCTTCAAACCAAGCTTTCAACTGGTTCATTACCCAATCAATGGCAGCTATTATTTCATCACTATCATCGTTAATACCATTACCTGTGGCATTAGGACCAATACCGAGGTATGTAAGAGAGGTTTTTACATTGATGAGACGACCGCCATTCTCAATGAACATGTCGGCAGGGTAAACCTCGTTAATCGAAATATTTCTGTCTTGTGCTGACACAGAAATATTTAGGCTGTGCATTATTATTACAAGGAATAATATCCTGAAGATTATAACTGATTTCATTCTTTTTTTTAATGTTTGTGCCTGATTTGCCATGTGTATTACAATTCATCGATATGAGAGCTGCGTTCTTCTTACATCATGTTTTTTCCTTTTGGTCCGGAAATAATCCTGCAATAGCATTGACTTTAAGGCACGATAGAATTGAAAATTTTGCTTTTACTCAAACGCATGAAATTGCTCATATTGATTTGCACCTCAAAAATATAAAAAAAGCTTTTGGATCTAACATTTATAAGTAGAACAGATAAAAAATGAATCATAAGCACACTTGTATGCTCAAGATAAGCTGATTACAAACGATTAATTGAGTGATATTGAGAATAACTCTCTCTCATTAAATAAGGAAAGTATTTAAAAATCGGAGAAAAATACAAAGCCAACCCGGCAATACTGCATTGGCGTATTGTTATGAGATGAGCTACTATGCTCTAAAAACCAGGTTTGATAGAAAATTAAAATAAGGAAATTAGATGTGTTTGACATTAATACTAACTACTTAAACTCCGCATTTCTTCAAAAAAGGGTGTACTTTTCTCTTCGACACATTTTGCAGCATAGAGGAACATTGAGGCACTCCAGGTTTGCCAGTCCTGTCCCAATGGTTTCCCGTTCTGGGCTTTAATCCATTCGTTAAAGCCAAATTCAGTCTTACCGGAACCTGAACTTTTTATTAATTGGGTAAGCGTTAAAAGTTTTTCCTCAGCGAGTTTGAATCTTTTGGCAGCAACCAGTGCAGCCACGTAAAAACCACAGATAAATGGCCATATTCCTCCATTATGATATTCGCCGGGCATGTTGAATTTCTCGTACCTTAACCTCCAGTCCGGGTCTCCTGGATTGATATAGGGGAAAAAATTCGGTGGCATATCAACAGCCAGTTCACCCTTTTCAATCATTGCCCTGCACTCTTCTTCTATCCAGGAAATCATAGATTCAGCCCTTGAGTGAGATGCAATTCCGGAAAGAATGGCGAGGCTGTTGCCAAGGAGGTCAAACCTTTCACTGCTGTAAATTTTGTATGACCAGAAAGCATAATAAGGCTTACTCTTTACCACCAGTCCCTCATGGACATGATGATGCATAGTTTCGCCGGTTATGGTGAATCTGCTCATCTCCTTTCTCATTAAATCTGCCTTATCATGCTGACCTAAAAGTCTCAGGTAACTATACACGAGTGTGTTAATATAAAGGCCATAACCTATAACCCACTGTTCGTCGCGCCAATCACTCGTTGGTTGTTGAGCAATCAGAAGCCTGTCAGAGGGACTCTGATGTTCCATCCATGACACTGCTTTGCTAACGGCACCGGAAAGAAAATTAGTCTCCCCGGTTACTTTTCTGAATATTAATACTCCAAGCAGAAATAAAGGTGTTGTGTCACTTGCACCGCGATCTTCTTTGTCATGCACCAATGAAGGAATATGGCCCCGAAGTGACTGGTTTTTTGCCAGAGTTTCCAACACCCTGCGTATGCTGTCTGTCAGAATATTATTGGAAGAAACTGCAATCCCCAATATGGAAATTAATAAATCCCGTGTGTACGGCTCCGGATATCCCCATCCTGCCGTTCTCGGAAGACGGTGGAAAGGTCCGTGTGAATTATTAAGCAACACTTTAAGTGCTTCTGTTTTTGCTTCTTCGATTATATGTTTTTCATTTTGATTCATGGTTTTTCGATTAACTAATTCCCAACCTGTCACTAATTATCCGGGTGAATCTTTTGGCAACAACACGATAATCAAAATTTCCTATCACATGTTCCCTGGCTGCAATTCCCATTTTCTGCCTTAATGATGCATCTGTCATCAGTTTCAACAAATACTTTGCAATATCATTTACATTTGCCCTGTAATCGACAGTTCGTGGTTTTTGAAATACTACTTTATGATCATTATCAAAACCTGATTCCTCTCCAAGTGTCACTTCATTAACAACTATCTGTTGCGCTACTTTGGCCAGGAAAGCAGTTTTACCATGAACAAGAGTGTCCAGCATTCCCATCGCCCTTATGCCTATAACCGGTTTCTGACAAGCTCCGGCTTCAACCTGGGGCATTCCAAAACCTTCAAGCCGGGAAGGAGCTGCATAAATGTCACAGGCATTTAACAGATATGGCATAAACCCGCGCGAAATAGTATTCACAGTATACGTTACGTTCTTGTCAATTCCAAGATGAGTAGCCAGTTGAAGGTCAGCCATATTCTGAAGTTGTGTTCTGGGCTGAGGCCATACTTTACAGACGTATTTCCAGTCAGGAGCCTTAGCATCAATCAAAGCAAGTGCCTGCATGACCTCCTGAGCCCCTTTTGAGGCCGCATCACCACCAACGGTTAGAATCATCAGCTGATCATTTGAGATGCCCAGAGATTCGCGCACGGAGATTACCTTAGGATCATTTTTATCATATGGTACAAAAGCATCTGTGTCACAACCTACTGGTAAAACTTCAATAATCTCTGCATTTATACCATCTCTGACATACATCTCCTTTACCCAGTTTGATGTTACCAGGATAAGCGGAAGGGAGTTAAGTATTTCCTGGTAATTTGCAATATACCCGTCTGCCACCAGCCAGGGTACCGCTGTTGCTCCGTACCTCCGGGGGTGGAGTATCAGGTGAGGTGTATGTCCCCAATAACCGACACCAACAACAATATCAGGTTCGAACCATCGGTAATACCACTCTTTCTCTTGCGGTGATTCGAAATGAACTGCATGAGCATCAACTCCAATTTCAGTCAGTCCCCGATAAAGCAAATCTCCCTGAGTAGCAAGTCCGCCGGGAGAAGGGGGATAATCATACAAAACCAATACTTTCATCTTGTTTGTGTTAATAAACATGTCCGTAAATCCCACAAGCCTTTCGGGCCAAGCCCCACCAAAACATTACCTCCACCTTAGGACGAGGGTTCAAATACTAACTAAAAAAACCAACCACCTCAGAAGGGTTATTGAACTGCCAGAATGATTCTGACCTCGGTGTTGTCATTGCTTCAAAGCCGTTTTGCCCGAATCCGTAAATTTCTGTAATGATGCGATATTTTTTCTTCCAGATTTCCAGGGAAAGCGGAAAATTAATGTTTGCAGATTCCATTGGCCGTGGATAATATCCCTTGTTTCCATCCTCATAGGCAAAAATCCATAATTCATTGGTATTCAGCTTTCCGTTTTTCCAAAGCCTTATAACTGCCCTGCCGGTTTCCTCGTGCCTGATATGTCTGGTATATTCACCGGCCGGACTATGAGAAATAATCAGGTCAAAAGAAACTGATGGAAGTAATTCAAGTATAGTTTCATCCAATTCATTTTCATTCATTGGAATTTGTTCCGGGCCATCATCCATATCACCTATCTGCCCATCGGCCTTAAGCATCTGTAATGCTTTAAAGAATTTTGGGGCACGATCAGGATCACTTTTTCTGCTAAGGCAAACTACAAAGGGATTCCAGTCAGAATGCTTTAATATCACTCCTCCTGCCCATAGAGTTTCATCATCAGGGTGGGCTACAATTATTGCAACTGTTTTCTTCTTCATTTATAGCTTAATAACAGCAGTATGCAGACATGATGCAATAGAAATTAACATTAATTTTTCAATAATGTTCTAAATCCATAATAAATTTGTTATTCATTTACGAAACCAGAAATATTTTAACCGAAATTCCGGGTTTGGTTAAATTTTTATTTTTAAACATACAGGATAAATATTATTAACTTATATCAGGCTTTGCATAAAACTGCGTTGCCTGTGCCTCATGAATGATAATTTGTTATCTTTAATTCACCTGAGATTCATTTTTTGCTTATAGAAGTCAGATAATGTTCAGAATAAGACGTATACATGATGATGCCAGGCCTGTTGACCTGAGCGCAATTGAGCAGGTAAAATCAATCATGAAGTCTCATTTTTCCTCGCTTACTGATGAAAAACTGGATGAGATTTCCATACAGTTGAAGGATCCACTTAAATACCGGTTCAGGACAATACTTTCCGTGGCAGAAAACCGTAACAGTACCGTTGTTGGATTTGCCCTGGCAATGTATGCATCTGACCTGAACTTTTGCTACCTCGACTATATTGCAACTACAAAAAATACAATTTCAACTGGTATTGGAGGAGCACTTTACCAGAAAGTAAGAGAGGAGGCTGTTAACCTGGAATGTATCGGACTGTTTTATGAATGCCTGCCTGATGATTCCCGCGTATGCACTGATTCTTCTCTGCTCCCTCAAAATAGAGCCCGTCTTAAGTTCTATGAAAAGTACCAGGCATATCCATTGATAAATACACTTTATGAAACACCTGTAAAGGAAACCGAGGACTGCCCTCCTTACCTGGTATGCGATTTCCTTGGAAAAATAGGGACGATGGACAATTTAACTGCAAAAAAAATAATTCGTGCTATTCTTGAACGAAAATATGGAACTTACTGTCCTGAAGAATATATTGTTAAAGTTCTGGATTCTGTTAGTGACAATCCTGTAAAATTGCGTGAGCCCCTTTATATAAAAAAGCGTAAATATGGATTTTCAAATCAGACAAATACGGGTAACATTAAAATTCAACTCATTTATAACGACATACATAGCATTCACCACGTAAGAGAAAGAGGTTATGTCGAAGCTCCTGTCAGGATCAAGTCCATCCTTAATGAATTAATCCCTTCAGGAATATTTGAAGTGAAGCCTCCACAAATCTATAGTGAAAAACACATACTAGAAGTACACGACAGAGGTTATTTGACCTATTTTAAAAGAATATGTAAAAGCCTCCCTGAGGGCAAATCCATTTATCCTTATGTTTTCCCAATCAGGAACTCCTTACGTCCCCCAAAAGATGATTCAGTCAGGGCTGGTTATTATTGCATTGACACATTCACTCCACTCAATAAAAATGCCTATTTGGCTTCCAAGAAAGCAGTCGATTGCGCTCTTTCCTGCGCCGATTTGCTTTTGGACGAAAAAAAAATGGCTTATGCCCTGATAAGGCCTCCGGGACATCATGCTGAAAGAAAATCATTCGGTGGCTTCTGCTATTTTAATTCTGCCGCCATTGCCGCCAATTATTTGAGCAAGTATGGAAAGGTTGCATTGCTTGATATTGATTACCATCATGGCAATGGCCAACAAAATATTTTTTACAAAAGAGATGATGTGCTTACCATTTCCATTCACGGGCATCCCTCATTTGCCTACCCCTATTTCAGTGGTTTTGCCGATGAAAAAGGAGGGCCTGGCGGATATGGGTTTAATATTAATTATCCATTGCCGGAAAATGTGTCGGGTCCGGCATACAGGACCCATCTGCATAAAGCGCTCGTAAAAATTAAAAATTTCAGGCCTGCATATTTGGTTTTAGCCTTTGGACTGGATGTTGCCAAAGGTGATCCAACAGGTACATGGCAATTAAATAGTGCAGACTTTGAGGAAAATGGAAAAATGATCGGAGAACTCAGATTGCCCATACTGGTTGTCCAGGAGGGCGGATACCGAACCAAAAGCCTGGGGATAAATGCTTTAAGCTTCTTTAGAGGATTGTACAAGCAATATGAAAATGATTTGAAAATGTCAAAAGTTTAGAAATTGATGCAGGCATTGCTGCACCCATACCATTTATATGTTCAATATAGGGCGCATTTATCATTAGCTTTGTTAGTAATTTATTTCCTTGTTAGACTATTATTATCAGTGCTTCAATTTCATTGCCGAGCTTGCTCTGCCTAACGCCGGGAGAAACGGGGACGGTGGATATGGACTGACTTCGGCGAATCACCCGTAAAAAAGTTGTGTTCGTAAAAAAAACTTGACAATAATTTTCAAAAGTTGTAATTTAGTATTAAAATGATTTAAGCTTTCATTTTAGATTTTAGATTCTCCTTCATTATTACTTTCTCTTTGCAACAAATTTGGTTTCTGTATAACATTTAGGCAAACTGTATCTGATTGGTTTAGCCAGGGAACAGTTAAATTTTCAGCTCATCAAAGATAACCTGACCCGGTCTTTGAATTAAGATTACATTTTTGGCAACAGATATCCTTTGACATACAGTATGTTAAACAAACTATTTATGTTGAACCTACTAATCTTATTACCATGAAATCAACAACTATAACTATAATCCTGCTGTTTATCCTGGTAACCGTGATTAAGGCCCAGTTTCCTATAATAGTCAGGGAAGACAGCCTTAAAGTCGGGAACAACCAGTTACCGGGATTAACTGTAATTATTCCGGAGGTTGAGTACCAGCGAACCATTAAAAACTGGGTAAAGGCAATGGAATCCGGTACCAGATCCAAAGTGGTTGATGAAGGAGGCAAGATGACCATATTCGGTGCCAATATAAGAAGCATTTCACAAGACCCGGTAAATATTTATAGTGAACTCAGGGACGGTGACAGTGCGTTATTCCTGACTGCTGTATTTGAACTGAGAAAGGATGTTTATGTTGAGAGAGCCACAGGTGAAGATGAATTTGCAAAAGTGAGGAATCACCTTTTAAATTTTGCCAAGGATCAGTACATCAGTCTGGTTTCAGAACAGATATGGGTTGAAGAAAAGAAATTGAGGGATCTGGAAAAAGATTTGCGGAAACTTGAGAGAGGAGAATCCAGGCTTGAGAGATCCATCCGGTCCAACAACAGGCGTATCTCTTCCGAAAGAGGTAATCTTACTGAACTTAATAATAGTCTTAGAACCCTATCGGCAGAAATAATAGTACATAAAACAAGGACCAACTCAAGTGAGTCGGTTGAGAGAAGAGAAGAGCAAACCAAACATATAAAGAATCTTGAGAAAGACCAGAAAAGGACAATAAGGTCAATCAAAAGATCCGAAAACAGGATAAGAAAAGCAGAAAAATCTATTAACAAAGCCAGAAGGGAAATACCCAAATCTGATGTACAGCAATACGGTACCAGCATCAGTATAGCTGAACAGGAAGCGGTCGTGCAAAAATTTACAAACAAACTGCAAAATATCAAAGAATTTAAATAAGGGGCTACCAGGCCGAAAGTTGGTCCAGAGGCGGCTATTTCTCTTTTGCCTGGCAAGTGAGCTATCAGGCTAATCCCGCAGTGATCTTACTTCACTATGGAGTTGAGGGATTCAAGCATTTTACATAGTGGAATTATTTGAAACTACACCTTTGATTTAAAACCATTTTGAGGTAAGTAAAAGTTTTTCCATCCCTAGTCAATTATTTTAGTTTGGTAGCAAATTCTTCAAACAACCACTCAAAAGCCTCCTCCTGATTATATTTCAAATTAGGATTAAGAAGCCCCTTCATATCACCTGTAAACTGTGCTGACTTTTTCTTTAGCTCCATGTTGAGTAGAAATTCCTTTTGTGTTGGTAGCTTGCCTACAACGAACTTCATGTACTCATTGTAGCAATGGATGATATTGTCATAATCAAGCTTTGCGTATTGGTCGGCATAATAAATATCAAACAGATCTCTCCCTTTTTTGCGTTGGTAGAGTGCCCGGAGTTTGGTACCCAGGAGTTCATCTAAATGATAGGTGGTAATGTTGGATTGTCCGGTAAACCATTCGCTATTTACGGAGAACGGGAAAGAATTCCATCCGAGCAAATTGAAATGCTCCCGGCAATTGATCTCAATCTTAAGCCTCAGGCGTATGTCAGGTGAGTATTCTGAATCGAAACGATAAAGGATAGTGTTGTTGTTTGCCTTGGGTTTAATTACCCTATCTTCTTCAAAAAAGGTAATTACCTCACCAATTCGCTGCAAAATGGGTTTGATTGGTCCTTCTTTAATTTGAACCAGGTCAATGTCTTCTGAGTACCGAGGAGCGGGATATAGGAAGAGTTTGTGCAATGCAGTACCTCCCCGGAATGCGAGGTTTTCACTGAGGAACTCATCGGAAAAAAGTGCTACTAAAGCTCTGGATATAACCAGGTCCTGCTCGACTTGTTCGTTGGTAGTCCAGGGGGCATGGTCCTTCCATTTTGCTATGTATGGTTTGGAAATCACAAATCGCTTTCTAATTCTATATTAATATCTACTTTCCAGGTATTATTTGCTTTCCCTGGTTTTCCATCTTTATCTGGGCTTAACAACACCGGAAAGAACTTCTTGTTACGGAAGTATTCTTGCAATGGATCCAATAAACTTTGCTCTGTTTGCAATTCCTGAAACAAAAACCCCAGTCGCTGAATGGAGCTAATATGCGGATACCATTGAAGCAAGTCTCTTATATCTTCAGATGTTATGGATTCGACTAATTCCTCCACGATAGCAAGAATTCTATTTATACCACCCATTTTAGATTGATAGTGAATCAAATCAATAGTAGTTAAAGCCGGGGATGAAATGTTAAACAAGCCGGCATCTGACTTTCTTTTAATAATATTCTTTTCTGGCCATTTACTGGTTGCTGAAACACTGAGGTAAATATTTCCTTTTTTGATGTCACGTATGTTTGGAATTTTAGTCATTAGGTAACTTTGCTGAACCTGTTGGTGACTTGCCCCATGAAATGCTGCTGCCGAGAAAAATGCGATGTAATAAGGTTTCCCTAAGAACTTAAATAGCTTTTCACCATAAAGCTCTAAGGGAAGTCTGCCAAACGTTTTGTATCTGGGAGGAAGTATTAGATAGAATCCCTGACGGAGCGCAATGATCTCTTTCTTTCTGGAAAGTCGCACGAGTTCGTGCCTTAAGGCTACATCTGTTTTAGATATGTCTGCTTTTAGCTCATCCCAGGAAAATGCGTATTGCTCATATGCCAAACATTTATTCATAAAATCAGAAACGCTCTGCATTATTTAGTATTTTTATGCGAAAGATAGTGAAAAGTGGCGATAGATGCATACAAATACTAAATTAATTCTATTTTTGATGAACAAATTTCCACTTAATACCCCAAGAAATATAAATATGGGCTGAAACAAGTTCCAGGTGCCCGTATTAAAAAAAGCCCGTTTGCTTTCACAAACGGGCTTTGAGTTGATTGTCGGGGTGGCAAGATTCGAACTTGCGACCTCCTGCTCCCAAAGCAGGCGCGCTAACCGGGCTACGCTACACCCCGAAAAACTCTTTGAACAAACTGGTAACTTCCTTGTGTATCGATCTGAAATTATGTATCCAGTCTTTGCGGAGAGAGGGGGATTCGAACCCCCGGTAGGGTTACCCCTACGGCAGTTTAGCAAACTGCTGGTTTCAGCCACTCACCCACCTCTCCTTCAAAGCAGCACAAAAGTATAAAAAGCATTCAATTTGTCAAAATAATAAAGCACTTTAAATTTTTTCTTTTTCTTATGAGCCAGACATTCTAACCTGAAAGAATCGTTATTGTATATTTATATCTTTGTATACCATATGGTTTACATAAAAATACAAGGCTCGGAATAAAACTTTAAAGGTTTGTTATTGTTTCTTATTTGAAATTATAATTCAGGAGAATTACCCCTGATGTTATAATTGACTCACTTATTCGCTTAACAAACATAATTTCAGGATGAGCGGAATACCTTTAAGAAAACCATTTCTCAGTTATGATTTTTTAGTTTCTACCCTTCAAATATATAACAGGGAAAGATTGACGGTCAAGGTCCTGATCTGGTTATTCCTGATTTTCTTTAATTCATCTACTGAATTGTTTTCCCAGCCTGAGGTATATGCCTGGGGTAATATGCGCGGAATCAGAGTTGATGGACAGTTGATGAATTTTGAATCGAGGCTGGTTGTGGCCGGTAGCAGCTGGTTTGACATACATGTTACTGCCAAGGAAAGGCAACTGCCACAATATGCGCGGGATAATAACAGACAACTTGTTACTACCCGGCTGCAAAATTTCCATTTTACACAGACAGTTGAACATACCGGCAAGGGCATTGCTGAAATAAATATACAGGTTAAGGCTGAAAAAGGAGCCGATGTTACCGGTATATTCTTTATGATAGAATTTCCCTCCGGAGATATTTTTACGGAATTCACCGACACGGAGACGATTTATACTTCTGTTGCCGGTGTACCAGATGATGATGATCTTGTTTCCTTTGTTGCTGAAGGGTTAAGTATTAAATCACCCGGCCGGTTTTTGAATTCATCATTTGAGCATCCTACTGAAGTGTTGGTTAGACAGAGTAAAAACAATTCTGCTTCAACTGAAGTCTACATTACTATCCATAAAGGATTCCTTGAAGAGGGTCATGAAGCCGGTATCTCATTTAAAATGGAGGCTGGGGGGGAAATAGACAATACTCCCGTTGAAGTCATACTTGATACATCAACACCGGGAAGAACATTCGACGGATTCGGTGGAAACTTCAGATTACAGAATCCACGGACAGACCCAATGGTAATCAGATACAAACTTGACAATCTTGGCGTTGAATGGGGAAGAGTAGAAATGCCATGGCGTTTCTGGCATCCTTACGAGAATAACGACCCGGTTCAGGAGGCCGATGAAGGCAATCTGCATCCGGCGGTACGCGACGCAATGGAGATGGCGCAAGAACTATACCGTCACGGGATGCCAGTCATGATAGCTGTATGGTCGGGCCCTGACTGGGCTATAGAAGGAGAATACAGTCCGCGACCGGGACCCGGAGGAGTATGGGGAAATAAACTGAATAAAGAAAAAATGGAGCAGATTTATGAATCTATCTCTGCATATATAACATATATGAAGGATAATTTTGGTGTGGAAGCAGCCATGTTTTCCTTCAATGAGTCAGATCTGGGAATCAACATCAGACAGACTGCGGAAGAACATAAGGAACTGATCATCGGACTGGGTTCTGAATTCTCAGGGAAAGGTCTTAAAACAAAGCTATTGCTTGGTGATACAGCCGATGCCAATGGTTATGAATTTGTTTTTCCCGCCATGTTTGATCCCGAAACTCACCCTTACATTGGAGCTGTTTCATTTCATTCATGGAGGGGCTGGGAAACAGAAACGCTTGCCAGGTGGGACGAGATTGCCCGGGTACTCAATATTCCACTTATAGTCGGAGAAGGAAGTATAGATGCTGCTGCCTGGCGGTATCCGGCATTTCTGGAAGAGCCGGTATATGCCATGGAAGAAATTAACCTTTATGTAAGAATACTTGATATCTGCCAGCCTCTGACAATACTTCAGTGGCAGTTAACAGCCGATTATTCGATGCTTTCGGGCGGAGGGGTATTCGGAAATTTCGACAAACCACTACAGCCTACCCAGCGGTTCTGGAACATGAAACAGTTCTCATCAGCTCCCCCACAGCTCAGGGTAATGGGCTTAAGCAGCAGCTCTGATGATATCAGCGGGGCCCTGCTTGGCAGCACACAAAAAGGTTACTATGTTATACACCTTGTAAATAACGGACCAGCCAGGAAGGCTGTTATCAAAGATATTCCGGAAAGCGTAAGAAAATTGAAAATTGTTGTGACTAACCAGGACCGTAATATGGAAGAGTTAAGAACAATCACTGTCACCGATAACCAGACTGAATTTATTCTTGAACCATTCAGTTATATTTCTCTTTTCAGCATTGAATAATCTCATTGCTGATCCCTCTTAATTCAGATTCCACCTCGCGGTGGACACCCTTGCTATTAGCTGATGGTTGGTGACTATGAACCTCCATAGTGAACTTTCACCCGCCAGGTTATTTACCATGCACGGCACACCCCCATAAAAAAACGGGGAGAATCATCGCCCCGCTTTTTATCCACTATTTTTTTCAGGAGAAATTATTTTTTCTTATCCGAATCGGGCGATTTTGAGATTGAATCACGCATTCCGGTATCGGCCTCAATATTCTTTAGTCGCATATAATCCATAACACCCATATTGCCAGACCTTAGAGCGTCTGACAGTGCCTTGGGCACTTCAGCTTCTGCTTCAATAACCCTGGCCCGCATCTCCTGGGCAAGAGCCTTGTTTTCCTGTTCGAGGGCCACAGCCATGGCCCTGCGCTCTTCTGCCTTCGCCTGGGCAATGTTTTTATCGGCATTTGCCTGGTCCATTTGCAAGACAGCTCCGATATTCTTTCCTATATCAATATCGGCTATATCAATTGAAAGAATCTCAAATGCCGTGCCGGCGTCGAGACCTTTTGAAAGCACTACCTTCGATATCTGATCAGGATTTTCAAGTACCTCCTTATGTGATTTTGCCGAACCTATGGAAGAGACAACACCCTCTCCTACCCTTGCAAGTACGGTATCCTCACCGGCACCACCAACAAGTTGCTTTATATTGGCACGAACTGTAACCCGTGCCTTGGCTATAAGCTGGATACCATCTTTAGCAACAGCTGCTACCGGGGGAGTGTCAATAACTTTCGGGTTCACAGACATCTGAACTGCCTGGAAAACATCCCTTCCGGCAAGGTCAATCGCCGTAGCCGATTTAAAATCGAGGGGTATATTGGCCTTATCGGCAGAAATTAAAGCATTTACAACATTAATAACATTACCACCAGCCAGATAATGGGCCTCAAGCTGATCACGGGAAAGTGACAAACCCGCCTTGGTAGAATTTATCATTGCCTTAACAATAACAGAGGGTGGCACTTTCCTCCAGCGCATGAATATCAACTGTATCAGAGAAACTCTTACCCCGGAAAGCAGCGCAGAAAACCACATACCTATGGGGATAAACCACAGGATAACCCATAGCCCGAGAAGTGACCCCACCATTATAAAAATATAAATCCCAAGATCTTCCATAATTAACTTAAATTAGTTGGTTTGACAATTAGTTTATCACTTAATATTTTAACTACCGTAATATCTGTATTTGCATTAATAATGTTGTCATCTGATTTTGCATCATAATAAACTCCATTCACCTCAACCTTTCCGATAGGTGCCAGCCTTGTAACTGCTTTTCCTGTATCGCCGGCTTGAATTGTGGTAACATCAAATGTATTTACCCTGCCTTCCAGCTGAAAATCCAGCATGGTTCTTTTCCAGGTCTTTGATTTTAGTGAAAAATAAACACTCAGAAACATAAACAACACTGAACCCAGAAGAACATAATTCCCCACTGATGGGCCATATATATTATAAGAGAAGAAAATTCCGGTTCCTATAAGCAACACTCCGCCTATGCCGGCAATTGTTATGCCCGGTACCACTAAAAACTCAACCCACAATAATATAACCCCGAGAATTATAAATAAAACAATGATGTATAACGGCATTTTTGAATAATACTTTAATCTATAGTAACTTTCAGCTCTTTTGCGATCATAGCCTGCCTGTAGGGGAGTAATTCCCTGTAATCTCCCTTGAGAACATCACAACTGCCTTTAAAATGAACTATCTGGGTGCATTGTTCTGCCTGGACTATATCGTGACCACAAATATCCATCAGGCACTGTATGACATATTCAAATGTATGGTGATCATCATCATGCAAAATAAGAAACCTAATGTTCCCGCTATCCGGTTCATTTTTTTTGCCGGGCCGGTCCTTAGTAACTATCTTACTTCTGTTTACCATATTTTGATATTTAAGATCAGAAATAAAAAATTTACCTACTGAATATTTAGCAACTCATTAGCTTCTTCCATCCTGATACGGACACCATCTTTATAAGGAACGATGAATGCATCAGGCACACCTGTTTTTCTGACATGGTCACGTACTTTAACAGCTTCATCAAAAGTATTAAAATTTCCTAAAGTATAGACATATAATCCATTATTATTTCTTGTGTACTCAAGATTTTTGCCGCTTGCCATATTGTTCCAGTCAGAATGAATATCAGGCGGCAGAAGATCACTGAATGCTCCCAGCTGGATCTTAAAAACAACTGTATTAACCGTTTTGACAGGATCTGATGCCGGAGCTGGCTGTCCGGAAACCGGCACGGCATCCTGCCGGATATTTGCTTCATTTGCGGCCTGCCTGCCTCTCTCCATTTGGCGGGCTCTTGTAACCGGAATCTTTAAATTATCATTGAATGCCACAAGAAATGCATCACTAAATCCGCGCCGGTTGACTTCGAGTAGTGCCTTTTCTGCTTCAGGAACTGACCCGAAAACACCCGCAAAATATCTTATTGAATTGGTGCCGTTTATTCTTTCAGCAAATACCGGGTCTAATCCGCCGAATGATGAAGGATTCATCAATGTATTAAAAACGCCAAGTTGAATTGTAAAAACCATTCCATCAGGCAGGGTTACATTAAGGGGAACCGGATTGCGGTTTGAATTGGGTGATTGACCTGACGAAAAGCCGAAATTCACATGCTGAGCAATCCCTTCAGATGGAGTTTCCAGCGCATGCGGGCTCTCTGCAGGTATGTTTTCAACCGGGCGGCTTTCTGCAGCCCTGTTCTCAACAGGGTGGGCGTTTGCATGCCTGTTCTCTGATGCGTGGTTATCAGCAGGCCTGTTTGCTCCCGATGTTTCTCTGACGGCTGATCTTGATCTGGCAAGCGCAAGTCCGGCATCAATCCTGCCGTTTGCGTTGACAGGCACCTGGTCTGCCTGACGCTGTCCCCGGGTTACTGGCGAATCATATATTTCTAAAGCTTTTTCCATCTCCTTAAAGGCCTTTAGTTCTTCAGTGTATGCTCTCAGAATGAACCCTTCAAGGTATTTATCACTCCGAAGGTCAACTGCCGTTTCACGCAACCCCCCGGCCTGAGTGAAACTTTCCCTTGCATACTCTTCATGTACCAAACCGGCTTTAATAACGAGCGAGTCTCTAAGCTGGCTACGCCGCTGGTCAAGAAATCCTGTTGCCGCAGCATAACGAATAGCATTCACATCTTTGTAAATGATCATAGCCTCCATTTTTTTATCGAAAGACTGGGCAGAAAGCTCTTCAATCCGCTGGTTGATTTTCCTTCTTTCCCTTCTTCGAGGATTGGAATCAAGTACAAAGCCTAGCTGCTCTATCTCATCATTTATTAAGGCTACTTCTTCCATCAGTTCATTGGCCCTTACATTGCGGGATTCAAGGTCTCTTGCTTTTGCAAGGTCTCCTGAGGAAAGACCCTGGCTGATATTCTTCTCACCAAGAACCAAAAAATCCGGACCTGTTTGAATTCCATGATTTCCGCTTCCTCTTCGGGATGATGTTTCAAAAGCCGGCGAAGACAACATAGCATTGCCGGCACCTTCTCTTTGACTTGCCATTATTCTGAGCTCAATAGCTCTTGCAAGGGTATAGAGGCTATCCGCTTCTTTCTGTGTACTGAATGATTCATTTTCGAGCGAAAGGACCCGATTCTCCATTTCCCTCTTCCGGGAGTCATCATTTAAAAAAGCCAGATCCCTTCTGAACTTATTGGCAGTCCTGGCAAGTGAATCGGCCCTTACCTGATGTTTCAATGCAGCGGATATAAATTCCTCGTATTGTTGTTCAGGAGATTTTTCAGTTCCGGGTGCTGCAGATTGTTGAGCAGAAATGGCAACCACATGGCTGACAGTTAAAACTAAGATGCAGGTAATGAGTTTATGGAGTGTCATATTGGTTAAAAAGTTATTCTTAAAAGTGCCCTAAATTAGTATAATTTACATAAAATGCATAATAACCAACTCTTCCCTGTGTACAAGTATCACTGGTTAACCATTAAATGTAACGACCCTGTGAACATGAAAATATGCTATCAACAGGTTCTTTCGGGCAAAACCCTGTCAGTCGGCGACCGGACCCGACCGACGAATGCTTTTTGAGACAAATTAATATATATATTGTTAATAAAATTTTAATTTCTCACTGATTTATCCGAAGGAACTTTTTAACTTTACATGTAACCGCAATTGTAAAGAAATCCTTAAAGTAGTACAACTCCTAATATTAATAATCAAAAATATCATAATTATGGCAACTGCATTAAAGGAGGGTGACAAGGCTCCCCTGTTCAATTCAAAGGACCAGAATGAGAATCAAATTTCTTCTAAAAACCTCAAGGGTAAGAAAATTATACTCTATTTTTACCCCCGCGATAATACTCCTGGCTGCACGGCTGAGGCATGCAGCCTGAGAGATGGATACGATGAATTGCTGAATGCCGGATTTGTAGTTATTGGCGTAAGTCCTGACAATGAAAAGTCACATCAGAAATTCAGCGAAAAACATAATCTCCCGTTTCATCTGATAGCCGATACTGACAAAGAACTGGCAAACAGTTATGGAGTCTGGGGAGAGAAAAAAATGCTTGGCAAAACCTATATGGGTATAATAAGGACAACATTCATTATCTCTGAGGAAGGGGTAATTGAACATGTTATTCCCAAGGTAGATACAAAAAATCATGCCGGACAGATATTGGAACTTTACAAAAAATAAATTACCAGATGGAAAAAGCTAAGAACAACAAAAAAGAGAATCAGGTTCAGACAGTCAATCAGGAAAAACTTAAAGCATTGCAGCTTACACTTGACAAAATAGATAAGGAGTATGGGAAAGGGGCGATAATGAAAATGGGCGATACAGCCATTGATGATGTCGCAGCAATACCTTCCGGATCAATAGCTCTGGATATTGCAATAGGCGTAGGAGGATTTCCAAGGGGAAGGGTTGTCGAAATATACGGGCCCGAATCTTCTGGTAAAACAACCCTTGCCATTCATGCAATTGCAGAGGCTCAGAAAGCCGGCGGGATAGCTGCCTTTATTGATGCGGAGCATGCATTTGACAGGTTCTATGCTGAGAAGCTTGGTGTTGATATAGAGAATCTCCTTATATCACAACCCGATAATGGTGAACAGGCACTGGAAATAACCGATCATCTGATCCGTTCCGGTGCAGTTGATATTGTGGTAATAGATTCAGTGGCAGCCCTTACTCCAAAATCAGAAATAGAAGGAGAAATGGGTGATTCAAAAATGGGATTGCAGGCCAGACTTATGTCTCAGGCACTTAGAAAATTAACTGCCAACATAAGCAAGACAAAAACCTGTTGCATTTTCATTAACCAGCTCAGGGAGAAGATTGGAGTAATGTTTGGAAATCCTGAAACAACTACCGGTGGTAATGCCCTGAAGTTTTATGCTTCAGTTCGTCTGGATATCAGGCGTATAAGCCAGATAAAGGAAGGCGAAGAGATTATGGGCAGTCGTACCAGAGTGAAAGTTGTTAAAAACAAGATTGCACCTCCCTTCAGGAAGGCAGAATTCGACATTCTGTATGGCGAAGGTATTTCACGTCTTGGCGAGATTATTGATATGGGTGTTGATTATAACATCATCAAAAAGAGCGGTTCCTGGTTCAGTTATGGTGAAACAAGGCTCGGGCAGGGAAGGGATGCCGTGAAAAATTTAATTGCCGATAATATTGAGCTTGCTTCAGAACTTGAAGCAAAGATCAGAGAAGCCATATCACAACCAAAAAAGAATTAATTATCAGTCAAATGAAAAAAATCCTGCTTCCCCTTGTTTTAATAGCCATAGTGCTTGGTGCCTGTAAAAGAACAGATACAGAAACTGAACCTGACTTCTCCGGCGAACTGACCAGTGAGGAAATTGAGGGCGGACGGCTTACAGCCGAAATACTCTGGAAATTTGGAAGAACAGGCAATGCCCGCATATCACCTGATGGAGATATGGTTCTTTATACGGTTACCCGAATCGATTACAACACCAATAAGAGTAAAACCGATATATGCGTATATAATCTGGAAACACAGGAAACGCAGGTGATTTCAGATTTCCAGGGAAGGAATTTCAATGCCCGCTGGTATCCTGACGGAAGCAGAATAGGATATCTCAGCATGGAAAGTGAATCTTCCCAGCTATGGGAAATGAATCCTGACGGTAGTGGTAAAAGTCAGTTGTCAGATATTGCGGGCGGCCTTAACAGTTTTGAGTATTCGCCTTCCGGCGATCATATATACTATACTGCACAGGTTAAGCTGGACCCTTCTCCTGTTGAGACCTATCCGGACCTTCCGCTGACTAACGTAAGGATTGAAGATGAACTTATGTACAGGCACTGGGACACCTGGCATAATTATTCCTACAGCCATATTTTTGTTGCACCCTATAATGATGGAAGCCTTGATGACGCTACCGATATAATGGAAGGCGAAAAATATGATTCCCCGCTTGCCCCGTTCTATAGTTCTTCTGAAATCGCATGGAGTTCAGATGGAAGGACTATTGCCTATACAAGCAAAAAGATGGACCGGACAGAGTATGCACAGAGTACTGATTCCGATATTTATCTTTACTCTCTGGACACAGGTGAAACAACCAATATAACCGGTAACAACAGTGGCTATGATAAGTATCCTGTGTTTTCTCCCGATGGAAGGTACCTGGCATGGCAAAGCATGGAAACACCAGGTTATGAGTCAGATAAGGCAAGGCTATTTATATATAACCTCAAAACCGGGGTCAAGACTGATCTTACCAGGAATTTTGAGGAGAATGCTTCAGATTTTACATGGAGTGACGACAGTGAAACTATCTACTTCATCAGCGGCATAAATGCTACATATCAGGTATTCAGCATCCATGTGCCCACAAGGGAAGTGAAGCAGGTCACCAGGGGTATTCACAATATCAGCTCAATTGACTTTTCAGATAACTTGCTTATCGCAGAGAAGATGACAATGTCAATGGCAAGTGAGATTTTCCTGATCAATCCTTCAACAGGTGCTGAAACCCAGCTTACTTTTACAAACCGGCACATATATGAAAATATCAGGATGGGGCAGGTTACCGAAAGGTGGGTTAAAACCACCGATGGGAAAGAAATGCTTGTATGGGTAATTTACCCTCCCGATTTTGACTTCAATAAAAAATATCCTGCACTGCTTTATTGCCAGGGAGGCCCGCAAAGTGCCGTAAGCCAGTTCTTCTCGTTCAGATGGAACTTCCAGCTTATGGCAGCAAATGACTATATTATTGTTGCTCCGAACAGAAGGGGGCTGCCAACATTTGGACAGGACTGGAACAGGGACATTTCGGGCGACTGGGGTGGTCAGGCTATGCAGGATTATCTTTCAGCAATTGATGCCTTAATGGAAGAACCTTTTATAGATGAAACCAGAATTGGAGCTGTCGGGGCAAGTTACGGAGGTTATTCCGTGTTTCAGCTGGCCGGAATCCATGAGGGCCGCTTCAAGGCTTTTATATCCCACAATGGGGTATTTAATCTTGAAAGTATGTATGGAGCTACTGAAGAAACTTTTTTTGTAAATCATGATCTTGAGGGTCCTTACTGGAACACTCCGACCCCTGTTAGTTATTATGGTTTCTCACCTCATAACCTTGTCCATAACTGGGATACCCCGATATTGATCATTACGGGGGAGAATGATTTCCGGGTCCCCTATACTGAAGGGTTGCAGGCATTCAATATCGCCAGACAAAGGGGTATTCCTGCCAGATTGCTGCATTTTCCTGATGAAGGCCATTGGGTTCAGCAGCCACAAAATGCCATTCTGTGGCAAAGGGAGTTTTTTTCCTGGCTTGACAACTGGCTTAAAGATTGAGTGAAACCTGAAAAAGTGATTTTGTGTTTTGAAAAGTAAAAACAGACTTCCGAATTTAATGGCAATTTATTATTTTTACTCTTGTTGATGCGTTAAAATTTTCTTAACGCGTAATTTACCATTTGTTTGCAAGATTTGTTTAAAGCTTAATGCCCCACCGGCAATGTTTACTTATAGCTTAAGCAAGGGTCTTCTGGACTTCCAATAATAACTAGAATGCAGCATATACTTGTACCTACCGACTTCTCAGCAAATGCAAAGAATGCTCTTGATTATGCAATTCAACTTGCAAACAGGCTTGGCTCATCAATAACTGTATACCATGCATGCCAGATCCCAACAACAAGCATTCACCGTCCGGCACCTTCAATTATTGAACAGGAAAAGAGAACTGTAATACTTGAAACCAGAAGAAAGCTTAAGCTTATATGTGAAAAGGCCAGGGAAGCAGGATCAGTTTGTTTTACAGAAAGCTCTGTGTCTCCTTTACCGGAAGGAATAATCGAAATGGCCAAACAAACCGGGGCAGGCCTGATAGTAATGGGTACCAGGGGGGCGAGCGGGGTTCCTGCATGGTTATTTGGAAGCACAACAGCAGAAGTGATACAAAGCTCCCTTATACCTGTCCTCGCAGTTCCTAAAACTGCTACTTACAATACAATTGAAAAAATAGTTTTTGCCACCGATTACAGAGACAGCGACTTTGAATTTATCAGCAAACTGGTTCATATTGCAACCGTGTTTAACTCAGAACTGAGTATTTTGCATGTGCAGACTGACGAGGGAGAATTCAGGTCAGAAGCTCTTTTTGAATCATTCAGGGAAAGGGTCAGTTCTTCTTTCGATTATAACAGGATCTCTTTTCACCTAATTGAAAAGTCAGGTGTTGTAAATGCAATAAATAAATTTGCAAACAATTACGGCGCGAACATTATCAGTATGGCTACATCGAGAAGAGGTCTTTTTGACAGAATATTCAACAAAAGTATTACAAAGGAAATGGCCTATATTACAAAGATTCCTTTACTGGCATTTAACTCCTGAATGAACCACCACCTTCCGGAAGAAAATTTCTGGATCAACAAAAAGACATTTTTATGATAAAGCAATGGTGGATAATTATTATACACGATCAGTCGCCCTGGCTTCATGGCCACATTAACATAATTAACAAGGGCGATAATAAGTAGAAGTAAGCCTGTCAGAATTCTTTTCTCTCAGATACCGTACCGGGTATTTGTCTTTATAATTTCAATTGCCTTATTCAGCTTATCAGTAAAGCTTAGGTCAGCAGCCAGCCAGTTGATCTTAATTCCATCCCGTTCCATCTTTCTGAACCAGGTCATCTGTCTTTTGGCAAACTGATGAATTGCAATATTAAGCTTGTCCCTCATTTGTTCGTAAGACAGGCCTCCGGTAATATACAAGGTTACATACTTATACTCGAGGCCGTAAAACATCACCTCTTCCGGAGTCAATCCACTATTCAGTAATTGTTTTACTTCATCAATAAGCCCCTCTTTCAATCTTTCTTCCAGCCTTGCAGTTATGCGCAAACGGCGCTGGTCCCTTTCACTTCCAAGACCTACAATAAGATTGTCAAACTCAGGAAATGATTGAGAACCCGCGTTTTCTGATCCTGAATATTTTGCTATCTCAATTGCCCTGATCAGCCTCTTGCGTGATGATGTATCGGTTACGTTATGCAATTTCCTAAAAGAAGAAAGCATTTGCCGTAGCCCGGTGTCTGTTTTATTTTCAAGCTCTGCTCTTAGTTCAGGGTCATGCGGAACTTCCACAAGTTCATATGCTTTTATTACCGATTCAATATACATTCCTGACCCGCCACACAAGATAACCTGTTTGCCGCGTGATGTTATATCCTCCCATGCTCTGCTGAAATCACGCTGAAATTCATGAATATTATACTGGTAACCAGCGTCGACGATATCTATAAGGTGATATGGAACTGGCTTGCCATCAACAACATAATCATTATAATCCTTTCCTGAACCTATATCCATATTCCGGTATACCTGCCGCGAATCTGCACTTATTATCTCACCATTTAAATTCCTGGCAAGCCTGGCGGCAAATGCAGTTTTCCCTGATGCTGTGGGACCAAGTACGGTTATCAATATCTTACGAGGCATATTTTTAATTATTTACCGGAATTGGCCGGGATCAGACCCGGCTAAATTCTGCTTTTTTCGCCGGAAAATCAAAAAAAACGAATAATTTTGCTAATAAAATCGACAATAAAATAATCACTTGAAAATGAACGCCTTTAAATTTACTGCACTCATAATTTTTATACTTCTCTCAGCCTGCAACGGAGCCGTTCAAAGGAATGATCAACCTGTAATTACTGTCAGTATATTACCCCAGAAATACCTTGTCGAAAGAATAGCAGGCTCAAACTTCCGGATAAATGTACTGGTCCCACCCGGTTCAAGTGCTGAAACCTATGAACCAACGCCAGTGCAGATGCAGGATATTTCAAATTCTGTAATTTACTTCAGGATCGGATATATGGAATTTGAGAATACCCTGATCAGGAACATCCAGACACAAAATAAAGGTTTGAATTTTGTTGATACTTCTGAGGGGAATAACCTGATTGCAGCTGATATCGTTGAACACGGCGATCACGTTCATATGTACGGAGTTGACCCGCATATATGGCTCTCTATACCAGAGGTAAAGATCCAGCTCAAAAATATTACCGGGGCAATTATCGCGATCGATCCGGAGAACGCCGACCTTTACACCAACAATTATAACCTCTTTATAGATGAGCTCAATGAACTGCATGCTTCTTTGGATGAAAGATTCAGATCAGGCAAGAATAAATCATTTCTGATATTCCATCCTGCCCTGGGTTACTTTGCACGCGATTATGGCCTGTCGCAAATATCAATAGAGATGGATGGTAAAAGTCCTACCGCAGCAAACATGAAGCAGGTAATTGATATTGCGAGAAAAAATGAGATAAAAGATGTTTTCATCCAGATGGAATTCGAACGTGAAAGCGCACAGGCAGTAGCAACAGAACTTGGCGGTAAGGTGATCGAAATAAATCCCATGTCTGAAAACTGGCTCGAAAATTTTAAAGAAATGGCAGAGGTTATTTATCAGACTCTGAACAAATAGTTAATTGAACTATATGAGTAAAATTCTGGAAATAAAAGATCTCTCAGCCGGTTATGCCGAAGAAATTATTCTCAGGGATGTAAGCCTCGTTGTTAATGATAATGATTTCATAGGAATAATCGGACCAAACGGGGGAGGCAAAACCACTCTGCTCAAGGTTATCCTGGGCTTGATAAAGCCCTATCGGGGTAATGTAAGATTCTTTGATTCTGCCGGAAGCAAGCCGGGAAATCTTATAGGCTATCTGCCCCAGATTAATCAGATTGACCTGCGGTTTCCTATTTCAGTGCTTGACGTTGTGCTTTCAGGATTAATGAGTAATGAGAGTCTTTTTAGCCGTTACTCAGGAAAATTGAAAAGGCATGCCGAAGATTTGCTTAAACAAATGGGTATTTACGATCTCAGGGGGAAGACTATCGGTGGACTTTCAGGTGGACAGCTTCAACGCGTATACCTGTGCAGGGCAATTGTCTCCTCTCCGAGACTTTTAATGCTCGACGAGCCAAATACATTTGTAGATACCAGGTTTGAAACTGATTTTTATGAAATACTTAAAGAGCTTAATAAAGAAATGGCAATTATTGTGGTATCACATGACGTAGGAACAATAAGCTGGTATGTCAAAACAATAGCCTGTGTCAACAGGAACCTTCACTATCACCCAACCAATATAATAACTCCCGAGCAACTGGCTTCCTATAATTGCCCAATCCAGGTCATAACACACGGAGATATTCCTCATACGGTTTTAGCAACTCACAAGCACTGATAATGACAGACCAGTTTTTTGAACTTTTTCAATACAGATTTTTCACAAATGCATTGCTTGCCTCTCTGTTTACGAGTATCAATTGCGGCATAATCGGGACGTATATCGTAACGAGAAGGCTGGTGTTCATTAGTGGTGGAATTACACATGCATCATTTGGCGGGATAGGGCTGGGATACTTTCTCGGATTTAACCCAATCTTGTCGGCAATTATTTTTTCAGTCTTTTCCGCACTTGGAATTGAATTCCTGGCAAAAAAGGCCGAGATAAGGGAAGATTCACTTATTGGGATATTCTGGTCGTTCGGGATGGCCATGGGCATTATTTTTATATTTCTTACCCCCGGTTATGCACCAAACCTTATGGGCTATCTTTTCGGGAGCCTGCTGACTGTAACATCATTTGACATAAGAATGATGATCGGACTGACAATAATGATAACAGGGTTTTTTCTACTCTTTTACAAGGTAATATTATTCATCTCGTTTGACCAGGAATATGCGAAAACCCACAGGGCACCAGTACAGTTTATAAATTATATGCTGATAATCCTGGTGGCAATAACTATCGTACTCAGTATTAAAGTTGCTGGTATAATACTGGTTATTTCACTACTTACCATACCCCAGACAATCGCGAACTTATTTACCAGAAGTTTTAAGCACATTATATGGTTATCAGTCGTTATTGCATTTCTCGGAGCATTTACCGGACTTGTTTTATCATATTCATTCAATATTCCCTCCGGGGCTACAATAATCATATCTCTTGTTATTGCATTTATTTTAGCTAAATTGATCAGTTTGCTGGTTACCAGGATAAAAGTCAGAAAGGCAGTCAACACATCTCAACCATAATATAATTTAATTGTTTACCATAATAAAAAAACAGATTATGCAATATGACATTATAGTAATAGGAAGCGGACCCGGTGGATATGTTGCCGCCATACGGGCAAGCCAGTTAAAAATGAAAGTTGCTATTGTAGAAAGAGCCGAACTCGGTGGAATCTGCCTTAACTGGGGATGTATTCCAACCAAGGCATTGCTGAAAAGTGCCCAGGTGTTTAATTACATGAAGCATTCGGGCGATTATGGAATAACCGTCGAGGGAGAAGTTAAGGCCGATTTTAGCCAGGTGATTGAAAGAAGCCGGAAATCGGCCGATAATATGAGCAAGGGGGTTCAGTATCTGCTAAGAAAAAACAAAATCGAGCATATTGCAGGTTTCGGAAAGCTATCAGGGAAGAACAGTGTTGAAGTAACCGATGAGAACAACGGAAAAACTACAATTTCGGCTAAGCATATTATCCTGGCCACCGGCGCCAGATCACGGGACCTTCCAAACCTGAAAAAGGATGGGAAAAAAATAATCGGATACAGGAAAGCTATGACCCTGGACAAACTGCCTGAATCAATGATAGTGGTTGGTGCAGGTGCAATAGGAAGTGAATTTGCCTGGTTTTATTCCTCAATGGGAACAAAGGTGACGCTGGTTGAATATATGCCATCCATTGTTCCGGGTGAAGATGCTGAAGTTTCAGCACAACTGGGCAGATCTTTTAAGAAAATGGGAATCAACGTGATGGTTGGCACTTCTGTCGAAATGGTTGATGTTTCAGGCGATACCTGCAAGGCTGTTGTAAAATCGAAAAAAGGTGAAGAAACCCTTGAGGCAGAAATAATTCTTTCGGCAGTTGGAATAACCCCAAATACTGAAGAGATCGGTCTTGAAGAACTTGGAATAGAAATGGACAGGGAGAAGGTAAAAGTTGATGAATATTACAGGACCAACGCAGAGGGCATATATGCAATTGGTGATATTGTACATGGCCCGGCACTTGCACATGTATCTTCCGCCGAGGGGATTGTATGTGTCGAGAAAATAGCAGGACTGAATCCTGAACCTCTTAATTACAATAACATCCCTGCATGTACCTATACAAACCCGGAAATTGCCTCTGTGGGTATAACCGAACAAAAGGCAAAGGAAATGGGGCTGGACATAAAGGTTGGAAAATTCCCGTTTACTGCCTCAGGAAAGGCGAGTGCTGCCGGTGAGAAGGATGGCTTCGTCAAACTCATTTTTGATTCTGAATATGGAGAACTGCTCGGGGCACACATGATTGGAAGCAATGTTACCGAGATGATAGCTGAAATTGTTGTCGCCAGGAATCTTGAGACTACTGCTCATGAAATAATCAAATCAGTCCACCCCCATCCCACCATGTCGGAAGCAATTATGGAGGCGGCAGCGGCGGCATATGATGAGGTGATACATTTGTAAAGATTAATCTTTTTTCTGTTGACTGAAATACTTCTGTTACTAATTCAGAAAAGAAATATTGACCATTAAAGTTAACGGGGAAACTCGCAACAAAGCGTGATGTAATTCCGGAATAACTCCAAAAAAATGAGGAATATCTATTATCAGATCTTCCTCATTTTCTTTTATTAGTATATAGCCCGTCCCGGCCAGAAATGATGTAAGTGATGATGTAACACCATAGAACAGGGTCGCTTCGGATTTTTCTTACTCCCTTGTGACAATACCCGGTATAACCTGATGTTGCAAAAACCCCGGTCTTTATATTCCGCATCCGGGCAAACCGGAAAGCTTGTCAAACCAGAATCAATATTGCCAGGTTATGGGCCGGCGTTCAAAGATCCGGTTACCGTAGTTCCATAGTAAATTCACCAAAACCAATACCTCCTTTTGTACCTACTCCTTCAATGACAATTTTCATTGAATCTTTTATATTCTGTGCCGGGAAATAGACAGTGTGTGTGCCATCTGCATCTGTTGTCAGATTTGGTTGCCACAGGATTGTCCTCGCAGGCTGCTCACCGGAAGTGTTACCAATTCCGCCAGCCAGTAAGTCAGGATAAAACTCCCGCGGAGAATGGTAGCCAATCATCAAATACTCCTTAACGTCCTGCATACCCTGATTCCCAGCCTGCCTTTGATAGGCAATAATTACACCACCACTTCCACGTACCCCAAACATAGATGCACTGGTACCCCGAAAAATTTCAATCCGCTCTACTTCCCGCGGATTCATCCTGAGGACGACATCTTGAGATGTCTGGACTCCGTCAAGCATAAACATAGGGTCGCTGCTCAGGTTTATGCTTGTTGGCCCCCTGAACATAAGTCTGTTACCGCTTACCTGTAATCCCTGGGCCCTCTCTACCAGCACATCAAATACCGAACGTTGTGTTATTTTTTCACGATCGATATATATGGTTTGATCGGGAATACCATATTGCTGAGCACTTGTTCCATGTTCAGGAGTTTCTTCAAAAGGAGACTTTCCCGCTTCCGGAACCCGCCTCCAGTCTCTTCCCCGGCTGGTTACCTGGAGTTCATTTGTATAGATATTCGGTGTATAGGTATAACCCTTGATATCAGTACCTAGTATTTCTATGTCAGGAGGATAATCGCCTGACAGTCTGTTGCTCGACAGCTCGATCTTAAAATTATCAGGATATTGGAGACCGTCAAAAATAAAAATCCCCCTGTTATTGGTTCTTACAGTGAATGTGTCATCATGGCCGCTTAAAACCTTCATCTGAACAAAGTGGTTATTAACAGGCTCATCCCTAGCCCGGTCAGTAAGTCTGCCGGTAACATTGAGACTGGAGGTACGTTCATGGGTTAAATCGGGAGCTTCACCAGCGAGCACTGAGGTCCAGTCGAACCTTCTCCATCCGTGTGTCATCATCAGAAGGTCGAGTTCATCAGAAAGGTCCTTTTCAGGATCAAGATAATGCTGTGGATTTTCGATGACTCCCTTCAGATCGGAACTAAGCATTAAACTGCTTAATATATTGGTAGCTGAACCGGGTGAATCATATCCGCCTCCAAGTACAGACATGGAAAAATGTCCTGCTACAGGATTGCCATCCACATCAAAAACATCAAGCTGCAGTCCGTAATAATCCTGCCCCTCATGTTCAGTTCTGACGACTCGTGGAGAAAATGAGAAACTGTCTTCCCTGTCTATAAAGAGGAGTCTTTCTGCCATCGGAACGTTATTCTCTGAAAACACTGTTATATGAGCTATGCCGCCCGGGAAGCGATGTTCAGGAATGGATACGTTTACAGACCCCCCTGAAAATGGGTGTGATCCTGAATAAACTATTTCTCCCCTGGTATGTGCCAAAACAAAAACTTCTCCGGTGTACCCCTGATCTCCGTCAGACAGCCCGGTAGCAAGACCAACCAGTACATTACCGTTATCTCTTGACACTTTAACGGCAACTCCTTCGTTTCGTGCCACAGGCAGAACAACCATCTGAGGCCGGCTTCCATTTACAGAGACACTGGCACTATATACTGAACCGGGCTGTGGTTCCAGTTCAAAACTACCCATACCATTATGAACAGTACTGAATTCGACCAGTTCATTTCCATTCTGATCTGTAATTACACCCTCAGCTTCCATTCCTTGCCCGAGACTGTTTTTTGCTTTAAAAGCTACCCTGTTGACAACATTGTTTACCAGGTCTCCGCCTTCCGGAAAAAACAGAACATTGTATTCTGAAGCCATGCTTTGAATATCCTTGTTAAATCTTCTGTTTGAGCGGATTTCAGATCTTGGAATAATTTCATCGTATTTATTGTTTGTTATATACAGATTTCTGGTAAAGAAATAATCCTCTCCAAAATTTTTCATCCAGTTGGTATAGGCACGTATACAATAATTCCCATCGGGCAAGGTAAGGGGCAGATTTATATCTCCTTCTGCTACCCCATTCTCTGATAATAGTATACGCCTTCCCATCAAAACACCGCTTGAATTTATCAGGTCAACATATATGTTGGCAGCTTCGGTTTCAGGGAGATGTGTAACCGCATTCAGCAGATAGGCATTGAACCAGATTTCTTCACCGGCAGAATATTGATTCTTGTTAAGATGAAGATACAGCTTCTGGTGTGCAGCCTGACGGGTAAATTCTTCAAGTTTCTCAACAGGTTCACTCTGCTGAATATTGGCATTCTGCGCATAACTGTTTATGAACACCAGAAAAACAATTGTGGTTAGTAAAAATGGGGTTTTCATTTTGGTAAATTAAGTTAGATTAAAAATTACAGACATTTAAAAAGTGCCTGTTTACATGAATATAAAAAGCAGTTTGCTGGAAGAATCTCCCAATAAGTCAAGGCATATAAATGAGTTCTTGTTTATCATAATTCTGGTTCCTGCTCCGGAAGATTATACAATATAAATTTTTCCTGCAAGATTTCCAAGTGTAAGGGGGTATTGGTTTCCATAATAAAAAACTAATCGGTGGTAAGGATTGAAAATACTCCGTAACCTAATCCTCCGTTCAGCCCTGTTCCCTCTATAACGAATTTAATCAATCCCGAAGTATTTAGTGGTGGAAGTACAATACTCGCATTACCAGACTCATCGGTAACAATCATGGGATCCCAGTAAATTGACAGCTCATTGACTCCTTCCTGATCTGGCGACTTGTAAGATACAAGATCTGAATAATACTCTCGTGGTGAATGATATCCCTGAATCAGGTACTCATCGTAATCGACCGGGTTAAAGTCTCCTGCTCTCCTGGAATATCCAAGTATCGCTCCTGAAGCACCTCTGACTCCAAAAACAGAAGCACGCGGTCCGCTAAATACTTCCAGACGCTCAACATATCTCGGGTCCATATTCATAAACGCTTGCTGTGATGTCTGTACTCCATCAATCATGAACATCGGTGTATTACTTAAAGAAAAGCTGGTAGGGCCTCTGAACTGCATATTGTGATTCAGTCCGCGAATCCTCGTAATCAGTATATCATACATGCTTGTTTGTTTACTGTCAGACTCAAGAAAAACTGTCTGATCCGGCACACCATATTGTTGTGGAGCACTATTATCAACAGACCTGTCTGCATAGGGTGATATTCCTGCATCGGAGTTCCGTTCCCAGTCATTGCCACGACTGGTGATAAGCTTTGGTTTCATATTAATATTGGCTGCATAACCAATGTCTCTTATCTCTCCCCTGTTAAATTCAATAACAGGCGGGGTATTTGACACCTTACGGTCACTGTATAGTCTGATCCTGACATTATCATTAAACGTCAGTCCGTCAAAAGTAAAGCTACCTCTTGTGTCGGTGTTGGTTGTATATTCCTCCCCCTGCTGTTTAAACAAGTCGAGACTGACAGGGAAGTTTGGCATTGGCTGATCATTTGAAGGATGCAATACCTTTCCGCTTATACTAAGTGAGGATGCAGGAGGATATCTTATATCGGGCACTTCGCCTGACAGGGCCTTATTCCATTCAAATCTGCGCCATCCGTGAGTCAACATAAGGTTGTCAAGAGATTCAGACAAGTCATCTTTGTTATTGAAGTAGGCACCGGGACTTTCAACTATCCCTTTAAGATCGGAATTAAGAAGGATTGTATTAATTATATTGTCTTCAAAACCGTTTGATTCTTCGTCTGTTGCAATAACCGAAAGTGAGAAACTACCTTCAACCGGGTTGTCTTCCTTGTTAACTACCTGCATGTTAAGAACATAAAATTCCCTGTCGGCCACCTGTTGCCTGACTATTTCAGGATAAAATACCAATTCGTCATCATGATATATAAATGCCAGTCGCTCTGCAATGGGTTCGGAGTATTCTGAAAATACCGTTATATGGGCTATACCGGAAGGAAAACTTTCCTTATTAAGCGTAATCTGACCCTTCCCGTTCTGTAACCTCAGCGATTCACCATGAACAACATTGCCCCTTGTATGTGCTACAACAATAAATTCCCCGCCGGGGGATAATGATGATAACACATTAATTATCAGATCATCATTTTCGTACTCCAACCTCATACCCGTCCCGGCATTTTTGATTTCCGGCAACTCAAAGGTCCTTGCTCTCCTGCCATCAAATGATACATTAGCTTTATAAACTGAACCTTCCAGAGGCTTAAATTCAAAACTTCCGATGCCACCATTCCGGGTCTCTAAGGTTGCCACAACTTCAGATTTCTCATTTACAATCTCACCCCTGGCATCTATTCCACGGCCCAGTCCGTCAATGGCACGAAATGCTATCTTTCCCGGTATTCCATTTATAATATGTCCTCCTTCCGGGAAAAAGTATATATTCTCTTCGGCTGACATTCTTTCCAGATCACGGTTAAACCTTCTGTTGGATCTTACTTCAGAACGGGGAATAATATTTGCATAGGAGTGATTACGGATGTAAATATATTTTGTATAATAAAACTCTTCCCCGAAATTCCTCATCCAGTCGGTATAAGCCCTGAGCATATAATTTCCGTCAGGGAGATCCCTGGGTAATGCTATATCTCCTTCAGCAATCCCTTCTTCAGAAAAAAGGATTCGTCTTTCCATTAAAACACCACTGCTGGACACAAGATCTACATACAGATTAGCAGGGTTATTCAATGGAACATGGTTTATCCCGTCAAGCAAATATGACTTGAACCAGATTGCATCTCCGGCATGGTAATGGTTTTTATTGGTATGGATGTAAATTTTCTGGGGAGCCACATAGCGGCTATACTGACTTATGCCCTGCAGAATATCATTTTCAGTGTCAGAACTATCCTGTCCTGAAGACTGATCAGGTAAAGCCAGCTGCCAGATAATATAACAAAAGGATATTAATATAAGCCTGATCATAACGTATAAGTTTAGTTTACCTAACCTTGACAGATCATAAATCCTGTTAATAATAAAAACAGTTTACTCCGGCATTTTGTTTTTAATATAAAAGATTAAATAGTTTTCCGCATTAATACCATAAATAAGACCTTTCAGCCAAAAAATACCCTATTTTCTTACTTTGTTAACATTTTTTAGTGATTGTTTCTCATCTGAAATGCAACCCTGAAGTCTGTTTTTGCATCTATTGGGTAATTAACCTGAAATATAAAAAACCATGACTAAAATATATCTGATACTTGTTAGTATGATTCTGCTGACTTCATGCGAAAAAGAAGATTTGTTCCGCTGGGATGACAGAGGAATTACAGAGACAGAAGAAGATTATCACTATTATCCATCACCTGTTTTCGATGTGATTGCCCCTGCATCGGTAAAACTAGGTGATACAGTGCTAATTACAGTCAGATCGCAGGGTAATTCCGGCTGTGCAGAATTTTCAAGTTTCCGTCAATCGCAGTCAGGCAGAAGTACCCTGAACATTCAGGCTATTCAGAAAATACCGGTGGATGCGATATGCACTATGGCCCTGATAACCCTGAACAGCAAATATGAGTTCATTCCTGAAACAAGGGGAAAGCATACAATAAATTTCTGGAGAGGTGAGCTGCATGAATATGATTTTGTCACTATGGAGATAAATGTTCGGTAATTAAAAAAGAATTGAATTACCATAAATTAAAATATGACATAAAAGTATCCGTTAATTGGCTGATAAATGCTTTCTTTGGTTACTGAAAAAAGCAGGAGAAATTGACGGATAAACTTGAAGAAATAATAAAAGGCTGCATTAAAGGGGACCGGCAGAGTCAGGAAGATCTTTACAGGATTCTTTCACCTGTAATGTATGCTGTTTGCCTTAGATATGCATCTGATGCTGATCAGGCAGGTGATTTCATGCAGGAAGGGTTTATCAGGGTGTTTACAAAAATAAAAAGCTATCGTAAAGAAGGATCATTTGAAGGCTGGGTAAGAAGGATTATGGTAAATACATCACTTCAGTTATTGAGAAAAAACAGGAAAATGTTTTTGTTAAATGAAGAAATAATTGAAAGTGCAGATTATGAAATAAGTGAAAGTCAGTGTGAACTGGATGTTGCTGATCTGTTGAAAATGGTACAGGGACTGCCTGATAACCAGCGGCTGGTCTTTAACCTGTTTGTTATTGAAGGTTATAATCATACTGAAATCGCTGATATGACCGGGATACCGGAAAACACATCAAAATCGCACCTGCACAGGGCAAGAACTGCATTAAAGGAAATGATAACAGGCAGTTCTGAAAAAGAGAGGCAAAGAAAAAGAAAAAATGTCTGATAAAAAGCAACATATCGACGAACTCTTCAGACGTGGGCTGTCAGAACACAGATCTGTTCCGCCTCCGGAAGTGTGGGGTGGAATAAGCTCTCATCTTTCCGGTAAGCGGAGAAGACGTTTGTTACTATATGTTGCCCGAATTGCTGCCGGAGGATTATTACTATTGGGGTCTGGCGGGATCATGTATTATTTCATGCAGGGTAACAGAGGGGACAACTACCTGTCGCCCGGAAGTATCGCGACACATTCTGCAGAGCAAGAAGTACCTGAACTCCGCCGGGCCCCTTTATCTGTTGACAAAGAGGAAAATAAGATAATATTGCCTGTCGCTGAAACTGCTACATGGCCTGAAGAGAGCAATGTAATGGCAGGGAATAATTCAGGTAGCCGTAAACAAAAGGCAACTGAAGATATTTTAATAAATGCTGAACATGGCATTTCAAAAACCGGAGTACAGATTAAAGATGGAACAATACAGCCGGAATACCCGGAATTGGTTCTGCAGGAAACATTGACCGCAGTCCTTTCTGTGAATATCAACCCAGGGCTTGCATATAAGCCGGCTAAACCTATAATTACTGAACACGGACTTTTAACAGCCGATGCGGGGACTGACATGGATGACCGTCGCAACAGGTGGTCTGCCGCAGTAATGATTGCACCAAACTATTCTTACCGTACACTATCATCTATAAATTCCGGGTCATTTACAAAGGAGCATTATAATAGTTTTGAAAGCGGACTAATGTCAGTTTCGGGTAGTATAAACCTGAACTACATGATCAGCGACAGGTTTTCAGTTCAGTCAGGTGTGGACCTGCTGAGGATGGGACAAACAATACACCGGATGAAGATCTTTAGTGACTTGCTGTATAAAGATGCCATGACCAGTGGCGGGCTGACTAATATTACGTACTCAAGGGCATCGTTTTCCAATTCATTCGGATCAATAGAACCATCATACACCGGCAATACAACCACTGCACGTGCCAGCAATTATTACTATCTGAACAACAGTAGCCAGGAATACTATAGCCAGCTAGACGGGTATGAAACTGAAGATATAATTCAGGGTTTGTATTATCTGCAAACCCCGGTTCTTTTAAAATACCGGCTGATGAACGGCAAAACCGGAATTACGGTGAGCGGCGGACCAGGTATTAATTTACTTATAGGAAACAGAGTCATCCTCAGGCAGGAAGGCAGTAATTTAAACATAGGGCATACCAGGAATATTAACAGGGTCAGTGTTAGCGGGATTGTCGCTGTAGGCATAGAAAGACGACTATTCAACAACATCAGACTACTTATCGAACCAAGGTTCAGCCATTTTATCAGCCCTGTCAATTCAACCGGGGGACTGCTTTCACTTCCATATTCATTTTCTGTTTTCGGCGGACTATCTTACGGGTTCTGATTACCATATAAATGCCGGCAGCCTTATAACAATTACAATTATTTTTCGTTATTTTTGAAGTTTTGTAGCCGGCTTCATGGCACATAATCTTTTTAATTTACAGGTAGTACCAGGAATTTAAGGCCGTAAGGGTTTTATATTATACACGGCACTTTCTTTTCATGGATTTTTTTTAGCAAGGTTGGAGTATCCGGGTAAACCGGCTGAAACTTATTTATCGTTTATCCGTTTGATTGAATGGTTTCTCCTTACCTGTATCTGCCCTTTTGTTCTAAGATGTTGAATTTACTAAAATTCTGAAAAATTGACTATAGTTAATAAAATCCGGAATCCGTTTCTAAAATTCATTTTACGATCGGCATCATTTCTGCTTTTTCTTGTAGTACTGGGAATCGTGATCCAGTTGTTCAGTTTTTTCAAGGCCGGAACTGAAACTGAACCAGCCAAGAATACTGATCACGGCTATATAATTCGGGCACTCTCTATACCGGAAGATCTTGAATTTGCAGGTGAGGTTGTGCCGATTGACAATTTCGATGCCTGGGAAAGCTTTGACAGGGAACTTCTGGTAAACACATACTGGCAGTCGCAGACTTTGCTTTTTATAAAAAGGGCCAACAGGTATTTCCCGGTTATAGAGCCAATCCTGAAAGAGTATGGCATACCTGATGATTTTAAATACCTTGCCCTTGCTGAAAGTGGTCTGACAATGGCTGTTTCTCCGGCAGGGGCAGTAGGGTTCTGGCAGTTTATGAGGGGTACAGCCGGTGATTATGGTCTTGAGGTTAACGATGAGGTAGATGAAAGGTACCATATTGAGAAATCTACTGTTGCCGCCTGCAGGTTCCTTCTCGAGTCATACACCAGGTATAACAGCTGGACGATGGCCGCAGCCAGTTATAATGCCGGGCGAAGGGGAATGGACAACCAGATTGGGATCCAGAAAGAATCAGATTATTATGACCTGTTGCTTAATGAGGAAACCCAGAGATACGTTTTCAGGATTCTTGCAATTAAAACAATTCTTGAAGACCAGTCCGGGTATGGTTTTTACGTTGATGAAAATGACCTTTACCCTCCCATAAGCTTCATTGAAATAGAGGTTCAGTCATCAGTTCCAGACTTTGCTGATTTTGCAAAGGAATTCAATACCAACTACAAAATGATTAAATTCCTTAACCCCTGGTTAAGAAAACCAACTCTCACCAACAGATCAGGTAAGACTTACTTTATAAGATTGCCCGCCGAAAATGCCAGGAGCAGGTCTGGATATTTTAATAAAGATGAACAAGTAGCTCAGGATATTGCCTATTAATCTTTATTAACTATTACGGGAAATTGAAACATTCAGAGAAATACGACGGAAAGGAAGGATCGGGCTATATTGAAGTTTTTGGTGCCAGGGTGCATAATCTTAAAAACATTGATGTTTCAATACCCCGCAACAACCTTGTAGTTATTACCGGACTCAGCGGAAGTGGCAAATCCTCTCTCGCTTTCGATACCATCTACTCAGAGGGTCAACGAAGATATATGGAAACTATGTCTGCCTATGCAAGGCAGTTTCTGGGTAACATGGAAAGGCCGGACGTAGACAAAATAACAGGGCTTAGTCCGGTAATTGCCATTGAACAGAAAACCAACAGCAGAAATCCCCGGTCTACAGTAGGCACCATAACTGAGATTTATGATTTTCTCAGACTGCTGTATGCCAGGGCATCTATTGCCTACTCGTCGGTTACAGGCGAAGAAATGGTTAAATACACAGATGATCAGATTTTGAAACTCATACTCGAAAAATATTCGGGAAAAAAAACCATGATCCTTGCACCTGTTGTTAAAGGCAGGAAGGGACACTACAAGGAACTTTTTGAGCAGATTCTTAAAAAAGGATTTCTTCATGCCAGAATTAATGGAGAGATAAAGGAGTTAAAACCCGGATTTCGTCTTGACAGGTATAAAACACATAATATTGAAATAGTCATTGACAAGCTTGTTGTATCGCGGGAAGATAAAAAACGTCTTGCCGGTACAATTCAAACTGCAATGAATCATGGAAAGAATATAATAATGATTCTTGACATGGAAAGCGGCGATTCACGATTTTTCAGCAAACAGCTAATGTGTCCGACTTCGGGTATATCCTACAACGAACCTGCTCCCCATAGCTTCTCGTTCAACTCTCCTGCCGGTGCTTGTGAAAAATGTAGCGGACTGGGCACTGTGAGTGAAATGGACATTGACAAGATCATTCCCAGAAATAATGTCTCGATCAAGAGGGGCGGCATCGAACCTCTAGGGCCATATAAAAACTCATTAATATTCTGGCAGATAGAGGCAATTGCTGCCAAGTATCATTTCACCCTCGATACCCCGATTGGAGAGATTCCGGAGGATGCTTTTAATACAATCCTTTATGGGTCAGATGAATCATTCAAGCTGCAGCATTCACCACTGGGATCATCGTCAAACTATTTTATGAGTTTCGAAGGTGTTATAAATTATATTATCAACCTCAGGAATAACGGAACAAGCAATAAAGGCGAGAAATGGGCCGGACAATATCTGAAAAAGATCACATGCCCTAAATGTCACGGATCAAGGTTAAAAGAAGAGGCAACAAACTTTATTATCAACGGTAAGAATATTTCTCAGCTTGCCGGGATGGACATCGATATACTTGCTGAATGGTTTGCTGATCTCGAAAACCATCTTTCGGAAAAACAGAAACAAATTGCAGGTGAAATAATTAAAGAGATAAATACCAGATTAAGTTTTCTGCAGAGTGTGGGACTGACCTATCTTTCACTTAACAGGAGTGCTTCAAGCCTGTCAGGTGGTGAGAGCCAGCGCATCAGGCTTGCAACCCAGATAGGTTCGCAACTTGTAAACGTGCTTTATATCCTCGACGAACCCAGTATAGGCCTCCATCAAAGAGATAATCTCAAACTGATTGAATCTCTTAAACAACTTAGGGACAAAGATAATTCCATAATAGTTGTTGAACATGACAGGGATATGATACTGTCGGCCGACTATGTCATTGATATGGGTCCACGTGCAGGAAGAAAAGGCGGAGAAGTGGCAGCAGCCGGCACACCTGAAGAGATATGCCTGACCAATACACTAACCGGACACTATCTGTCCGGCCAGAGAGAAATTTCACTGCCCTCTGTCAGGCGTGAAGGCAACGGACTCTTTATCAAACTAAGAGGTGCAACAGGCAATAATCTCAGAAATGTTGATATTGACATTCCGCTGGGCAAATTAATTTGTGTTACAGGTGTTTCCGGCAGCGGAAAATCGACACTTATAAAAGAGACATTGCAACCGATTCTCAGCAAACATTTTTACAGGTCTATGGCAGATCCCCTTCCCTACTCTGGTATAGTGGGAATCGAACACACTGATAAGATCATTGAAGTAGACCAGTCGCCCATCGGACGTACTCCAAGATCCAACCCGGCAACATATACCGGGGTATTTTCTGATATTCGCAGCATTTTTGAACAGACACCGGAATCAAAGATCCGTGCCTATAAATCGGGGCGGTTCTCCTTCAATGTAAAGGGAGGGCGTTGTGAAACCTGTAAGGGGGCCGGATTGCAGACAATCGAGATGAACTTTCTTCCCGATGTTTATGTATTATGCAAAGAATGTAACGGAAAACGTTATAACAGGGAAACACTGGAGGTTAAGTACAAAGGCAAATCAATCAGCGATGTACTCGATATGACCATAAACCAGTCGGCCGATTTCTTTGAAAAGATACCTGCAATATCCAGGAAACTGAAGACGCTGCAAAAGGTCGGGATGGGCTATGTTAAACTTGGTCAGGCATCCACTACACTTTCAGGAGGTGAATCACAACGTGTTAAACTGGCAAGTGAACTTGCTAAAAAAGACACAGGAAAAACATTGTATATACTTGATGAACCTACTACAGGACTTCATTTCGAAGATATCAATGTATTGCTCCAGGTTTTAAATTCACTTGTGGATAAAGGCAATACAATTATAGTGATTGAACATAATATCGATGTTATCAAAATGGCAGATCATATAATCGACCTTGGACCGTTCGGGGGAAGCGGCGGAGGAAACATCCTTGCCACCGGGACACCTGAGGAAATTGCCCTGAACAGGAGTAGTTTTACAGGAGAATACCTGAAAGAACTCCTGGCTGTAACCTCCGGTCACGAACAAAAGTGACTCAATCCTAACATGCTCACTAACATATATATACAGACACAATCACATCAGGAACCTGAACACAGAATCCGGACCCGTCAACCATTCCCACTGACCTGACCAGTTTTTCCACTGCAATACAATAAACATTCAAACAATGTGATTACCTTTATCGCCCTGATAATTGGTTAAACTAATTATTGATTTATTTTGCAGGAGTTCCTGAGGATTTGAAACATAAAGCATGTTGATCAAGTATAAACCAATTACGGTAACTTTTTAACTTGTCAATGGGTATATATATTAATATTCTTGGCTAAACAATCAGGTATTGATGGAAGAGGACAAACTTAAGGATGTATTTAAAGAAAAAAACTGGAATGAGATCAAGGCATTGGATTCCTGGTCAATTTTTAAAATTCTTGCTGAATTTGTGGAAGGATTTGAAAAGCTTAGCAGAATCGGGCCTTGCGTATCTATATTTGGCTCGGCAAGAACTCCTCCCGGAAGCAAGTATTTTGTCCTGGCGGAAGAAATTGCCTTTAAACTGACTCAATTCGGATACGGAGTCATAACCGGTGGCGGACCCGGCATAATGGAAGCAGCAAATATGGGAGCAAGAAAAGGCGGGGGACGGTCTGTGGGACTGAATATTGAACTTCCCCAGGAACAGGGAGCCAATTTGTTTATTGATGCTGACAAGCTGATCAATTTTGATTTTTTCTTTGTACGGAAGGTGATGTTCGTAAAATATGCCCAGGGATTTATCGGCCTGCCAGGCGGATTCGGGACTTTCGACGAACTCTTTGAAGCAATGACACTCATACAGACTGGCAAAATAGAAAGATTTCCAATAGTTCTGGTTGGAAAATCATATTGGGAGGGGTTGATCGAGTGGATTAAAGACATAATGCTGACACAGGAAAGCAATATCAGTCCGGGAGATATGGACCTTTTCTCCCTGGTTGACACGGCTGATGAAGCAGTTGAAATTATTAACCAGTTTTACTCTAAATACCTTTTAAGTCCCAATTTTTAGATCACGATACCAAATTATCGAGTCTGGTTTTAGTTACAACGCTGGTTTATGAGCCTTTGTATTACTGACAAATGAATTTTTAAGTCTCTTTTGGCAATTATTTATTATACTTGTAACCAATATATTTTTTCCTATTCATCAGAGTAAACATGATCAAATATATCATCCTTGTAATTATACTGAATGCGGTTATTTTCGTAAGTGATTTATTTTATCAGGATATATTCCTGCAAATCAATGCGCCTCAACAGGTTGAGGCAGGGAATTCAGTGGATGTGGAAATTCAGATACATAAAGCTCAGCTTTCCGGATTTGCCCGGTTTCAGCAAAAGCTTCCCTATGGCGTGACAGCCTCTCCGGTTTATCCTGCAGACATGAATTTTTCTTTCGAAGATAATATTCTAAAGATGATATGGCTGAACCTTCCACTGGAAGAAACTTTAACTATACGATATAAGATACATATAAATGAGAGACTAAAAGGGGACCTTAACCTGGAGGGTACGTTCAGCTATATTGAAAATAATCAGCGAAGAGTAGCTAATGCAACCGGATCTTTGCTCGCAGTCAGACCTTCCCATACAATTGAAGAGAGGTATATTGTTGATATCAGTGATGCAAACCAAAGACTTCTTTCACCATCTCCTGCGCCTGACCGGTCGCGGAATATTGTTGCTGTCAGACAGGAACCTGTACCCGACAATGGATCGGGATTTATTGTGAATATTCTTGTAAACAAGGAAGATCAGAACCATTTTGCAAAAATTGAAGAGACAATACCTGATGGGTTCACCGCGGTGGAGATGGAAAGCAGAGGCGGGATTTTCTCATTCTCAGGCCAGCGCGCACGTATAATATGGAATAACCTGCCAATAGAAAGTGATTTTATTGTTTCTTATCGTATCATTCCCGAGCCGGGTGTATCGGGAGTTCCTGATGTCAAAGGCGAATTCTCCTTTATGAATAATGGTCTGACAGCCAACAGAAGAATAACCCAGATGAATGAAGATCTGATTTCATTATCCCAGATGGAGAAGTCTGCGCTAATAGCCTCGGTACCATGGGAAAGCGTCACCCCTTCAATTTCTCCTGCCAACAGGTCACTTATGGCTCGCGGTGATGACCGGAGGCGTCCTGCTGTCAGGCCGGGTACAGAGATCAGAAATCCCCTGCAATCTGAATCAGGTGTTTACTACAGGGTGCAGTTAGCGGCAGGTCACAGGCCGGTAGAGATTGAGAGATATTTTTCAAGACTGAACATTACCGATGATGTCAGGTCAGAAATACACGATGGATGGATCAAATATTCTATCGGGTCATATTATAACTACAAAACTGCAAGAGATTACAGGGTGCATATATGGAATACAACACCAATAAATGATGCGTTCGTTGCAGCTTACAATGAGGGATTAAGAATAACTGTCCAGGAGGCTCTTATGATCTCAAATCATGATTGGTACAAGTAAAGCACGTTTTAATATGAGATCTTTTAAAATATTTACATCCCTTTTATTTGTCCTCATTATTATTTCCACTAAAGCAGGATTTTCTCAGATTGATGAAGAAGATGAATTTGAACGTATGCTCCTTGAAGAGGTTGAAGTAGAAAATCCCGTATATAAACCGGTAGTTGCTTTCGGGGTGGGGACCTTAAATTATCTCGGTGATGTGACCGACTTCTACAGCGGAATGTTTGGAAGTCAGCCGGGATACAAATTAAATGTATCTACTTTTATCGACAACAGGAGAAACTACAGACTGAATTTCTTCTTATTGTACGGGAAACTGGCAGGCAATGAGAGATCTTTTGTAAACCTTGAGCGTAACCTGAATTTTGAATCTGAAATTATCAATTTCGGACTTAATTTCGAATATACATTTAACCACTTCTTTCGGACCGACAGGAGAATAACTCCATTCGTATCCTTTGGAGCTGAATCATTCCAGTTTAATTCAAAGGCAGACTTGCATAATTCAGATGGAATTCCTTACAATTACTGGTCTGATGGCACTATCAGAAACCTGCCCGAAAATTCTCCCGATGCCCATGAAAGTATAATGATACAGCGCAATTACATTTACGAAACAGACCTCAGGAGCGCAAACTTATATGGCATGGGTAATTACCCCCAGATATCCTTTGCAATACCTGTTGACTACGGCCTTGATTTTAAGATCACTGAAAGAGTTAATATGAGGGTCGGAAGTTCCATGCATTTTGCCTTCACCGATCTTGTAGACAATCTGAGCTCTGCCGGAAATAAAGTGAAAGGCCGAAAAAGAAATGATATGTTTTCTTACTCGTATGTCACATTCCACCTTGACCTTTTTTCAGATGCCAAGACAATTGTGGTGGAGCGGTTATTCCTTGATGTTGATTTTGATTATACCCTGATTGAGGATGAAGACAATGACGGGGTATTTGATTTTTACGATAACTGCCCGGATACACCTGCGGGTGTAGCGGTTGACGAATTCGGCTGCCCTATAGACAGTGATGGTGACGGGGTGCCTGATTACCTTGATCTGGAACCCAATACCAGGCCGGGTGCATTTGTAGATGAATCGGGAAGAGAAATTACCGCCGATCAGCTTGCAATAATGCTTGGCAGAAGCAATGCGGCCATTAACAGGAATGAAATTGACTTCGTCACTTCAGCCGCAGCATACCGCCAGCCGGGCTATTCATATCAGGGGTATTCGGGAATACCATCAAAATACAGATTCCTTGACAGGGACGGTGATGGTTATATCTCGTTTGAAGAACTTATAAGGGCAATTGATATATTTTTTGACGGCGGTTCTGAGCTGACAGTTGAAGACATTTATGATCTTAATAATTTCTTCTTTTCTCAGTAAGGCTATTGTGGTAACGGGAACTTCTAGAACTTTCTGATCCTGTCCATCTCAATTTTGGTGTCACGTTTTCTTATATCCTGGCGTTTATCATATTCTCTTTTGCCTTTGGCAAGGGCGATCTCCAGTTTGGCCAGCCCCCGGTTGTTAAGAAAAAGGCGTGTAGCAACTATAGTGTATCCCTTCTCCTGTGATTTTTTTCTGAGTTTGTTAAGTTCACGTCTGGTTAAAAGCAATTTTCTGTCCTGTTTCGGATCATGGTTATTATAGCTGCCAAATGAATATTCAGCTACATGCATACCGCTCACCCATAGTTCATCTCCATGAAAACTGCAATATGCATCGACAAGATTTGCCTTTCCCTGACGTATTGATTTGATTTCAGTACCACCAAGGACAATTCCGGCAATAAACCTTTCTATAAATTCGAAATTATAAGACGCCTTTTTATTTTTGATATTTATATTACTTTTTTTCTCCTGCATCGTGTTTTATTATTTTCAAAAGTCAGTTCCCGGCTTGTGGAAATATCTGTCAAGCATTTTCTTAGCTGCGTTGAAGCTTGATATTTTCCCGTCTCTCAATTCATTGCGTACATTCTCCAGTTCAGCTAAAATATTCTTGTTGCTATAAAAACTTTCCTTCAGCTTCTGATCTATTTTTTCATACATCCAGTAAAGATCCTGACCCTTTCTGTTTTTCTCAAAATATCCTGACTTCCGTACCATGCCAAAATACTCCATCAATGTTGAATGTACTTCATCAAGGCCCTCTCCGTTAACTGATGAACATGTCAGTACCCTGGGCACCCAGCCGGACGGTGAAGGGGGATAAAGGTGAAGTGCCCCCTGGTATTGAGTTTTAGCAAGACCTGCAGCAGAAACATTTTTTCCGTCAGCTTTGGTTATCGCTATCATATCGGCCATTTCCATTATTCCTCTTTTTATACCCTGTAATTCATCACCGGCGCCGGCCAGCATCAGTAGCAGGAAAAAATCTACCATTGAATGTACCGAGGTCTCCGACTGTCCTACCCCGACAGTCTCGACAAATATGGTATCAAACCCGGCTGCTTCACATAATATGATGCTTTCACGCGTTTTCCCGGCAATACCTCCAAGTGATCCGCACGAAGGAGACGGCCTGATAAAGGCATTAGGATCGGACGATAGTTCTTCCATCCTTGTTTTATCGCCAAGGATACTCCCTTTAGATCGTTCACTGCTGGGATCAATAGCTAATACAGCAAGTTTCCTTCCGGTATTCGTAAATAATTTCCCAAAGCTTTCTATAAAAGTACTTTTCCCGACTCCAGGCACCCCGGTAATTCCAATACGAATGGATTTGCCACTATATGGCAGACACTTCTCTACAAGTTCAGATGCAGCTTCCTGGTGCATGGGAAGTGAACTTTCAATAAGGGTAATAGCCTGGCTTAATAAACTTATATTGCCCTCCAGTATCCCATCCCTTAACCTGTCGGGTGAAATTCTTCTCTTTCTGCGTGACCTGAATGCTTCCCGTCCATCAGGATTGACAGAAGGAGGACGTTCAACTCCCATGTTAACAGATAAAGCACTCTTATGATTTTTCTCCTTATTCATGTCTCATTAAAGATTCTCTGCTGATCGCAGTTGCAGTCTGCGCTATTCTGCCCTGTATTCCAGCCCCTGCCAGTCAATTTTACTGCCGGAAATTTACTAATCAGCTATCACCTCTCCCGTAATGCGGAGTACAATATTCGGATTCGCGGGATCATTTGTTATTACTGTAATGCCTTTGTTCTGCCTGCCCCTGAACCCTTTTGAACTGAATACAGCTCTGATACTGCTGGACTCACCTGGTGCAAGAAGTGTTTTTTGCGGCTCAATAGCAGTACACCCGCAACCTGATCTTACCCGCCTGATAACAAGATCAGATAAACCGTTATTTGTGAATACGAAATCATGCTCTATAGTTTCTCCATGTGTTAGTTTGCCGAAATCAAATACACGGTTATCAAAATCGATACTTGCTGCCTGTTTCCTTTCTTCATCACTCATCAGGGTAAAGTCTTCCTGAATGTTTGCACTCAGATAAATAATATTCCTTCCATGTGATACTCCGTTTACGAGTACCCTGAAGTTATGTGTTATTGTCCCCCAGTCGGCGATCTCAGATGCATCATAGGTCGCAATAAAAATTCCCTCTTCTCCGGGTTTCAGATTGCCGGGAATTGCTGCAATAGTAATATGCCGTGGTATACCCGTAAAAGTGAGATCAAGGTTTTCTTCCGAAAGGTTAATAACCTTCAGCGTATCAGTCCCTTTCGAGCCAGGAGGTAAATGTCCGAATGAAATATGATTTGACCTTAATCTTAATGATCCGATTTCCTGAGGATACAACTCCATTGGTGTTTTTTCTCTTGGAATAACCTCCCCAAGCAATCTGAGAACAACGGTGGATGGTGTTCCGTTCGAATAAACCGTTATACTCCGGTTAAACCGGCCCGGCATATTTACCGGATTGAATTCTACGGTAATAGTTCCTGCTTCTCCTTTAATAACCGGGCTCCTTGTCCACTGAAGCACCGAAACCCCTCCTGACGGCTTTACATTTGTAATAATTAACGGATCCTGGCCTTTATTCGTAAAAACAAAATCATGCTGGACCTTACCATCGCTTTCGAGAATTTTTCCAAAATTAAACTGATCAGCTTCAAATCCTATTTTTGAACTGCTCTGCTGAGAGTAAACTGAAACTGTGAGAAAGAAAATTAAGGGAATTAGCTTATAAGGTTGCATGATGAATATGTTATTAAGTGTCCTGCTAAATTAAAACTATATATGCAATAAAACTCAATTTACACTTGCTGGTTCTTTAATTTGTATATTTACAATCTGTTTCTATTGTTTCCGGCAAAAATACACTGATTTTAATAAATCTTTATACATCCGGATTAATATTAAGGTTACCATCTTCCGGCCTGAAACGGATTTGTCGATATAAATCTTTTAAAATGGGACTTGCAGAAATAATCAGGGAAAAAGCAGATTCAAACTTCAATGAAGTTATTGCCATAAGAAGGCATATTCATATGAATCCTGAATTAAGTTTTAAGGAGTATGAAACCTCCCGGTTTATAGCAGACAAACTTACAGAGTATGGGATCGAATTCCGTACTGTTGCCGAAACGGGCATACTGGCGTGGGTTACAGGCAGGAAGAATACTTCTGAAAAAAGTATCGCCATCCGTTCTGAGCTTGATGCATTACCCATCAGGGAAGAAAATGAGACCGCATATAAGTCAGTCCGCGATGGCATCATGCACGCCTGCGGACATGATGTTCACTCTGCATGTCTGCTTGGAAGTGCCCGGATAATAAAATCGCTGGAAAAGGATTTTTCCGGAACAGTATATTTTATTTTTCAGCCTGGTGAAGAGAGCCTGCCCGGAGGTGCCATTAAGATGCTCGACGAAGATCTTTTTGGTGATAACAAACCCGATCTTATTATAGCCCAGCATGTTCTTCCTGAGATGGGTTGCGGAGAAACAGGGGTCAGGTCAGGAATATATATGGCTTCCGCAGATGAGATCTATATTACCGTAACGGGCGAAGGCGGACACGCAGCAATGCCCCACAACACAACTGATACCGTGGTTGCCATGGCACAGGTCATAGTGGCGCTTCAGCAGATATCCAGTCGTTTTGCACCACCTCATATACCCACAGTCCTGAGTTTCGGGAAACTTATTGCCAATGGAGCCACGAATGTAATACCCAGGGAAGTAACCCTTGATGGAACATTCCGTACCATGGATGAAACCTGGAGAGCCAGGGCACATGAATTAATTACAAGTATCGCCACCAAGACTGCCAGCAGCCTTGGGGCTGCCTGTATGGTTGAGATTAGAAAAGGCTATCCTGTTCTGAAAAATGATCCTTCCAGAACAGAACTCATAAAAAACCTGATGAAAGAATACCTGGGAAGTGATAAAGTTAACGATCTTCCCATTAGAATGACCTCTGAAGATTTTGCATGGTTTGCAATGAAATACCCTGCAGTATTTTACAGGTTAGGTACCGGAATGCCTGACAGGAAGCTTCATACACCTGTTTTTGATATTGACGAAAAGGCGGTTATAACAGGAACAGGACTGTCTGCATGGCTTGCACTATCCTACCTTGAAGATGGTGCCTGAAGTGCCGGATAATTGATGCCGGCAGAAATATGCGATAAAAATATTGCCCTTTAAAATATTATTACTTTTTGCGGAAAACTGACATTACGCAGTTTTTAAATAAAGGTATTGTGTTACTTTTACTTCATAATTGAAAAGATTGTCTTTAATTATGGCATAATGTTTATTCATTAATCCACTGTGGATTATCTTTTCGGCTTTTACTTATATTTGCAAACTTTACAAATTACCCAGTACCAACTTAAAACAATAAAAAAATGGCTTATGTGATTACTGACGACTGCACTGCGTGTGGAAGTTGTATAGATGAATGTCCGGTTGAAGCAATAGCAGAAGGTGATATTTACAAAATAGATCCTGAAATTTGTACTGATTGCGGTGCATGTGCCGATGTATGCCCCGTAGAGGCTATACACCCGGAATAATATTTAAAAATTCCAATCGTACAGGAGGAAAATTAAATAGTTTTCCTCCTGTTTTATTTTCCTCCCCCCACACCGTTGTAAACCACACAACCCTCCTTTTGAGCATTCGCCGCATAACTGCCGGATTAATAAACACTCCATAATCATGGTGTAACTGTAATATTCATTGAAAGTTAAACCTTTACTACGTCAGGCTCCTGTAAATTTTGATTACGGGTAAAGATGAAACTCCCTGAAAGTTACCGAATCAAAATAACCCCGTGATGTTCCCCTCATCATCAATATCAATATTCTCAGCAGCCGGAGTGGCCGGCAACCCGGGCATACGCATTATGTCGCCGGTAATTGGGATCAGGAATCCTGCACCTGCAGCAATTTCAATTTCTCTCACCGTCACTACAAAGTCTTTTGGTCTGCCAAGAAGCTCCGGATTGTCAGAAAGGGATTTTTGAGTTTTGGCAATACACACGGGCAATTTATCAAGACCCAGATCCTCAATCTTCCTTATATCAGAAAGTGCCTTTCTGGTATAATCGACAGCATTTGCACCATAAATTTTCTTTGCAACAGTCTCAATCTTTTTTGGAATATCCCAGTTCCAGTCATACATCGGCTTAAACTTGTTTTTACAATTGGCCGCAACGTGACTAACCCGCTCGGCAAGTTCTACAGCTCCTTCACCTCCTTTTCCCCAAACATCGGAAACGACTGCCTCGATCCCTATCATGCGGCAATGATCCCCTACCATCTTTAGTTCTTCATCGGTATCGGTAGCGAACTTATTTATTGCAACTACCGCACATATTGCAAAAGACTGAATGTTTTCAACATGTTTTGTAAGGTTGGTCAATCCCTTCTTAAGAGCTTCAACATCTGGCTTTTTAAGGTCATTAAGTCCGACGCCGCCATGATATTTCAATGCTCTTATTGTTGCGACAAGGACAACTGCCCTTGGTGACAATCCTGAATAACCGCACTTTATATCAAAAAACTTCTCAGCTCCAAGATCAAAACCAAAACCTGCTTCAGTTACTACATAATCAGAAAGAGACATCCCCATTCTGGTTGCTATTACAGAATTTGTTCCCTGGGCTATGTTTGCAAAAGGGCCTCCGTGAATAATAGCTGGAGTGTTTTCCATGGTTTGTACAAGGTTGGGCTTAATAGCATCTTTAAGCAAGGCGCTCATTGCACCATTAGCCTTAAGATCACTTGCAAAAACCGGTTTCCGGTCAAAAGTAAACCCAATGAATATCTTCCCCATCCGTTTTTTCAGATCTGAAAGGTCATCGGCAAGACATAATGCCGCCATTACTTCTGAAGCAGCTGTTATATTGAACCCACCTTCCCTGGGAATTCCACTCAGTGAACCACCCAGTCCGACAATAACATGACGAAGTGAGCGGTCATTCATGTCCATTACCCGTTTCCAGAGGACTGTACGCGGATCTATACCAATACCCCTGGTTTTGCTTTGTATATTGTTGTCAATCAGGGCTGCAAGCAGGTTATTCGCTTTTTCTATTGCCGAAAAATCGCCGGTAAAATGAAGATTAATATCCTCCATGGGAAGTACCTGCGAATACCCACCGCCGGTGGCCCCTCCCTTAATACCGAATACCGGTCCAAGTGACGGCTCACGCAAAACCACCGTGCATTTTTTATTTATCCTGTTCAGGCCCTGAGCAAGGCCGATAGAAACAGTAGTTTTTCCTTCTCCGGCCGGAGTTGGAGAAATGGCCGAAACCAGGATAAGTGTGCTTTCCTCAACCTTTTCAAGATCAATGTATTTGAGAGGAATTTTGGCCTTGTAACGACCATATGATTCGAGGTCTTCATGATCTATTCCCAGATCAGCAGCAATTTCATTTATTGGCTTCATCTGGGCTTCGTGGGCTAGTTCAATGTCCGGCTTCATTTTGTTATTGAATTAAAATGAGTAATGGGAAATTAGGTTCATATTAATATTTTAAGAGGTCGGCTGATCCTGATTTTTTCATTCAGGGTCTGTACCGTGCATTATTAAGTATGCCCTGGTAATCGTTATCGAGCATAAGCTCCTGCAGACTGACCTGATTGTTACGTTGCATGTATGACCTGACAATTTGCCTTCCAAGCCACAATGCAGCCCTTCCTGGTGAATCTCTGGAAAATTCTGAGGTAAAGGGGCCATCATTGACAAACCTGGCAATAGTCCGGGCATCAGTCGAAAACAATAGTTTATTTTCAACCAGAAAAGTCCACATCTGACGTTCATTATTCTTACACCACTCCAGTCCCGCAATAGATATTCCTGTTTTAAGAGTATCATGCTGTTCAGGGAGTACTGCATCGGCAAAATAGAGCAATTTCCCATGATAAATAATATGGCTCAGCAAATGGCCGTCTGTATCGTCAAGTTCAAATTCAGTCATAGCCCAGGCAATAATACAGTCGGATGGAATTTTGCCAGGATGCATTTTATTTCTCTGATATTCAGGCAACTGAAGCTCGTAGTAAAACTTATGGCCACTTCCGAGATATTTATCCAGGCCTATACCAAAATGATTTTCTGCTGCAACGACTGTCTGATTGAATCCGGAGATATAAGTATAAATCTGAGGTACTGTATAATCAGGAAAATAGTGCCTGTAATATTTGAATGCGGTTTCAAGTTCAGCTTCAATTTCCCGGAGGTCAGGAAAAATCCTTTCTACTTCATTGTGCAGACGATAAATATCAAAATCTGTAAGAAATGATTTCAGGCTTTCAGGATAAGCAGGAGACCGTGAGTTGCCAATTCTGATGATCAGGTTATTATATATATCGAAAAATTCACCGTATTTCTTTTCGATGGCCGGGATGTGCTCAGGTATCGAATCAATATCAACAGCAAACAGATCCCTGTCCAGCCTTAGTATTTCTATTTCAAGATCAATTTCACTTAAGTCAATTCTTTCCCCGGAACCGGTACAGCCTGCATTAAGTAATGCTAATAGTATTAAAATGGTGACAACAGGTGATTTTAGAAGGATCATGTGTTAACAGCAGTTTTAGGCAGTAATTACATTTACTTTAGGTAATTGGACTTATAAGGATTATACCAAGTCAAATTTTTGGTTAATTTTGTCAATGTGCGCTGATCGAAGGTTTCATTTTTTAAGCATAATTTTGTAAAGATAAGGTTTTAGTCAAATATTAAACAGTGCCTGATCAGCATTTTCAAACTACATTTTTTTAATCAGTTATTGCATAAGGCATTGCCAGGCAATGAATGGATCTCTCATTTGCCGGAAAAAGAAGAATAATTTATGGGTGAGAAGAAGCAATGGTAACAACTGACAGAGTAACATAATTTTATAATAATAAATACTTTATTCGGATGAAAATTCTCTCAGGTATCCTCTTATTATTTTTGCCTTTTATATCATTCGCACAGGATCTTAGATTCAGCGTTTTTGCCGATCCGCAAATTTCATGGTTAAAACCAGAGATACGTACGGTTGAAAGCGCCGGAATACGGGGCGGATTCGACATTGGTCTGGAGATGGATAATTTTTTTACCGAGAACTATGCCTTCTCTACGGGCCTTTCACTCAGCAATATCGGCGGCAAACTTACCTTTAACCAGGAAGTGCCTGTAAATTTTGAAGGTTATTCGGAAACAATCGATCAGGGTGATATGGTTATTTATAAGCTTCAGTATATAAATGTGCCAATTGGAATGAAGTTCACAACCAGGGAGATCGGATATACAAAAATTTATGCCAAACTGGGTGTTGGCGGACATTTTAATATTAAATCTCATGCCGATATAGCCTCTCTTGAGATTGAGAATGAAAGTCTCAGTAATGAAATTGAGTTTTTCAATATTTCATATCATATAGGAGCCGGCGTTCAGTATTCACTTGGCGGACAGACTGCACTGGTTGGCGGCTTTGAATACAGGCACAGGTTTATTGATATTGCTTCCAGCCCTGAATTTATAGCACTTCTTAATTCGCTGTCATTAAGGCTGGGAATCCTTTTTTAGCAACCCCAAAAACAATCTCACCATAATTAAATCAAAGCACCATGAAGATCGCCCTTGCCCAGATAAATTTGCATGTTGGCAATATTGCCGATAACACAACAAAAATAGTTTTCTGTATTAAAAAGGCGCAGCAGTTTGAAGCCGATCTGCTGGTATTCCCTGAACTGTCTATTTGTGGTTATCCGCCATTGGATATGCTCGACTATAAAGACTTTATTTATAAGTGTCAGTATGCTGTCGAAAAAATCGCAAAAATATGCACCGACATTGCAGTTGTAATTGGTTCTCCTTCCTTTAATCCTAACAGGGAAGGAAAAAGCCTTTACAATTCGGCATACTTCCTTTTCGACGGGAAAATTCAAAGTATACACCACAAAACTTTGCTGCCCGATTATGATGTATTTGATGAATACCGTTATTTTGAGCCAAACAAGGAATTCAATATTATTGAATACAAGGGAAAACGTATAGCCCTTACTATATGTGAAGATCTATGGATTGAGCAGAACTTTGACCGTAGTTTTGGCAATAAAAGGCTGTACACTGTATCTCCTATGGAAAAGCTTGCTGATCAGAAGCCTGACCTCATTCTGAATATTGCTGCTTCACCTTTTGCGTGGACTAAGGTGCAGGATAAAAAGGAAATATTTATGAACGTGGCTAAAAAATATGAGCTGCCTGTTTTTATGGTTAATCAGGTTGGGGCAAACACTGATTTGATATTCGAAGGAGGATCGCTTGTAGTAAATGATAAAGGTGAAATATTCGACAGAATCTCCTGGTTTGAGGAAGACCTTCAGATATACGAACTAGAGGAAGTTTTAAAAAGTCCTGCCCACGGAACCAATCTGGCAACCTCTGAAAGCAGGAGACTTATTTATAAGGCCCTCGTATTGGGCATTAAAGATTTTTTCTTAAAATCCGGCTTTCATAAAGCTCTTATTGGTTTATCAGGTGGAATTGATTCTGCCATTACCGCGGTCCTGGCAGTTGAAGCCCTTGGAGCAGAGAATGTATACTGCGTATTCATGCCCTCAAAGTACTCATCAGCCCTTTCTGCGAAGGATGCCGAAAAACTTGCGAAGACGCTTGATGTCGCTTATAATGTAATAGAGATTGATCATCTGATGGACGCTTTCAAAAATTCACTTGAACCGGTATTCGAAAATTTACCTGAAGATACTACCGAGGAAAATATCCAGGCGCGGATAAGGGGTACTCTTTTGATGGCAATGGCCAACAAATTTGGTGTTATTATGCTTAATACATCGAATAAAAGTGAATCTGCTGTCGGTTACGGAACTCTCTATGGCGATATGAATGGTGCATTGTCTGTATTGGGCGATCTTTATAAAACACAGGTTTATGAGATTGCCAGGTATATAAATATGAAGGAAGAAATTATTCCTGAAACCACAATTTCACGGGCCCCCAGTGCAGAGCTGAAAACCGGGCAGAAGGATACGGATTCACTCCCGGATTATGAAATTCTTGATAACATTTTATATGGTTATATAGAACAACAGAAGCATGCCGCCGCATTAACAGAGGAGGGAAATTATGACAGTGAAGTTATTGAAAAGGTAATACAAATGGTAAATGCAACTGAGCATAAGCGAAATCAGGCTCCCCCCGTTTTAAGAATAAGTTCAAAATCATTCGGAAGAGGAAGGCGTATGCCTCTGGTTGCCAGATACTGACGTGGGGTATCTAAGCTTTTTTATAACTGGTGATTTTTTATTTTTAAAATTTAAGGCTTTCTTTACATTTGCATAGTTGTTACAATTATTATAAATATGAGCAGCATTATCTGTAATCATTGCATTAATAATGCAAATTCAATATTCTATTTCCTGGCTGAAGACGAGAAGAAAATTCTTTCTGAAAGACACACATGTCTGCATTTTCGTAAAGGGGAAATAATATACAGGGAGGGAGAAAAACCCAATGGCTTACTTTGCCTATCTGCCGGTAAAGTAAAGATTTATAAAGAAGGCATAGGCGGCAGGGAGCAAATTGTAAGAATGGCAAAGCCAATCGGTTTCATAGGCTACAGGGCACTTTTTGCAGAAGAGAATTACATGGCAACATCACTTGCGATAGAAGACTCAACGATATGCACAATTAACAGGGAATCTTTATTTGAAGTACTTAAAACAAATTCCGAATTATCATTGAGTATTATTAAATCCTTTGCCACTGAACTGGGTTTCTCAAACAGCCGGACAGTCACATTAACCCAGAAACATATCCGGGGCAGACTTGCCGAATCTCTTATTTTCCTTAAAGATACCTATGGACTTGAACATGATGGCAAGACGATAAAAGTCTACCTTTCAAGGGAGGATATTGCAAATCTTTCAAACATGACCACCTCAAACGCAATCAGAACACTGTCAAATTTTGCTTCTGAAAACGTTATAGAAATTGACGGCAGGAAAATTAAGATCATTGATCCTGTCCAGCTCGAAAGGATCAGTGAGCATGGCTGAGATAATTTGCCAATAGTTCAATTATCCTTAAACAGCTGTTTTAGTTTTATATACTTCAGAAAAGTCTCAAAAGAGAGAATGAAGCTTATTACGAAACCATAATAACCACCCAGTATTCCTTTTCTGATTATAAGCTCCCTGAACAATCTCCATATCGGATTGATAACTATATTGATGTAGCCGGACTTTATTCCGTTGTTGTAATAGGATCTTGCAGAAATGTCGGTAAATCTGTTGATCTGCGCAATATGTTCTGTAATTGAGTTGTAGGAGTAGTGTCTGATATCACCCTTCAGGATGCCTGTTTTCGAACCTTTAACCATTTCAACCCGGTCATGTGGATTAAGGCCCGTCCAGCTGCCCTTCCTTTTGTCCCAGAGCCGCAATTTTTTATCCGGATACCAGCTTGTATGCATGATCCATTTTCCGCAGTAATTATTTATCCTGTTGCAGAAATAACCGTCATATACCCAGTTGGCCTTAACCATCTGTATAGAATCTATCAGTTCTTCTGAAAGTAATTCGTCAGCATCAAGCGACAGAACAATCGGGTATCTTGATTGAGAAACGGCAAAATTCTTTTGCTGTATATATCCTTCAAACGAGTTCTGTATGATCCTGACTTTGTATTTTTTGCAAAGCTCTATGGTCCGGTCGGTCGAAAAAGAGTCGACGACAATAATTTCGTCGGCTACCCCGGTAAGAGAATCAAGGCATCGTTCAATATTCCTTTCCTCGTTTAATGTTATTATTACCGCAGATATTTCTGGCATTATTAATATGTTTACTCCTGCACATATATTCGTTTAACTCTGGCGGAAATTTTTGTAAAAACTTCGTAAGGAATAGTTGACAATGAATCTGCAATATCAGAAATCGAATGGTTATCTCCAAAAATAATAACCTCATCCCCTTCCCTGGCATCAACCCCGGTAATGTCGAGCATGCACATATCCATGCATACATTGCCGACAATGGGGACAAATACATCTTTCACAATCATTCTCCCTGAACCATTACCAAGTCGGCGATCCAGTCCGTCAGCATACCCCACAGGCACAACTGCTATTTTTGAATCAACTGTTGTCCTGAATGCCCTTGCGTAACCTATCGTATCACCTGCCGGCACTTCCCTGATAAGGGAAATTATACTTTTGAAAGTATTAACATTCGACAGCTTGCTGTTTTTCAGTGAACTTATACCATACATGCCAATCCCGAGCCTCACCATATCAAACTGAGCCTCCGGAAATCGCTCAATGCCAGCTGAATTCAAAATATGCCTGAACACCGGATAATCAAGCCGGCTGCATAATTCATCAGACATTTGCGTGAACTGATTTATCTGATGCAGGGTAAAATCATCATGAGCAGGATCATCGCTGGCTACCAGGTGAGAAAAAACAGATTTGACTTTTACCGGATTGTTCGGCTTAAGCAGTTTAATCAGTTCGCCGGTTTGCAGGGTGGAAAAGCCAAGCCTGTACATGCCGGTATCCAGTTTGATATGTACGGGGTAATCTTTGATTTTCGCGGACTGCAATCTCTCTATAAAATGTCTGAGTCCGGATAAGCTGTATATTTCCGGCTCCAGGTTATGATCAACCATCAGTGAATAGCATGAGAGATCGGGATTCATAACCATTATCGGAACTTTTATGCCGGCTTTCCTCAGGCTGACGCCTTCGTCGCAAAATGCTACGGCAAGATAGTCAACCAGGTTGTATGCCAGGATGTTGGCAATCTCATAGCTGCCGCTTCCGTATGAAAAGGCCTTTACCACTGCCATGATCTTTGTTCCCTGGTCAAGGCGTGCCTTAAAATGATTGTAATTATCGATCAGATTATTGAGGTTTACTTCCATGACGGTAGCATGGGACTTCTCTTCAAGTAGTACTGAAATACGTTCAAACTCAAAGTTTCTTGAGCCCTTAAGCAAGATCGCCTCATCAGAAAAACTTCCGGGATCCAGGTTTCTTAAAAAGTCTCCTGTAGTATCGAAGAACTCAGACCTTCCTTTATACCAGGCTTTCACATCTTTTATCCCGGTCCCTACCCCTATAAACCTGCTTATTTTCTCCCTGTTTAGCAGCTCAGCTATATCCTTGTAAAGTTCAAACCGGTCCCTGCCGGTTTCAAATATATCAGACAACACCAGGGTTTTTCTTTTATGCTGTGTCTGTTGCATCAAAAAATCGACCGCTATCCCGAGAGAGCCCGGATCAGAATTATAACTGTCATTAATTATTGTACAGTTATTTATTCCTTTTTTTTGCTCCATTCTCATTGCAAGCGGACCAAGTTCTTTTATACCGGCGGCAATAAACTCGTGGGGATATCCGAGTAAAAGCAATATGGCCCAAACATGTATCGCATTCTCAACCGATGCCTGGTCAGTAAATGGCACGGTCAGGTTACCTGTAGAGCCCTTATATTGTCCGCTGATCAGTGTAGAGTTTGATTTCCTCTGCAGGCTGATAATTTTCAGTTCTGCATCTTTCGATACTGACCAGCGAAACAGCCTTGTTTTTGTATTATTGAAGTTGGTTTTAATATAATTATCAATAAGATCATGGTCGCTGCAGTATACCAGGACCCCGGTATTTCTAAAGAGAAGGAGTTTTTCAGACAACTTATGCTGCAAATCATTAAAGCCAGCCTGATGGGCCTCACCAATATTGGTAATTAATCCTATTCCTGGCTTTATTACAGGCTCCAGCCTGCCCATTTCGCCGGGCCTGGATATTCCTGCCTCAAACACAGCCAGCTCATGATGTGCGCTTAATTGCCAGACCGAAAGGGGCACTCCGGTTTGTGAATTATAACTCCTGGGACTCCTGACAATAACCACCTCCTTATGCAATAACTGGAACAGCCACTCCTTCACTGTGGTCTTTCCGTTGCTTCCGGTAATTCCTATCACTGGCAGATTATAACCATCACGATGCATTGATGCAATCTGTTGGAGTGCCAGCAAGGTATTATTTACAACAATGAAATTAGCCTCAGGAAAATTATCAATATTTTGTGGCAGCCTGTTAACTAAAAAATTCCTGATATGCTGCCTGTACATGTCACCAGTAAAATTATGGCCATCATGCCGCTCCCCTGCAATTGCAATGAATAATGACTCTCCAGGAAAGGAAAATTTGCGGCTGTCAGTTATAAGATGCCTTATTACAGCACCTGCGGCACCTGCATGTAATTCTCCCTGACAAGCCCGGGCAATATCTTCAATACGGTGTTCTGCCATATTTATCTGAATTTCACCTGGTTCCGGGACCTGGTTTTTTTTGCACTTCATCGTAGCAGGTCCGGCACAAAGGTTCATAGGAATTCTTTTCACCAATCAACACGGTTTTTTCAGAATGATCCTTCCGAAAAGAAAACTGTGCCAGATTTCCGCAGCGCATGCATATTGCATGCACTTTTGTTACATATTCAGCTGTAGCCAGAAGCGCTGGTATTGGTCCGAATGGTTTTCCGCGAAAGTCCATATCCAGCCCTGCCACTATTACCCTTATGCCATCATTGGCAAGCTGGTTGCACACATCAACAAGTCCGCTATCAAAAAACTGAGCCTCATCTATACCAACCACCTCTACACCCGAAGAGAGCAAAAGTATATTTCCGGCAGTCGAGACGGGAGTAGATATTATGGCATTTGCATCATGCGAGATCACCTCGTTTTGAGAATACCTGTTATCAATTTCCGGTTTAAATATCTCTACTTTCTGATTGGCTATCCTTGCCCTCTTGAGCCTGCGGATTAGTTCCTCTGTCTTTCCGGAAAACATTGAACCTGCGATTACTTCGATCCAACCTCTCTTTTTTATACCTTTAATAGAATTTTCCAGGAACATCCAAGTGCTTTCTCATTTAATTGTTAATTTTACAAAAATAAATAAAATGCCTTACCATTAGTAATTATTATTTTATGTATTCGGAAAGTTATTCCAAAAGCCTTAATTATAAGCTCAGGGAGCTGGAGATCATTATCAGGCAACTTAACAGTGATGATAAACCGGCAATGATCGATGTTGATCTCGCTCTTGAAAAAACAAGGGAACTTTATGAAATACTCATGAAGCTGGACACCGGCTGGGACCAAGAGGAAAAAAGCAAAAGGCAGTTTCCGGCTAAGGGAAAACATGTTGTGCCTCCCGATCCTGAAACGGATAAAACAGAAAATGTATTCCAGGCCGAAGAGGTAATACCAGATCCGGTCCGCGAGCATAAAGATAACCTGAAAAATTCCCTCAGGGAAGACATCAGGCAGGATGATGACCGTGAATTGCATAAAAGCCGGCAATCAGTTTCTGCCAGGGAGGAGATACCTGAATCAAAAAAAGAGACAGAAATGCCCGTGGAAAAGAAGGATAATGGTCAGGGGAAAACTGAAAAAATGAAGAAAAAACAAAACGGCCCCCAGGAAATAGAGATAGTGGCAGACCGGTATCTGACCTCACAGAACTATATCAACCAGGCTATGGCAAACAAACAGGGTAATGATATATCGTCAAGGTCACAATCCAAACCTGTAGCAGATCTTAGGAGCTCAATCGGACTGAATGACAAATTCCTGTTTATCAAAGAGCTTTTCAGCGGAAGACCGGATAAATACAATCAATGTATTGATAACCTAAATCAGGCATCCTCTTTTGAAGAGGCTATAGCATTTATTGAGGAAAACTGCTCATGGGAAGAAGGCAATGAGGTAGCTGAGAAACTGCTCAGCCTGGTAAAGAGAAGACACCAGACCGAATAAAGCGCCATGGGAAAACTAATCCTGGTACCTACACCCATCGGGAATCTCGGAGACATTACATTCAGAGCTCTGGACACATTGAAAACCGTTGATGCCATTCTGGCCGAGGATACAAGGAAAACAGGAATTTTGCTCAGGCATTACGATGTAAAAAACAAGCTGATCCCATACCATCAGCACAATGAGCACAACAGGGTTGATTCAATAGCCGAAGACCTGCTTGGCGGAATGACACTGGCTCTGGTAACTGATGCCGGAACACCGGGAATATCTGACCCGGGGTTTTTGCTGGTGCGTGCCTGTGTCAGGCTGGGAATTGAGATTGAGTGCCTGCCCGGTGCCGTGGCCTTTGTACCCGCCCTTGTTAACAGCGGCATTCCCTGTGAGCGGTTCTGTTTTGAAGGTTTCCTTCCTCATAAGAAAGGGAGGAAAAAACGTATTGGCGAATTAACCGGTGAGACCCGGACAATGGTTTTTTATGAATCACCATACCGGATCGTAAAATTGCTCGAAGAATGCGCCGAAGCGTTCGGAACTGAACGGCAGGCCTCTGTTTCCAGGGAGTTAACCAAGATATATGAGGAGACTGTCAGGGGTAACCTGGCAGAACTGATCCTTCACTTTAAAAGCAAACCTGTTAAAGGAGAAATTGTTCTTGTTGTTTCCGGAAAAGAATCGCCATGAAAGAAAAGGGTAAATATACACTACTCGAGCTGAACAGGATGATAGGTGTAAGCATCGGCACCTCACTTCCGGACCGGTACTGGCTTGTTGCTGAAATAAACGACCTCCGTGAAAATTTTAACGGGCATTGTTATCTTGAACTCATAGAAAAAGAATCCGGCACAGACAGAATAGTGGCCAGGGCGAAAGCTACTATATGGGCCTATACATGGCGTATGCTAAAACCATATTTTGAGACTTCAACTGGCACGAAGCTGGACAAGGGGATGATGGTTATGGTTGAAGTAATGATAGAGTATCATGAGTTGTATGGCTTAAGTTTTAACATTAAGGACATCGATCCGGTATACACCATGGGTGACCTTGAGCGGAAAAGAGCAGAAACCATCAGAAAACTGGAAGATGAGGGGATTATCAACATGAATAAATCCCTTACTTTACCTGTGTTGCCTTCACGTATAGCAGTTGTGTCATCTCCTGCAGCGGCCGGTTATGAAGATTTCATCCACCAGATTGCAAATGATCCCGGGAGGTACCGTATCGGGCTAACCTTATTCCCTGCGCTAATGCAGGGAAACGGTGCAGTAAAATCAGTAACAGATGCCATGGACAGAATCTATGAAACAGGAGATCAGTTTGACCTGGTGGTGATTTTACGGGGCGGTGGCTCTTCAGCTGACCTGAATTGTTTTAACAGTTATGAGATATCTTCACATATAGCCCAGTTCCCTGTTCCCGTAATCACCGGGATAGGTCATGAAAGGGATCATACAATAGCAGGCATGGTTGCTCATACTGATCTTAAAACCCCTACCGCTGTCGCTGAGTTTCTGATTGCGATTTTTTATGAACTGGATAACAAACTCAGCAACCTTTCGGGTAGGATAACAGTAAAAGTATCGGAATTACTGAATGATAAGAAACAAATCATAGCCTCAAATATAAGGGAGCTGCCCCGGATAGTAAAAAACAGGCTCCGGCATACTGCCAGCCATCTGGCTTCAACAAGCGGATCACTCTCAAAAACTGCAACTGGATACATCAGACATAGCCACCAGTACCTGCAGTCAGGGCACATCCGGTTCGAGTATATTGCAAACAGCTACCTGCAGCAAACAAGAAAGTCTTTACTCGAAATCAGAAACAAGATCCTGCCTGATGTTACCAGAAATCTTATCAGGAAAAGATCTGACAAACTCATGCTGTATAATACAACCATTGACCTGGTTGACCCTGAAAACCTGCTGAAAAAAGGCTATGCAATGATTTTAAAAGATGAAAGGATAATTAAAACCATTAAAGACCTTAATTACGGCGACACAATAGTAACCAAATTATATGATGGCCGTATAAATAGTAAAATTCAGAATATCGAGAAGATACAGAAAAAATTGTAAATATTGTATTGAAAGAGATTACCAGATATATAGTTGTTTTTATAATTCTGTCAGCCCGCCTCCTCCCGGCCCATGGTGAAACTGCAACTATTGACAGCCTCAGGCAGGCTCTGGTGAAAGTTCCGGTTATAGAGAGGATCGTTATATTAAATGACCTCTCAAAGGCTTACTGGTCAGTCTCACTTGATAAGAGTCTGCGATACGCCAATGAAGCCCTGATCCTTGCAGAATCATTGGGTGACAAGAAAGGCATGGCCGATGCTTTAAACAGGATCGGAAATGCCAGATATTTCGAAACCGAATATGATGAGGCTCTTGTTAATTACCAGCGTTCGCTTGATATAAGGATGGATATAAGTGACCTGAAAGGTATACTGGCCTCATATAATAACCTTTACCTTGTCAACGATATTTTAGGGAATAATGAACTCGCTTTTGAATATATCAATAAGGCGGTTGAGCTAAGTCAGAAAATTGAAAATAAAAGAGATATAGCGTATTATTCCAATATACAAGGTTCTGTTCTCTCCGGGTTGTTTGATTTCAGTAATGCAGGGATATCCCTGGAAAGAGCTCTTGAGATATACGAATCAATGGATGATGTTCAGGGAATGGCATCAGTAATCACCACTAAGGGAAACATGTATCACCGTATGACTATGTATGATGCAGCCCAGGAATGCTTTTTCAGGGCACTTGAGCTATTCAAAAAATCGGGTGATCTGAATGGAGTTGCATCAACTCTGAATTATATAGGGATTGTTTACAGACAGTTAAACAATCTTGAGATGGCACTTGAATATTATAACCAGTCTCTGGATACATACAATAAGATTGGAGGCATCAGAAGAGGAATAGCATCGGTACAAAATAATATAGGAATAATATGGTTTGAAAGAAACGACTATACTACAGCCCTTGATTACTATTCCCAAGCATTGCAGAGTTATGAGAAAATTAATTATCTCAGTGGCATTGCAATCACGAGCCATAACACAGGGATACTTCATGCCAGGCTGGGGAACTATATTGATGCAATGGAAAGCTACCAGAGATCTGTCGATATCAACATTTCTTCAGGCAATTATTTTAACCTCGCGAATAACTATAACAATATCGGCGAGCTATACTATCTGATGAAGGAGTTTGATAAGTCAATCGGGTTCCTTGAAGAAGCACTTGAGCTGGCTCTTAAAATAAATGCCAGGATGGTTATTAGTGAAAATTACCTGTTTCGTTCCAGACTATTCAGTGAAACCGGTGAATTTGAAAAATCATTAATGAACTATGAACTCTATGATGCCATTAAAGATAGTATTTTTAATACAGATGCCAGAGAAAATATCGCTAAGCTCCAGGTTAGATATAACCGGGAAAATCAACTTTCAGAGCTTGAACTATTGCAGAAAGATAATGATATCAGAACATTAAATATCCGGAGGCAACGAAGTTACCTGGCATATCTTGGTGGCCTTGCTATTCTGGCGGGACTATTTGTGATAGCCATTCACGGATTATACCGATACAGGAAAAAACTCAATATAAATCTCCATGAGAAAACTGCCCAACTCGAGGCCGCAAACCGTGAATTGTCCAGTACTGAACTGAATCTGCAAAGATTAAATTCGACAAAGGACAAATTCTTCTCAATAATAGCACACGATTTAAAAAACCCTTTCAATGCATTGCTGGGTTTTTCAGAAACACTGCATCAAAATTACAAAGATCTCAGCCGTGAACAGGTTCTGACATATATTGGCATAATAAATAAATCTGCAGTAAACCTCTACAGTCTGCTGGAAAACCTTTTGGAATGGTCAAGAAGCCAGACAGGCAATATCCGGTTCAAACCTGAAAAATTCAGTCTGAGAGAAGTGGCAGATACAGGTATCAACACAGTCATGGTTAATGCAAAACATAAAAACATTAGTATCAGTAATGAGATCCCAATTGAAATTATTGCATTTACCGATAAGAATATAGTTTCAACCATAATCAGAAACCTTGTAAACAATGCTGTGAAATTTACCCATATTGATGGAAGAATAATTATATCATCAAAAAAAATCAATGACTTTATAGAGGTCTCTGTCAAGGATAATGGGGTTGGGATAGGCCCGGCTGAACTAAAAAAATTATTTAACCTTGATTATAATATGACATCCATAGGTACCAACGATGAAAAAGGCACAGGTTTGGGTTTGATGCTGTGCAAAGAGTTTGTCGGGAAGTGTGGAGGCAGATTATGGGTTGAGAGCGAGCCTGACAAGGGAAGTACTTTTACTTTTACAATTCCCGGATGAGAAATTCAGTTACAGACAGTCTATCAAAAATTCTTTCCAGGATAATGCTTCTGGCAGTATCTGCTTTCATTCTCCAGGCTATAGCAGTAGCTCAGGATAATGATGCGGAAAAACTTCTCGATAGCCTTAAAAATCAGGTTTCACAGAAAACCGGTAAAGAAAAGGTAGATCTGATGATTGAAATAAGTCAGGCGAACTGGGCTTTTGGTTTTGAAGAGAGTCTTGATTATGCCACGCGGGCCTATGAGCTTGCCGACGAGCTTAAATACTGGGAAGGCTTGTCTGATGCCCTTAACCGAATAGGAAATGTGCACTATTTCCTCGAAAACTACACCACTGCCGTGGAAAATTACACTAAGGCAATTGAAATTGCCCGATCCCTGGATGATTCAAAACGAGAGGGCATGTTCTTAAACAATACCGGTTTGTTATACAGCAGGTTAAATGAATATGATTCTTCGGAAATATATCTTGGCAGAGCACTTAAAGCTAAAGAAGAATATGGAGATAAAGGTCTAATAGCAACATCATTAAATAATCTGGGAATAATTTACAGGGATCAGCACCGGTATATTCAGTCACTGGAATATTTTGAGAGGCAGCTAAAACTAAGAGAAGAACTTAAGGATTCGAGAGTTTTGTCTATAAACCACAGGCAGATTGGTGAAGTTCTCTACCATCTTGAACGTTACCCGGAATCACTATTCCATTTAAAGCAGTCCCTTGATTATGCCAATGAGGTAAGCGATCAGAACCTGATAGCTCTCACTCATTATCACATTGCACAAAACAGGCTGGCAACCGGAGAGATGGATTTTGCCATGACCAATATAGAACAGAGCCTCTCTATAGCTGCCAATATTTCATCAAAACAACTTCTTCGCGATAATTACAAATTGTTATACCAGCATAATAAATTATCGGGAGATTTTGAGTCAGCGCTGAAATATTTAAAGATGCACACCTCACTGAAAGACTCTCTAAGGATTCAGCGTTCGGAGAGTCGGCACACACAACTTCAGCGGATTTTTGAAACTGAAAAACAAAATAATAAAATAGACCTGCTTCAGAAGGAAAACAGGGTTCAGGAGCTGATGATCATAAGGCAGAACCACATTAAGATCTTTCTGGTCGTTCTGATGAGCGCACTTGTATTATTCATGGCAATAATAGTTTTCAGGTTTGGGTCAGTGCACAGAACAAACAGATTGCTGAAGCAAAAAATAAGTGAACTGGAAAATACGAATAAAAAGCTAAGGGAGTCATCTCTTATGCTGGAACAGTTAAATGCAACTAAAAACAGATTCTTTTCAATAATTGCACATGATCTGAAAAATCCCTTTAATGCATTGCTGGGATTTTCTGAGATAATCTCAACCAGTTTCAATGAACTTGAAGAGCACGAAATACGCGATTATATAAGTATAGTCCGCACTTCTTCACGTAACCTTTATAAACTTCTTGAGAATTTGCTTAAATGGTCAGCTTCACAGACCGGAACCATGCATTATCTGCCCGAAAAATTCGATCTGGTAGTTCTTGTTAATGCAGAAATAAACTTAATCAGGATAAACGCTTCTAAAAAAAATATCGATATTTCAACTGATCTGCCTGATGAATTAATAATTGTTTCTGACAAACTGCTTATCTCCAGCGTAATCAGGAACCTCCTCGACAATGCAGTTAAATTCACACACCGCGGTGGTAAAATAAAAATAACTTCCAGAAAGGAAAATCAGGATATATACACTGCAATTGAAGATAACGGTATTGGAATTCCTGAGGAAATGAAGAAAAAGCTGTTTCTGCTGGATGACTCCACATGCAGGAAGGGAACTGATATGGAGGAGGGAGGCGGACTCGGACTGATACTTTGCAAGGAACTAATTGAGAAATCAAAGGGGGAAATAGGTGCCGAGAGCAGGGAGGGCGCAGGTACCCGCTTCTGGTTCAGACTGCCCCTGTAGAATAACATTACAGGCTATGGCTAGATTATTCAACTTTGTTCTTAAATTTACATTCCGGTCTTAATTACCTTTTTCAATGCACCGGGTGCCAAACAGTACAATTAGTTTTCCGTTAATATAAGTTCATGGTATTTTGGTCCTTAAAAACTTTGGTAAAATGTCAGACAACAGCATAAAATATAACACGGCAGTAAAAGAAATTGAGGAGATTCTTCGTCAGATCGAAAATGAAGAGCTTGATGTTGATGATCTTTCAACCAAAGTCAAGAGAGCATATTTTCTGCTACACTTATGTAAGGAGAAATTGCATTCTACCGAAAAAGATATCGAAAAGATTATGAATGATTTCAAGGGTGAAGTTACACCCCCGGGGCAGGAACATAACAGGGAAGAAGGATAATTCAATCAGTTCTTTTTTACCTCAGCAAAGAACTCATTATGTTCAAGTTGTCGCAAATACAGCATCAACCTGGAGGCAGGTACTGCTAAGCCGGAACAAGAATGGGAATTCAGACTGAATTCTCTTGCCAGATGTTTTATCATATACTGATTAGCTGCCAGTACCTGCGCGGGATCAATATCTCCAAATGTCCATTTCCCGGAGGCCTGTTTCAGGCGATTGATATTCTCATCAATTATGGGTTTCAGTGTCTTATACTTGAATGAAGATGGGGTGAATCCATCAGCCAATATTCCGATCAGCTTACCCGATTCTGCATTTAGTAGAGGCGCACCGCAATTTCCTTTTTCAAACGATGTTTCAATTAAAATCATATCTTTTCCCCTGATTTGCAACTTTGAAGATATCATCCCTGATTTAAGGTATGGACGATCTGTATTTGTACCGCAGGCAATAATAGCGACAGGAGTTCCTATTTCTGGTTCACTCCGGCAAATATCCATTATAGGGGTCACTTTCACAAATTCCCTGCCCGATATGTTCAGAATGTTAATACCGGACAGTCCACCCCTGTCTCCTGCAGACCGGCGCTCTATATCTTCTGAAGTTAATTTCAATGAATATTTCTGACCGAAAGGACCTGCTGATATAAATTGAATAGAAAGATAATCACTATCTTTTATCTCAAAAATGCGGCAGCCACATATTATAAAATTACCGAACCTGAATCCGGTAGATCTGAAATAAAGGACATTTCTCTTGTTGAAATAATTCAGAGTACATACTGACCTGTTAAAAGTTTTCCAGATTGATCTGTACATAATTACAGGATTTTTAGCCCGTCAAACAGACCGGCTGGTTAGTAATTATCCGGATAAGTTGCTGACCCAATCATCCATTCCCGGAAACCCTTCCTGTTAAGAGGTACATTTTTCAGGAAAATGTGACACCGTCATTTTCCCGGTCCAAAACCACATTAGTTATGTTATTAACAATCAAGCCCCCATAATACTAATAATCAACATCATACCAATTACATCAATTGTTGATATATTGTTAATATAAAAATCGTTCCATGAAAACTTTTTAAGAAGAAAGAGGCCTACCCGGACTGCTTTTGCTCCCTTATTGCATCAGCCAGGGAGGCTTCCTTTGTGTAAAACTTCTTCCACTTGTGTTCCGGATCTGGTTTAGTAAGCAGCGAAACCACAATCAATACAAGGACTGATGCTCCTGCTGCCGGAATAACTATGTAGCTGGTACTTATAAAAGGAGCGGGCAAAATGGAATTAATTACCGTAATAAGTATTGTAACCCCAAGTCCGGTAGCAATAGAGGCCACTCCCCCTGCTGTAGTTACCCGTTTCCAAAGGAAAGCCGCAAGCAGCACAGGAGTAAGGCCGGCTCCAACCATGGTGTATGCGGTAAAGGCCATGTCAAGTATGGTCCTGAACTGAGTCAGAAGCAGGTAGGCAAAAATACCAAGCACAACCAGCGCGCCTCTCTGAAACCGGACAACTTGCTTTTCTCCGGCTCCCGGTTTAATAAACCTCTGATATATATCACGCGTAAGGTTAGTTGACGGAGCCATCAGGAAACTGTTTCCGGTCGAGGTTATTATTGCTACAGCCGCACAAATCAAAAGAAGTCCCGCGATAAGCGGAAGCCCTATTTCGGTACCATACCTGGCAGTATGTAATATTATCTGCTCAGAGTTCTCAATGGAAAGAAAGAAATCTGAAGTGGATGGAAGGTTATTGAAATGACTGAAAGCCAGAATTGCCAGGGAAGCTATTGCCGTTTCCACAACGATTGTCCCCATTACCCACCATACGACAGCCGATTTGGCTGCTTTCTCATTCTTGGCAGAGAAAAACTTCTGATACATATTTGATTCTCCCAAAAGGAGCAATAATGTAGGCAGGAATATACCCATTGCCCATAAAAAGTTATAATCTCCAAATGCAGTCAGCATAGAGGGCTCAAGGTTCGAAGAAACATATTCACCTCCTCCAAGATGCATATATACAAGTGGAACAGCCACTATCACAGCGAGAGTTATAATTGCACCATTAATTATGTCGACAGAAACAATTGAGATCATACCGGCAAAAGCTGTAAAAAGGATAATGAACAGCGCAGTGATGATAACCCCCTGCCATTCCGGAACACCTGCAACAAGATTCAGAACAAAACCACCTCCTCTGAACTGGTAACCAACTATGGTTGTATATGCAATCACAATAACAATGGTTCCCAGTATGCGTGCCCATTTATTATAGCGCAGCTCAAGTATGTCAGGTACTGTGTACTGGGCAATCCTCCTTACCCTGGCGGCCAGGAAGAACACAAGGATTATTCCGGCCCATGCCCCTGCCGCCATCCATAACTCTGACAGGCCTACCCTGGCCGCGAGACCTGCTCCGGCGAGAAGACTCCCCGACCCTATCCATGTACAAAGCAGAGTTCCCACAAGCTTGTATGTTGGCACCGAGCGCCCGGCAACCATGAAATCGTCCTGACCTTTTACTGCAAAACTTTTATAAATGGAGATACCCATCAACAAAGACAAGTACGCCAAAACAATCCATAAAAATATCATAACCAGGGTTTTTAAAATTTACAACTCCTTATAACACTATATTAAATTGAGTAAAACAATTGTGCTCCGGGACCAATGGGCAGTCCCAGTAAGATCCAGACTATAAGAAGCAATAGCCAGAACACCAGGAAGGCAACCGAATAAGGCAGCATTGTAGCTACTATTGTCCCGATTCCGGCACGTTTGTCATACTTCTCCATAAATGCCACTATAAGAGCAAAATATGACATCATGGGTGAAATAATGTTAGTCACACTGTCGCCAACCCTGTAGGCCATCTGGGTAAATTCAGGCGAGTAACCAAGTAGCATGAACATCGGAATGAAAACCGGAGCCATTATTGCCCATTTGGCCGACGCGCTGCCAATTACCAGGTTAATGACCGCCGATATCAGTACCAGGCTGATCATAAGAGGAATTCTGCCCATACCAACTGAACCGATAGCTTCAGCTCCTTTGACCGCGAAAATCAACCCGAGATTTGTCCAGTTAAAATAGGCCACGAATTGCGCAGCAAAGAATACGAGCACGATATACGTCCCAAGGGTAGACATCGACTTGCCCATTCCGTTAATAACATCATTATTGCTTTTCAGGGTTTTGGCTCCAATCCCGTAAGCTATACCAATTATCGCAGCTATTATAAATATCATGGCCACGATACCAGACATAAATGGAGATCGCAACAGATCACCTGTTTCAGGATCGCGTAAAAATCCACTTCCGGGAACCGAGTCCCATATACCACCGCTTAGTGGCATAGTAGCCCAGAGAAGCAACAAAACAATAACATAAAATGTATAGGCAGCATACTTTAGTCCCCGCTTTTCATCAAGAGTAATGTCATGCAACTCCTCAGGCCTTGCATCGCCCGTATATGGTCCCAGCCTTGGTATTACAACCTTCTCTGTTACCCAGGTGCCGACAACAGCAATAAAAAAAGTCGATACAAACATGAAATAATAATTTGCAGCAGGATTAACCTGATAGGCCGCATCAATTATATGGGCAGCCTCTTCAGAGAGACCGGCAAGCAGGGGATCAATGGTACCCAGCAGCAAATTGGCACTATAACCTCCTGATACTCCTGCAAAAGCAGCTGCCAGTCCGGCTATCGGATTCCTGCCTACTGCAAGGAAAATCATAGCTCCCAGGGGAACCAGTACCACATATCCGACCTCACTTGCTGTATTTGACAGAATTCCGGCGAAAACAATTGCAAATGTCAAAAATTGCTTGGGGGCTGAAAGAACAAGTTTGCGGAGTGCAGTAGACATAAAACCACTCGACTCCATTACCCCTATCCCCAGAAGGGCAACCAGAACAGTTCCGAGCGGGGCAAAGGATGTAAAATTTACAACCATCCTTGTGAGAATCATATGTAATCCGCTGACAGAAACCAGGCTGAAAGTGCTGATCTCTTCGCCGGTACCGGGATGGGTAACTGAAACATCAAAAGCACTTACAATTGCTGACAGAATAATGGTTCCCGCGGCAAATATGGCAAATAATGTTGCAGGATGAGGCAATTTATTTCCCACCCGTTCTATAGTTGCAAGCATCTTGGAGATAAAACCCTGGCTGTTACTTTTATTTGAGGTCATAATAAAGGGGAAAATAGTTAAGTTAAAATTTGGTGTTTTATGTTTCCGGTAAAATTGAGTGCCCAAACAGCCATCAAAGAAAGTATATTTTGTTAAAAACTCAATTTAAAATATTGTATTTTTAAGACACAATTAACTTCAGGTTCCCGGCGTGCATTTTTGATAATCTGGTTCATGTTGTCTGGTGTCATAAACTTTTTCTGGCCCCACGACAAAATGCTGATCAGGAGAGGGACGAAAACAGTTGTATGAAGGTTAAATTTATGACAATGACTATAGCCATCGATATAAAACAATGAATTATGAAAATACTTAGCACATCGCAAATAAAGGAAGCTGATGCTTTCACAATCAAAAATGAGCCGATAACTTCGGTCGATCTTATGGAAAGGGCAGCGCGGACTTTAGCCGGATGGATTGAAGGCAAATTTGATGTTTCTACAAAGATCTGGATCTTTGCCGGTCCGGGAAATAATGGAGGAGATGGTTTAGCTCTTGCCAGGCTTTTGAGAGAAAAGGGATATATTACCGGGACATTTATTATATCACCGGAAGCCGGGTATTCGAGGGATGCAACTATTAATATCGGCAGACTCAGGGCTATGAACATTTCTCTCAAGTCGATAAGTTCGGAAAAAGACTTTCCTGAAATTGGTCCTTCCGACCTGATCGTTGATGCTCTTTTCGGATCGGGACTTAACAGAACCCTGAAGGGGATTGTGGCAAAACTTGTAGATTACCTGAATGAGCAAAAATCACCAGTACTGGCCGTTGATATTCCATCAGGACTTTTTGGCGATGATAACAAGGTTACTGTCGGCGACAGTATAATAAGGGCAACATATACACTCACATTTCAATTTCCTCAGCTTGCCTTTATGTTTGCAGAAAATGAAGAATTTGTTGGCCAGTGGGAAATACTCCCCATTGGGCTTCATCAGCAGTTTATTGATAGTGTAAAGACTGATTATCATTATATTGACCAGGATCTTGTAACTCCCCTGATAAAACCCAGGAGCAAGTTCTCCCATAAAGGCACATTCGGCCACTGTCTTTTAATTTCAGGATCACACGGAAGAATGGGAGCAGCTGTACTGGGCACAGAATCCTGTCTGCGAACAGGTGCAGGACTTGTCTCAACTCATGTGCCGGCAAAAGGTTGCGAAATTCTGCAGGTGTGTGTACCAGAGGCAATGGTAAGCATAGACGATTCTGATATCTGCTTTTCCGGGGCTCCATTGCTGGATCAGTATGATGCAGTAGCTGTTGGCCCCGCACTTGGTACAAGACAGGTCAGCCAGAAAGCGCTGCATGATTTACTGCTAACTGTAGAAGTTCCTCTTGTACTCGATGCTGACGCACTGAATATAATTTCGCTGAATAACGACTGGCTCGGCGATATTCCGGAAAATTCCATACTGACGCCCCATCCGGGCGAATTTGACCGTCTGGCAGGACAACATAAAAACGGCCATGACCGTTTGATAAGCCAGATTGAATTTTCAAAAAAATATAAAATAATTATTGTACTTAAAGGGGCTTACACTTCTGTTACTACTCCAGAGGGATTATGTTATTTCAACAGCAATGGCAATCCGGGAATGGCCACTGCAGGATCGGGCGATGCACTGACAGGAATTCTGCTATCTTTGCTTGGCCAGGGTTTTAAACCCATTGATGCAGCAATTGCGGGAGTTTTTCTTCACGGCATGGCAGGTGATTTCGCAAGTAGCAAAAAGTCACAGGAATCAATGACAGCAGGTGATATAATTAAAAATCTGGGTAAGGCATTCAAAATGATTCGAGGGAAATCGGTTAATCGTTCCGAAACACGAACCAAAGTACACAAAAATCATAGAATAACCCACGGATAATCGATGGAAAACCACTTAATGCAACATGTATTAAATTAATATTTTAAAACCATTCGAATGAATCTCCCATGAGGCAGGGCAAACAAAAAGAGTTTAATAATCATGGGTGATTCATTCGTGGCAACCACTTGACATGAATTATAACTTACTTATAATGAACACAATAACAAATACCTTATTCGAATGAAATTAATTCCTTCAGTTTTAGTGATCCTTGGATCAGCCCTGCTGACGGGGTGTGTCGGCACCAGCGGAATAGAGCGCAATACTTCGGCGGTTCATGCTTCTGATCCTGATAAACCTGACAATTACACTCTTGTCTATTCAATTCCAAGGACAACAGTTGATGTATCTGTAAATGTAACTCAAACCATAACGCGCAGGGGACCTTATTATCAGTATGCTGAAAGATTCCTTGGAATAACAGGCGTGCCTTCCCAGGATGTTACCAGCTGGAGCATCAGCGATATAGTAATCAATACCTATGAGGAAGCAGACCCTGATCATTACTATCTGGTGTCGACAAATGACAGTTATGTCACTAATTTCTTCATGCTAAGCAGGGAAGGTTTTATCCTTCCTATAAATCAGCGACAGCTTCCTGAATTACCGGGAACAGTATATGGTCGTGAAAAATCTGCATCAAGTCCTCTGTTTACAGATTTATCAATACATCCTAATGTAGTGGAGGAAACCCGTACCGTAATGCGCAGGGAGCGCCAGGACACTGCTTTCGTCAATGTGCCTGTAATGCAGAGACAAACGGTTACAAGGAGTCTTGAAGCCAAGGCAGCCGAGGCAGCCGATCTGATATATGATCTCAGGAATAACCGCTTCAAACTATTATCAGGCGAACTTGACCTTTTTCCCGACGGAAAGGCCCTGGAAGTGATTATTGAAGAATTCGCGCGACTCGAAAACGAGTATCTGAAACTGTTCATAGGGAAGATCTCAGAAATTAACCATGTATATAATTTTGAATACTCTCCTTCAAAAGATGCACTGCAGAATGGAACAGAGCGAAGGATTCTCTTCAGGTTTTCTGATACGTCAGGCATACTGCCATATAATGATGTAAGCGGCAGACCTATTGCACTGGAGTTGAGGAATGAAATGAAAACGTCTGCCATAGAAAGACTTTCAACTCCGCTGCCAGCTACAAGGGATAACAGCCCGAACAGGCTTTTTTACAGGATACCCGATGTAGCAGGTGTCCAGTTGAGTGATGGAAACAATATTATTGCCCGGAAGAGGATACTTGTGAGTCAGTACGGAAATCTGGTGAATCTGCCAGCAGATTTTCTCTGGGAAGAAAAATAACGACCCTATTTGAAAGTTCCCGCAAAATTGCTCATAAATTCGTCCCAGGTCTTGGTCTTGTAGTGATCTTCGGCAAAAAACCTGAGTATGGGTTCAATCTGGTCTGGTTTGCGAAAACCTGGAACAGAAGTAAGCAGGGCAAATTCTTCGTCTATGTATACAACAGAAGGATAAGACATCTGGCCCTGCAGTAATGCGATAGAAAGCTGATGGGCCGACCTGCGGCCTTCTCCGTCATTTACAAACATATGACCCTGGAAATATATCGTATCATTCGTTTCTGAATTAAATTTCACAGGGTAGTAATGTTCATTAATATATTTTGCAACCTGAGGATTTTTAAAGGTCACGGCATCCATCTGCTTGCAAAATCCACACCAGTCAGTATAAATATCTACAAGAATTTTCCTGGGGCTCATTGTTGCCAGTTGAACAGCTTCTTCAAAGCTAAACCATTTCACCTTGTCGCTTGCCTGCGTCATTATAAAAGATGAAAGAAAACCCGCCAGAATGAATATTGTAATTTTTAACCTCATGACAAGAATTTAATTTAAGTATATTTTCCCCCTTTGTGCTCTTAGATCCGGTGTACCCAAAAAGCTAACGGGAAACCAGGATCATTTAATTCTCAGATCAAAGAAATAAAAATTTTATTACAAAAATATATTATCTAAACAACATATGTCTATATTTATGTTTATTTAACACCTGAACTGCACTCCCATTGCGACTGCATAAATATTTTACCAATTTTGGACAATTATGTTTCTAAACATATGCATGGGTAGAGGCTTTTTTTTTACATTTACGATTTTAATTTCTAAATCAACACTTTGCACCTTCTTTTAGGTTAAAAAACAGTTACTTATCCGGCCGCAGCCGGCAACATAGCCAAACCCAAACCATAATATTCTAATTCTATGACTAAAAATACTCAGGAAAAGCCAGGTTTCTTTCAACGGGCATTAGATAAGATAGAAGTGATAGGCAATAAACTGCCTCAACCGGTTACATTATTCGCAATACTGATGCTGGTGGTACTGGTATTGTCATGGATTTTCGGTGGTATAACCGTAGACCATCCTGGTAAAGCAGCCGGCTTACTTGACAGGAACGGTATTCCCGTTGAATCAATCGAAGTGATTAATCTCTTGTCAAAAGAAGGTTTTCAGCGTATCATGACCGAAATGGTAAGGACTTTTGCTGAGTTTCCCCCACTTGGGCTGGTTCTTGTGGTAATGCTGGGAATAGGTGTTGCCGAACACAGCGGAATGATAGCGGTTGCCCTGAGACTGTTTGTCTCTAAAGTTCCCAAGTACATGATAACCTTCTCCATTGTCGTTGCCGGAATGATAAGCTCAGTTGCCGCCGATGCAGGTTATGTTGTGCTTATACCACTTGGTGCAGTAATCTTTATGGGTATGGGCAGGCACCCGCTTGCAGGGATTGCCGCAGCTTTCGCCGGTGTTTCAGGAGGATTCGGTGCAAATTTCCTCCCTACCGGCCTTGACCCGATGATAGCGGCCTTTACAGAGCCGGCAGCACAGATAATTGATCCTTCCTATACAGTGAATCCACTGTCAAACTATTACCTGATGGCAGCATCTGTGCCATTTATAGGGATCGTGGGAACATGGGTTACAGAAAAGATACTTATACCCCGGCTCGGAACATACCAGCCGGAAGGTGAGATAGTAAACGAGGGAGCAGGTGAAATTTCACGTGGTGAACGTACCGCACTTAAGTGGTCTCTGTTCTCGGTTTTTATACTGCTTGTATTGATAGCACTTACAATTATTCCTTCAGACGGCCTGCTAAGGGGTGATATCGATCCTGCTACCGGGAAGGCAAGCATGCGGCCATTTTATGATTCGCTGGTTCCGATTATGTTTATTATATTTTTTGTCGGGGGACTTGTTTATGGGATTGTTGCAAAAACAATTAAAAATGACAAGGATGTATCGGTAATGACTTCCAAAGCCATGGCTACCATGGGACTTTATATAGTAATTGCTTTTGTTGCAGCCCAGTTTGTTGCATACTTTAACTGGTCAAACCTCGGAAGCGTACTTGCCGTGAAGGGATCTGACGGTCTTAAGGCAATCGGGTTTACCGGCGGACCGCTTCTGGTGGCCTTTATTATAGTGGCATCCCTTGTTAATCTTATAATGGGCAGTGCATCTGCCAAATGGGCCCTGCTGGCTCCTATCTTTGTGCCTATGCTTATGCTAATGGGATATTCACCCGAACTAACACAGGCGGCTTACCGTATTGGCGATTCTTATTCGAATGTACTTACTCCTCTCCTTCCTTATTTCCCACTTGTGATAGTATTTGCACAGAAATATGTTAAGAATGTAGGTATTGGAACCCTGATATCGATGATGCTTCCCTATGCTATTGCTTTTGCACTTGTAAGGATACCGATGCTTCTGGTATGGATCTGGCTTGGACTTCCTCTTGGCATTGAGGGCCCGATTTATTATATGCCCTGATCCAGTCTGTTTAAGTTGACCGCGATTGCTATAAATAATTTGTGTCAAATATCTTTAAACCAAATATTATGAGCATAGAAATAAAAGACCTGAACCCGGATAAAATCTGGCAATTCTTTTATGAAATCACTCAAATCCCTAGACCTTCAAAAAAGGAGGCCGGGATAATTGAATATGTTAGGAATTTCGGCACTCAGCGGCAGTTGAAAACTATTGTAGACAAGACAGGCAATGTAATTATTAAGAAGCCTGCTACTCCGGGAATGGAGAATCTTAAAGGCGTGGTTCTGCAATCTCATCTCGATATGGTACCCCAGAAAAACAGGAACAGCGACCATGATTTTGAAAAAGACCCGATAAAAACATTTATTGACGGCGACTGGGTAACAGCAGACGGCACTACACTCGGGGCTGATAACGGCATGGGGGTTGCGGCCACACTTGCTGTACTTGACTCATCAGACCTGAGTCATGGCCCTATTGAAGCCCTTTTTACAGTAGACGAAGAGACAGGCATGACTGGTGCTTTTGGACTCGAAAGCGGCCAGCTTGACGGGGAGATATTACTTAACCTCGACTCGGAAGATGAGGGTGAGCTTTATGTCGGGTGTGCCGGGGGCCTTGATGCCAATATAAGTTTTGCATATACCGAAGTTCCGGTTCCTCCTGACAGTATTGCCTTTGAAGTAAGAATAGGCGGATTAAAGGGGGGGCATAGCGGACTCGATATTAATCTGGGTCGGGGCAATGCCAACAAGTTGCTCTTCCGTTTTTTAAAGCACGCTGTAAATCTGCTCGATGCCGGCATCGCAAATATTGATGGTGGCAGTCTCCGGAATGCAATTCCAAGAGATGCTGCAGCCGATGTTGTTATTATGCAGGGAAAAGAGAAAGAACTTAAAAGCCTGGTTGAGCAGTATGAAGATATTTATCGTAAAGAGTTATCTGATACAGAACCGGACCTTAAGTTTGAAATTAAGAAAACAGAACTTCCTGATTTTCAGGTTGATGAAAGCACCCTGAGAAAATTAATAGCAGGAATAATCTCCTGCCCGAACGGAGTTATGCGCATGAGCAGTTCCATGCCGGGGCTGGTCGAAACCTCAACAAACCTGGCCAGAGTTTATTCAGAAGAGGGAAAAGTAAACTTACAGTGCCTTTTGCGCAGCTCGGTAGACAGTTCAAGGGATGAACTCGCCGGAATGATTGAGTCACTTTTTAATCTTGCAGGTGCCGGTGTATCTTTTACAGGGGCATACCCCGGATGGAAACCGGATATGCAGTCGGAGATACTTGCTGTGATGAAAAAGGTTTATGATAAACTATATGGAAGGGTTCCCGAGATCAAGGCGATTCATGCCGGACTGGAATGCGGACTCATTGGCGGGGTTTATCCGGGATTGGATATGATTTCCTTCGGCCCCACCATAAGGTTTCCTCATTCTCCTGATGAGAAAGTTCATATTGCTTCGGTTGAAAAGTTCTGGGTTTATCTGGTTGAAACACTTAAGTCTGTACCAGAAAAAAAACAGGTCTGATCAGGCTAGCCAGGGATTAGTTTAAAACAGGACTGATCAGGCCGATCAGTGATTTGGTTTTCAATGGCTGCACCCATGCCCCAATAGTGGACCCATATTTAATGACTGACGACCATTCCAGCCAATAGTGGACTTACACATTCTGATAATTAATCATGCTCGGAACATCATCCCATAAAAAAAACTGTCGGTCAGACAGTTTTTTTTATTTTTTATTGGAAAGGGATCAGACTTTATGCCTGGGTTCATCCGAAACTGTAAGACGGTTACGGCCTTTGGCCCTTCTGGCTGCCAGTGTTCTGCGTCCATTGGCCGAGGCCATTCTCTCACGGAACCCGTGTTTGTTTTTCCTTTTTCTGTTTGATGGTTGATATGTCCTCTTCATCGCATATACAATATTAATAAACTAATTTAATGCAGGTTCTGTGTAATGAGGTGGCAAAGTTACTATTTTTTTGCTTTCCACAAAAAAAATAAAGGTTAATTACTTAAAATAATACTCAGATCTCAATACCACTGATATATTCTGACGTAATCTATCACATATTGCTGAGGGAAAATCGAATCATCTATCCCCTGCTGTCCTCCCCAGCCACCTCCAATTGCCAGGTTAAGAAGCAGATAGTGAGGCTTGTCAAATGGCCAGACATCATCGTTGTCACCCTCTTTTTCAAAAGTGAAATATTTCTTGTCGTCTATGAAAAAATCTATCCTGTCTTCAAACCATTCGATGGCATATACATGAAAATTTTCCCATGGTTTTTCAAGTTCAACAGAATTGCCTCTTTGAGTTCCTTTGGTATGATTATATGCTTCTGTGTGTACATAACCATGAACCCTCCGCGGATCAAATCCGACATTTTCCATAATATCAATCTCCCCGCAGGCAGGCCAGCCAACCTCATCCCTGTTAACACCAAGCATCCAGACAGCAGGCCATGTTCCCCTCCCGGTCGGAAGCATTGCCCTGACTTCGAAGCGGCCATAGGTCCATGATGCTGTCTCCCTGGTATTAATGCTCGCCGAAGAATATTCAATGTCCTGGAACGGCTCCTGTCGGGCCTCAATAATCAGAAAACCATTTTCCATTCTGGCATTCTCCATACGCCCTTCTGTATAATACTGTTTTTCGTTATTTCTGATATACCCCTCCTCATAACTCCATTTTTCCTGATCTGGCAGACCTGTCCCGTCAAATTCATCAGACCATACCAAATTCCAGCCTTCTTCACCGGAAGAACAGGAGAGTAGAACTGCAGAAAGAAAATAAACTAAAACAAATAATTTACGCATAGTTGTTTTAATTGACAGATTAAAAACTTATTAATGACTTTCAAAAGTAACTATTTTATCAATTCCATAAATCAGAAGATATAAAATAAAGCGTTTATCAAAAAAAAAATAAATACTCTGCAACTATCTGCACAAATTGGAAAACACATTAATGCTATTCAATGTATAATATGATTTCAAATATTACTATTTTTGATACATATATTGATTTCCAATATATTATATAAAACATACATCATGTTGAAAAATAGTTTAAAGCGACTTATTATCCTGTGCTGCTTTTCTGCCATGTTATTGATCACACTGTATTCATGCGGGCATCAGGGAACGGCCGGGAATAATACAAATGATAAAATGACAAGCATTAGATTTTACATTGGCAGCTACTCCTCAGCTGAAGAGCCGGGAATCTACCTGTATGATTATGATATTAGTACAGGTGAGTTTACTATGATACAGGAGGTGGAAGGTCATAAAAATCCGAGTTTTCTGGCACTTGATCCCCTTGCAGGACATCTGTATGCCGTTAACGAGATTAATGATTTCAACGGAGATAATTCAGGTTCAGTTTCAGCATTCTCCATTGATAAGAAAACGGGAATGCTTTCCTTCATAAACCGTCAATCGAGTATTGGAGCCCACCCCTGCCATATTTCAGTTCTTCCTGATGGCAGTCACGTGGCAGTTGCTAATTATTCAGGAGGCAGCCTTGCATTGTTACCCTTGCTGGAAAATGGTGCCCTGGAGAAAGCATCAGGTTTTATACAGCATGAGGGGAATGGTCCTGATCAGCGCAGACAAAGATCGGCCCATGCACATTCTGTTTATCCCGTACCCGGTGGATCCTGGCTTCTTGCAGCCGATCTGGGTACTGACAATGTTATGGCCTATAAAGTGGAAAATGATGGCCGGCTGAATACCCCTTCTGCTGTTGCGGAAATGGAGCCCGGCGCAGGTCCGCGTCACATTGCAATTCACCCTTCAGGGCGATGGATCTATGTGATTAATGAACTCAACTCAACTATAACCTGGCTAATGTTTGACGAAGGTTCCGGAGCGATGACAGTGCTAGGGTCTCTCTCCACCCTGCCCGAAGATTTCGAAGGTGAAAATTTTTGCGCCGATATTCATGTTCATCCAGCTGGTAAATTTCTCTACGGCTCAAATCGCGGACATAACAGCATTGCAGTTTATGAGATAAATCGGGATGGAAAGCCTGAACTAATATATCATGAACCCGTCAGAGGTGAGTGGCCCCGAAATTTCAACATTGACCCATCAGGGAATCTTCTTTTTGTAGCGAATCAGAATTCAGGTAACATTACTGTATTTGATATTGATACAGAAACAGGCAGGTTAACCTTCACAGGGAATGAACTGAAAATAAGCCAGCCTGTATGTATTTTATTCTCAAATCAGTAAAAATATGTTATTATTGCATCTGTAAGACATAAACGGTTAAAAGGAGATGACCGGCATGATGCCTGAATATTTTATATTCAATGCCCGGCATATACAATATAAAACCGCCTAATCTGGTAAACAAACCTAATCATAATGAAGAATATCATTTTAATATTTATAATGACAATAATGCCGGCAGCAATCTCGCTGGCACAACAGAACCAATCTGCAAACCCTGGAATTATAAGTTATCTTGAAATAATCGATATTGAATCGGGTGAAAGAGAGATTGTTCATCAGGATTCAATTCATTTTGAGGCTCCTAACTGGTCGCCTGACGGAACTACACTTTACTATAACAGCGGGGGCCACATTTACAGTATTCCAGTTGAGGGAGGAGAACCCACAAGGTTAAATACAGGTTTCGCCACCCGTAACAATAACGATCATGTACTCTCGCCTGGCGGCTCACATATGGCAATCAGCCACCACAGTGCTGATGACGGAGGTACTTCCATAATTTATATAGTAAATATTAAGGGCGGAGAACCCATGAGGATTACAGATAAAGGTCCGTCATACCTGCACGGCTGGTCACCCGACGGATATGAGCTGACTTATTGTGCACTGCGGAACGGTCAGTATGATATCTACGTCATCCCCGTCAAGGGAGGACCTGAAGTACAGCTCACAAACACCAAATCTCATGAAGACGGCCCGGACTACAGTCCCTGCGGTAAATACATCTGGTTTAATTCCGACAGAAGCGGAGTTATGCAGCTATGGAAAATGAACCGCGATGGCAGTGACCCTGTTCAGATGACCTTTGATGAATATAACGACTGGTTTCCCCATCCTTCCCCTGATGGTAACCACATAGCCCTTCTCTCATATGATAAGGGTGTAGAAGGCCATCCCAGAAATAAAACTGTATGGTTAAGGTTAATGTCTGCCGAAGGAGGAGATCCGGTTGTACTTACAGAACTTTTCGGGGGACAGGGCACAATTAATGTTCCTTCATGGGCGCCCGACAGCAAAAGATTTGCGTTTGTCAGTTACAAGTTACTGAACCAGTAATTTTTCTATCACTTTGGTACTGATTTAACCTGATTACTGCTTTTAATTACTGTTAATCAACTGGGTTAAAAGCTTTCCAACAGGATATAGCATCAGTACTGACCATGCATCCATCAGCGAGACGATCCTCATCAACAGGCATTAAGGATACGGAGCTGTCAGCCGGCCTGATCAGGTACACTGCCGCCTGCTACCCGACACTTTAATTTCTCATACATGGGTAAACACCTGATCTTTGCATCCACCACAAAACGCTTTTCCCTATTTATCACTGGTATCGACCAATATCAACTGATATTAACAGGTCAGTGTTAATAATGCAGTTAATAGTTGTTTCTATTTTTCTTGAGGAGCAGGGTGAAGCGAATACATGAAGGTATATTTAATCGGCAGGTTGTATCAGTAAAAGATCTGAGAAAATGAACTTCGGATGGATTTGACTATTTTTCCGGGAAGACGGAAAAATCCATAGTTAGAATAATTTCTGTGTGGGAAGGAAAAGTATGTGTTTTTTTGTGAAATATTCTTCTGAAAAATAATTCTCAATATTAAATATTTTTACTTTTTCTCTCCATTGTGCCAGTTCCTCAACGATCTCACCCCCTTTAAAACTGTATATTCCATGCTCAGGCGATACTGACCTTCCTTTAATCAGCTTATCTCCTGAAAGTTCAACGAGCCGGGAAAAAGAACAAACCGCCCTGCTGAGCACAAAATGAAAGCGCCCCTTAAAGTTTTCGGCACGGGCATGGACAGCATTAACATTTTTAAGGTTCAGCTCCTTAACAACATTCTCAACTACCTTTATCTTTTTGCCGGTGCCATCAATAAGGGTAAAGTGAACATCAGGATGTAAAATGGCAAGGGGTATTCCCGGAAAGCCTCCTCCGGTTCCAATATCAATAGCAGTTTCTCCCGGACGAAAAGGAATTATCCTGGAAAGGCTCAGTGAGTGAAGAACATGATTGATATAAAGGTTCGCCATATCTTTTCTCGATATGACATTTATCCGTGAATTCCAGTAAGTATAAAGCTCTTCAAGTTGTCTTATCCTTTCGGAGGTAACAGGATCTTTTCCCGGGAAGTAACCGTCTATGACCGCCCGTCCCAAAGCAATCAGAACTTATGGTTGGTATTATTGAAAACATTAAATAGCAGATCCCTTGCCCTGAATAACTGCGCCTTGACCGTGCCAATCGGCAGTTCAAGTTCCTGTGCTATCTCATCATATGAATATTCCTTGAAATATCTCAGTTCTATAAGTTTCCTGTATCTTGGCTTCAGCTTTGAAACAATATCCTTCATCATTTTCATCTTCTGCTGATTGATCATGATCTCTTCAGGGTCAAGATCATCTGACTGGATATTATGGGACGGATCATCATGATCTTCACTTGGGGTGTCAAAAGAAATCGGGGTACTTTTCTTTTTTCGCATGAAGTCTATACAGTTGTTTGTGGCAATTTTAAATAGCCAGGTACTGAATGCGAAATTAGGGGCATACTGTTTAATGCTTTTAAAGGCTTTCCCAAAAGCTTCAATTGTCAGGTCCTCGGCATCACTGGGATTGTTAACCATCTTGAGCAACATGAAATAAATTGCATCGCGGTAACGGCCCAGGAGTTCTGCATAAGCCTTTTGGTCTCCCTTGGTCGCCTTTATAACCAAATCGTAGTCATACTGGGCCTTATCAGAAAGGTTTGTACTTATCTCCATCTACTTCTTTTTAAAGTCATGAAATTCCGTGTCACACAGAAGATATTGAACAGAATAATTATCAGATCGAATACCGGCGAAAATAGTAATAAATTCTTTTCATTCATACAGTTCATTCCCTTATTTAAAATAAGGGTGTTGGAAATCAACCGTATTATGAACACCGATAGTATATATGGCAAATATATTTTATTTATAACAAGTAGAAAAAAAGTAATGTAAAAAAACAACCTGCTTGACATTTCAAGGCCAAGCAAAAACCGGGTCGAACCTTTATAATGTATTCCTGTAGTCAAATGCCTGCTCTTCTGGATAAACCACTCTTTCCATGATTGGGGAGGCTTTGACCTGGTATGGGAAGAGTGGGAATATTCGACGCTGTTATTGTCCTTACTTATAACCTCATTTATAAAAAGGTCGTCGTCACCCGATTCGAGGTTCAGATGAGAGGCAAATCCCTTATTGTCAAAAAAAAGTGAGCGCTTATATGCAAGGTTCCTTCCAACTCCCATATATGGCATTCCTGCCAGGGCAAAGGATATATATTGCATGGCTATAAAGAAGGTGTCAAATCTTACAAATTTATCAAGTAATCCGGGTCTCATGATATATCCACCATAGCCAAGTACGATCTTATTGGATGGGGTGAAATGTTTCTGCATTTCTGATATCCAGTGTTTACTGGCGGGTATGCAGTCAGCATCGGTAAGTAAGGCCCATGGGTGACATGCAGATTTGAGTCCGATAGTCAAAGCAAGCTTCTTGCCACTTCTAAACTTTTTATCCTGCCTTATAAATGTGGATCTTAAATTGCTAAACTTCTTTTTTAATTCGTCAAGCACCTCCTCTGTGTTATCTTCAGAACAATCATTGACCACAATTACCTCATAGTCGGAGTATTCCTGCTGAAGTATCAGTGGAAGATTATTCTCAAGATTAACGGCTTCATTCCTTGCGCAAATAATAACTGATACCGGCTCACCGGAACCTTCAATCCGATCATTCTTTTTTTTCAGGGAGATCCTGATAAAAAAGAAAAGATAATAAAACATCTGGATAAGGAAAGACAGAAGAAAAAACCCGGCTACTATGACCCAGAACGGACTGATTTGGTACAATTGAAAATTCACATCTGATTTTTAGAGAAAGTACAATTTTATTAAACATTTTGCTTATAATCAAATCCTGATCAATAATTATATCCATGACAAGATGACAGATGTTATAATACTAACATTTGATTATCTTTGCGATCAATTTTTAAACACTAAACAATGTTTTTCAAGGTATTAGCCAGGGACAAAAATTCCGGGGCACGGACAGGCACAATTTCGACAGACAGAGGTTTTATTAATACTCCCGTATTTATGCCGGTTGGAACAGCAGGGAGTGTCAAGGGGGTAACCAGGGACCAGCTGGAGAATAAAATAGATGCTGATATAATACTTGGTAATACTTACCATCTTTACCTTCGACCCGGCCTTGATATAATAAGCCAGGCAGGGGGAATACACAAATTTACCGGATGGGAACGTCCATTACTGACAGACAGCGGAGGTTACCAGGTTTTTTCTCTTGCTGAAAACCGTAAACTTACCGAGGAAGGAGCCATGTTCAGATCACATATTGATGGTTCCAAACATAATTTCACGCCAGAAAATATTGTAGATATACAACGTACTATAGGTGCTGATATAATGATGGCTTTTGATGAATGTACACCATGGCCATGTGAATACAAATATGCCGGGCAATCAATGAATCTTACCCACAGGTGGCTTGACCGGGGATGGAAAAGGTTTCATGAAACTGAACCATTATATAAGGCAAGGCAGTTCTTTTTCCCCATAGTACAGGGAAGTGTCTATAGCGATCTCCGTAAACAGTCGGCCGAACACATTTCAAATACAGATGCACCTGGAAATGCCATAGGGGGGTTATCAGTAGGGGAACCGGCAGAGACTATGTATGAAATGGTCGAAGTTGTAAATAACATTCTTCCGGAATCAAAACCACGTTACCTCATGGGAGTGGGAACGCCAGTAAATATTCTTGAGTGCATCTCACTCGGTGTTGATATGTTCGATTGCGTAATGCCAACCCGGAACGGGCGTAATGGTAGTATTTTTACATCAGAAGGAACAATCAATATAAAAAATCTGAAGTGGAAAAATGATTTCACCCCACTTGATCCAAGTGGAGCCAGTAATATAGGCATGCAATATTCGAAAGCATATTTACGTCATCTGATTGTTTCAGGAGAAATGCTGGGGTCGGTTATAGCGAGCATACATAACCTTGAATTTTATATGTGGCTGCTAAACAGGGCCAGGGAAGAGATCACTCTTGGAACGTTTATTGCATGGAAAAATTCGATGATCGCCGGGTTAAGTAATAAACTATGATGAAGTTCGGCCTGAAAAAACTTGATATATATATAATAAAAAAATTCCTGGGTGCATTTTTTTATTCCATCCTGCTTATTGTCAGCATTGCTGTAATATTTGACCTTGCCGAGAAGCTGGATAATTTCATGGAAAAGGAAGCTCCTTTGAGTGCAATTGCTTTTGACTATTATCTTAATTTCATCCCCTACTTTGCCATCCTTTTCAGTCCCCTCTTTACATTTATTTCAGTTATCTATTTTACCTCCAAAATGGCATATGATACGGAGATTATAGCTATTTTGAGCAACGGTGTGAGTTTCAACAGGCTTTTAAGGCCATATTTTATTTCTGCCTGCATTATTGCTATATTCTCATTTGTAATGAGCGACATGGTTTTGCCTGAATCAAACCAGAAAAGAATTGATTTTGAAGAAAGGTATTACAGAAGCCGGCCGACACGTGCCTCAACACGTGATATTCACAAGCAAATCCTTCCTGGTGTGTACATATATATGTCCAACTTCAATTCTAATTCCGATGTTGCCTATAATTTCTCAATTGAGAAATTCAATGGTAATAAGCTGGTTTCCAAAATGACATCTGATTATGCAAGTTATGATTCTGTAACGAATAAATGGAAACTGCGACAATATATGATCAGAAGTTTTGATGAGAATGGCGAAACAATTGAAAAAGGTATCGAGATTGACACAACCCTCAATATGCACCCTTCTCACTTTACACGACGTGAAGATATAGTGGAGACTATGAGCCTCCGTCAGCTTGATGATTTCATTGCTGAACAACGTATGCAGGGTGCAGACAATATTGATTTCTATCTTATTGAACGATACAACCGTATATCATTTCCATTTTCTACTTTTATACTGACCATTATCGGAATGTCTTTGTCATCGAGGAAATCACGGGAAGGAATCGGGTTTCATATTGGTCTGGGGTTACTACTTAGCTTCTCATATATACTGTTCATGAGGTTCAGTACCATGTTTGCCGTTAGCGGATTGTTAAGTCCTTTTATTGCTGTGTGGTTGCCAAATGTTACTTATGCAATAATTGCCTATATTATTTACAGACTTGCACCCAAATAGCTTGCATTATGGATATTATACAATAAAAACTACCATGAACCAGGGAACACGAAAATATAAGATAAAAGAATGGTGATCAATCATAGGCTAACATGTGACATAGATCTATGGGTAATGCAACAGTAAAAACCACATGACTAAAACAAATGGTAACCAACTTGTATCCAGATTAATATTTTGAAAATATTCACATAAATAACGCGTGTGCAGGAGCGTACAAAAAGAATTTATAATAGCATCGGCGATCCACAGGAATTGAAACAGTAACGACGCATCATCTGACAAACATAATTATCTGATTACTAACCTTATAAACTTGATCATTGCAGATCAATTCTAAATTTACCGGGGAAATTGTGTTCAGGTAAATATTTTTCTGATCTTAATTATTAATAATCAGTTTACTAATAGATTTTTATTCAACTAAAATTTTTGAAAATTTTTTTAATATGGTATGATTTCGTAACGTTGTACTCGAAATAATCGACTGGCAGTTGTAAAATACATCGGCCACCTGTTTTTTAACTAACCAAATAATCTTTTTTATGGGATTAAAAAGAAAAATCCTTGAATTGCACAAGAAAAGGGAAGAAGTGCTTAAAGGCGGAGGAGATAAGGCAATAGAGAAACAAACAGCTATGGGTAAAATGACTGCCCGGGAACGTGTTATTGCTATTTGTGATCCTGATTCTTTCCATGAATATGATCTGTTCGTTGAGCATGAGGCAAGAGATTTTGATATGGCAAAGAAAATCCTTCATGGCGATGGAGTTATTATAGGTACTGGAACCATTTATGGAGCTCCGGTATGTCTTTTTGCGCAGGACTTTACAGTTGCAGGCGGTTCACTGGGTTTGATGCATGCACGCAAAATAACCAAGATCATGGATCATGCACTCAAAATGAAAGTTCCTTTGATAGGAATAAACGATTCAGGGGGAGCCAGAATCCAGGAAGGTGTTAATTCACTGGCAGGTTATGGTGAGATATTTTTCAGAAATACACTTTCTTCGGGAGTAATTCCACAGATATCAGTAATTCTCGGTCCATGTGCCGGTGGTGCCGTGTATTCTCCTGCACTGACAGATTTCGTTTTCGTTGTCGACAAGATATCCAAGATGTTTATCACAGGTCCTGAGGTTATAAAAACCGTTCTTGGGGAAGAAATATCAATGGAGGATCTTGGAGGCGCACGTGTCCACAGTGAAATAACAGGAAACGCTCACTTTTTTGCAAAAAGCGAGGTTGAGTGTTTCGAACAAATTAAGAAACTTGTAACATTTATACCCTGGAATAATATCAGGAAGGCCTTGAAGTTTGAGCCAAAAGAGCCTAAGCCGGAATATAAAATTTCTGAAATTGTTCCCGGTGATCCCCGTCAGCCTTATGATGTAAGGGACGTTATAAAAGCGATAGTTGATGATTCCGATTTCTTTGAAATTCAGGAGTTATGGGCAGCCAATATAGTGATTGGCTTTGGAAGGATGAATGGCGATACAATAGGTTTTGTTGCAAATCAGCCGCTTGTTCTTGCCGGTGTTCTCGATGTGGATTCATCTGACAAGGCAGCCCGGTTTATAAGGTATTGCGATGCCTTTAATATTCCCATAATTACACTGGTTGACCTGCCGGGATACCTTCCGGGGGTTGATCAGGAACATGCCGGTGTTATCAGGCACGGTGCCAAAGTACTTTATGCCTATAGTGAAGCAACGGTTGCCAAGATGACTGTGATAATAAGGAAAGCATATGGTGGCGGATATATCGCGATGAGTTCGAGACACCTGCGGGCTGATTTCGTGTTTGCCTGGCCTACTGCTGAAATTGCGGTTATGGGTCCTGAAGGAGCAGCTAATATCATTTTCAGGAAAGAGATAATGGAAGCTGAAGATCCTGATAAAATGCGTAAACAGAAAGTTAAGGAATACAAGGAAAAGTTTGCGAACCCTTATGTTGCTGCGGCTCGCGGATATGTTGACTCGGTTATTGAACCTGAGGAAACCAGAAAGATCCTGCTGCATGCAATCGGGGTATCTGATCAGAAATCGGTGTTTCTTCCACAAAAAAAGCATGGGATTCCTCCATTCTGATACTTTACATTTACACTTTACAGCTAAAACGAATCACATAACACTAAGTTGAGATACAAATGAACAAGTCAGAATGTGAAGAAAAGAAAATAAGATGCAAGTCCCTTGTTATTGATGGCACAAAATACCGTACCGTATTAACGAAAAAATACGAAAAGAGAAAAGCATGGTCCAAACCGGAGAAAAATAAGGTTATATCATTTATACCAGGCACTATACTCATAATCTATGTAAGGGAAGGTCAGTGTGTAATGAAGGGAGATGATCTGCTGATTCTTGAGGCAATGAAAATGCAAAACCTGATAAAAAGCCCTCTTGAAGGTATAATAAAATCAATTAAGATAAAGGAGGGACAGCGTATCCCGAAAGGAACACTGATGATTGAGATAGGATATCTGTAAACTATCTCTTGCCCATCACATCAGGGTAAGATTACAAAGGTTTAATTTATAAAAATTTCCGGGAATACTACTGTAATATGCCTTTCCACAGAAAGTTTCCCGGAAATTCTTTTTCAAGAGTTTCACTATCAATTTCATTTTCGAAAAGCCCGTAAACTGCTGAACCGCTGCCTGTCATTGAGGCATAAACCGAACCTGCGGCAACAAGGATATCCTTAATTCTGCGCACCATCGGATAAGTCCCGAATATACCGGGTTCAAAGTCATTCACCAGGACATCCTGCCATACTGAAGGATCGGATGTTATTATTTCCCTGATTGATACATCGTGATCATGAATAGTCACTCCTCTATATGCCCGGGCAGTATTTACGCTAACGCCGGGATGAATTATTACTATGTGATAGCCTGAGAGGTCAAGTTCAACAGGTTCGAATTTATTGCCTCTTTCTGTTGCCAGTAAAGGAGTATTATGAATAAAGAACGGGCAGTCACTGCCAATTCTGCCTGCTATTGAAGCCAGTTCAAAGTCAGACAATCCAAGCTCGAACATTTCATTCAATGCCTTAAGAACGAACGCGGCATCAGATGAACCACCGCCGAGTCCGGCTCCGGAAGGAATTATCTTATGCAGATGTATATGTATACCCGGCAATGACACTATTTTATTCAGTTCGTCCCACGCCCTCATGCATAAGTTATCAGAAGGCCCGATTTCAAGAGAGATACCGGTACTTACCAGGGTATTTCCATTAATATCTCCTTTTGAAGGTATTACTTCAAGAATATCAGTTAAACCAACAGGATAAAATACCGTTTCAATATTATGATATCCATCCTCTCTTTTTCCGGTTATATGCAATCCTAAATTGATCTTTGCATTGGGAAAGTAAATCATTGTTATCTGTTAATTAATAGCCTAAGCTTTAAAAAAAATCTTTTAAACAAAAGTAACTTATTTTTCAACAGTCCATGTTTAAAAAGAAAGTTTGCTATTCGGCAATTAGCAAGGTCTAATTTTATAACTTTGGACTCCCTGCGAATTTTTAATACGATTATAATGGAAAACCAAGTAAAAAGCAAATACAAACAGCTTCACCCCGTTCCCGAATATGGTAAGATCCCTCCGCAGGCACTGGAACTGGAAGAAACTGTTCTTGGAGCATTGATGCTGGAAAAGGATGCCCTCATCGCCATACTGGATCTTTTAAAACCAGAGAGCTTTTACAAGGAATCGCATCAGAAAATCTATGCAGCCATAATGAATCTCTCTCTTGAAGAGCACCCTATTGACATTATGACAGTTACAGAAGAGCTCCGGCGCCGGAAAGAGCTTGATGCTGTCGGTGGGGCATTTTATATTACCCAGTTGACAAGCAGGGTTTCATCTGCAGCACATATTGAATATCACGCACGAATAATAGCTCAGAAATTTATCCAGCGGGAATTAATAAGGATCTCAACAGAGATCCAGAACCGTTCTTATGATGAAAGCAGTGATGTTGACGACTTGCTTGATTTTTCTGAAACAGAACTGTTCAATATTGCAGAAGGAAACATAAAAAAAGAAACTGTAAAGATCAATGTTCTCATAAAAGAGGCCATTCATCAGATTGAAGAGGCCAGTAAGAGAGAAGATAATTTAAGCGGGGTCCCCAGCGGGTTTACAAAAATAGACCGTATTACCTCCGGCTGGCAGAGATCAGACCTGATTATCATCGCCGCCCGGCCATCTATGGGAAAAACGGCCTTTGTGCTATCGATGACAAGGAATATTGCAGTGGAACATAACCGGGCCGTCGCCGTATTCTCTCTGGAAATGTCTTCCATCCAGCTGGTAAACCGTCTGATCGTCAGTGAAACCAAACTCCCCTCCGATCGTATCAGGAACGGCAAACTGCATGATTATGAATGGGAACAACTTGAAATTAAGATAAAGAACCTTGTCGATGCCCCAATATTCATAGATGATACTCCGGCCATTTCGATATATGAATTGAGGGCAAAGTGCCGCCGGTTAAAACGACAGCATGATATAGAGGTAATTATTATTGACTATTTGCAGCTGATGACCGGAACCTCTGATACCCGGGGTAATCGTGAACAGGAGGTATCAACAATTTCACGCTCTCTCAAGGCAATCTCGAAAGAGCTGAATGTCCCGGTTATTGCACTTTCTCAGCTCAACAGAGCAGTTGAAACCAGGGGCGGCACGAAAAGGCCTCAGCTTTCCGACCTCAGGGAATCGGGAGCGATTGAACAGGATGCCGATATGGTATTGTTTATTCACCGGCCCGAGTATTACGGATTTTATGAAGATGACGAGGGCAATTCCAATATTGGTATTGCCGAGATTATTATTGCAAAGCACAGGAATGGACCAATAGGCGATGTAAAACTCAAGTTCCAGTCCGAGTCAGCGAACTTTGCTGAACTTGAAGATGAGATAAGGCCTATTACAGAAGATGATCTGTCTATAACCCTTGGATCGAAGATGAATGCCGGGAATGAGTTTACCCAGGGATTTGGTTCAGGAGGAAATATAGATTTTGACAATGAGCCCCCGCCATTTTAAAATGATCTCTATTCCATGTATACCATTTCCCTGAACAGTTAACATGCTGCTTAGTAAGTCATTATTTACTTTTCAGAAAGTATCCTGACCCACCATCTGAGATACCAACCGGACAAAGTGGCGATATTGTATTTATTATGAGCAAGTTACGTATCCAGATAATGTGGTTGCCACGGATCGATCACCCATGGATTATCGGTCTCTTTTTGAGTGCCCTGGTGGATGGGATATTCATGAACTCTTTTATGGAAAGTTAGAAGATTTCTGTCAATTCCAAAAGTGAATTAATTTCAAAGCTTGGACTTTCTTTGTGTTCATTCTTTTCAGGATTGAAATAAACCTGGTCAATACCGGCCTTCTTTGCACCAATAACATCATTTACAAGATCATCGCCTATCATTATGCACTCTCTTTTCTTTGCGTTGACTGAAGTTATGGCATAATTATATATCTCTTTTCTTGGCTTCAGAAAACCGGTGCTGTCAGATGTAATAACTTTCCTGAAGTACTTTTCCAGCCCGCTGTTTCTTATCTTCGCAAACTGAACTTCATTAAAACCATTGGTGATAATATATAAACTATACCGGTCATGGAGGTAATCAAGAGCTTCGATGGTATAAGGCAATAACCCGGTTTTTGTCGGACTCAAAGTGATGTATTCATCACCCAGCTTCTGAGACAGACTTTCATCATATATCCCGCATTCACCAAGAGTCAGGTAAAACCTCCGGTTGCGAAGGATTGCCTTCTTCATGTTTCCGGCAAGATATTGTGCCCACAGCTCATGGTTATGCTTTTCAAAGCTATTATAGAAAACATCAAAGGAGGTAAAATCTTTATCAAGTGAATACTTGTAAAAAAGATCCCTTAATGTTTCAGTGGAGTTAACTTTAAAATCCCAAAGGGTACGATCTAAATCTAAGTAAATATGTTTGTATCTTTGCATGCAATAAAAATTAAATGGCAAAGGTAACGTTTTACCCATGTCTGAGTATAAATTTGATAAGCATAATTGGTAGATGACAAGTTTTAAAGATTTTAATTTCCACTCAACTATAAATGAAAGTATTGATGCAATGGGGTTTAACAAACCAACCCCGGTTCAGATTATAACCATTCCAATTATACTTGAAAATAAGGATCTGATCGCGTGTGCCCAGACCGGGACAGGGAAAACCGCAGCCTTCTTGCTGCCCCTGTTACAGCAAATGGTGGTGAAGGAAGATTTTAACGGAACCAAAGTACTTGTAATTGTTCCAACAAGGGAACTTGCTCTTCAAATAGACCAGCAACTTCAGGGTTTCTCCTATTTTGTTCCCGTGAGCACTGTTGCAGTTTATGGTGGTGGCGACGGTGATACATGGGAACAGCAAAAATCAGCAATTGCTGCGGGTGCAAATATAATTATTGCCACACCGGGCAGACTTATCTCACTGATAGGACTGGACTATCTGAGACCTGACAACCTTATGACCCTGGTGCTTGATGAGGCCGACCGGATGCTGGATATGGGTTTTTTTGAAGATATTGTCAAAATAATAAACACCCTTCCCAAGGAAAGGCAAACGCTGATGTTTTCAGCGACAATGCCACCTAAGATCAGGCAACTCGCAAAAAAGATCCTTTCTGATCCTGAAGAGGTAAATATCTCCCTGGCCAAACCTGCTGAAGGAGTCCTTCAGGGGGCATACCTGGTTCATGATGAACAGAAACCGGGACTAATAATGGATTTGCTAAAAGACAAGCCTGAACTTAAGAGTATCCTGGTTTTTTCAGCTACAAAGAAAAATGTCAAGGAACTTCACAAACAACTCAGGTCAGATGGCTTCGCAAGTGGGGCAATTCACTCAGATCTGGAACAACATGAACGGATTTCTGTACTTAATGATTTCAAAAACAGAAAATTCCAGATACTGGTAGCTACAGATATAGTTTCACGCGGTATAGATATAGATAGTATTGACCTGGTAATAAATTATGATGTACCTGCAGATGCTGAGGACTATGTTCACAGGGTTGGGCGGACCGCAAGGGCTGAGCTTACCGGAGTAGCTCTGACATTCATCAACAGCAGGGACGTAAGGAGCTTCCAGAATATTGAAACTCTTATTGGCAGCACTGTATATAAGCTCCCCCTCCCATCTCATCTCGGACAGGGACCAGATTATGTAGCTACAAGAAGTTACGGGTATGGTAAACCCCGAAGGGATGGCAAACCAAAAGGAGAGGGCAAACCCCGCGGCAGTGGCAAGCCTCAGGGTCGCAGTAAATACAGGAAAAGCAAAGAATAAACCACCTCCTGGAAAGAGGCTTCTTTGATCACCGAAGGCATAGTCTTCTCACTAAGCGTAGATTAGGGCAGTCCCTGCCCTAATTCATACTGCTACCAGAAACATTATCTTAAAATGTTTCTGGCAGCTAAAATATCCCTGTCAAGTTCTTCATTGCACTTTTGGCAAGTCCAAACCCGGTCCTTTAGGGTAAGCTTCTCGTTTCTAAAAGTGGTGGTTTTTTAAAATGCAATAAAACTGATTTAATAATTCACCTTTTAGTTGCACCTGAGCAAAAGTTAAACCATGAATTAACCCGGTACAGAATTAAGAATCCTGTTCTTTCTGCAATACACCTGAATGATAGGAACACCCGAAATATCCGGCCGGATTTTTATAAAGCTCAATTTCGCCATCCAGTGCAGGAAGTCTTGACTGGTTAAGAAGCTTGTTTACTTCTTCTTCTGTTAATGCAGTAAAGTTACGGGCAATATTTAAATCTGTATTCAGCTCCTCCCGTGTCTGAAAGCCAAGACAGAGGCTGCTTACAGGCAATGACAAAGAATACCTGATGCACAATTCCGGGCTGAGGTTTAATTCCCTGGGAAGTCGTGCGTTCTGTGCAGCTAGTGACTTCATACCAATTGTTCCTGCACCGCTTTCATTCGCAAGGGTCAGTACTTTTTTCTGGAAACTATTATAATGGGCATCCAGAATATTTAAAGGCATTTGAATACTATCCCATTGAAAGCCCTGATTCATCATTCCAAGATGTATATCGGGATGCCGGTGACCTGTAAAACCTATGTATCTTATCTTACCTTGTTTTTTTGCCTCCAGGGCCGCTTTGAGACCCCCGTTTTCAGGATCGAAAATTCGTTCCATATCACCATCATACTGTATTGAATGAAATTGCCACAGATCAATGCGGTCGGTCCTGAGCCTTCCCAGACTCTCTTCAAGCTGTCTCTTTACCCCGTTATAATCGCGAGCGCAAACCTTTGTCATCAAAAAAACCTTATCACGTCGGGAACCATCAGCAAGTGCTTTTCCCATTACATCTTCAGCCCTGCCGCGATGGTATTCCCAGGCGTTATCCCAGAAGTTGATTCCATTATCGAGCGCTTCATGCATAAGCCGGATACTTTCATCGTCGGTTTTATTGGCTACTGAATCCCAGCCCCCCATGGATATGATCGAAACATGCTCTCCGGTATTTCCGAGTGGCCGTGTGGGTATTCCGCTGGAACTGTATCTCTGCATACCCATCATGGCCGGGCCAAGTGCTACACCGGCCATAATTGTGCGAAGAAATTTCCTGCGGGAAAATTCTTTATTACTCATAATGATGATTGTATTGGTTAGGAGAAAAATTAATACTTATCCTGTTTATACATTTATCGGGTTTCCATCCTTTCTTTCTGGAGTAATAATATATAAGACTGCCCGGAAGATTGATGGCCCGGCAAGAAGGCACTATCTTGCTTTTGTACCACAACATGGTGAAAATCTAATTACCATCATCTCTGCTTTAAAAAACGCTCTCCACAATCAAAGATGCAAAGTTTACAGGATAATCAATAAAACAAAGAAATCTCTGAAAGGTTTACCTCTAATATCTAATACCTTCCGGGAGAAAACATCTCCGATTCGTCAGGCTCAGGTATTCTGCCACGCATTTCTTCTATCTGTCTGAACATTACCTGCTCATTATCAATAATTGCTTCTTCATTATCAGGCCTCCCGTCATGATAAACCACAACAGAGATCAACTTCCCTGCGTCGTCATAAAAAGACCATTCTCCATGCATCTGGTTATTTCTGTAATTGCCCTTTATCTCAATTCTACCGTCAGAAGTATAATATATAAATTCTCCTTCCCTCTGCCCGTCTTTCATAGCCGAGCGAACCTTTAGCCTGCCTGTATCATAAAATTGATTCCACGGACCATTCCGCCTGTCATTTTCATACCAGAACGTTTCGGCCTGCTTCCCGTTTGGATACCAGGTAGCTGATAGCCCTTGCTTCACCCCATGAACATATGTTTCTGTACTGGCCAACCGGGCCTCATTCCCCGAAAAATAACTCCAGATACTATCTTTCTTCTCATCAATATAAATACCCTTTGCAGCAATTACCCCGCTTTCATTATATATCCCGGCCACTGCCCTCCGTCCTTCATCACAAAAGTTTATTTCTGCCATCTTGATACCGGAAGGGAAGAACCTGACAAATAATCCAACAGGACGGTCGTCTTTAAAATTACCCTGATACTGCATTTTACCATTGGGGTAAAAACTTTCCCAGTATCCCTGTTTTAAACCGTTTTCATCAACTGTGTTTCTTTCTTCAGTTAAATCCTGAGAGTTAACTGGCGTAATAAAAACTATAAATAAAGCAGTAATCCAATAAAGAAATTTCATCATATTCCCGGAATTTTTTTCTCAAAAATAATCAATCCTGGTAATTTAAATAATTACCCAATGCATAAAACGGAATAACTACCTTTCCGGTATGTTCGTCAGTTTGTTGTTTTAAAAAATTAGTGACATCAAAATGCTAAATAGAATTTAATTCTTCAGAGGCAGTCACCTGCCATATAGGTGCACCATATAAAAAACCGCTGTAAACCAGTTGCTTACAGCGGCCTCAAAATGGATATAATCCTTGATATTTATGTTTATTTGACTTCCTCGAAATCTACATCGGTAACATCATCATCGCCTTTTGAATCTGAACCGGGCTGTCCGCCTCCCTGCGGCTCCTGTCCCGGTTGTGCCCCTTCCTGTGCCTGACTTGCCTTGTACATTTCCTCTGAGGCTGTCTGCCATACAGCGTTGAGCTCTGCTGTAGCTTTGTCAATTGCGTCAAGATCCTGGCTTTTGTGAGCCTCCTTGAGTTTGCCAAGGGCTTCCTCAATTGGTGCCCTCTTTCCGTCGGGCAGTTTATCTCCAAATTCCTTGAGTTGCTTCTCAGTCTGGAAAATCAAACTGTCGGCAGCATTCATTTTATCTGCTTTTTCCTTGATCTTCTTATCTTCTTCTTCATGGAGTTTAGCCTCATTACGCATCCGTTTAATTTCATCCTCATTCAGTCCGGATGATGCCTCTATCCTGATACTCTGCTGTTTATTTGTACCTTTATCCTTTGCAGAAACATTCAGTATTCCATTTGCATCAATATCGAAGGTCACCTCGATCTGGGGTACACCCCTGGGTGCCGGCGGAATACCGTCTAGATGGAATCTTCCGATTGTCTTGTTACCTGATGCCACAGGCCTCTCTCCCTGCAGGACATGTATTTCTACCGAAGGTTGACTATCGGCTGCGGTTGTAAAAGTTTCCGTTTTTTTGGTAGGAATTGTTGTATTCGACTCAATCAGCCTCGTCATGACGCCCCCCATTGTCTCAATACCCAATGATAAAGGTGTAACGTCAAGCAACAAAACATCCTTCACCTCACCGGTAAGAACTCCGCCCTGTATTGCAGCACCAATTGCCACTACCTCATCAGGGTTAACTCCTTTCGATGGTGTCCTGCCAAAAAATTGTTCAACAACCTTCTGTATTGCAGGTATCCTTGTTGATCCGCCAACCAGTATAACTTCATTTATCTCATTTGCTGATAATCCACTATCTTTCAGCGCCTTTTTGCATGGCTCTACTGTAGCCTGGATTAGTTTATCACTTAATTTTTCAAAATGTGATCTTGAAAGAGTCTTAACGAGGTGTTTGGGAATTCCGTCTACGGGCATTATATAAGGCAGATTGATCTCAGTACTTGTTGAACTGGATAACTCAATCTTGGCTTTCTCAGCTGCTTCCTTAAGCCTCTGCAATGCCATTGGATCCCTTTTCAGATCTATTCCTTCATCCTTTTTAAACTCATCAGCAAGCCAGTCAATAATTACCTGGTCAAAATCATCTCCACCAAGATGAGTGTCGCCGTTGGTAGACTTAACTTCAAACACACCATCACCCAGCTCCAGAATCGAAATATCAAATGTTCCACCCCCCAGGTCATAGACAGCTATTTTCAAATCCTGCGACTTCTTATCAAGGCCGTATGCCAGCGCTGCAGCAGTTGGTTCGTTTATAATACGCTTTACTTTAAGACCGGCAATCTCACCTGCCTCTTTGGTTGCCTGGCGTTGAGAATCACTAAAATAAGCAGGCACGGTTATTACTGCCTCACTCACCTCCTGTCCAAGATAGTCTTCGGCTGTTTTCTTCATTTTCTGAAGTACCATCGCAGAGATTTCCTGAGGTGAAAATTTGCGATCGCCAATAACAACTCTCGAGGTGTTATTGTCACCTTTTACAATCTTGTAGGAAACGCGGTTTAATTCTGTTGTAATCTTGTCGTAAGGCTCGCCCATTATCCTCTTTATCGAGGAAACTGTTTTTTCCGGATTTGTTATTGCCTGCCGTTTTGCCGGATCTCCAACCTTTCGTTCACCATTATCAACAAAAGCTACAATTGAAGGCGTAGTCCTTTTTCCTTCACTATTAGGAATTACTACTGGTTCATTACCCTCCATTACAGCAACACAACTGTTGGTTGTACCTAAATCTATTCCAATTATTTTACCCATGATATATTATCAATTTTGAATTAATTTTTTTGGTAATAAACCTTTTCAATGATTGTGCCATACTTATATACTGCCACGTTTATGCAATAATGACACATGTCAGGCATTATCAGGATATTTGCACTAGTGACAAAACGTCACATTGACAGTATATATCAATAAGTCAACCACAATTAAGGGTAATTCGAAATTTTTTCATCCGTTTGTGTTTAAATTAGGATAAAAAAATGACCCGTAGGTCGATTGCCCGTGCATTGTCTTAAACCCTGCTGGATTTTCAATTGATGGGAAATTCATTTACATTTGTTTTGTTAAAATAATATCTGAACCATATGTCAATACATAAGCAACAAACTGTAAAAAAAGTTACAACCCATGTACTGCAGGAAATGAAGGTGCGAGGTGAAAAAATAGCAATGCTTACGGCATATGACTACTCTATGGCAAGAATTATTGATTCAACGGATATAGATATTGTTCTGGTGGGCGATTCCGCTTCCAATGTTATGGCAGGAAACGGCTCTACCCTGCCAATTACGCTTGACCAGATGATTTATCATGCTACTTCCGTTGTAAGGGCCATTAACCGCGCTCTGGTAGTAGTTGATATGCCCTTTGGAACATACCAGGGCAATTCAAAGGAAGCACTTTGCTCAGCTATAAGGATAATGAAGGAAACCGGCGCTCATGCCGTAAAGATGGAAGGCGGATCTGAAATTCATGAATCAGTCGGACGGATATTATCAGCAGGTATCCCGGTAATGGGGCATCTCGGATTAATGCCGCAATCAATTCACAAATTCGGAACATATGTCGTAAGGGCAACAGAAGAAGACGAAGCCAATAAACTTGTGGAAGATGCCCTGTTGCTCGAAAAAGCGGGATGCTTTGCCATAGTACTGGAAAAAATACCTGCAAAACTGGCTGCCAGGGTTGCGTCTTCACTCAGCATACCCATAATCGGCATTGGTGCCGGATCAGATGTTGACGGACAGGTACTTGTACTTCATGATATGCTCGGGATCATAAAGGATTTTTCGCCAAGGTTTCTAAGACGATATCTGAACCTGTTTTCAGAGATCAGAGATGCAGTACAACATTATACCGATGATGTAAAAAACAGCAGATTCCCCAATGAGAATGAACAGTACTAATTTTACCTGGCACAATGTACAATCCACAGGTAATATATGAAGACAACCATATTATTGCTATAAATAAGCAGACCTCAGAACTGGTGCAGGGAGATATTACCGGCGATGCACCTATGCAGGAAAACCTTAAATTATGGCTTAAACAAAAATACAACAAACCCGGAAATGTGTTCCTGGGAGTCATACACAGGCTCGACAGACCAGTAAGCGGGGTTGTTTTATTTGCAAAGACAAGTAAAGGCCTGTCGCGGATGAACGAACTGTTTAAGGAAGGAAAGGTTAAGAAAACTTACTGGGCAATAGTAGGTAAAAGGCCTGAAAAGGATTCTGACACTTTAACTCATTACCTGAAGAAAGACACCGTAAAAAATAAATCATTCGCCTACAGGGATCAGGTCAGGGGATCAAAGCAGGCTATACTTAGCTATCATACAAAATACGTATTCAATAAATATACACTTCTTGAAGTAGACCTTCAGACCGGACGGCACCACCAGATACGTTGCCAGTTATCAAAGATAGGCAGCCCTGTATTGGGTGATCTTAAATATGGATTCCCCCGCTCCCTTGATAATGGAGGTATCGGACTTCATTCAAGGAAAATATCCTTCATCCACCCGGTCAGTAATGAACATGTCACGATAATTGCAGAACCATCCGGCCATATATTGTGGGACGAATTAATGAAGGCCGGCATTACCTGATCATTCTCCGGTTTTAGATTTTTCCAATCTATTTTCACCTGCCTGCTGATCATTGGAATAAATTACTATTTTTATGCATTAATTACGGCTTCAAAAGCCGGTTTCTAATCATAGCCACAGGGATAGTGGATATAATAAGATGATATACAAAGTACTTATTGCAGATGATAATGTGAGATCGCTTACGGTCCTCAGAAAATTGCTTGAACCATTCACCAATGAATTTGAGGTTCGGACCCTCGAAAATATTCAGGAATTGAATTTCTCTGCCGGACACCAGATACCTGATATAATCATTCTGAATTTTGACGACCCTCTAAAGGGGATACTTGCACTTGAAACTTTAAAAGACAATACCCTCACATCTAATATTCCCGTGTTAATGGCAACTGATTTTGCATCATCTCAAGTTCAGAAAGCCATAAGTGCCGGTGCAGACGATTTTATAAAAAAACCTGTTGAAAGGGTAGAACTCCTTCTCAGAATTAAGTTTGTAATCCAGCGTAAGCGTCTTTACCTTGACAACCTCAGTCAGTCTAAAGAACTATCACTTGCCAAGGAGAGATTACTTTTACAAAATCAGGACCTGATTGATCTGACTGTAAATCTTGAACAGATCAATATTAAACTGGAAGATCAGCAACATGAAGTCAACTACCAGAAGACAATGGTCGAAAACCAGAAAAGACTGGCCGACAACCTGCTTTTAAACATTTTCCCCTATGAAATTGCCGAGCAGCTAAAAAACAAAGGTCATGCTACTCCAAAAAATTACCGGCTTGTATCAGTAATGTTTACAGACTTTGTTGGATTTTCGAGGTTATCAGATCAATTGAGTATCCAGGACCTGATAAAGGAACTCAGCATGTATTTTGAAAAATTTGACACTATAACCAGCGAACATTATATTGAGAAGATTAAAACAATCGGCGACTCATACATGTGCGCAGGAGGATTACCAATAAGAAACAAGAGCAACCCAATAGACACCGTACTTGCAGCACTGGAGATCCAGAAATTTGTCGAAGATTCAAATACCATAAAGAAAAGGAACAAACAGCCAATCTGGGAAATCAGGCTGGGTATACACACAGGAGAGGTCATAGCAGGTGTTATTGGGAAGAAAAAGATGGCCTATGATATATGGGGTGATGCGGTAAATACTGCAAGCCGAATGGAATCGAGCGGCAGTGCAAACATGATCAACATATCAGGCAGCACCTATAAACATGTCCAAAGGTATTTTGACTGTGTACACAGGGGTAAGATTGAAGTCCGCAACATGGGCCTGATTGACATGTATTATGTTACCGGACTCAGGCATGAATTCAGGGCCGACGCTAAAGGAGCTGTTCCAAACAGTAATTTCCGTAAGATACTGGCAGAGATCTGACTTCCCGGCCAGTTATCGTGGAATATCATTCAACGAACCCTTGTCAAAGAAAAGCGGAAGTATATCCTTAATGCTTTTGACAACCTGTATCTTATTTTTACCTGCAAGTATCAATCTGGGCTCAACATCATAACGGCTTGCCGTTTCAAGTATTACCTGCCGGCATGAACCACAGGGGAACACAGGATATTCAGTGTAACTCCCGTCATGTTTCAGTGCTGAAATTGCTATTGCAATTACTGATAAACCGGGATAACGGGCATTTGCATAGAAAAGAGCAACTCTTTCAGCACAAATACCTGATGGATAAGCGGCATTCTCCTGGTTGTTGCCGGTTATTATCTCACCATTATCCAACCTGACTGAGGCGCCTACCCTGAATCCGGAATAGGGTGCATATGCATCAGCAGCAGATTTATGAGAAAACCTGACAAGCTCCTGATCGTCAAAGGTTAACTCCTCTAAGGTGTCGTATTCAAAGACAATACTACTAATTGTAACTTCTCGCATGAGGCAATATTTTTATATAAAATCTGTTAAATCTTTAACATTGAATCTTTATACTGGAAAATTAACCAAATTCTGTTAATTTGCTATTACTAATTTTTCAGACTATATAGTATATTTAGCAATTTAAAACTCAAATTGTTAATTGTCAGCGGTCAGGGTTTGGCGGCAGTTGGTTAAAATCTGCGTATAGTAATGTTTTTTTGCATGGCCCGGCATGAATAATATTTTAGTAGATTATGGTTATAAATTTTATCAGCAGTAAATTACATAAACTGGAAGACAGAAAATTTGTCCTTTCTCTCTGTTCTTCCCTCCGGAGCAGATATCGAAAATGGATGAACAGAACTGACTCAAAGGGTATTAATACGGTATTCATCATTTATGTGATTTTGTTCCTCATTACCTTTATCTCAGCATGTAAGACTCAACGATATGTTGCTCCCTCTGTTAGTAATACCCGGTCTGAATATATAGCGACCTACAGTGATCTTGCAATAAGGGAGATGAAACGATCGGGCGTTCCTGCAAGCATAAAGATGGCTCAGGCTATTCTGGAATCGGGCGATGGAAACAGTACACTTGCCAGAAACGGTAATAATCATTTTGGCATTAAGTGTCATGACTGGACCGGCAGAACTATTTATCACGACGATGATATGCGTAATGAGTGTTTCAGAAGGTACAGCCATCCGGAGGAATCATTTCGTGATCATAGTGAGTTTCTCACCGGCAGGGTCAGATATGCCAATCTATTCAATCTTGACCCTACCGATTACAAGGGATGGGCACGGGGACTCAAATCAAGCGGATATGCAACAAATCCCAACTATGACAAACTGCTGATTGGCATTATTGAAGCAAATGAACTTTACAAGCTTGATACAGGTCAAAGAGTTCCTTCCGGAACCAGGCATGTTAAAGCAGAGACCATTAATAACAGAAAACCTGTAACATCTGCCCCCGAAAGGGAAGTTTTCCTTTCGACAAACAGGATAAGGTATATAATAGCCGGGGAGGGAGATAATTATGAAAGCCTGACAAGAGAAAAAGGACTTATGAAAAGAGAAATCTCCCGATATAACGATATACCAGTAAATTCATCTATCAGTACCGGTGATGTAATTTACCTTCAACCGAAAAGAAACAGGGCGGAAAGAGGTGTTGAGCAGCATATTGTAAACGAAGGAGAAACAATGCATTATATTTCTCAGATATACGGCATCAAACTCGATCGTCTTTTAAGAATGAACTCAATGAAGGCAGGCGATGAACCCTCATCCGGAGAAACTATCTACCTGCGTGGCCGGAATCCCGGCCGGGATATGAATGGGATGAGGCCCGAGTTTGATTTATAACCTTTAGGTTAATTAAATTAATCTGACTTACTATCCTTTTAAGTTTTTATGATATTGCCATCTAATTTAGCTGTGTATGCCAGGATCATTCTGATACCTTAGTTTAACTGACATTAGAACAATACATTTATGAAGTTAAACCCCGACCGTATTAAAGGGAAACTTTATAATTCCAGTAACAACCAATCAACCCTAATCCTCTGGAAGCTCCGGTTGCGGTAACAGACAATAGATCGGTTAATATCCCGGGTATGCTGGTCAATCAGTTCGGCTCTACGGTTCATGGTAATATTATGTTACCTGCAAATTGAATTTTCCGACAGCCTGAATCCCCTCATGAAATCGGTTGTTGACATAGCCCGCCTTCCTTCTGCCTGGATATGCATAACCCTGACAGAACCATTACCGGCAGCAATCATAAGATCTCCATTTGTATAAGTCACAGTACCCGGGGTCAAGGAATGCGTACTCGTTAATTTTCCGGCTTCGAGTATTTTAATATTAATGATCTTCCCTCCCGAATCCAGGGTGGTCCATGCTGCCGGATAAGGACTGAGTCCGCGAATGAAATTATATATCCTGTCAGAATCTTCTGACCAGTCAATACGGCAGTCGTCTTTCGATATCTTTGAAGCAGGAGGAAGGTATTCAGGTAAAGTCATCTCGTCCTGAGGTACCGGGACTATATTGTTTCCGGCCAATGCCCCGACTGTCTTCAATAAAAGATCTGCTCCGAGATCCATCAGTTTGTCATGCAAAGAACCTGCAGTTTCATCATCAGCTATTTCTGTCTTTTCCTGCAGGAGAATATTTCCTTTATCAATTTCCTTTTCGATCACAAAGGTGGTAACACCTGTAATCTTATCTCCATTGATAATAGCGTGGTTTATAGGTGCAGCTCCCCTGTACATGGGCAGTAGTGATGCATGCAGGTTTATGGTGCCCAAAGGCGGTATGCTCCAGACTTTCTCCGGAAGCATTCTGAAAGCAACTACCACGAAAAGTTCGGCAGAAATCTCACTCAGCTTTCTGACAAAACCTTCATCTTTCAAATTTACTGGCTGTAAGACTGGTATCTTATTGAGAACGGCTACCTGCTTGACTGCCGATTCCCGCATTTTAAGGCCCCGGCCGGCCGGTTTATCAACTGCTGTAACAACTGCCTTTACCGGATACCCGTTCCGGATGAGGATTTCGAGCGAAGGAACAGCAAACTGAGGTGTTCCCATAAAGATAATACCGGGCTTGCTCATTTGTCGTTGCAGAAGTTAATGATCATTCCTTATTGCCTTTAAGTTCCTCCGGACGCACAAGATCGAGGAAGTGACCCATTTTATCTCTTTTGGTCACCAGGTAGTCATAATTGTGCATGTTTGTTTTTGACTTCATATGGATGGTCTCAATTATTTCAAGGCCATAACCTTCAAGCCCAATACGCTTGAAAGGGTTATTTGCAATAAGCCTTATCTTACCAATACCAAGCTCATGAAGGATATTGGCGCCCACACCAAAGTCGCGCTCATCTTCATTAAAACCGAGATTGATGTTTGCCTGAATTGTGTCCATACCACCTTCCTGGAGTTTATAGGCAGCAATCTTGTTAAACAGTCCTATACCCCTGCCCTCCTGATTAAGGTATACAATTACTCCCCTGTCTTCATTCTGGATCATCTCCATTGCCTCATGCAACTGAGTTCCGCAATCACACCTTAATGAACCGAAAATATCACCTGTAACACATGATGAATGCACTCTTACAAGAACCGGATCATTTCTTGTCCATGATCCCTTTATCAGGGCTACATGTTCAATCCCATTAGATTTTTGACGAAAAGGTATAAGATGAAATTCTCCGAATCTGGTAGGCAATTTAACCTCCACTCCTTTCTCGACGATACTTTCATGCTGCAACCTGTAAGCAATGAGCCTTTCGATTGAAACTATCTTAAGGTCAAACTGATCGGCAATCTCATATAATTCAGGCAAACGGGCCATCGAGCCATCCTGGTTCATTATTTCCACCAGAACCCCTCCCGGCCTTAGTCCGGCAAGAACAGAAAGATCTACAGCAGCTTCAGTGTGGCCTGAACGTCGCAAAACACCTTTGTTTTTAGACTTTAGGGGGAATACATGTCCCGGCCGTGCCAGATCTTCGGGACTGGTCGATGGATCTACCAGGGCGTTGATCGTTTTTGATCTGTCGGTAGCTGAGATTCCGGTAGTACAACCCTTTCCTATAAGATCGACAGAAACTGTAAAGGCAGTCTCATGCAATGATGTATTCTTGCCGACCATCAATTCCAGCTCCAGTTCATTGCATCTCTCCTCGGGAAGTGCCGCACAAATTAATCCACGTCCATGAGTGGCCATAAAATTGACCAGTTCCGGGGTAATTAATTCAGCAGCTGCCACAAAATCGCCTTCATTTTCGCGATCTTCATCATCAACTACAATAATGATCTTCCCGTTCTTAATATCATCAATAGCTTCTTCAATAGAATTAAGTCTTCTACTGGTTCCTTCTTGTTGGTTGCCAGACATTTGATTTTACTCCTTTCAGATATTTAATAAACCCGACCAGTAAAGCGCAATTCATGCTCAGGAAATGTGTAATGAACCGCAAAATTATAATATGAATTTTGATTTTCCCCAATAAATAATCAATAATTGGCAAAATCAAAATTATCAGCTGAATAACAAAGAGATACGAATAGATATTTTTTTCATGTCTGAGAAAAACAGTGCTTAAAAAAATTGCAGAAAGAAAAAATGGCCCCATCCATCTCAAAACCTTATGTGAGAAATAACTAAAGGATAGCCCCGGAATGTTTGAAAAAAGACAACCGGAGAAATGCCCCAGGTTTTGAAAATTGCCGGCAGCAATTCTGATTTTCCGTCTGAATTCTTCAATCAGACTATTTGACACATCCTCAAAGACAAGAGCTTCCGGCTCCATTATTGCCTTGAAATTTGCTTTTATGACTTTCATATTAATATAAAAATCATCAACCAGAAACAAATCCGGTACATTGCTGTAGAGCTTCCTTCTGATTGCATAGCATCCTCCGAAAGGCCCCATCATAGTTCCCCATAGTTTCCCTTCGTTATACTTGATCCTTACCTCTCTTGATATATAAGCATTCTCCTGAACAGATATACCATTGTTTTTCAGCCCTTTATGTTTCATGTTTGAATCTACCAGCCCAACCTCAGGGTTCTTGAAATGTTTAATAAGGTGGTATATCGTATTATCACCTAAAATAACATTCGCATCAGTTATTATAAGTATCTCACTACCTGATAACCGGACAAGTTCGTTGATTACCGCAGATTTCCCAATCCTTGAACTGAACTTGATATAAGTCAGATTCTCATTCGACAGAGATAGTTCCTCAAGCAATACATTGGTTTTATCTGTTGAAGCATCGGAACCAATTAATATATTTAGTTTCCCAACCGGAAGAGTATTGGCAAAGATACTGTTTAACTTCTCATGAATCACATCCTCCTCGTTATGGACAGCCATCAAAACAGTAACATCAGGCAACTCTTCAGTCGGTTTAAAAATGGTAATATTGCCGGGCCTGGTCCTGGCAAGAAATCCGATTAAAGTTGGATATACTATATATGAATGTATAAGCGCAAAGACAGAAACCCAGAATATGATAATCAAAATCATAAAAGGTTTTTTTTGTAAAAATCTGCAAGATCTTCGGTTATCCTTCTGTTTTCGTAATTCTTGAGCGCGAAATGCCTTGCATTGACACCTATAAACGAAGCAAACTCCTGGTCAGCAACCAGTTTTTCAATATAATGTACAAATCTTTCACAATCATCAGCCAGCAATATGTTAATTTCATTTACAACAGGAATACCTGAAACTGCAGCTGATGATGCTATAACCGGCCTCCCTGCAAACATTGCCTCGATTATCCTCACTCTTATGCCGCTTCCTGAGAACAAAGGAACAACAACAATCCCATTTTCGCCAAGAAAAACACCTGCGTTGTCAACTTCACCATGGAAAATTACTCCTTTTTCAGCAAAATTTTTTAAAAAATTCTTTTTTGCGTTCCTTCCGGCAACCCTGAATACCATTTCTGGAAACTTTTTACTGACAACAGGCCATACATTTTTTAAGAACCAGTCAAGAGCTTCAATATTGGGCATCCAGTCAAGCGCACCAATATAGAGAATACATAAATGATCTGACCTGACAGGTTTACTTTGTGATAATCCCTGACTGTACATCCCGAATGGGGCGACAATTGAGGGTTTGCTGTTTCCCAGGGAATTTAGAATTTCAAGATCATTCCCTGTTATAGTTACCAGGAGGTCATATGTATTGATAAAACCTGTTTCGTATTTTCTAATCCTGGAATATAAAACCCCGAGGTACCATTTTTTCAGGAAGTTAGTTTCCCGCAAATAAAGCATGTGCCATATAAGATGCTCTACATTATGAGCTCTGTAAACAATAGCAGCATTGGAATTATCCCGTATTAATTTCAAATAGGGGGCGAGAAATAAACCTTCCAGCTGAATAATTCCGTAATCATTATCCTTAAGCAGTTGTAAAAGAGCACTTTTAAATCGGCTGCTGGTGAACCGCACGGCACTGTATGGCAATTTTGAAAAAGCGAAATTGAAAACCAAACTAAATAATCTGACGGAATTATCAATGTTGACTATTTTAACTTTGTTCAGGCCCTTGATATCTATTTTTGATCCGGCATTTTCCGTAAAATGCTTGCTGGTATTCATAAGAAGCAAATCAACATTATTCCCGCTTTCTGCAAGGCCCCTTATCATGTTGCAGGTAGCAAGAGAGCCGCCATCTCTTGGAGGAAAGGGGAATTTATTGCTGATCAGCAGAATTTTCATTTAGAATAACTTATTGTTCACGTACTTTGCCCGGGCACTTTAATGTACAAATCGTAATTTTCTTTGAGTACCACAGATGTATCACCATGAACCACCGGGACCAGACTTTAACGTTAATCACCAGAATATGAAACTGACAATTAACAGAAAACAAATTTAATATAACCTAAATTGAGCGATTCATAATTTCACCCTTCCCTGTAATCTCACTTGATTT
>CAYQXY010000001.1:0-228058 GCA_964421595.1 uncultured Bacteroidales bacterium | reverse complement strand
ATTATTTATAACAAACAAATCAATATCACATCTGGTTTATATTACTCAGCGTAAATTATAAAACATATGCTAAACCCCAGGGTAAGCGAAGTATAATTCGCCAGTAAATTCAGAAGAACTGTCGAAGAGGGAATCAAATCCTTACATTTATTAACGGAAAATTGTCTGTTGAGGACCAGTAGTTGTGTGATCAGAAAACCAGAATTTTTACCAGCTGTACTGTAGCAAGGCCAATCATAATTATTCCGATAATATAATTAATCTTTCTTGCAATAACTGTCGACTTAGATTTTATTTTATTTGCAAGCAATCTGTAAAGAAGCAAGGTAAGCATTTTCCCGATTACAACTGCCAGAGTAAAGGCGATAATACATTCACGCTTGAATACAATCTGGCTGTTGGCCTGAAGGAATGCCACCGCTACAAACCAATAGAGCAATACCTGGACACTCAGAATGTTTAAAAACATTCCTTTTACAAAGGCAGGCATTATAAATGTTTTCCTATCTGTGCCACTGTTTTTTCTGTGGAAAAATGAAAGACCGGCTGCCAGAAATACCAGGAGAATAAAAAATTCTATCCATTGATTGTTTTCAATGTAACCGCCCAACCTGCTTCCAAGGAAAATGGCCAGTATCACAAAGACAATTTCAATGAGGGTTGCCCCGGCACTCACCAGAAATGAAGCCCTCTCTCCACGTTTAAGTGTACTTTCAACAACAGAAAGGTTAACAAGCCCAAAAGGTGCGGCCCCGATAATTGCAGCAATGAATCCTAGGAAAAAGTGGAGGATGATCTCATTCATATCAGTTTGCAGATATTTTTGAATTATATCAACTGCTCACTCTGGTGCAATGTGATATATCACTAATTCTGATGGGGCCTTCATATCTTACTTCCAGGATTTGCAATTCCTCATTGAATTTGCACTCTATCATTGTAGTATTTAAATTATCAAAAATTGTAACCTTTTAGTTCATTTTCATCACTTTCAACACCAAGCGCTAAAACGATGCGGTTAACAAAGTTAAAATATGCCACGACCAGGGTTGCATCAAGAATTGCATTATCGGTAAGGCCGTTTTCCCTGAGAGCTTCAGTCGGCGCTTCTTCTTGAAAATTTTCAGGTCTTAGTGTGAGTTTTTGTGCAAACTCACAGAGAGAAATTTCTTTTTTTGTAAGGTCAGAAGTGTTGAAATCATTTTTTAATGATGATATCTTAATATCATTCTTCCAATAGTGGTTCAGAGCTTCGGAGTGATGCAACATGCAATAATTGCAACCATTACTGACAGATACAACTACTGCCATCATCTCCCTTTCTGCTCTGGAAAGTTCTGATCTGGTAAACATGATCTCCATATAAAGATCCATGTGGTGAACAATGCTTTCCGGCCTCAGACTCTGAATTTTGTGAACCTCCGCCAGTTTGCCCCTTTTATTAATTATATCGCTGTATATCTCATGTAGCCTGCCTTCAGCCTCATCCTTCTGAATTACTTTAATTCTCGCCATTTTCTTTCATGGTTAATGATCATGTCCTTGTATGCCGGAAAGTTTTATATTAATTCTTTTTTTCAGCTCTTTAATTTCTTCTTTTGCCGGCTCAATGCCTTGGCCGTCAAGGTCATGACCCGCTTTAATTGCCCTGTCGAGAAAAAGGCTTTGTTTTTCATACCTGGCGCAGGCATCACACATCATTTTATGAACCTTAAGTTGTAGTTTCTCTTTCCAGGAAAGTTTGAAATTTAATCCTTTCTCAATAATTTCAGTGGCTGTAAGGCAGGAAAGGATAAGCCTGTGCTTTATTTTTTTACTCATTATAATCTATATTTTTTTTGGTACTCTTCACAACATGATACACTAATTTGTCGGTTTTGGACTTTAATATACCGCTATAACCCTAAGGATTTCCGAATTTTAGGGCTTTGATCACTACTTCTTCAATAAATAATTATCCCAATTATTGTAATTTATATTATCAACTATCAAACCAATTATTTTCAATACAATCTCTTAATTGTAATTTGGCGCGGTGAATGATTTGCCAGAAATTAGAAGGGGTGATACCAATATCCTGACAAATATCCTCTCCTTTTTTATTCTCCAGAAACTTTAGCTGCACACAGGCATTCCACTTGTCCGGCAATTCTTCAAGACATTGCCTCAATATATCCCTGAAGTCATGGTTATCCAAAAGATGGTTTTCTTCTTCATGCCAGTCATGGGGGACTCTCCCGGATTTCCATCTTTCATCTCCGTCAAAGAATTCGGATAGAACGTTTGTTTCTTTTTTTAAGGGCTGATGGGCTTTTTTTCTGTAAAAATCTATAATCTTATTATTTAAAATTGAAAACAGCCAGGTTTTGGGAGTACTATTCCCCTTGAAACCATCAATCTTTTCGGCTGCTGCAAGGAAAGTGTCCTGAACCAGATCTTTAGCCAGCTCAGAATCAGAAACTTTATGTGCCGCCCAGGAATACAATTCTTTGGAATACATTTCAACCCATTCGGCGATACTATTGGTCTTTATATTTTTCATCAGACTGGAGATTTTAAAAACAAGCTGCCAGCCAAATTATGAAATAAAACTAAAACTTTCATCATATGGTATATTCACAAGCTGAATCTTCCAAAGTTTATTATCCGAATAAAGTGTTATTATAATGTATATTACAAGTATTTTTCATGCCAGATTCAGTGGTTGCCACGGAAGGATCACCCATGCTTTATTCATTTCTTTTTGTGTGCCCTGCCTCATTGGAGATTCATCTAACCATGAGTATAAATTTCTGCTTCAGACACTATAATTTCCTTAGAACTTCAATCATATCCTTCACCCACATACGACGGGAGTGGTCTTCATCATAAAAGGATCCTACAATGGTGCCTGACCTGTCGACGATATAAGTTGCCGGCACCGGCAAAGCGCGGTCATCCGCACCGCTTGCCTTGTTTATATTAATCCCGCCTATCCGGTATACAGCATGCATGAAACTACTTAATTGCCATTTTACATGGTAGTCTTCCATAATTTTCCGGTCATGATCGTAGATAATATGGAAGGAGGCATTCGTCTTTTCAATCGTGGTGGATATATTTTCATTCGATTCAGGTGTTACTCCTATAACCTGTGCACTAAAGGCCTGAAGGTAATGAAGAGAATCCTCGAGGTTGCTTAATTGCCTGACACAGTGCCCACACCACTCACCCCTGGTAAAATTAATAATTACCGGGCCTTTTTTCAGCATTGCATTCAGATCCAGTTTATCACCGTTGTAGCTGACCGCATTTATTGCAGGAGCTTTGCTGCCAAGGGGCAGTTCCTTCTGGGCAGCAAGTGTAAATGATATACTTATCAAGATTGTCAAAAATGTATTCCGTAACATAGTTGTTGGTTTAATTGAGTTTTCAAATAGCTGGTCATTTCTTCTAGAATGATTTAAAGAACTTACTATTATTGTGTTGCTTATTAGCTGATGCTGTAAGAACGCTGTATACAAGGCAACCAAGGCAGTAACCGAAAATGCCTTCCAGAAATGCACAAAAAACAAGTATTGATGCGGTTATGAGCGCAGCAACAGGTAACTGAACGACCAGGAACACCCCAGCAAGAAGACTGAAGGTCATTCCCAGGAGGGCCGCAAATTTTTTTGGAGCTGCATCGGTATGCTTTTTATTCCTGATATCAAGCATTCCTGCGATCTGACCGGATAGAATTTTCAGAAGACTGCCGGTTCCAGGGGTAAATGATCTGACTGCAAAATCGGCTGCCAGGAGGAACAAAATTATGTAACTGTTTACTGCCAAGGCAGCGACTGTTATTATTGCCGTTAGCACCGCTGCAATTCGGGTTGCATTTTCATCTGTTTTTCTGTCTGAAACGGGACAAATTATATAGATCAGATTTTTCATTTTAATAGCATTTATTAGATGGTAGAACTATGATACTTTATTTCATGCCGGGATACATTTTGATTACTGCCGGATACCCAGGTTAATTCAATATCTTTTCCGCCCTGTATCACTCGTACCTTTTTGCAGTGGCTGATATGATCAAGTTTATATGGTTTGTCAGGATCAAATGATAGGTCCTTCGCAACACAAAATAACTCTTCACACTCAAGGGTTCCTTTCGGGGAAAAACGCCGTACCAGAAAATTTTTACCAGATCTGTCAAAGACAAACCATGAACCGGCACCTTCACCGCTAAGCCACCTGGCATTTCCGGGAATGTTTGACGGTTTTTCCGGTTCAGGCAGTGTGGACTTTAGTACTCGTTTATCAATGAGAGGTTGTGGATATAACGGAATTTCCTGGCGTAAATGAGGGATCTGAATTTTACAGGCCAATGAATTCAAGTTATTTAATGGGGTAGGAGTAAGGGGTACAAAATATTTTAGTTTTAACCGGTGCTTCATTGCAGGAATACCTGCCAGTATGCAAGTATTAACAAATCGCGAGCAATTGCTGCCATTATATGCGAAGGGGCCGTATGCAAGCGGGCTGTCCGCCTGCATCTTCATTGCTTTATTGTATGCCCTTGAAAAATCTATTTTACAATAGGAAGCATGAAGAGTACCATCGCCGTGATATTCTGTATTATATTGCAAATATGTCATTATATCCTCAAAATTCCTGATCTGCCTGCCATCGTCCGATATCGCCGCCTGAACTTTAATTGCAAGTCCGGGATCAGTCTCGCCGCTTCTCACTCTTCCGTGCTGGTAGGGGGCATGGTACCTTCCAAAGTCAAAGTAGTGGCATTCTCCGGTTTTGCTCTCTACAAGCACAAGAGCTGCATGCCCTGCTCTGTAATAATTGTTCACGCTTATACCCAGTCGACCTGCAAGAGAATCATACCAGGAGCCGGGTTGTTTGCAAAAGGTTTCAGGCCAGGCAATCGCTATGGCAAATCCTGAATGTTTATTTTTGGTTTGATTCATTAGAATAATTTATAATCACTAATCAATATTTAATTAAATCACAATTGCTTATCACATGATATCCACGGAAGGATAACTTCGTAATTCATCACTTTTATTGTGCTTTGGTTCATGGGAGATTCACCTTCAAATGCAGGTTAATCAAGTTAATAATCAAATAATTATGTATTGCTGGTAATTCACATTAAGTATTTCAATTCCGATTGATCACCCATTATTAATCAGCTTGCCTTGGCCCATGGATGATTCATCTGAATAAGATGCTGTATTCGTGTATTTTATAAATAAGATATATGCAAAACTTTTGTGCTTGTCACTACCCGATGAATCATCCTGATAAAGGTTATTTATATGCCTGATTTTTGCAGTTCAAGGCTTACCGGTGTCCCATTAACCCTGTCCAGTCTTTTGGCCTCTGAAATCAGGTTGTCAAAGAACAGGTCAATATCAGACTTTTCCAGTTCGCCATTGGCAGTAATAAGCCTGATGGCAAGGGTCTTGCCAATGTAGCCGTAATTAACTATTGACTTCCCCGATTTTCTCAATGATTCACGCAGTTCGAGGTTAAATTTATTCAGATCGGTTTCCCTGTCGGGGATATACCTGAAGCAGACAGCGAAGGATTGCCTCGGAGAAAGCAATTCCAGTGATGGATGCTGATTTACTTTTTCTTCCGCGAAAGCGGCCATTGCGATCGAATTGTCGATGCGGGAACGGTATCCCTCCAGTCCGTAATATTTCCAGGCAAACCACAATTTAACCGCATCGACCTTCCTGCCGCACTGGATCGATTTTTTGCCAAGATCCTCAATCTGGTCGATATCATGAAAAATGTAATCGGTGTTTATGTCGGTTATGTTCTGCTGCAGTGTCCCCCTCTTTTTGACCAGTATAACCGAGCAGATTAGAGGGATGTTCATCAGTTTATGCGGGTTCCAGGCAAAAGAATCAGTTCTTTCAATCCCTTTCATTTTATGCCTGTGCTTGTCACTCAGTATAAGAGAGCCTCCGAATGAGCCGTCGGCATGCATCCATATATTATGTTTGCTGCATATGTCTGCAATTTCTTCAAGGGGATCGTAGGCTCCTGTAAGGGTTGTTGCGCAGGTTGCACCCACAAAGAAAGGTTTTTCACCTTTTTTTAATGAATTCTCTATTTCCTTTTCCAGTTCTCCGGGAATCATCTTACCCGTGTTGTCAGCTTTTATCTTTACCACATTTCTTGCTCCGATTCCAAGAACATTGGCTGCCGTTTCAAATGAATAGTGGGCCTGCTCGTTTATAAAAGCCTTCAGTTTAAGATTTGAGTCGTATCCTTCAAAACGACCGTCAGGAAAAATACGGTTGCGGGCAGAGAACATTGCTACAAGATTAGCATTGCTTCCGCCGCTGAGGAAGACCCCGTCACCCTTAATGTAGCCGGCATAACTGCTCATAAGTTTGATCATCTCTGTTTCAATGATCGTTGCTGCGGGGGCCACCTCATAGGTGTACATAGAGGTATTGGCAAGGGTAGTTATAACCTCTCCTATAAATGCCGGAAAGTTAAAACCCGAATACAGCTGATTCAGGAATTGTTTATTGCCGGTTCGCACCGAGTAATCAAGGTATTTGTCAATAAGAGAAAGGAATCCTTTCTCAGTCACACCTTCTTCCGTTACTGCCGGATCGATGATTTCCGAGAGTTCATCCGGCATTTTAAATTTTACCACCGGGCTTTGATTATCAATGTTACTATTAATGTAACGGTCTATTTTCTCAAAAGTGACTTCTAATATTTTTCTGTTATCCATCTTCTGAACTGGTTTAATTTAATAATGCAGCGTTATTTATAGCCCTGGTAATCACCACAGGGATATTATCAGGCCGGTGGTTTTCAACCGTAAATACTTGCCTGGTTAAAATCCTGGTTTTGCTTTGCCGAACTTTTTCCGATCGATATTTTATAAGGTCAATATAATCAGTTAAGGCCTTCTGATCGACAGAATCAAAATGTTCCTGATGTAAAATTGATTCATCATTAGTATTTAAAAACGCAGGCCCATTTGTTGTGATAACCATCTTTTTATCAATTTGATATACCCTTGACCTCTTAGCCAGCGATTCATCTTTCGAGTCAGACCCGTAAATATGCAGTGACATTATATTAATGTTGCCTTTATTCCCCATCATATGTATGAAATCACCTTTCAGGCAGGCAACCTGACCCGCCCCGAGCGGGGCATCACTTTTTATTTTAAGGATTCCATTTTCAAAATGGTATACCCGGTGGGTAAAGTTTCCCAGGGCAATAACGCAGCCCCACCGGGTTTGTCCGTGATCGTGAATTGCGGTAAAATCTCCCGGGCTCCAGCACATAAGAAATATCTTCAGTCTGTGGCTTTCATAAAGCAAATTGCGACCATAGCTTTGATCAGTGGGGTGGCTGAATGATGCATATTTTTTTAAGTCATTCACCGAAAACCCTGTTTTGACAACAGTTTCCTTCAGGAAACTGAAATCATGGGTATCAGAGGCTTCAAGCTTTTGAGCAAGTTTTATAACTTTTTCATGTATTTTCGAACTCATATTGCTAAACATTAAAGGTTTGGAATGCTGTAATGCTATATCCCCCTGCTGAATCCCATTATTCTGTTTATCGTGGGAAGGGTATTGTCAGATCCGGGGTAATGTGCTGGTGTCTGAATTCTTTTATTGAGGCTGATATTCTGCGTTGACAGTCACTTCAATTGTTCCTGCAATATTTGATGCAGGCCTTCCGCTGGTAAATACAATTCCATAATCAGCAAGTGTGACTTGAAATACACTTTCGGCTGTAACCCTTGAACCGTTTACCGTGATTGTGCCCTTCTCTTTGATATCATTGGTTATCCCTTTAATAGTGAGCTCTCCTTCAATTACAGCATCATAGCTGCCATTTTGTGAAAAATCAATATCCTCCAGGTTTGTAATTTTACCAACCAGACGAGCCGTTGGATATTGCTGAGTATCCAGATACCCGTCCTGATTAAAATGCCTCTGCATTAATCTTTTATCAAATTCGAATCCCTGCATTGGTACAGAAAAGGCTACATTGCCTGATGTTTTATCCAGGGTGCTGGTTGCTGAATAGTTATGAGCCTCAATATCTTCGGCCGGTGTAGAAGAGAAAAATCTGATATGGGATTTTTCACTGACAAGGCGTGCCCCGTCCTGTGCGGAAACGTAAACTCCTCCTGCAATAAGCAGGATAATAAGGAAGTTAATAGATTTTAGTAAAAAATTGCTTTTCCTGTGGCCGGATGTATTACTCCCGGGATTATTGCTCAATGATAGTTTACCGGCATTTTCAGGTTTGTTCATACTCTTGTTTTTCATAACATTAAGATTTTAATAATTAGCACTCATTTTTATTCTCTTAGCTTTCGGGAAAACTGTCCGCTATAAAACCGGACAGCTTAACAATGTGTCTGTTAATTGATCAGATCACATTTCTCAACAGTTACATTCACAAACATGTCAAGATCCTTGTCATAGTAAGCACCGGACCTGATTACCCCCTTTACTGTAACCATCCCGCCCGGTTCAAGACCGTTAATCCTGTGGTTTGTGGCGTCCATGAAGGTGCAGCTTACCCCGGCCTTATCAGTATCATTTTTCAGCAATACCACTTTTTCTCCGTTAAAGTTTTCAGATATCCTTGCAATTGTTCCTGTAACCTCAAGGATTTTTGATTCGCCATCAGCTGAGAGGTATTTTTGGTTTGCACCGTTAATATCATTGAGGAATTCGGACACAAGTCCGGAAGCTGTAACTTCAAAATCGGTAGCTGATTTATGGATGTCCCTGTGTGGCATAAAGTACATGTACAAGCCAACACCTCCGCCTGCCAGGACTCCGGCTATAACTATTATTAATAGTATCCGGATTAATTTTTTTCTTTTCATTTTAAGGAGCTGTTAATGAATTGTTTGTTAATTTGAGAACATGATTTTCCCTTATTGCAAAAACCGAGGAATTACACCAGAATTGTCGCAGCTTTACAGTAAACCTGACATGCTACGTCAATAAAACTTATAAGCCACATATAATCAAGATGTTTGAGAAGCAGATGGCTCATTATTCCTGTTATAAATAAAGGATGATGTCGGCTTACAAGTCGCCGGCATCAACCATAAGGGGTTCAGTAGATTCTGCCCACTGCCTCCACAATAGCAAAAGTCAGATTATTCTCAAATGAAGGGTTGTGATGATAACAATAGTGGAAAGGGATTTCACTCAGGTAAGGAATGATAAACCTTATGTGTTGAGAAAATCTTGGAAGTTGCCCGGGTCAGCCCGGGTCAAAATAATTGATCTATAAGGTCTTCCTTACTTAGTTTAAAATGGTTTGATATGTCTTTCAAAATGCCAGACAACTTGCCTATCTTTAGTGGTGAATGATTAGGTATAGTAACATGGTGAATCCCGTTTTTTTCTGTAGTTAGCCTGATGTGGCTACCTGCCTGTCTGGTAGGAATGTACCCCAGGACTTTAAGTTTTTTAAGTAAATCTGAAGCAGAAAGATCTTGTGGCAGCTTTTTCATGCTGAAAAAACTTCTTCTTTTATATAATGCATACGCACTATTTTAGGCGCATTATCCTCAAAATGGCAACGTATGGCGTCTTTTATATTCTGTTTAATATCTTCAATGGTATCGCCTTCAGTGAAAATTGAATAACCCAAAGCTTTTGCCTCATATCCTCCTTCTGGAGATTCTTCTACTATGAAAATTATTTCATTCATAAAAATACTATTTCAAATAAAACTATGTGGGTTGAGATGAAAAATAGTATGATGATCTATTTCCAATGCAATGTTTTGCTACTGATGAGTCATGTTGTAATGTTAGTCAGAAATGTTATTTGGAGAAGTGAATCACATCTATCTTTATATTTCAATTCATAATGATTTATTTAGCCTTATTTATCTTCTTAACTCTTTTCAGTTAACTCTTCTGGAATACCTGTTTCAAAAGGATTGTCCGGATCGCTGCTCCATTCAAACCACCCTCCGTCATATACTGAAACCCTTGTCCAGCCCATAAGCCAGGCATTGAACCATGCTTCGCTTCCACGCCACCCGGTACCGCAGTAAAAAGCAAGATATTTGTCGGGTGTAATTCCGTTATCTACCCAGATATCAGCTATTTCATGGAATTCCCTGGTAGTATGATCAAAATTCCGGTAATTCTCCATATGATAGGCATCTGAACCACAATCTGCAAAAACGGCACCGGGGATCCTTCCTTTTGGCTCAATGTAATTGTAGCCGCTCACCTGTCCGATATACTCGGGCAAAGAGCGTACACATACCAGTTCACTGTCGGCTGCCAGCAACATCTCCTTTGCCTGTGGTGTATCAACAAAGAGCTCAGGCCTCGCCGGAATTTGAGATCCAAATTCACCGGCAGACTGTTTTGGTTCGTCCGTGCAGGAAATCTCATAACCCTCATCTGTCCACGATTGAAATCCACCATTGAGTACCCTTACATCTTTTACTCCGGCATACATCATTATAAGTGCACATCTTATTGCCGCAATATCACCTGCTGCGCTTCCCGGAAAAGGATCATCGTTATCGGGGTCCATGAACTTGCCATACATGATCACGGTTGTATCGGAAGTAATCCCATGTTTTTCCAGTGCAATTTTTAGTTCTTCAGGCGATCGTCTGTTCCAGGTTTCAGGTGCTTCAAGTTCCAGGGTGTCAATATCGATGGCTCCTGGTATATGCCCTGAAAGGTAGGCGTCACGATTGCGGTAGTGAGCATGCACAATCTGGAATTGTGTGTTGTCGTACAGAGGTGGGTTGTTCCCTGAAATCAAGGCATTAACCCATTCTGCAGAAACAAGCTGGCTGTACCTTTCCAGATTCTGCACAGGAAGTGAGGGGTCGGCCGCCCATTCTTCACTGAAATAATAATAAACACCGACACTGGTGTAGCCGGATCTCAGAAACCGATCTGCCACGGTATCGATTTCATCTTTGTTGTAGCCGTAAATAACAATATCATGTTCAGGCAAGATTTGTTTAAGCCTGACCATTTCAATCCAGTCAATATAAGTTGTCCACTTAAAAGGCAGGGTCCTGGCCCCCCTGATATGTCCTCCACGGGATTCGTTATTTAATTGCCATCCATTATAAGCGTCTGAAGGACGAATATCGATAATCTGACTTGACAGTTTATCGATTATTTTCGTTAGTTCTCCGGTGGTGACTTCTCTTATTGATGCAGTCATTTCATGAAATTTTACTTTGATGAGGTGTCTGTTATTTTTTTGTGGTCTGTTAAACTTTTCAGCATGCCACTGAATACAAAACCATGAAAAGGATACACTGAATACCAGTAGAATCTGCCGGGTAGGCCACGGGGCCTGAATGTGGCGGTCTGGATTAATTCGTTTTCATGAACCCGGAATTCAAGCCAGGCCTCGCCGGGTAGTTTCATCTCAGCAAAAAGGAGTAATCTGCCCTCTTCTTTATTGGAATATAGTACTCTCCAGAAGTCAAGTACATCGCCCGCATTTAATTCGGTCTGATTTGTTCTTCCCCGCCTCAGACCTACTCCTCCAAAAAGTTTGTCTATAAAACCCCTGAACCGCCAAAGGTAACCGGCGTTATACCAGCCGGTATCTCCGCCGATACGCCATATTTTTTCAATTGTTTTTCTTCTGTCAGTTATCACAGCTTTTCTTTCATCCTTAAAACATCCGAAAACCGGTACGTTGATAAATTCGGATATATGAAAATTCAATCTGCCGCTTACCAGTGAATCCTTCCAGCTGGATACTATTTCATTATTTTCTATCCGGCCAAATGCTTTTGTAAGGGATTCAGTGTAAGTTGCCGGCTTGACGCTGAGTATCCCGTTAATACTTGCATCCCGGCATATCACTTCTGTTTTCATACTGTTGACAAGTGCCACTGCCAGCCTGTAGGAGGTTGATGTGATAAAATAGAGCCAGTAGGATGATAATTTAGGAGTCATGACCGGAATGGTATAGATCCTCCTTTTCAGCCCCCTGATCTTTGCAAACTCCTGGAGCATTTCCTTATACGTAAGTATATCGGGTCCGCCGATGTCAAAGTTTTTGTTGTATGTTTCACCGGCAAACACGGTTTTTGATAAAAAAGTGATGACATCGGCAATTCCGATTGGCTGGCACTTGGTATTCAGCCATCTGGGTGCCACCATAACCGGCAGTTTTTCAACCAGGTCGCGAATTATCTCAAAGGAAGCGCTCCCGGAGCCAATGATGATCCCGGCCCTGAGTGTGGTAAAGTTGTAATTGCCGGCCGCCAGTTCAACTTCAACGCGTTTCCGGGAACTCAGATGTTGTGAAAGCTTTGATTCATTAACAATGCCACTTAAATAAATAACATGACGAACACTTGTCCTGTTCATCGTTTCCCTGAAACCAATTGCTGATTTTCTCTCCAGATCCTCATAATCTTCGGAAACAGCCATTGAGTGAACAAGATAAAATGCTCCGTCTATATCTTCAGGTATATTTTTGAAAGTCAATTCATCCAGCAAGTCAAGCTGGATGATTTCAATGTTCTGCTCCAGTGATACGGGTGGTTTAAATCTTGAAGGGTCCCTTGCGCAGCATACCACTGTATGTCCGTTACTTGCAAGGACCGGAAGCAGCCGTTTTCCTATATAACCTGTTGCGCCTGTTAACAGAATTTTCATAACAATCTTTTTGAATAAAATACTTGCATCATTTTATTTTCCTGCAAAATTTGCATTTCGGTATCTGTAACTTCGGCAAAGACATTGATATCCGTCGATTATTTTAATTATTTCCTTCAAATCACCAATGAAAATGTTCCCAAATGAATTGTAACAAACTTTACAGATGGCCAATATCTGGTATAGGTGGACACTATTTTCGGCCAAAAAAAAATTTAGCAATTCTGGTTTTGGAAGAGCCCTGTCAATAAAAGCACCCGAAGATATTTCAGATGCTTTTATTCAATATTTGCCTGTTCGGTTTAGCCTACAGCATTCTCATTCCGGATTCAGGAAGCGGGACAACTTTAGCAATTGTCGTGATAATGCATTTACCTGACAAGTTTCCCGATTATGGTTGCCCCGCCAAGTTGCGGCACCACCATTTCGTATTTTATTACATCATAAGTATCCTGTTCGGCCCAGATGGTGAGTGAACCGGGACTGCCATCTGCTGCTGTGACTTCCATCCGCCATGTTTCTTTTCCATTTTCAACTGTCTCTCCGGTAACGCTCATCTTGTAAAGTTTCTCTTTCATATTGGTGATATCGGCATTCCGGAACACTGTTGAATAACCTTCTGAAAGCGGGAGTGTGGCAAGCATTAAATATTGAGCGGGGCCTTCTGCAAAAAGTGGCCCGCTTAATTCTATATTGACAGGCATTTCGGCTTGGCCGGTATTAAGTTTGCCTTCCACCAGGCCATCTTTATATTCAACATTTACATACATGGGGCCCTGTGACATTTCCCTGCTCAGAGGCGCCATTGTCGATGCATCTAATTTTACCTTATCACTGGCGGCTCCCATCGGGGTCTGGGTCTTCTCTTCAATTACTATTTCGTTGCCGTTTCTGCTGATCTCAGTTGTGCTTTTCATCTGCATACCCATAACTTCTATCTCATAGCTGTATGTGCCGGGAGTGAGTTCCCTTTCGGGGACAGGGGCACTTCCTGATGCTTCCGGGCCCGGAATTTCCTGAAGGGTTACGGTGGAAACGTCGACGGTAATTTCTTCGAGCCTTTGTGCTACATCGTCAGGCATATCTTCCTGGTAGCGTCCGCCAATGTGCCGGGCAAGAAATTTTTCCATTGCAGCAACAAAGGCCATATTATTCACCGGACGGGCAAACCCGTGCCCCTCGTCGGGTGCATTGAGATATTCCACAGGGAAATTGCGATCACGAAGGGCTATTACTATCTGGTCACTTTCTGCCTTTACAACCCGGGGATCATTCTGGCCCTGTACTACCATAAGGGGAGCAGTAATCTGATCGGCCGAGAAGAGGGGTGACTGCCTAATCAGTTGTTCTTCACCTTCAGGCGTGGAAGGGTCACCCATCCGTTCATGGAATACTTTCCTTGCTGCTTCCCAATAAGGGGGAATAGAGTTAAGCAATGTAATGAGGTTTGAAGGACCTACAAAAGATACTCCGGCAGCATAGAGATCGGGTGTGAACGCAAGTCCTGCAAGGGTGGCATACCCGCCATAAGAACCACCAAAGACAGCTACTCTGTCAGGGTCAGCAATTCCTTTTTCAATAAGGTATTTCACTCCCCATGTTATATCATCCTGCATAAGATCACCCCATTCCTTGTTGCCGGCTGACAGGAAAGCCTTGCCATAACCGGTGCTGCCCCTGAAATTTGGCTGAAGCACTGCATAACCCCTGTTTGCAAAAAACTGGGCATAGGTGTTAAATCCCCATCTGTCACGTGCCCATGGTCCTCCATGTGGCACAACCACAAGGGGAAGATTCTCTTTTTCAAAACCATTGGGCATAGTCAGATAACCCGGAATTTCCAGTCCGTCAGATGAAGGATAGTGCACAGGTATCATCGGCGACATGTACTTTTCGGGGAGTCCCGAACGAGGAGTATACTGGAAAGTAAGTGACATGTCATCAAGTTCATACAGATAAACCGATGATGGCTTTGTATCGGAGTTGGCTGTAACCATAAACATGGTTTCATCTTTGGTTCCGGATGCAAAGGAAATTTCTGCATTATCAAGCTGAGATTTCAGGTTGTTATAGTGTCTCTCAAATTCCTTATTGTGGAAATATGCGCGGGTCTGGTCGTCAACATAAAAGGTGGCAATTATTTCGCGTGTTTTGTCCGACAGCCACAATCCACCAAAATCGACCCGATTTTCCGGATCTTCATCAATCAGGGTTTTTTCCAGTGAGTTGATGTCCATCAGGAATAATTTGCTTTTATCGAGTTCACCCTTGTTTGAAACAAGGTAGAAGGCTTCGTTTTCTTTGTGGAAACCGGAAGGATAGGCTGTTTCCATAAGGGTCCATTCATAAATCAGGGTTTCCTTTCCATTCGGATCCATACGCCAGAGTTCATTATCGCCTTGTTCTGTTGAACGGGATGCAAGTCTGAGCTGATCGTTCCAGTCAAATACCCAGGAGGTATATCTGTTTGTATTTTCTCTTAGCATGGTCAGTTCTCCGGTCGATATCCGCAACTGGTAAAGATCGTGCCATGCGGCATCACGTTGATTAAGACCGACATACAGAAGATCTGGATCCTGATGTGAAATATGAAAGATCATTGCCCTGACACCCTCCATATCAGTAATGTTACGGGCCTCGGGTATTACTCCGGTACTTGCTTCTGCAGGATCTAGGGCATGGATATTGAAATTCTCATCACCTCCCTGGTCCATTACAAAAAGGATGTATTTGCCGTCGCGTGACCAGAAATATGCCGGGATGGGCCGGTCTGTACGGTCGGTGACAGGTATGGCTTCTTCAAATCCAGCCTCACGTTTTTTAACCCAGATATTGCGTGTCCCTTCATAAGGCCGCATAAACGAAAGAAATTCCCCGTCGGGAGATAGTTGTCCTCCGCTTATCTCCGGATCGCCGAAGAAAAGTTCCCTGTCAAGAAGAGGAGGTATGTCGGCATAAGAGCTGACTGACAAAAGTGAAGCTAACATGATGATAGCCAGTGAAGGCCATTTAGTGATGCCATTATACATTTTCATTTTAGAGGGTTTTTTTATTAAATATAGTGCTTTCTGAATAAATAAAAAAAATACCCTTGTTAATAATCAATCTTTTTAATACTCTTTTATTTAATATGAGTGATACTTATATACTATTTCGAATCAGAATGTTTCACCTAAAACACATTTTAAACCTTCAGAGTAATATAAAGTCAGGCGATACTCCCCGATGAGATTACATATCTCAATTACATATTATACCAGGTAGAGTTGAATAACAAAGAAGCATGGAGTAATGTTTAACCCAGGGTGGTTTCATGAAATTTAATCTTTACTTTGGTATATGGAGGCGTGAAGTTATAAACAACTTAACGCGTTAGAGACTCATTATAATTTATGGCAGTCTACTGGTAAGCAAATTCCGGTAATTGTTCAGAATGCAATATTCCAGCAATTCGTAAAATAGGATTTCCAGAAGGATTGCTGCATTGCGGTTATCAATCGGGGAATAATTATATTTTATTTTTTTCCAATAGATACCTGAGCTGATCGAGAATTATTGGCACATCATCATTGTCAACTCCCTGGTCAATGAGATGAGGCAGGTCTTCATTGAAGACTTCAAGAAATTCCTCTTCAGAAAACCCATCACCGGAGATGGACTTAAGGTAGTAATCGAGGGCTTCACGGCGTTTCCCAAGACTCCACTGAACATGCCCCATATTTATGAGGTCATACCGGTTTGGTTCGTCTTTGAGAAGTTTCATAAAATATTTTTCAGCCTGATCTTTTTTACCGGTAAGAAAAGAGCACCAGGCAATTGGCTTCCAGACCTTTTTATTTCCGGGGGCCAGGTACTCAACTTTAAAATAACATTTTAAAGCCTGGTCATATTCATCAAGTTCGAGCAGACTGTGGCCAATATTTAGTTGATTGCCAAGACTTTCAGGGTCAATTTTTTCTGCCTCCCTGTAGTATTCAAGTGCCTTTGCAGGCTGCTTAAGATTTCTGTAGCACAAGGCAATTTTTTTTATGTTCCACAAACGGTTACTGTCATACAGTTCTGCTTTGAGGTATGCATCGAGTGCTTTTTCAAAATCACCTGATTTCTGGTAAGAATATGCTAATTTCTGGTACTGTTCACCATTTTGTTCTTTTTCGACCAGGTAATTAAAAATATCGGCTGATTCGTTAAAGTTATTTGTGGCAAAATAATACTCTGCTATATTTTTCAATATTTTACGGTCTTCCTTCAAAATTTCTCCCAGAATCAGCCTGTTATGAAAATCAAACCGCCAGCCAAATATGTCATCGAAATCATTCTTCCGGGGATATAACTTAAAAAAGCGATACAGATCCTGAATAAACTGATTTGAAATGAACTCTGATTTTTTCCCGGGGTCAAGCATTACTTCATCGTCCTGCAAATCTTTAATCTGTTCCATTTCAGCCTTCATGGCCTGCATCATGAAATCAAGGTTTTCTTTCGGCAGACTTTGAATGCTGAAACAGAAAGAGTATTTGTCGGAGTTGCAAAGAATGGGTGCCTTGTCGATTGCTTCGATAAGGTGCCTGTTAGTTTGATCACTTGTGTCAAGTGCGTCAGAAACTTCCGGATTTTCAGGGAAAAATGGCATAAACCAGTTACTCATGTCACTGTAAAAGGGGAATGTTTTCAACCGGGCAAAGGAGCCCATGAACACATCAGAACCCTTCATCTGCAACTCTGAAAATTCTTCAATTTTATTCAACAGCTCCGGAGAATCTTTAAAGATCTCCTCCCAGTCAGGGTTTTTATCCTCTGAAAGGCCCTCTTCCATCAAACCTTCAAGATTGATCTTATTCCTGAGGTTCGGACTGATTTTAATCATCTCGGGAAGAATCTCATCCTTAATCCGTTGCTGAAGTTTTTCTGTCTCTTTACTCCTGATAATCTGGATAATTATTTTCTCAAGACTTCGCCTGAAATCCTGGTTATCGTTCACCATTTTAAACCTGTTCCTGATATATGGATAGAATGGCAGTCGTGAATCATACTTATACAGGTTAATTAAAAGCCCTGCAACAGCACGCTGTTTAATTTCTGGTTCTTCAGATTCAAATGAATCGAACAGAAGGGAAAACTTTTCAGGGTCGAAATGGCGCAGCAGGCTCATAATTAAGGAAGAAACAATAAACGACCTGTAAGGAACCTCTATACCGGAATTCTTAAAGAACAGCCGAAGTGTGTCAGTTTCTTCAGGTGTCAGCCTGTCATGAAACCAGACATGATAAAACAGTCTGCGCATCTTTTTATGATGATTTGTTGCTTCTCCCTGTCTCTCTGAGTCGGATAGCGGTTCATCCTTATGATGGTGATCGCCGGGCGATTTTAAGTATTCGTTAAGATCGGAAATTATCTGATTCCTGAAATTGCGTTTATGTTCATATTCCACAGATAATGAGTATCTTAATCTGAGGTCCTCATGTACTTTATCGGCAAGCTCATATACCGAAACAATCAATTTCCGGTAAACCTTCTCGCGGTCAGGATCAGGTATACCTTCAACTGTGTATTTTAGCATAAATTGATAGGTCTCATCCAGGTTTCTGTATTCATCATAATATACGCCCGGACCGCATTCCGATATGAGAATTTCCAACTGGTCAAAAGCAGGTTTCAGTCGCCGCTGAGCCAGATTTGAACAGATATCTGAATATTTTATGCCAATTTCCTTATATGTCATTATAGGTTGCCTTTTTCAAAGGTAAATTAAATAAAATACCAATCAAAAACTAATCCAACCACAATAACATGCAGATTTGGCAGATTAAATAAATTTCAGGATATCATTTCAAACAATGTCAATGCTTAATTTGTTCCATGGTAATGAAAATTAAGTATGATAACTTAAACTTTAAAGCTATGGACCTTGGCCAGAAGAAATGTGTGCCTTGTGAAGGAGGAATTCCCCCTTTGGATAAGGATGAAATTGAAAAATACAGGAAACATATTCACGACGACTGGAAAGTATCCGGGTATAAAAAAATATCAAAGGAGTACTCATTTGTCAATTACAGGCATACTATGGATTTTGTAAACAAAGTTGCAGAACTGGCCGAGGAGGAGGGGCATCATCCTGATATGCATGTTTATTATGGCAAGGTTGTCGTTGAGTTATGGACACATGCAATTAATGGTCTTTCAGAGAATGATTTTATACTGGCCTTTAAAATTGATAAACTTAAATAGTGAACCACCTCAAAGAGGGAAGCTTCTCAGACCAGTGAATGCATGGCCTTCTCATTATGCGTAGTTGACTGGTCAGTATTTTTTGAAGTTAATTCCATAAGATCATCTGCTCCACTTAAAGTGGTGGTTTTTTAAAATGATAGAAATTTCGGGTTAAATATCCGGGTACAAATAATATTACTTTGAAAACAATCTAAATATATATATATTTATAAAAAAATATATATCATTAATAGATTGAGTTAATACATACGATCTCTTGGAACATCGCATAATCACCGACAACCTCGCTCTCTTATACAAGGAAGCGGCAGAAAGGTATGATTCATTACCGGCGTTTGCCATTCGTAAAAATGCACTTAAATGGGAACCTGTATCTTTCAGTGAGCTATACCGGCAGGGGCTGGACCTTGCTACCGGGTTAATTGAACTGGGAGTTCAGCCGCGTGAGCATGTAGGGCTATTTGGTGATAACCGGTTTGAATGGATCCTGGCTGATTATGGAGTACAGCTGTGCGGCGCTGCTGATGTGCCCAGGGGACGAGATGTTTCCGATTCTGAAATGGCTTATATAATTGACCATGCAGGTATACGTGTTGTGTTTGTAGAGACAGTTCATCTTCTTGAAAAGGTACTCAGATTGCGAAGCCAATTGCCTGATTTACTTGAAATTATTCTTCTTGATCCGGATGGGATCCCAAAGGCAGGAGCAAGGAGGCTGAATGAAGTTTGTGAAATGGGGGCAAAACTCAGAGATGGCGGCGATCGTCGTGCTGAAGACCGCATAGCCGGGGTCAGGCCTGACGATCTCTTCACTCTCATTTACACTTCAGGTACTACAGGAACACCAAAAGGAGTAATGCTCACTCATTCCAATATGATATCCCAGATCAGGAATATCCCGGGCGATCATAACTGCAACGATCGTCTGCTGTCGGTATTGCCAATCTGGCACATTTTTGAGCGTTTTATGGAGATGTATACCATAAGTTTTGGCGGATGCACTTATTATTCAAGTATAATGACACTTGGGGAAGACATGAGAAATGTCGAGCCCACATTTATGGCATCTGCTCCCAGGTTGTGGGAGAAGTTGCATGAAAAGATACTTAAAAACATTAAATCTTCTCATCCGGTACGTCAGGTACTGTTTCATATAGCCTACTTCCTTTCCAGGCAGTACAAAGAATCTGAATACTACTTAACCGGCAAAAATCTCAAAATGCATAAAGAATCCTTATGGAAGCGATTGTTACTTGTGCCTTTTCATATTGTGAGATGGATTATAGTTCTACCCTGGTATGGCTTTTTCAATGCCGCAGTGCTTGAACGAATAAGACTTGGGGCAGGAGGCTCCCTCACAGCAACGATTTCCGGCGGGGGGGCTTTGCCGATCCACATCGATAAATTTTTTAATTATGTTGGAATCCCTGTGCTTGAAGGTTACGGACTGACGGAAACTTCTCCGGTAATATGTGCCAGGTCTCTTGACAACCTTGTTGTGGGTACCGTAGGCCCGCCAATTCCGGAGACAAGCATCCGTATTGCAGATCCTGAAACCGGGGAGATTTTTTATCCCCTTGACGGACATCGTGACGGTGGCAAACTGCTGAGGGGTGAGATCTGGGTAAAAGGTCCCCAGGTGATGAAAGGCTATTACCGTGATGAAGATCTAACTGACAGGACAATCAAAGATGGATGGCTTCGTACAGGTGATCTCGGTATTGTTACTGATAATAACTGCCTGAAGATCCTTGGGCGGTGCAAAGCAACAATAGTGCTCTCAAGTGGCGAGAATGTAGAGCCTGAACCAATTGAAATGAGGCTTCAGCAGAGTCAATACATCGACCATTGCATGCTGGTTGGCCAGGATAAAAAGTTTCTGGCTGCCCTTATAATTCCTGCGCTGACTGAATTCAGGGAGGCCGGATTTGCTGAGCAGTCGGTCGAAGAACTATCAGTTAATCCTGAAGCTCACAAGATCATTCTCCAGGAAATAAGCCGGATGACATCGGTAGCAAACGGATTCAAGAGTTATGAACAGATACGTGATTTCAGGCTTTTGCCCGATAATTTTCAGATAGGCCACGAATTAACAAATCTTTATAAAGTAAAGAGGCATGAAGTTGAGCTTAAGTTCAATCATGTCATCCTGGAATTGTTCTCAGCCAAATCTTCAAAAACCTAGACCATGGAGTTCCACACCCAGCTACTGTATGCACATGATCAGATCCTGCTTGCATTAATGATCTTTATAATAATGCTTGGTATGGGTGCAAGTCTCACGATAGACGACTTTCGTGCGGTTGCCAGAAGACCCAGGGGGGTATTTATAGGATTCCTTTCCCAATTCGGGATTATGCCTTTCATAGCATTCACACTTGCAACCGTACTGAATTTTCATCCGGCATTTGCAATTGCGCTCATCCTTGTGGGATGTCTGCCAGGAGGTACAACATCTAATATGTTCACATATTTTTCAAGAGGTTCTGTTGCTTTAAGTATCTCTATGACCACCGCTTCAACACTTATGGCTCTTATAATGATGCCCGTACTGCTGAACCTTTATACTGGTGGGTTTACCGCTCAGATTACAGCCTCCATGAAAGCAGCAGGAGGTGCCGAAGCAGAGTTTGTTATCCCGACAGGGAATATTTTAAGTTCGCTTATACTTGTTCTTGTGCCTGTGGCACTTGGTATGTTTTTGCGAAAAAAATCGCCGGACTGGGCTAAAACGGCCGAGGATACAGCGGGCTTCGTCGCTATAATCGTAATAATCTACCTTCTTTTTACTGCTTTTATTCGCCATGGGGGATTATTTCTTCAAACACCATGGCAGATTTATGTCGGAGCTGTAGGTATAGGTTTAACAGGATTCTTTTTTGGCTACTGGTTCTCACGACTTCTTGGTGTGTATCCTCTTTTTCAAAGAGCTATTTCACTGGAAACCGGAATTCAGAACGGACCTGTAGCCTTTGCCGTTATTTTGCTTAGTTTCCAGGAGCCGGTTCAGAGCCAGATGCTTTGGCTGGCAATTCTTTACTCTACATTTATTGTGCTTTCATCTTCAGTGATTACTTTGTATTTTCGAAAAAAAGGCAGATTTGACTGGGATGTTCATAAGAACACAGTTATTCATAATCGGTTGTTTGGCGATGAATATGTCACTCATTACCCCGAGGGTTTTCTTCCTTCGAGATTAATCAATGATCCAAGTCAGGGCTCCAGGCCTTCCCAGAAAAGAAGATAACGAAATCCCTGCCTGCCTTGCTTTCTTCAGGAGAAACCTGAAGACACATTCTGCTGATGAGCTGTTTATGACAGTTGATGGTTCTGATTGTTTTCTTGTATGCCGATCCAGGGATCAAGAGAAATCAATAAAAATGTATCACTTTCAAATGGGCAAGCTGTCAGGGAATATACTTATCATACCCGGCTGGTCGTGGTTACTTTTAACCACCAGGCGCCATCAGTTCAGGTGAATTTATTACTTTGACATTCCATGCCCTATTTTTGAAACGAACAATATTACGGTATTCTCCCGGATTGTTAAGTGAAATGGATAATACAATTTTTTTTAATGCTAAATGGTCATATATTTATAATTGTATCGGAAAAACCAGGGTAATACAAAAATATTGAGGATGAAAACAAATACATAAAAACAATACATATCATAATGACTGTTAATCACAATATTATTTCAGAAAACCTGAGAATTGTTATAAAGTCCGCAGGGAACAATAAATACATGGGAATCACACTGTATGTGTTTTTTATATTTATTCTTATGCTGCCGAATCCGGCGGGTGCCTTTGTTACCCTGAACGCCGATCATAATCAGCCTCAGGATACTTCCCCTGACGTGTCCTTAACTGAGCGTCTCAGATCGCATGTAGAGTTTTTAGCATCCGATTCACTTGAGGGCAGGGGCCTGGGTACCGAAGGAAAGATTCTTGCAAAGAATTATATTGCCAGTCAGTTCAAGGAGATCGGGATTGCACCTGCCGGTGAAGATTATTTTCATCATTTTCAGGCCCGCATCAGTAATGCATGGGTGCCTGCGACAAATGTAGTTGGGTATATTAAGGGATCAAGTGAGGATTTAAGGTCTGAATACATCCTTATCGGGGCACATTATGATCATCTTGGCTATGAATACCGGAACGGACAAAGGGTGATATACCCCGGAGCCGATGATAATGCTTCAGGAACGGCTGCATTGATAGAGATGGCCAGATTCCTGGCTCTAAACACCGGACAAATTGGACGCAGTATCATATTTGTAGCATTTGATGCTGAGGAGAGCGGACTGATTGGTGCCAGGAAGTTTATCGAAGAATCAGACATGTTTGATGTTGAAAATATACGGGCAATGTTCAGTCTCGATATGGTTGGCATGTATTCGGCGTATAGCGGACTTGACCTTACAGGAATAGGAGCAATTGACAATGGCGCGCAGCTTGCTGAAAGGGTGGCTGACGAACACGGTATAAACCTGAAAAATACTTCTGCAGAAACTCCTTTTTCTACAGATACCCAGCCATTTGGCCGTAGAGGTATTCCTGCGGCCCACGCTTTTACCGGTACGGAGTCTCCTTACCATAAACCCGGAGATACCTACGATCTGCTTGATTATGAAGGGATGTCACTGGTAACCGGTTTTTTACTGGAGCTGGTTGCTGAATTATCATTTCAGCCGGAGATAAATCCTTCACGGAGATTTCTTGCTCTTCAAAAACCCCGTGCACTGAGATTTCATAAGGGAATTCTTTTAAATACCGGTGGCAATCATCACAGGTATGATGATGAGTTTTACAGGGCTAATAACGTTTTTTCATTCGGCACGGGCATTTTTCTTCAGATACATGTGGGAGAGACATTCACATTTCAGCCTGAAATTATTTATGAATATTACGGAAGCAGGTCTGCTGTCGGTAATATACGGATGCAATCACTTACATTGCCATTGAATTTGCAATTGAACCTGCTTCAGGGAACTTATGGGATGGTAAGGTTTTATCCTTTCGCAGGCGGTTATATGCGATTCAATCTGTCAGGGGAAGTGGCTGGAAACAGTCCCGGGTTCAATTACCCCGACAGGGAATGGGGAACTAATCTTGGACTCGGTGGTGACTATATGAAAGTGCATTTCGGATATACATGGCGCAGGGGACTGACAAAAATTTTTCCTGATACAGATTCAGGTGTTTATAATTCAGGACATTTTTTTACAATTGGTTACAGGTTTTAAATAATATTTAATGCACTTGTGATTTGTCTTCGTAATGTTCCGGCGGGGCTTTGCCCGAAAGGCACGAATGGTTATAAGTTATTGGTGTGAAGAAAAAACGGAATGGTTCTTCCTGGTAGATAGACTTATGCAATTAACTGTGCGGGGTAAAAAAGATATTTGACAATTAAATTCTGTGGCAGCGGCTCTGTTGAATATATGTTTTATCTGCAAGCCGGTATTGATTAGCGCATAAAAGAACGGAACCTGCCTGGAAGGATATCTGGCGGAATGTGAGAAACATAACAGGTGAAACCGCAAGGGGTAATGGAATGATACATCAATGGTACGGGAGGCTGCTTATCGTTATGGCTTTATATTTTATGTGCTCCTTAGCTGCTCCATTAGTTTTGTGGCATATATGAATTCATTCAGCTCTTTATTGTCCGATCTGAGGATATTCATATTGCTTCCTTCCCACCACTTTTTTCCTTCGTGAATGTAAACCACCTTATCGCCAATTTCCATTACAGAGTTTAGATCGTGCGTATTCACAATTGTAGTCATATCAAACTCTTCTGTTATCTCTTTAATAAGGTTATCAATAACTATGGCTGTTTGCGGATCAAGTCCTGAATTTGGTTCATCACAGAAAAGGTAACGCGGATTGAGAACTATAGCCCTGGCTATGGCTACCCTTTTTTTCATTCCCCCGCTCAATTCTGAAGGGAAAAGTTTATTCTTGTCTTCAAGGTTTACCCGATTTAAACAGAAATCAACCCTGTCGGATTTTTCTGATTTCCCCATTTTTGTAAACATATCGAGTTTAAACCTTACATTTTCTTCCACGCTAAGTGAATCAAAAAGAGCTGATCCCTGGAAAAGCATCCCGAACTTTTGCCTTATTTTTTTCTTCTCATTCTGATCCATTCCCGTGAAGTGATGCCCGTGATAAAAGATATCACCGCTATCTGGTTCCAGCAGGCCTACAATAGACTTGAGCAATACGGTCTTCCCCGATCCGCTTTTCCCGATAATCAGGTTGGTTTTTCCCTGTTCGAAAGTAATTGATACATCCTTGAGTATTGCTTCACCATTGAAAGACTTGTTCACATTCCTTACTTCGATCATGATAACAAAATTTGGGTAAGAATGAGGTTAAACAATAGTATTACAACACTGCTGTGAACAACTGCAAGAGTGCTTGACCGCCCGACTTCCAGAGCGCCACCCTCTGTGTAATAACCGTGGTAGGAGGAGACTGTTGTAATGATGAACGCAAATATTACTGATTTTATGAGCGCATAAAATACATAAAAAGGTATAAAAGCATATTGTATTCCATAAATATAATCTTCAGTTGTAACAACCCCAGAAAGCTCCCCGGCAATCCATCCGCCGAAGATTCCGATAATCATACTCATCATTGAGAGAACAGGTGCAATAAATATAAAGGCAATAATTTTCGGAAGGATAAGATATCCTGCCGAATTGACTCCCATGATCTCAAGTGCATCTATCTGTTCCGTGACTTTCATGGTCCCGATTTCCGATGCTATACTCGAACCTACCTTGCCTGCCAGGATAAGAGCGACTATTGTGCTTGAAAACTCAAGCAGAATTGAATCGCGGGCAGCGAGTCCTATGAGATAATCGGGGAACAGGGGGCTGTCAGTATTATAGGCAGTCTGAATTGTAATTACTGCTCCCATGAAAAAAGAGATGATAGCAACTATACCAATGGAATTTATTCCCAGCGATTGGATTTCCCTTAAAAGTTGCCTGTAATACACCTTATGCTTTTCAGGTCTTGCGAATGCTCTTCTGATCAGCAATGCATATTTCCCGATGTGTTCTAATAATAACATTATTTATTGCCGGTTTTTAAATCAAACAAAATTACTAATTATTTAGTCAAATTCTCTTTTTTAATCTCATTGACATGTTCAAATGCCATGAAATAAAAAAATTAACTTTATTGAAATGCTTTTTTTAAATTTGCATAACTCTAAAATGTAATACAAAAAAAATAATATGAACAAAAATCATTATTGCGTCATAATGGCCGGTGGGATAGGCAGCCGTTTCTGGCCATTAAGCAAAATCTCCAAACCCAAACAGTTTCTTGACATACTGGGCACAGGCAGAACTCTTCTGCAGGCCACCTATGACAGGTTCAGGGAGATAATCCTACATGAAAACATAATAATCGTAACTAACGCATATTATAAAGATTTTGTTTTTGAGCAGATTCCCGGCCTCGATCCTTCACAGGTACTGCTTGAACCGATGAGAAAAAATACGGCTCCCTGCATTGCCTATGCCAACTATAAAATTAAAAAGGTCAATCCCGATGCTGTTATAGTAGTTTCGCCGGCAGATCACCTGATACTAAAACAGGATGTATTTATTGGTGAAATAAAGAAAGCCCTTGAAATAGCATCATCAGAAAAAGCTCTTCTGACGCTGGGAATCAAGCCCAACAGACCCGAGACCGGTTATGGCTATATTCAGGCTGCTACAAAAGAAATTTCCGGTAAACCGGACAATTTGAGGAGAGTAAAGACTTTTACCGAAAAACCTGATATTGACCTGGCAAAGGTTTTTTTTGAAAGCGGAGAGTTCTTCTGGAATTCCGGGATATTTATCTGGTCACTCGATACTATTATGGATGCTTTCCGTCAATTCCTGCCCGATGTAGATACCTTGTTTGCATCAGGGATGGAAACATACGGTACCCCCGATGAATCTGAGCTCATTACCGGTATCTATGCCACATGTAAAAATATTTCCGTCGATTACGGAATAATGGAAAAGGCAGAAGATGTATATGTCCTCTATTCAGATTTTGGGTGGTCTGATCTTGGCAGCTGGGGATCTCTCTATGAACATTCATCAACTGACAACAATGGCAATATGATATCAGGGAACAGTCTCTTTGCATATGATGTCAGGAATTCTATAATAAATATGCCTAATGACAAGATAGTGGTCTTGCAAGGGCTTGACGGGTATATAGTTGTGGAATCCGGAAATGTTTTGCTTGTTTGCCGTAAGGAAGAAGAGCAACGCATAAAGCAGTTCGTTAATGATGTAAAAATTGAAAAGGGGGAGGAGTTTCTTTAATATAAGCCGCTGTCTTATTTGCCGCCGGGTGCAGCTTATGATTTAAAATTGGGTTTTTTGTGTTTATTCAATAAATCACAGGTGATACATCAAAATAAAGCTCCTGGCTGGAACTCTTATCAATAAAAAAACCGGAAATATATTCCGGTTTTTTTTATATCTCAGAAACTTTTAATATTCCCAAAGATCCTGTTCAAGGTTGAAAATCATGTTTTTTATCCTTTCAGACTCGTACAATGCATTTCGTCCATGAGCATAATCCTGTATGGCCCTGTTGTCATGAATGTTTGATTCCCTGTAAATATATCCGGAAAACCTCCTCTGCAGGAAAATATCATCAAATGACATACTGGCAAGATCATTGTTCCCTGTAAGGATCTCATGACGGGCAAGTATTTCCCTTGCATCAGGGTAATATACCCAGAATATCTGCCTTTTAACCGTTTCTTCAGTATCATTACCCTGATCATCCTTTCGCTGTGAAACTCTTATCGGACACAAACCTATTATTCTCGAATCAAATCGTGAACGCTGTTTGTCAAAATACCACTGTTCGAGTATCAGATACTCCCTTACTTCAAAAGTACGAACTTCGCCAGGCACCTCAACTGTTACAGGTAATCCTGTATCAACATCGACCACTGTCTCAGTGGTGGGCTCACCGCCGAGTTCAGCCTTTACCGTTTCTACATCCTTGATGGTTTTAAACTGATCGTCGGTGTAAACACTGATCTCTCCGTTTTCAACTGCAGCCAGCAGTGCATCAATAAGGCTCATCCTTGCACCGAAGGGAGCGGTGGGAAAGTATAATGGCTGGTTTATTTTCTCTCTGAGGTCAACCATACGCCAAAGCATTTTCGACCAGGTGATATCTGCCTCACGAAGATGTGGCAAAGGTACAGGCTTTCTGTTGGGCACATTTTCCTTCTCATAAATGCTTCCGGTAGTCAGATCCTGGGCCTGGTTCATCTGGCCTGCGCCAAGAATTAAAATTACTCCGGTTAGTATTACTATCGCTAATTTTCTCATATCTAATTAAATTATCAGTTAATCTATTCTGAATCCAATAGTTGGCAGTCTTCTTTCCCCTGCAGGGCCAACCGCTATAATATCTTCGATATAAACCCTTGATCCGGGGGCTGCTCTCCTGATCAGTTCTTTTTGTCCATCAGTAAAGCGATTGCTGGTCGAACGTTCATCAACCTGGAAGCCATCTCTTGTTGATGAAACAGTAAAGCCGGTCACGGTAAAGCTGAGGTCAAAGTCAAAGTCTTTCATTTCAGCAAGAACCCCGGTCTGCGCAAGAAGAATGTTCCTTCCAATGTTTCCGCCTTCCCGTCCGGCAACGGTGGCTACCGGATCAGGAACAGACCTGACTCTGAACTGGGTTGATCCCATATTTCTTGTTACACCGTCTATTGTTGCCGTAACAGAAACACTGGCCTGGCCAAGTCTGTTCGGGGTTATTATATAACTACTGCCGGTACCCCTTCTGATTGTGCCATTGTTCACAGTGGCTGTCACCCGGTCGGCTGCAAGGCCGGGGATTGATATTTCGACAGGGTTCTCAATTCCCATGTAGAATACGTTCATCTTGCTTGGTGACACAATAAGATTGGGTTCTGCAACCTGGTATTCGCTTCTGAAGGGACGGCTTATAAATGAACCATCAGGAGCCCTTAACCTTATTAACCCTCCCCAGTTATGGTAACCGGTTGTTCCGGGCCGTGCCCTGTAAACTCCTTTTCCGTTCTCAACCGACAAAGTATCAGCTCTGCCTGTCATTTGGTAATCAAGAGTGCCGTCATCCAGTGTCACAGTTTCGTAAGGGCCAATAAGTATTTCGGGGGCCTGGGTTGTATCAAAAGCTGCAATGAAAACACTTGCCTCGAATTCATTTCCCCTGAATACATAATTTGATCGGGGTATTACAGTTGCTTCAAGCGCATTGAACATAAATGAACCTGCATCTATTTGATTAATTAGATAGGTAATCGCATCAGCTTCGGCATTTCTTACATCTGCCTGCATTTTTGACATAAGCGTAACAGATGCTATCAGCGGCATGTAATAAAATTGACTTCGCTCCCAGCTTATCGTTGCACCTTCTTTAGGGGGAGGGTCGGAGGTGTCAAGGTTTGATTCGATGGAATGCCTGACTCCTTCATCTCTTTCATCAATGATACTCAAAAGGAATTCTTTGTATTCTTCTATGGAGAGCCTGAGTTGCGTTGCGACCGGATCAATTTCCTTAAGCATGATTGCCGCCGGGGCATTCTTATCTTCCTTAGATTTTATCAAGTCACCCAAAATATTTCCCTCTGCGTCTATTGCTTCTGAATCAGAGCCTTCTGTGCTCATAACAATTTCCTTCTTAAGCTCCTGGATGTAATTAAACAGAGAATCTGCCCTCTGTTTTACTTCGTCAGCTTTTTCCTTCCATGGTCTTACACGAACCGGATTTTCTACGAAGCGTTTTGCAAACTCCCTGTAGGTGTTTTCATTTTGTTGCGAAAAGTTTTCGGTGGTCTTTGTCAAACTTCGATCTACTACAACAAAGGCATCCAAAACATCAACTGATACATTTATTGCCAACATTGCCATCAGCACCAAATACATCATACCAATCAACTTTTGTCTCGGGGTTTCTTTTCCGCCAGCCATAATAATAGGGGTAATTTAGATTTAGCTATTACTTCTTTCTGCTTACTACGCTCATGGCGGAAAGCATATTGCCGTAAATTGAGTTCAGTTCAGAAAGATTCTGGCCCAGTTTACTCATCTCCTGCTTGTATTTTTCTGTCTCTTCGACAGTTGATCTGAGGTTGCCGGTTATCTTGCTAAAGTCATTATAAAGCGATTGAGATCCTTTAAGGTGTTCATTATTGCTCTGAAGCTGCAGTTCGTATACTGCATTAAGGGCAGAAAGATTTTTGTTCAGGGTGCCAAGCCTGTCGCCAATATTTTTATTTCCTTCCATTATTGTGGAGTGTTCTGAGTCAATTGACTCCTTGAGCTGATCATATGAACCCACAAGTTGTGTAGTCGATTTCTCAATTAATTCTGAGTTTTTGCGATAGGTATCTGACAGAATGTTAACATTGCTATTAAGGTTCTGTGATGAATTCTCTATTGAATTACTTAGTGTATTCACAGATATAGCGGCATTTTTAACATTGGAAACATATTCGTTGGTGGCAAGGGTAGCATCAGAAATGTCCGATAATTTAGATGCGGTTGTATTAAGGTTCCTTAATCCCTGACCCAGTCTCTCGAAAAGATCAGGTGTGATTTGGGCACTTTCAATCATCTGGTCAAATTTGGCAAGTGCAGCCGGGTTTCCTCCTCCATAGTTTCCTCCGCCTCCGCCTCCTCCGGAATAGTTTTCTACAGGCCTTGAACGGTTCTTTGACATCAACTGCATCTCATCAGGATCGTCATGCATCCCGGCCAGCTCAGGATATACCAGTGTCCAGTCAAGTTCTTCATGGAGTGGCTCAAAGGCAGAAAAGAAAAATATCATGGCTTCAACACCAAGTCCGACCGTTAACATAATACCGGCACCATTCCATCCCTGAATCTTAAATAAAGCACCCAGGATAACAACTGAGGCACCGATACCATATAATTTGGCCATGAAATTTTTCCACCCTGAGCTGTGTAACATTTCTGAAATTCTCATCAGTCTTGATATTATAAATTATTAATATGTTTTTTCTTTAATACCTTAATAAACGCTTTTCTGGAGTACCTTATTATCTGTTTATCTTCCGTCGCCAAGATAACTTCTTACATTTCTGAATCCGATATACGATTTGGTAGTATCCTGATACTCATATGTCCTTGTACTTACCTGCAGATAATATGCAATATCTTTCCATGAGCCGCCCCTGATAACTTTCCTCTTCAAGGCAGGAGGATCTTCAGGCAATGCATTGTATTTGTAATTCGGATTCATATCATGAGCGAAACTGTAAAATGATTCGTCATATGCATTCTCTGTCCATTCAGCCACATTACCTGCCATATCATAGAGACCGAAATCATTAGGTTCGAAAGAAGCTACCGGAGCTGCGTACAGCCAGCCATCATCAGTATAGTTTCCGCGCAGCGGTTTGAAGTTAGCAAGGAAACATCCCTGCATGTTACGGGTATAAGGCCCTCCCCAGGGATACATTGACAAAGGTATACCGCCACGTGCAGCATATTCCCATTCAGATTCAAGCGGAAGTCTGTAGTTGGAAACAAATCCCTGTCCACGAGACGCCAGATGCTGATTAAGATGATTGGTTCTCCATATACTGAAAGCCACGGCCTGTTTCCAGGTAACACCCACAACAGGATAATCATCATAGGAGGGATGCCAGAAGTACATATTGGCCATAGGTTCATTATATGAGTAGGTAAAATCGCTGATCCAGACAAGAGTGTCAGGGTAAACATTTACCACATCCCGCAGAACAAATGATGAGCGGTTAACAATAGGCACTTCTTCACCCTGCTGGTTAAATACTGTACCATCGTATTGCTGGGTTTCAGGGTTCCACCTGTTGGTCCTGCGTGCGGCCTGCTCATAATCTACCCAGAAGTATTCAAAGTTAAGCTTCCTTGTATCAAGCTCCTTTCTGCCCCAGAAACGTTCTTCCTGCGGATAGTACATCTCATCGAGAATATCATTGATCTCCTCGTTTCGTGTATCTACGCGGGCATCCCAATTCAGTCGGGGTGGATCAAGCTCATTCCCAAATTCATCTTCAGCGATTATAAACTCATCGAGCTGCTCACCAAGCAACCTTCTCATGATTGAGTCGCGAACATGATAAACGAATTGACGGTACTTATTATTGGTTATCTCCGTCTCGTCCATCCAGAAAGCATCGACTGACATAGTTCTGGAAAAGGCATTCTGGGCAAACATGACATCTTCATCACTGGGTCCCATTATAAAACTACCCTGTGGAATAAATACCATGCCGTATGGATCCGGCTCATGCCATTTTTTTCTGCCCTGGACACCAATGAGCTCTCCGCTTGGAGCTCTTCCGCATCCTGAAAGGATAAATGCGGAAAGTGTAATTAAAATAAGAAATCTTTTCATCTGATTGGATATGGTTTGTAAAGTATGATTACGTATTGTGCTGTGATTAGGTTACAATAATTTTAGTAATGCTGTAAACAATAAGAAAAAATCTTTAAGGCTGCTATGTATTAATTCTCTATATATACTGCCGAATCGTTTTCAGGTTACGCAAATTTCTGTTTTTTTTTCATATGTGCAACTAAAATGATTCTATATTGATGTGGATCTGTATTTGCTATAAAATTCTTATACTCCTGTACTTTTGTGGACTACGGTCCAGTCCGAGATCAAAACAATACCTCAGCATGAATTCATGGGTCCCCTTGCTGTGACTGCTCATCGCAGTTGTTGAGAAGTCATATGAGTACCCAAGGTTGACCCCGTTAAACAGTTCAAGTCCCGCCATTCCAACAATGGCTGAACCGAAGCGATAAAAAGCACCGCCCCATATTTTGTTCTGATATTCAAAAATTCCACCCAGATTTAACTGGGTCATTACGCCGTCTGACTGAATAAACATTGCAGGGAGAAGGCTGTATGACGGATTCTCAAGATATAATGTATAACCTGCCGTCAAATAATAATTTCTGCTTAGAAATGGGTTTGCTCCCTGAGTGTATTCAATTGCCGGTTGGTTAACATGAGTTGATGAAAAACCTATGTAAAGCTCTTCTGTATAATAATACAGTCCCGCTGAAAAATCCATTGTAAGAACACTTTCGTTGCCCACAGGTATAGATGGATCACCTGACGCCGGAGTATGTGAATCGCCGGATGGAATAAACCATTCAGCATCAAGTGACGAATTTATCATGCCGAACCCAACCCCGATTCCGAGTTTCCCGGGTCCTGCATTCATTCTGTAGGCATACGAAAGATTAATACTGAGATTTGTTTCGAATCCGAGCTCATCGTTGAGTATATGCACGCCTGCACCGTGATCACCGCCGAGCAGCCTGAAGGGTGAGTTAACCGTAAATACTGAAGTTACAGGTGCACCATCCAACCCCATCCATTGCTGACGGTTTATTGCCGTTGCACAGATTGCATTCCTGCTTCCTACATAGCCCGGGTTATAAACCATAGTATTAAACATACTTTGACTGAATTGAGGATCCTGTTGTCCGTGACTCAAAATCACAAACATGGTGAAAAAAACTAAACTGCAAAGTCTTTTCATATCTGCCGGAGAAGTCCCTCTTATTTTATGTGAAATTTTTAGTAGTCGGTAAAGTAAATAAAAAAAACTATTCCCCACAAATAATAAAAATTCTCCAAATATTGAATTTGTAGGTACTTATACTTGCTTGAAGGTTTTAAGGTTACTTTATTTTCGGCAAAAATCAGCATATTGTTTAATTTTTTTTGTGAAATATGCCAAAATGCTCATAAGTAAGGCGTTAGTGATTAATTTTCTTGAAATTTTGCCACCACCTCTCAGACAATTCCTGCCGGCAGGCTTTCTGGTAATCTTCATAGGAACATGCCACCAGCAGGCTTTTCGGAAGTTTTGATGAAGGTACTTCCATCCACCAGCGTTCACTCCTGTTGCTTTTGTAAAAAATTATCTCTCCATCGGGTCTTGAAAGGTTCACTATATATTTTGTGCAATCTTTGGAGCTGTTGAACGGATATTCTCCTTTTCTTTTGTAAAACCCGTCTATAAAGTACCACGAAATCTGTGCTGCCTGATGAGCTGTATGACTTCTCATATCATAACTACCATACCAGTCAAATATTGCAATACTGCTTAACCTTTCGCTTTTACCACCATACCAGGCAAGCTGGCATACCTCTTCACCAAAAAAACCATTAGGAGAGGTATTGACGGAGGCCGGAGCATCTGACTGCCGTATTGATGACATACTGATCATCAGAAGATCTGTATCGCGAATAACCGGCTCCATTTCTTTGAGGTTCTCCTTTACTGCTCCGAGCCGGAATGAGTCGAACAGCATATCTTCCAGCAGTTTTATCTCATCAGACAGGGCGAAATATGACTGGTAACCGATATTGCTGTAATTAAACAGATGCTTTGATTTCGATGATATAATACTGCTTAAGTATGATGGCTGACGTACATTATTATAATGGTTTCCGGCCAGGCCCGGTTGTCTGTCTATTGCTGTAAGATTAATTGTTTTATTGATCTTCTCATAAGCCCTGAACATTGCAAGTGTAAGTTCCCTGTTTCCTCCGAGCAATAGCGGTATAGTATTTTTAGAAAGCAATTCCGCCATTACATCCCTCAGGGCAGCAAGACTGTCTTCAATATTTTTACCTTCCCTGAGATTCCCCAGATCGGCAATGTTCATTTTATTATCTGTCTTTGATAGTTCATACAGGCACTTTCTTGCCATATTAGCTGCATCGGCACAGTTGTCTTTATGGACACTCCGATATTCAGAGATACCGATCAGGGCAATATCTGCATTGTCCCATGCAGGGAAGTCATTGCCTTTCATGTGCTTGCGCACATGGGTTCCAAAAACATTGTCTGCTCCGAGTAAATAGTCAGCTTCAAGAGTGACCGGATCAAAATAATCACGCAAATCCATTATAGCTATTTTTTAGCCGGTTTCTTTTTTGCCGGTGGTTTTCGTTTCGCAGGTTTTTGTTTCTGGTTTTTAATTATTTCCTTGCAGTCATCAAGTTCCAGCTTAGCGGGGTCGGTGTTTTTGGGAATTTTGTAATTCTGGTCATTAAATGATATATATGGCCCCCATCTTCCGTTAAGGATTGAAAGATTTTCTCCTTCAAATACCTTTATAACCTTTTCCCTTTCAGCCTTTCTTTTTTCTTCAATAAGTTCTTTTGCCCGGTCAAGTTCAATTGTATAGGGGTCGTCCATATCTGCCTTCAATGATACGAACTTGCTGTCGTGGCGGATATACGGGCCGAAGCGACCTATTCCTGCCACCACTACCTTGCCTTCGTATTCGCCAAGTGTCCTGGGCAGTGTAAAAAGATTAAGTGCCTCTTCAAGACTTATTGTTTCAAGGCGCTGACCCTTGAGCAAGCCTGCAAATTTAGGTTTTTCTTCAGCATCTGAATCGCCTATCTGTGCCATTGGGCCAAAACGACCGATTTTAACGTAAACATTCTGACCACTTTTTGGGTCAATACCTAAAAGACGTTCTCCCTGGCTCCTTTCGGTTGACTCAAGTGTTACCTCAACCTTTTTATGAAATGGTCCGTAAAATTTATCAATCATTACAGGCCAGGAAAGCATTCCTTCTGCAATATCGTCAAATTCCTTCTCTACACTGGCGGTAAAATTGTAATCCAATACATCATTGAAATGCTCAACCAGGAAATCATTAACAACCATCCCTATGTCGTTGGGAAATAACTTTGCTTTTTCCGAGCCTGTGATTTCACTGAGGGACTCCTCTTTTATTTTGTTGTTGCTATCAAGTACAATAACTTTATATTCACGCTGAGTGCCCGGCCTGTCTTCTTTTTCCACATAGCCCCGGTTCTGTATATTTGAAATAGTAGGAGCAAAGGTTGATGGTCGTCCAATACCGAGTTCCTCAAGTTTTTTTACCAGACTGGCCTCGGTATATCTTGGGGGATGCTGGGAAAAACGTTCTGTTCCCGTAATATTTATTGCGTTAAGGCGCTGACCTTTTCTCAGCGGGGGCAGAAGGCCTTTGGCCGTTTCTTCCTGATCCTCATCACTCGATTCAAAATATACCTTTAAAAATCCGTCAAATATTAATACTTCTCCACTTGCTATAAAATTTTCTTCAGAGGTTGAGATATTTATTGTAACGGTAGTCTTTTCAAGTAAGGCATCACTCATTTGTGATGCTATGGTACGTTTCCTGATAAGCTCATAAAGCCGCTGCTCGTTAGGGTTACTGCCTTCGGTCTTGTTTTCGATGTAGGTAGGTCTGATTGCTTCATGGGCTTCCTGTGCACCTTTTGACTTTGTCTTATATCGACGCGGATTTAAATATTTATCGCCAAATTCCGATTTTATCTGTGCAGCAGCTGCTGACATAGCAGTTTCGGAAAGATTTAATGAGTCAGTTCTCATGTACGTTATCTTACCGGCTTCATATAACCGTTGCGCAAGTGCCATGGTCTGGGCGACGGAAAATCCGAGCTTTCGGCTGGCTTCCTGCTGCAGGGTGGAGGTTGTAAATGGTGCCGAGGGAGATTTCTTCGCAGGCTTGGTACTGATATCGGTAATTGTATATTCTGCTCCGGCACAATTTTTAAGAAATACCATCGCCTTGTCACTGTCGGGCAAACGCTTCGGCAATTCTGCCTTTAATTCGGATGTTGCGTTTTCTTTATCCTTTACCTCAAAAACCGCTGTAACACGAAAATTTGAAGTTGACTGAAATGCCAGGATTTCCCTCTCGCGCTCAACCAGCAATCTGACCGCCACCGATTGTACCCTTCCTGCTGAAAGTGAAGGTTTAACTTTTTTCCACAGGATAGGGGAAAGTTCAAAACCAACAAGCCTGTCAAGTACCCTGCGGGCCTGCTGGGCATCTACCAGTTCCATGTTGATAGGCCTCGGGTTTTCAACGGCCTTCATTATTGCTTCTTTGGTTATCTCATGAAAAACTATTCGTCTTACCTTCTCAGGTTTTATTTCCAGAACCTCGAAAAGATGCCAGGCGATAGCTTCTCCTTCACGGTCTTCATCAGAAGCAAGCCATACAATATCTGCTTTTCTGGAAGACTTTCTGAGTTCTTCAACTACTTTCTTTTTGTCCTCTGGAATTATATATTGTGGTATAAATCCATTTTCGATATCTATGCCAAAGTTTTTCTTGGAAAGATCTCTGATATGTCCGAAACTTGATTTTACAATAAAATCCTTACCAAGAAACTTCTCTATAGTTTTTGCCTTTGCCGGTGATTCAACGATAACCAGGTTAATAGCCATTCTGTTGCAATTAGCGAAACGGTTTAAAAATGCACAAAGTAAAGCATTTGCCTCTGTAACGTCAAAATTTTAATTAATATTATTTAGTATTTTTGTCGGCTGACCGGAATAAAATATGTTGGTGAATGCATTTTATTTAAGTTTTTATACCATAAAACAGTACATTGCAAACGCCATGAAAAAGGATATCTCATTTGCCTGAGAAAAGTAAAATAATTTGAGGGGGAGTGCAGGATTTTACAACAGTTTCAAAACTTTTTATGTTTTTTTACAAGTTGCCCGATCCATCGGTATCACCACTGCACACACTTAATTTTAATGGAGATCAGGCATAATAATCCCCCGGGTATTAAGTTATATAGCGAGCAGACCTGTAAATTGAACCGTTCATAATTAACCAATAATGTTAGCCATATCAAGCAAATGAACAAAGAAGAAAAGGCATCGGTTAAAAAGCAGAATATTATTTTAGTTGTATTGTGGGGACTTTTCATCCTTCCACTACTATTCCTGACTTTGATCTTTACACTTATTTCCACTGGTAAGATGGGATTTATGCCCAGTTTTGAAGACCTTGAAAATCCGCAAAACAACCTTGCTTCGCAGGTATTTTCCAGTGATGGCGAAATGCTTGGGCCATACTACCATCAGAACCGTACATATGCTGAATTCGATGAGCTGTCAGATAATCTTGTCGGGGCTCTGCTTGCGACCGAGGATATCAGGTTTCACAGGCATGCAGGAATTGATGCACGGGGACTTGTACGGGTTTTTGTCAAGTCAATAGTTCTTGGACAGAGTAGTTCCGGGGGGGGGAGCACAATTACCCAGCAGCTGGCAAAGAACTTATTCCCGAGGGATACAACCACATACCGGTTTGGATTAACACGAAAGGTAAACCTGGGCATTACCAAGTTTAAGGAATGGGTGACTGCTGTGAAGCTCGAGAGAAACTACACCAAGGATGAAATAATGGTGATGTATCTCAATACAGTTGACTTTGGAAGTCATGCCTACGGAATTAAAACTGCTTCAAGAACTTTTTTCAATACCACTCCCGATTCATTAAAAATTGAAGAGGCTGCCCTGCTTGTCGGAATATTGCAGGCCCCATCCTGGTATAACCCGGTCAGAAACCCGGAAAGGGCCATTTCAAGGAGAAATGTAGTACTTAATCAGTTGAGGAGGTATGATTTTATTTCCAACAGTTACTATGACTCAATATCTGCCCTGCCAATTGAACTCAATTACCTGGTTCAGGATCATAATATCGGACTGGCCAGGCATTTCAGGGAATATTTGCGAGGAACCCTCAATGCAAGAGAGCCTCAGCGGTCCAATTATATTTCAGGTGTCAGGTTCCGCGAAGATTCCCTTGAATGGGCCAACAATCCGGTATATGGCTGGGTAAACAAAAATGTAAAACCCGATGGGTCAAGTTATAATCTTTATCGTGACGGATTAAGGATACACACTACCATAGATTCGCGCATGCAGAAGTATGCTGAAGAAGCGATCAGTGAACATCTCGGGATGGATTTGCAGATAGAATTTGACCGTGTCAAGCGTAGTTACAAGAACAGTCCCTTCACCGATGACCTCACTCAGGAGCAGGTTGACAATAACCTTGCAAGAACAATGCGGAATACAGAGAGATACAGGCGACTGAACCAGGCCGGAGTATCCCGTGATTCGATTAACAAAATATTCAACCATCCGGTTCGTATGAGTGTTTTTTCATGGGAGGGGGAGATTGATACACTTATGACCCCGATGGACTCGATTGTTTATTATAAAGGGTTCCTGAGGTCAGGGTTTATGGCCATGGAGCCTTCAAGCGGCCATGTAAAGGCTTATGTAGGTGGGCCGGATATGAAACATTTCAAGTTTGACCATGTTAAACTTGGAAAGAACCAGGTTGGATCGGTTTTCAAGCCGTTCCTCTATACTCTTGCCATGCAGGAGGGATACACTCCGTGTGATCCGGCACCCAATGTGTCTCAGACCTTTGAGGTCAATGATTCCGTATGGACCCCGAAAAATGCAGGGCCAAGTGATTTTGACGGCCAGATGGTAACGCTTAAATGGGGCCTCTCAAATTCGGTGAACAACATATCTGCCTGGCTGATGAAGAGGTTTAATCCTCCTGCTGTGATAGAAGTTGCCAGGAGAATGGGAATTACCAGCCAACTGGACCCGGTACAGTCTATTTTTATGGGTACATCTGATATTTCACTATATGAAATGGTTGGAGCGTTTGCAACCTATGCGAATAAAGGGGTTTACAATGTACCTGTAATGGTAACGCGGATAGAAGACCGTCATGGGAATGTCCTGGCTGAATTCAAGCCAAGAATGGAAGAGGCCATATCGGAAGAGGCGGCCTACCTGATGCTTAATTTGCTGCAGGCTGTTGTAAATGAAGGCACAGGCCGCAGATTGCGTGGGAAGTATGCATTTCGCGGAGAAATGGCCGGCAAGACCGGTACCACACAGAGCTACTCTGACGGATGGTTCATGGGACTGGTTCCCCGGTTGGTTGGAGGTGCATGGACAGGGGGCGAGGACAGAGGGATAAGGTTTACCACTATGGCACACGGACAGGGTGCTAATATGGCAATGCCGGTATGGGCCCTGTTTATGCAGAAGGTATATGCAGATGAGTCTATCGGTATTTCAAGCGAAGAAATTTTTGAGAGCCCTCCCGGTTTTAATATAAACCTTGATTGTGAGGAAAATACCCGGACTCAGCCATTGTGGAATCAGCAGAATAATTATAATTGATTCTTCAGGGAAGTCTATTAGATACCCGTTTTGCCGGGCCGGCCACGGGTATTATGCTTTCTGTCTGTTGTTTTTACGAATAAACATTTAATTTGGGCTTGCTGCTCCCATATTAGAAAAAGCCCCGTTGAAAATCAAAGACTTATAAGGATTTTAACTTTGCTTGCGAAAAAACAGGCGGGAATTATGATTTCTGTCTGTTGGAGAACAGTAAACGGAACAGGTCTTCAACCTTACCGACACGCAGTACCTCTATTTTATAATTTCTTTGAGAATCGGTTTTTTTGTTGAATGAAGAGACGATCATTTTTGTGAATCCCATTTTTTCTGCTTCACCAATTCTCTGATCCAACCGGCCGACAGGCCTTATTTCACCCGATAGTCCGACTTCGCCTGCAAAGCATATATCCTGCCTTATAGCGAGATCGGTGTCAGAAGACAGTATGGCACTGATTACTGCCAGATCTATAGCAGGGTCAGTAACTTTAAGACCGCCTGCAATATTAAGAAAAACATCCTTTGCGGCCAGCCTGAAGCCTGCCCTTTTCTCAAGCACTGCAAGAAGCATATTAAGTCGTCTCAGATCAAACCCTGTTGATGACCGCTGAGGTGTTCCATATGCAGCACTGCTCACCAGGGCCTGAATTTCAATCAGGAAGGGTCGCATACCGTCTACAGTAGCTGCAATTGCTACACCGCTGATATCTTCTTCATGCCGGGTAATGAGCAATTCAGAGGGGTTGGTGACTTCTCTCATGCCTTCACTCTGCATTTCATAAAGGCCTATTTCAGAAGTTGAGCCAAACCGGTTCTTCAACGAACGGAGGATGCGGTAGAGATGATTATGGTCCCCTTCAAACTGAAGTACCACATCAACAATATGCTCAAGTAACTTGGGCCCTGCGAGTCCTCCTTCTTTTGTGATATGTCCGATCAGGATTACCGGCGTGGCCGATTCCTTGGCAAACCTGAGTAAACCGGCCGTGCATTCGCGAATCTGGGATACACTGCCCGCCGGCGATTCAATGATATCAGACTGCAGAGTCTGAACTGAATCAATAATAACCACATCGGGGTCAATATTTTGAAGCTGGGCATATATTGCCTCAAGGTTGGTTTCACAAAGTATATAACAGGAACCGTTATCGCCACCAATTCTGTCGGCCCGTAATTTAATCTGCCTGTTACTTTCTTCTCCTGAAATATACAGCGTTTTAAGTGACGGTGTATGCATGGCAATCTGGAGTGCAAGTGTTGATTTGCCTATGCCGGGCTCCCCTCCCAGCAGGATTACAGAACCTGGCACTATGCCACTGCCGAGAATCCTGTTAAATTCATCGCTGTGTGTTCTTATCCTGGGTTCCGAAACAGATGAGATCTCAGATATCAGCTCCGGTACAGGCCTGATGCGGCTTTCGCCGGAGCTTTTTTTTCCCGATCCTGAAACCTTCTCCTCAACATAGGTATTCCATTCTTTACAGGAAGGACAACGGCCAATCCATTTAGGAGAGTCAACTCCGCAGTTCTGGCAAAAGAAAACGGTTTTGGTTTTAGCCATTGAGAGGTTTATTTAGGGTTCAAAAGAAAAAGTTTTACTAATATGGTTATTATAAGTAAGACACATTCCATGTTCATTGGTTGCCATGGATTGGCCCCCATGCTTTATTCGTTCTATTGGTCGCCCCCTCTCATGGGAGATTAATCTGCATAGGTGCAGTTATTAGATTTCAGATGAATAACCCACACTTTAGCTTTTTTGATTAAGTATACCCATTAAATGGCAGGTTTATTATGAAAGATACTTAAAACAAACTTGCATTTTATTTCGTATTACCGCCAGTTAATTTTGATACTATATGCGATGTGGAATATCCACCGACCATGTCAAGCGTTATGACTTTACCTCCTTTGGCAGTTACAACATCATACCCGGCAATATCTTCCGGATTGTAATCTTTTCCCTTAACCAGAATATCGGGCTGGATACGGGAAATAAGTTCGAGGGGTGTATCCTGCTCAAAAAGGATTACGGCGCTGACGAAAAAGAAAGAAGCCAGAAGCAGTGACCTGCTGATCTCGTCCTGCAGGGGGCGGTGAGGGCCTTTGATTGACCGCACCGAACTGTCTGAATTAAGACCGACTACCAGGATATCTCCCAGATCAGATGCTCTTGCGAGATAATCAGCGTGTCCCCTGTGCAGGATATCAAAACAACCATTTGTGAAAACTATGCTCAAACCCTTAAGACGCCAGTAAGCCAGGGTACTTTCAAGGTCTTTGCCTGAAAGGATTTTGGATCGTGTTATATCAAGGTTACCCATATTATCGGGAATTAAGTTTGGTTGACTCGATGTGCTCAAGGTTTCTCCTTTTACTTATCATAAATATCATGAAAAAAGAAAATGATCCGAGAATGATGGTAAGTAGAGCCTGAGATTCATGAGATATTGTTGCAAAAACCAGGCCATCCTCCCTGGGTATCCCAAATAAGCCAAGTGCTACCGAAACAACCCAGTGATATGCCCCGATCCCTCCCTGTACGGGTGCGGCCATTCCCAGTCCTCCCACTACCATTATAAACAGTATATCTGCTGCGCTTAGAACTGCCGTTGAGGGCAGTGCTGCAAAGATAGAAGCAGTCATAAGATAGTACATAAGCCATATAAAAATTGTATGAAAGAGGAACTGCAACTTTCTTTCCATTCGCATAACTGACTTCATTCCCTCCAGAACCCTGGCTGTAATATCTGATAAACGCCTGTAGAATTTGTATTTACCAAGCCATGACAATGCAAACCTGAAAGAAAGTACGGAAATCAGCAGAACAAGAAAAATGATTAGCCAGATAAACCAGTGAAAGTCCAGCCAGGCAAATATTGTATTATATAAGGGTTTGGCCAGATTATCTATCAGAAAGTTGCCGAACAGATCAATCTTCAGAAAAAAAACTGTCACAACCAGCAGCAGAAGTGTAAGCAGATCGCTTATCCTTTCAACAATAACAGTACCCAGAAGTGAATCAAATGGTATTTTATCGGTCCGGTTCAGTGATCCGCACCGGGTCACCTCACCAATCCGGGGAAAGATGAAGTTTGCCAGATGGCCACTCATAAGTGCGTAAAAAGTATGGGATGTTGAGGGTTTGAAACCGAGTGGTTCAATAAGCAATTTCCACCGGTAGGTCCTGCTTATAAAAGCAAGTCCGGCAAATACAAGTGAAAACAACACCCATTCATATTGTGCCGATAGCAGACCGGCGACCAGATCTTTAATGTGTACGTCCCTGAATGCCAGGATTAGAAAAAATATGCCAATTGACAAAAAAAGAAGTGTCCTGCCGATTCTGAATATTCTATCACGCATGATAAAAAATGTTGGTGCATTTTTTAACCAGGTTGTTATCCTTATATTCAGCTATGTATTCTGGCATGGTGATAAGGTTTGCATGTAACCGTAAATTGATTCCCTCATGGTAATATTGATATTCTGACAGAGCCATCAGTGAGCTGCTGCTATGGTATGCCGGCACAATAAAGTCAGGGAATAAGTTTATTGGTGGCTGTATCAGGAAAGACCAGGGTTGGCTGGAACGAACGGGCTTCAATTCTATCCATCATTGCGTATGATATTATAATTATTATATCATCTATGGCTACCTTTCTTGCGGCAGGCCCGTTCATGCCGATCTGTCCGCTACCTCTCACGCCTTTTATGACGTAAGTTTCAAGGCGTTCACCATTATTAATATTAACTACCTGAACCTTTTCATTTTCAATAAGATCAGCTGCATCCATAAGATCTTCATCTATGGTTATGCTTCCGACATATTGCAGATTGGCTTCAGTAATCCTTACCCTGTGAATTTTTGACTTCAATATTTCGATCATCATGATGGGACAAAATTAGGAAAAAATATATTATCTATCAAGCGGATTTCACCGATGCGTACAGCAATGCATCCTGCCGCCTGCTGACCAGGACACCACTGCCTGAGAGGCTGAAGATCATTGACTGAAACAACTTCGAAATACTCAACTTCAAGGCCGGGATTTCTGTTGATAGCCTCTGTTACCCATTTCTTTAATTCCTCAACCTCCATATCAGTCTTTTCAACTGCTTTTTGCAGGGTTCTGTTAATCAGCGCTGCATTTTTCCGCTGTTCGGTATTAAGAAACACATTCCTGGAGCTCATTGCCAGTCCGTCATCTTCCCTTAGCGTGGGACAGGCCCGTATCTTTACCGGTAGCCCGAGCATTCGTGTCATTTCCTTTATTATGGTAAGTTGCTGCAGGTCTTTCTCACCAAAATATGCCCTGTCAGGCTCTATGATCTGAAACAGCCTGCTGACAACCTGGGCTACCCCGTTAAAATGACCGGGACGGAAACTTCCCTCCATTACCTTGTCAAGGTTTCCGAATTCAAAAAACCTATTGTCTGGCTCAGGGTATACTGTCTTTAGATCGGGGATAAATACTATGTCGCAATTGGCCTTTTTTAATACCTCAAGGTCTTTTTCCTCATTACGCGGATATCTCTTCAGATCTTTAGGGTCGTTGAACTGTTTCGGGTTAACGAAAATACTCACAATGGAAATATCATTTTCTCTCCTGCAGTGGTCCAGAAGAGATACATGCCCCATATGAAGGGCACCCATTGTCGGGACAAGCCCGGTTGATTTTCCCTGCATCTTCAGGCTGGAGAGTGTTTTGCCGGTTTCCGGCAAAGTTCTTATTATTATCATTTCTCCAAAAAATTTTAACCTTGCGAAGATAATTATATTTTAACTTATTATCGGTGACTTAGGATTTTCAGATTCCGGAGTAGTTAACGAATAGGTAACGAATTGACTAATCGAATATTTTTATTATCTTTGCATTTCATTACTTAATAAGTTATTATTATAATAAAGTATTCAATACTACGTCACAAGGACATAATATTTTTTACTTTCAAACCCATGGGGCACCCATTGATTCAGATGATTAAATTTACTGATAAACCAATGGGTGGTTCATTTATATAAATAAGGGGCTCGATGGAAAAGACCAAGGTACTTTACATTTCACAGGAGATTAGCCCATATCTGCCTGACACGGAGATGTCTGTTATCGGTAGAAATCTTCCCCAGGGTGTTCAGGAACGGGGGCGGGAAATCCGCACTTTTATGCCCAGGTATGGATGTGTAAATGAGCGGCGAAATCAGCTTCATGAAGTTATACGGCTTTCGGGAATGAACCTGATCATCGATGATACAGATCATCCCTTGATTATTAAGGTTGCCTCAATTCAATGTGCAAGAATGCAGGTGTACTTCATTGATAACGAAGATTACTTTCAGAGAAAAAATACCCTTTCAGATGAAGAGGGGAATTTCTTTGGCGACAATGATGAGAGGCTGATATTCTTTGCCCGGGGAGTGCTGGAAACCGTTAAAAAACTGAGGTGGCCCCCCGACATTGTGCATTGTCACGGCTGGTTTACATCTCTTGTACCGCTCTATCTAAGGAAGGCGTATGGGGAAGATCCACTGTTCCAGAATTCAAAGATTATTTATTCACTCTATGATGATAAATTTCCTGGACCTCTAAATAAATCATTCCGTAAAAAACTTCTTGTTGAGGGGGTTAACGAAAAAGATGTCAGTATTCTAAATCCACCTGATTACATTAATCTTTCCAAACTGGCCATAGAATTCGCAGATGGCATAATTATTGGTTCGGAAAATGTCGACCCACAGCTGACAAATTTTGTGGAAAAGAATAAAAAACCGGTTCTTCAATACCAATCGGAAAAAGAATACGTTGATGTCTATTCAGGATTTTATGATAATATATTAAACGGTACCTTAAATGCGTCTAAATGATCTATCGCTCTGCAAGCGGAGCTTTTACCTGAAAGCAAACATCCATAACCTTATTTTGCTTTTGTTTTCAATTTTTATTTTTACCTCATGTGAAGAAGCCAGTTTTATCGGACTGGAAATACAACCTGACTCAGACCGCTTTTATGTTAATGACATTGTTCACAGGGATATTGGGTCTTCGGTGTGGGAAAGAGATTCGATTATCGGGACAGACCTCTCCAGGTCGCTGCTTGGCGAATTGAGCGACCCGTTGTTCGGGGTATCCGATGCATCTTTTATTACACAGGTTGGTATAAGTTCAGTTAACCATAATTTCGGACCGGATGCCCAGCCGCATTCGCTGGTATTGTATCTGCGGATATCAGGTTCGTATGGCGATGCTACAGCACCCCAGATAATTAAGGTTTACGAACTAAATGAAATTCCTAAGTTTGATTCAACCTATTATTCAAATCTGGATGTATCGCAGAAAATCTTTCCTGAGATACTTGCTGATTATACATACAGTCCGGCAACCGGCGATTCTATTATTGCCATACCCATAACCAGTGCAGAATTTCAGCAGAAGCTTATAAATGCGCCGGACTCTGCGAAGCAGTCCATCGGTCAGTTTATTACTTATATAAAAGGGATATACGTAACTGCTGCCATGACCGGAGAAACCGGCTCTATGAATTCGATTAACCTTAACCATAATGATTCACGACTCTCACTTTTTTACACCAATTCAGAAATCCCTGACTCTGTCAGACGATATAACTATGTGATTACTGCCGATGCGAATAAGGTTAGCCTGTTTAGCAAAGATTATTCATCTGCCGTATTTAGTGATATACTGGGACAGACCAACACCGGCGAACCATTATTTTATGCCCAGGGAGCAGGAGGAGTTACCACCCGGCTGGATTTCGAGTCACTTCACACATGGCAAGACTCCATGCCTGTCAGCATAAACTCAGCCCGCCTGATCCTTCCTGTTGAGACAAACTCCATATCAGCAACATTCCCTGCTCCGGCCAGGCTTACTCTTCTTGAGGAGAATGAGGAGGGTGATCTGTTTACCATCAGCGACATTACAATTGGAGATGATTATTTCGGTGGCGTTTACAACGAAGAACTCGGACAATATTCATTTAATATAACCAACTTCATACAATCCTATATTAAGGGCAGGAGAGATAATAGTTCGCTTATAGTTAGTGTTCGTGATGCAGGGATCGTGCCGCACAGGATTGTACTCAGGGGAAAAGATCATCAATCTGGCGGACCAAGACTGGAAATCACCTATACAAATCATTAACATATGTGTGGAATTGTCGGGTATATAGGCCCGAAACAAGCTTACCCGATCCTTGTCAGCGGGCTGAAACGACTTGAATACCGTGGCTACGACTCAGCCGGCATATCGATAATCAATGGTACCCCGGGCCTGATTAAATGTAAAGGAAAAATAAGTGATCTTGAAGCTCACGTAGCTGGAAGCGATATTAGCGGGACAATCGGTATTGGCCACACCCGGTGGGCAACACATGGTGAACCCAATGATATTAATGCACACCCTCACGTATCTGAGAACGGTCATTTTACCATAGTACACAACGGAATTATTGAAAACTATGATGTACTGAGGAAAAAACTTGAAGGACGTGGCTACTCATTCAGATCTCAAACCGACACTGAAGTTCTTGCAAACCTTATTGAATACATATACCTGAAAGGAAATATTGCAGCTGAAGCTGCTGTCAGGCTTGCGCTTACAAAGGTAACGGGCACTTACGGTCTGGTTGTTATCTGTGCCGGTGAACCGGAACAGCTTATTGCCGCCCGCTGCAGCAGTCCCCTTGTAATAGGTATAGGCAACGGCGAATACTTTATTGCTTCCGATGCTTCACCTATTGCCGAATATACGAAATCTGTCATTTACCTGAATGATGACGATGTAGCAATAATAAAACGGGATGAACTTATACTGAAGACAATCCGTATTGATGAACCCAAGATCAAACTCCAGAATCTGAATATTGATACAGGCGATTACGATAAGGATGGGTTTGATCATTTTATGCTAAAGGAGATATTTGAACAGCCACGCTCAATAAGAGATACCTTCAGGGGAAGACTTGTTCCCGACGGGAGTGATATCAGGCTGGGCGGACTGCTGAACGTCTTACCCCGGCTGCAGGAATCCAGAAGGATAATAATTCTGGCCTGTGGAACATCCTGGCATGCCGGATTAATTGGGGAATACCTGATTGAAGATCTCGCACGCATTGCAGTCGAGGTAGAGTATGCTTCTGAATTCCGGTACCGGAATCCCGTAGTTGGCCCCGATGACGTCGTTATTGCAATTTCGCAGAGCGGCGAAACCGCCGACACCCTTGCAGCTGTTAAACTTGCAAAGGAATCTGGTGCGCTGGTAATAGGGATTTGTAATGTTGTTGGCTCGGGACTTTCCCGCGAGACTGATGCGGGGGTTTATACTCATGCGGGAATAGAGATCGGGGTAGCGTCAACCAAGGCATTCACTGCTCAGGTTACCGTACTGTGCATGATAGCACTTCTTCTCGGCAACAGGCGCGGCTTCCTTAGTGATGTGCATTACCAGTCCCTTATCGCTGAACTTAACGCAATTCCTGAAAAAATCGGTTCAATACTTAGCCAGGATGACAGGATAAAAAAGATAGCTTCTTCTTTCCTCGATACTAAAAGCATACTGTACATAGGAAGGGGATACTGTTTCCCCGTCGCACTGGAAGGTGCACTAAAACTTAAGGAGATATCATATATTCATGCAGAAGGCTATCCGGCAGCAGAAATGAAGCACGGACCCATAGCTCTTATCGATGAGAATATGCCTGTGGTTGTAATTGCATTAAAAGACAGGTCGTACGAGAAAGTTGTTAGCAATATACAGGAGATTAAAGCAAGAAAAGGAATTGTGATCGCCGTTGTAAATGAAGGTGATGAGCAGGTTTCAGGAATGGCTGACCACATAATAGAGGTGCCATCTTGCAACATTGCATTATCGGCACTGCTGGCAATAATTCCGCTCCAGTTGCTATCCTATCATTTTGCTGTCCTCAGGGAATGCAATGTAGATCAACCACGTAACCTTGCCAAGTCTGTCACTGTCGAATGATGTCACCTGATCCGGTGTTTAATGTCGTATTAAACTGATATTTTAACCACCAGGAATCCCAAAGATCCAGGGCTTAAGAAAATTGATCACCATTGTCAGGGAAAATATACAAGGAAAAATAATGCTCATAGAGTTAAGTTTATGAACATAATTGTATTTTTCTAAGATGATCTGTTTTGAGAAAATCCCTGATTACCTGTCCAGGTACTGCTCGCGGTAATATGATTTGTAGGCACCACTCATAACGCCTTTAACCCAGTTTTCATTTTCCAGGTACCAGTCCACCGTCATCTCAAGTCCCTGTTCGAAATTCACAGAAGGATTCCAGCCAAGCTCAGAGGTTACTTTTGAATTGTCAATGGCATATCTCATATCATGTCCTGCCCGGTCCTTTACAAAGGTAATAAGCTTTTCAGCCGTCCCCTCTGTCTGCCCCAGTTTACTATCCATTATCCGGCAAAGCATTCTGATAAGGTCAATATTTTTCCATTCATTGTTTCCCCCGACATTATAGGTCTGTCCGTTACGTCCATTATGGAAAATCACATCTATGGCCCTGGCATGATCTACTACATAAAGCCAATCCCTTATATTTTCACCTTTCCCATAAACCGGCAATGGCTTGCCGGTTTTTATGTTGTTTATAATCAAGGGTATGAGCTTTTCGGGGAACTGATTTGGTCCGTAATTATTGGAGCAGTTTGATATTATAACCGGCAGTCCATAAGTATGGTGCCATGCCCTTACCATGTGATCGGAGCTGGCTTTTGAGGCTGAATAAGGGCTTCGCGGATCATAGGCTGTCTGCTCTGTGAATAGTCCGTGATCGCCGAGTGATCCATAAACCTCATCGGTTGAAATGTGATAGAACAGTTTATCGTCTGATTTCCCGGCCCATGAATTCTTTGCTGCAGAAAGAAGGTTAACCGTACCTGTGATGTTTGTGCGAACAAACTCCATTGGACCTGATATTGACCTGTCAACATGTGATTCTGCTGCAAGGTGTATTACTGCATCAAAAGGATGGGTATTAAAAACCTCTTCAATAAAATTATTGTCGGTAATGTCTCCCCTGATAAAACTGTAGTTTTCTTTTTTCTCCAGATCTGTCAGATTCTCCAGATTCCCGGCATATGTCAGACTGTCAAGGTTTACTATTTTATAGTGCGGGTATTTATTTACAAATTCCCTTATAACATGAGATCCTATGAAACCGGCCCCACCGGTGATAAGTATTGTTCTATTTTTCATCCTGCATTTTTCTGTAATTCTGTTCCCATTTCCATGCTGACACCAGCGTTTCTTCAAGACTGCTTTCAGCTCTCCAGCCAAGTTCCTCATTGGCATAACTTGTATCGGCCCATACCTGCTCAATATCGCCGGGCCTTCTTGAGGTGATGCTGTAATTCAGTTTCAGAGAATTTACTTTTTCGAAGGTTCTGATCATTTCAAGCACAGATACCCCTTTGCCTGTGCCAAGGTTAAATACCTCATAAGGTTTTTTTGCTTTATTCTCCAGCAGCCTTTTTATGGCAACGACATGAGCCCTTGCAAGATCAGTAACATGAAGGTAATCTCTTACACATGATCCATCAGGGGTGTTATACTCGTCGCCAAAAACTTTTATTTCATCGCGCAATCCAATTGCTGTCTGCGTGATAAACGGCACCAGGTTATCAGGCACTCCACGGGGCAGCTCTCCTATCAGCGCAGTCGGATGAGCCCCGATGGGATTAAAATAACGTAAGGATACCGACCTTAACTCCTTATTTGCCTCAATGCAGTTCTCTATTATCTCTTCGGAGATCTGTTTTGTATGCCCGTATGGCGACCCTGCCTTTTTGACCGGAGCCGATTCTGTTACAGGAAGTTCATCAGGCTGGCCATAAACAGTACATGAAGAGGAGAATAAAAGGTTATTCACTGAGTGAGCCTGCATCTCTTCAAGCAGGTTTATCAAAGAGATGATATTGTTCCTGTAATACAGGAGCGGATTTAAAACACTTTCGCCTACCGCCTTGAATGCAGCGAAATGGATCACCGCATCAATCCTGTTATGTTTTTCAAAGAAACTTTTCAGCCGGGGAAGGTCACAGATGTCGATATTCTCAAAAACCGGCCGGACTCCCGTGATCTTTTCAATTCCGTCAAGAACTGCATATTCCGATCTTGACAGGTTGTCGGCAATCAGTACATTGTAGCCTTCTCCGATTAGTTCGACTGCTGTGTGAGAACCAATATATCCTGTTCCTCCGGTAATAAGTATTGTTTGCATAATGTTCAATTTTCGAAGCCCCTTTTTTTAAAGGCTCCAGTAGCATATACCATCCTGCTGTGGGGTAAATAATTTTCTGTATATACTTTTAACATCCGTCAGTACGGCAGTTCCGTTACTCATTTTTCTGAAATCATCAACAGTATAGTTAAGGTATTCATCATGATTGACTGCCACTATTATCGCATCGTAGTTATTTCCAATATTATCTTTTACATCAATGCCATATTCTTCACGTATCTCATCGGGAGATGCATAAGGGTCAACCAGGTCAATTTCCTTTATGCCGTATGTGGTCAGCTCATTGTAAACATCGACAACCTTTGAATTCCTGATATCACTGACATTCTCCTTAAAGGTAATTCCCATGATCAGTACCCGTGCATCCTTGATGTTTTTATCAAGCGCAATTATCCGTTTAACGGTCTGCCTTGCAACATATCTACCCATTGAGTCATTAATATACCGGCCGGCATTTATGATCTGCGCATGGTAGCCGAACTCTTTAGCCTTATAGGTCAGATAGTACGGATCTACTCCTATACAGTGGCCACCAACCAGTCCGGGAAAGAATCTGAGGAAGTTCCACTTAGTGCCCGCTGCCTCAAGTACCTCGTGAGTATTGATATCCATTCTGTTGAATATCATCGAAAGTTCATTCATAAAGGCTATGTTGAGGTCCCTCTGTGTATTTTCAATGATCTTTGCAGCTTCGGCAACCTTAATTGAACTTGCACGGTGAACTCCTGCTTCAATTATCATTTCATAGATCTTTGCTATATTTTCGAGCGATTCATCGTCGCAACCCGACACTACCTTCACGATCTTTGTCAGTGTATGCTCCTTGTCGCCGGGGTTTATCCTTTCGGGTGAAAAACCCACCTTAAAATCAGTTACAAACTTTAATCCGCTAAACTTCTCAAGCAAAGGGATACAGTCCTCTTCAGTACATCCCGGGTAGACCGTTGACTCGTAAATAACATAATCTCCTTTTTTCAGGATCTTTCCCACGGTTTCCGAGGCACTGAGAACAGGGGTAAGATCGGGCAGATTATGGTCGTCAATCGGAGTCGGCACTGCAATGATATGGAAGTCGGCCTGACGAAGATCGTCAGGATCGGCAGTAAAAAGAATATCACAATCGTCAAAAGCGCTGGCATCAAGTTCCCGGCTGGGATCTATTTTCTGCTTCATCATTTCAACACGTTCTGGCTTGATGTCAAAACCAATAACGGAGACCTTTTTTGCAAATTCCAGTGCAATGGGCAGTCCAACATAACCTAGTCCGACTAAGGATATCTTTTTTTCCTTTCTGATAAGTTGCTCGTACATCTTTATAATTATGAATTATGAATAATTAATTAAGAATTCTAACTGTTTTTATTGTTTAATAAAGAACAATGTCAGAGCCTTGTTCAATTTTAGTTAACCAGGCTACTTTGAAATATCCTTTAATATTGGATGATACTCGCCTTTCAGACCCACAGGCTGTGCATTCCTAATGCTGAAAACCGTCTCTATTGACTTCCTTGCCTCTTCAAGCCCGAACCCATTCCCGTCGAGTATATTGGTGTATGTTTTTGTATGTAGTTCTGTAAAACCGTCACTAAACTCAATCTCTTCATTATCTATCGTAATTGATCTGTACGTGCCCTGATTCTTTCTTTTTACAGGGGCTGGCAGATCATTGTAATCTATGCTGAGTAACCATCTTACACGAGCTTTTTCAAGTCTCAGAAATCCTGCAGATCGATGTTTGTCTGATATATGAACTATATTTTCAACAACCGGACCGAATATCCAGGTGAGCATGTCAAAAAAATGTACTCCGATGTTGGTTGCCACCCCACCTGATTTCTGTATGTCGCCCTTCCAGGAAATATGGTACCAGTGACCGCGGCTGGTAATATAAGAAAGATCAATGTCATAAACCTTATCTTCAGGACCTTCATCAATTTTTTTCTTAAGGGCTATGATTGAATTATGAAGTCTGAGCTGAAGGATATTATATATCTTCTTTCCGGTTTCTGATTCTATCTCGGCCAGCGCATCAAGGTTCCATGGATTAAGCACAAGGGGCTTTTCACAGATGGCATCAGCTCCCTGGCGAAGTGCAAACCTGATATGTGAATCATGCAGGTAATTGGGAGAGCATATACTCACGTAATCAATCCTGGTGCCAACCCTCTTCAGTTTATCTATATGACGGTCAAATCTTTCAAATTCCACAAAGAAATCTGCTTCAGGAAAGTAACTGTCCATGCGGCCAACACTGTCAAAAGGATCGAGGGTGGCCAGCAGTTTGTGTCCGGTCTCCTTAATTGCCTGAAGGTGCCTGACTGCAATATAACCGGCTACACCTATAAGTGCAAAACTTTTTTGTGGTTCAGACATATTATTACCTTTAATTTTTTCTGGTTCATTTACTTTTATTGTGATCTGTCAGCTTATCTTGACAACACTCTCTTTTAACAGCCTGTATTTTTCACCGCTTTCAGGACACATTGCCATCCCGTCATCATCAAATTTAAGCCTGTGCCCGTATTCACTTATCCATCCCGACTGGCGCGCGGGGTTTCCAACCATCAGCGCATATGGTTTTACCTCCTTGGTAATTACTGCCCCGGCACCAATAAATGCGAAGGCGCCTATTTTATTACCACAAATAATGGTTGCATTGGCACCGATACTTGCTCCTTTTTCTACTATTGTTTCAAGGTACTCTTCTTTTCTGGCAATGGCGCTTCGTGGATTTATCACATTGGTAAATACCATTGACGGTCCCAGAAACACATCGTCATGACAGATCACACCTGTATAGATAGATACATTATTCTGAACCTTAACGTTATTTCCAAGCACTACACCTGGAGAAACAACAACATTTTGTCCAAGGTTGCAATTGTTTCCGATTGTGCTTCCGGTCATAATATGGGAAAAATGCCATATGTGCGTTCCATCACCTATAATGCAATCTTCGTCGATTACCGCAGTTTCATGAGCCTGGTAGTTCTTTTTCTCATCAGCCATTTCAGGAATTTTTAAAGAAACTGTGAATAGTATCACAAATATAGTCCAGTTGTTCATGGGTAAGTTCCGTATGCATCGGAATGGAAAGGACTGAAGTACAAAGCTCTTCTGATACAGGCATATCACCTGGTTTATAACCGTACCCTGAGTATGCATTTTGCAGGTGCATTGGCACCGGATAGTAAATCATGGTGGGAATCCCGCGGTTTTTCAGGTAATCACGGAATGTATCCCTTTCGGCCGGATCCAGTCTCAGGGTGTAGGTATGGAAAATATGGGTTGAACCCTTCATCCTTTTTGGCAATTTAAGCCTGTCAATGCCTGAGAGAGCATCGTCATAAAATTTTGCTGCTTTTGCCCTTGACTGGTTGTATCTATCAAGATATTTAAGCTTGACATCAAGTACGGCTGCCTGAATTGTATCCAGTCTTGAGTTCAAGCCGATACTGTCATGGTAATATTTTACCTTTGAGCCATGGTGGGTTATAGTACTCATCTTTTGAGCCAGATCAGGGTTGTCGGTAAATATGGCCCCTCCATCGCCAAAACATCCCAGATTTTTTGATGGGAAAAAACTTGTACAGCCTATTGTTCCAATGGTACCTGCCTTCTTTACCTTACCGTCGGCAAAAGTGTACTCACTGCCAAGGGCCTGGGCGGCATCTTCCACCACATAAAGGTTATGCATGGCAGCAATTTTCATAACCGATTCCATATTGGAGCACTGTCCATAGAGATGAACAGGAAGGATAACCCTGGTTTTTTTTGTTATTAGTTTTTCGATCTGGGAAGTGTCTATGTTGAAGCATCGCCCACAGGCATCTGCAAAGACTGGCTTTAGTCCGAGTAATGCAATTGCCTCAACAGTAGCAATAAAAGTAAACGGAGTTGTTATGATCTCGTCGCCGGGCTCCAGTCCGAGTGCCATTAAGGCTATCTGAAGCGCATCGGTGCCATTACCGCATGTTATGGCATGGGAAGCACCTGAATATTTTTCGAGATTTTTCTGAAAGGCCGATACCTCAGGTCCGTTAATAAAAGCAGAAGACTCTATCACCCTTGACATGGCAGAGTCGATCTCTTTCCTGATCCTGGTGTGCTGACCCAGAAGGTCGACCATCTGTATATTTTTCATAATCAATTAAAGCGGTTGCTAAGCAGGAAGCAAAGTTAAAAAAAATGACTTATGTTAAAGCATATCCGGTTATAATTATTTACTTTTGTGAAAGGTATGGAAGGTGTCAGATTTACCTTGCCGTAATGCAGATATTGGAATTTTTTATTATATTTCCTGATTATTCATTTTTAAATCTTCAAAGTATTGGAACTTGTACAACACATAAGAGATCTGTTATATCATCATGACTGCGTAATTGTGCCAGGCTTCGGAGGCTTCGTGACTAATGAGCGCCCTGCCCGGATTGACGGCGCCTCCAACAGTTTTCATCCGCCTTGCAGAGAGGTCGGATTCAATGCCATGCTGGACCATAATGACGGATTGCTGATCAGCTATCTTTCGGCGCGACTGGCACTGAATTATGTCGATGCAAAAAAACTCACAGAAGCTTTTGCCAAAGAGGTAGCAGGTCGACTTGAAGCCGGCAGGTCAGTTTCCTTTGAAGGGATTGGACAGTTTTCGGCCGACAGGCACCATAATCTTCAGTTTGATCCTGATCCGTCTGCAAATTTTATGACTGATGCTTATGGACTGTCATATTTCCGGTTCCCTGCTCTCGCAGTTACTGAATCGGCAAGAAAGAGGAAACTCCACCGTCAGAATGATCATACAGAGATTCGTGCAGGATTCAGAAAGATGCTCCGGTATGCCGCCATTGGTATACCCCTTATCGCTGCAATGACCTGGGGTGCAATGAATACAGATGTTATCAGGGAGTTCAGTTTTGAGCTTTCTTCACTTAATCCCTTTACCGTTGTTGTAGATTCTGCAGTCAAATCAAGCCCGGCAAATGACAGGATCATTATTCAGGATTCGCCGGTTGCAGAAAGTCTTAGCGAGATGACCACCCTGAAAAACGCCCTGATGTATGAAGAAAAAAGTATTGCAGAAAGGGTGCCGGAAGAATCAGTGGAAACAACTGTCGAAACTGCCGAGCCTGACATTGTCACTCCTTCAGTACAGCCCGTTCCGCAACAGATATCGCCATCACATTATCTCGTTGCAGGAAGCTTCAGAAGCATGAAAAATGCCATGGTACTTCGTGACAGCCTGGAGACTGAAGGCTATAACTGCGAGGTTTTCGAATCTGAAAAAGGTATGTTCCGTGTTACTATTTTTTCTTCTGAAGACAGCCGTGAGGCACTGCAAATGCTTCGTAAACTGAGGGCTCAGGAGGGGAATAAGGGGGTTTGGATGCTTAGCATCTAACTTTCTGCTCAAGCCGCAGGGGCTATTACTTTTTGAAAAGTAATCAAAAAAGAGAAGGCTTATGAATCAATTTTTTTCTTTAAATTGAGAGCATTCTACTTTTTTCTTTAACTTTTTTTCTGCAGCAAAAAAAAGTTACAAAAAATGCCGCGCTTACGGAAAAAGCCTAAAAACCAAACCTTTTTCCTAAAAACCGTTAACTCGCTGCGCTCAGACAGAACGGTTTTCTTAACGGAAAAAACTTTGATTTTCTTAACGTCTTTTTCCTGAGGCGGGGGGAGAGCGTTTCAATCAATTTATGCATCAAACTGTTATAGTACGGTAAGAAGCCCTGGCCCAAAATTGCTTTGCTGAACTTTTACTTTTTTCTCAGGCAAAAAAGTAAATCAAAGAAATGTAGGGCTTACGGAAAAAGCCTAAAAACTAAACTTTTTTCCTTAGGCGGGGGGAGAGCGTTTCAAACAGCTTCTGCATCAAACATTTTTTATTGCCTTAAAAAGCCCTGGCCCAAAATTACCTCACTAAACTTTTACTTTTTTCTCCGGCAAAAAAGTAAAATAAAAAAGCGCTGCCATTTGCTGTAAAGACTAAAAATAACTGTCCATCGATTGCTTTATCAATCCTTATTAAAGCAAATCATACTTTAACAAACTTACTGCAGGTAACATCAAGAATGAAGCATCAACATAAAACATCACGGATGCAAGGCTATTGGTATTTACTTTACTATTGAACCGTTGGTTGTTTTCTCGTCGGGGGAGACAAATATAAGTTTACCATCCTGGTCTTCTGCCATCAGTATCATTCCCTGTGACTCAATGCCCCTTATCTTTCTGGGTTCAAGGTTGATCAGTATGGAGACTTGTTTGCCGATAATTTTTTCCGGTTCAAAACATTCGGCAATGCCTGAAACCACGGTACGGGTATCAATTCCGGTATTGATAAGCAGCTTAAGTAGTTTTTTGGTTTTAGGCACCCTCTCGGCTTCAATAATGGTTCCAATCCGGATATCCATTGCAGCAAAGCTTTCGTAATTTATATTTGCAGCCGGTTGTTGCAACACAGTGCCTGTTTTTTCATTTTCTGCTTTTGTGGCGAGCAGTTTATTAATCTGCTTTTCTATTTCATCATCCTCTATTTTTTCAAACAGCAATCCGCATTCGTTTATCTCATGCCCCTCAGCGATAATCTCGGGGTTGCCTGCACTATCCCAGGGCAGATTGCCGGTATTGAGGAATCCTCTTAATTTTTGTGCTGATACAGGAAGGAATGGCTCAGTTAAAATGCTTAGCGAAGCAGTTATTTGTATTGCAATATTTAGTATCGTGCCAACCCTGCCAGGATCAGTTTTGCAAATTTTCCAGGGTTCTGTATCGGCCAGATATTTATTGCCAAGACGGGCAAGGTTTATGGCCTCTCTTAATGCTTCCCGGAAACGGAACTGCTCAAGACTGGTTTCCAGATTTGCACGAATAAGAGGAATCTCCGAAATTACTTTTTGATCGTACTTTGTAAGTTCTTCCCGTCCTGGTACTTTGCCGTCAAAATATTTATGGGTGAGGACCAGTGCCCGGTTAACAAAGTTTCCATAAATAGCAACCAGCTCGTTGTTGTTCCTGGCCTGAAAATCTTTCCAGGTGAAATCATTGTCTTTTGTCTCCGGGGCGTTGGCACAGAGTACATATCTTAATATATCCTGTTTACCCGGAAAATCTTCGAGATATTCATGCAGCCAGACTGCCCAGTTACGGGATGTGGAAATTTTATCATTCTCGAGATTCAGAAACTCATTTGCAGGCACATTGTCAGGTAATATAAAAGTACCTTCTGCATTTAAGATTGACGGAAAAACTATACAATGGAAAACGATATTATCTTTCCCTATAAAATGAACCATCCTTGTCCCGCTGTCTTTCCAGTACTTTTCCCAGTCCGGGGTTAACTCCCTGGTTGCTGATATATACCCTATTGGCGCATCGAACCAGACATAAAGTACTTTTCCCTCAGCTCCTTCGAGTGGTACGGGTACACCCCAGTCCAGGTCGCGGCTTACAGCCCGGGGCTGAAGTCCCTGGTCAAGCCATGATTTACATTGCCCGTAAACATTAGTTTTCCAGTATTTTTTGTCTTCGAGTATCCACTTTCTGAGAAATGGCTCATATTTGTCAAGGGGCAGGAACCAGTGCCTGGTATCCCTCATTACCGGACGGGATCCGCTTATAGTAGATTGTGGATTGATCAGATCGGTTGGGTTCAGGGCGCTTCCGCATTTCTCGCACTGGTCGCCATAGGCATTTTCGTTGCTGCAGTGAGGACAGGTGCCCTTTATATAGCGGTCGGCCAGAAACTGACCAGCTTCTTCATCAAAATACTGGGGAGTAGTCTTTTCAATAAACTCGCCCTTGTCATAAAGATCTTTGAATATTGCAGCAGCTGTTTCGTAATGCATGCTGTTGGATGTGCGGGAATAAATATCAAAAGCTATACCGAATTTTTCAAAAGATGACTTATTCATTTCATGGTAACGGTCAACTATCTGACGCGGTGTTACACCCTCTTGTCTGGCCTTTATTGTAATCGGCACACCATGTTCGTCTGAACCGCATACGTGGATGACATCTTTTCCGCGAAGGCGAAGGTAACGTGTATATATATCTGAAGGTATATAAACGCCGGCAAGGTGTCCTATATGAATAGGCCCGTTTGCATAAGGCAGGGCGGAGGTAATAAGATGTCGCTTGAACTCGTTCATTGTCTGGTTTTAAGGATGTTTGGTTGCCCGGCCAGTCAGGACGGCGACGCCCTGAGCAGATGGTTCTCCGGGATCTGGAAAATCGGATACAAAAGTAGTGCTTTTACTGTTAGGCCGCAAACAACAGATTAAAATTTTTAAAATGCGATAAGTGAACAGGATTGTTCTGTTTGGGTATTATACCGGAATCATACTAACTTTGCACATTTAAGAAATATCAGATGATCTATCCTGAAAGTTTTGATCTGAAAACCGGCTTCGCCGCAATAAAGAATATGCTTGCTGAGCTTTGCCTGTGCAGCCTTGGCAGGGAACATGCCATAAACATCTCTTTCCTCACTTCCTACGGCGATATTGAATTGCGCCTTCGGCAGACTGAGGAGTTCAGGAAAATACTGCTTTTTGGCGATGAATTTCCTATGGATAATGTTTCCGATGCAACTCCCTGGCTTAAGAAGCTACGTATTGAGGGTGCTTATATGGAGGTTAATGAGTTGTTTGAACTTCAACGTTCCCTGAATACTGCCAGAATGATTATTAACTATTTTCGGGGCCAGAATGCGGAACGCTACCCTGCCCTGAAATCACTGAGTGTTACTGCCTCGGTACCTGATTATGTAAGGGACCTTCTGGCTATGCTGTTAACCAAAGAAGGAAGGATTAAAGACAATGCATCTCCCGAGCTTCAGTCAATACGCCGGGAGATAAATCAGAAACAGGGTTCTGTTGCAAAAAGGATGCAGTCAATTATGAAGGCTGCGCAGAGCGGGGGACTCGTTGATCCTGATGCAAGTGTGTCTATTCGCAATGGCAGGCCGGTAATTCCGGTTAATGCATCTCTTAAACGGAAGATACAGGGATTCGTGCACGATGAATCGGCCAGTGGAAAGACTGCTTTTGTTGAACCTGCCGAAGTTGTCGAGCTCAATAATGAGATCAGGGAACTTGAATATGCCGAGCGGCGGGAAATTTTAAAAATACTGAAGGAATTTGCAGATTCAGTCAGGCCATATCTGGCAGACCTTTTTATGATATTCAGGTTTATCGGTATTATCGATTTTATCAGGGCAAAGGCAATGTTTGCCGTCAGGGTGGGGGCTATAATGCCTGTATTTCGCGATATTCCTGTGTTGCAATGGAAAAATGCTGTTCACCCCCTGCTTTATCTGACGCTTAAAAAGGAAAAGCGTGAAACAGTGCCACTGGATATTGAGCTTGATGATCAGAACAGGATACTCCTTATAAGCGGACCTAATGCGGGAGGTAAATCAGTATGCCTGCAGACAGTAGGATTGTTGCAGTATATGCTGCAATGCGGATTACTGGTGCCAATGTCTGAGAACTCAGAGACCGGACTCTTTTCCGGTATTTTTATTGATATTGGCGACGAACAGTCGATCGAGAATGATCTGAGCACCTACAGTTCCCACCTTATGAACATGAAATACTTTGTCCGCTACAGCAATGCTTCCACACTGGTATTGATTGATGAATTCGGCACGGGCACTGAACCCATGCTTGGCGGGGCCATTGCCGAAGCGATCCTCGAACAGCTCAATAAAAGCAAAACCTTTGGGGTGATAACCACACATTATACCAACCTGAAGCATTTCGCGGCTTCGGCCAGTGGTATTATCAACGGAGCAATGCTGTTTGACACGGGGAAGATGGAGCCGCTGTTTCGCCTTGAGACGGGCAAGCCGGGAAGTTCTTTTGCTTTCGAAATAGCACGGAAAATTGGCCTTCCGGAAGAGATCCTTCAATCTGCCTCAGGCAAGGTTGGCGAGGAGCATATCCATTTTGACCGTCACCTTAAAGATATAATCAGGGATAAACATTACTGGGACCGTAAAAGGAAAAATATAAGGCAACTTGAAAAGAAGCTTGAATCTGATCTGGAGAAATATACTGCAAGGATTGTTGATGCGGAAAAAGAGAAAAAGGAGATTATTGTCAGGGCACGTGAGGAGGCACGTCTGCTGCTTGACGGGGTGAACAGAAAAATTGAAAACACAATCAGGACGATCAAAGAATCGCAAGCCGAGAAGGAAAAAACACGGGAAGCAAGGCATGAATTATCTGAACTGGTTATCGAAGTTACCCGCGATCACGGGTCAGATGATGATATGGAAAGGAAAATATCTCAGCTCAGGGAAAAACAGGAAAGATTGAGGCGCAAGAAACGGAAAGAGGAAGGAGAGCCAGCCAACTCTGAGCCGCAACCCTTTAAAATTAAGGATGACACTGCAATTGGCAAGGGCGATTATGTTATCCTGACCGGGAGGGACATAACCGGCGAAGTGCTTGATGTAAACGGAAAAAGTATTATGGTTGCTTTTGGCAATATGGTGACAACCGTTGATGAGAAGAAGCTTAAAAAGCTGAGCCGAAACGAGGCGAAGAAAATGGAAAAGGTAAAACCTGCAACAGGAAGTTCATCTATGTTTAACCTCAGGGAACGAAAACTTAATTTTCGTGCCGAAAAAGATGTGCGGGGCATGAGGGCAGATGAAGCCCTTACTCTTGTCAGCACATTTATTGATGACGCACTGATGGTTGGAGCCAGGGAGGTGAGAATACTTCACGGCAAAGGAAATGGAATACTCAGACAGCTTATCCGTGAATATCTTGGAAGTATTTCGCTTGTAAAAGCTTTCCGTGATGAGCATGTGGAATTCGGGGGTGCAGGCATAACCGTGGTGGAGCTGGAAAACTAATTTATGGCTGGAAATTGAAACAGCTACAGTGAGCGATAACTATTCAGATCACTGTTTTGTCCATATTCTCCTGTTCAGATTCATATCGTCCACAATCCCGGCAGCCAGGGAAAGATCTTCAAAATAGGTTTTGACTACGTCGAACCTTGTAAGCGATTTAAGATACTTTGGTTCAAAAAGGTTGTTGTTATGGCTTATTCCAAGATACATCCTTGAGTCGACAAAGGAGAGATATATATTGTTTTTATGTTTCTTTTTAAAATTGTTAATCCGCTCCATTAATGAGGTGGAGAGAATATACCTCGCCTGCACCTGGTCATCTCCATAAACATTGAATTGCCTGGTAAATTCAATATCTTCGAGCATGACAAGTTTTTCACGGCGACTGATTCCCATAATCCTCTTCAAAAAACCAAACCGGCGGCCAAATGAGTTCGGAAGGACAACCGTTGATCCGGTAAAATCTTTATTGAAATCGGCAACCACAAACAGGCCCCTGAAAATTGTATGCCATTGGGTCCGGGTTTTTCCTTTTGAATCGGTGGAGGTTGTTTTATATTCAGCCTTAATTTCTGAAAAACGGAACTCTGTTTTGTCAATCTTACCCTCAGCCAGGTCGTCGCCATTATAGCGGTCGACCGAAGTCAAAAATATTCTGCTGGTTTTAAATTCGCTGAGGTTGACAAACCCATTGGGGTTATAGGATAATGCCGGGCTTATAAAATTAACAATCCGGTCGATGACCTGGATTTTGAAGTCATTGTAAAAGAGTTTGTCTCTTACCCATAAAAAGTACAGAATTATTGAACCAACTATCCCTGCCACCAGGATGGCGATTAGTTCTGTAAAGATAAACGCTGCTAAAGCAGGAAGGAAAATTGCAAAAATCAGTATAAGAAACCGCTTTACAATAAGCCTGCGTCTCTTATCAAGGCTTTCCAGGTCTGTACTGAGAGATGTTGAAAAATAATTTTCAAAGTCTTCCAATGTCTTCATCTGGGGCCTTAGTGTCAGTTAAACATTGATTTAACGTCAACATTCTGACGCTCCGGCTCAGTGCTTTCAAACAACTTTTTGGCCTGGAAACTAAAAGCTGATGCAACGATATTGGTGGGAAACATCTGAATTGCATTATTCAAATCAGTAACTGCAGTATTATAGAACCGCCTGGCGGCCGACAGCTGCTCTTCCACTTCATTCAGGGATCCCTGCAATTGAAGGAAGTTTGTGCTGGCTTTGAGTTCAGGATAGTTCTCTACGGCAATCATGATTCCGGAAACATCTCGCGATAGCTTCTGGTCGAGTTCTATTTTTTCTTCGTCAGAGATATTTCCTGAGGTCGCCCTGGCCCTTGTTTCAGTAATCCGGGTAAGTGTTTCTCTTTCATGCTTCATGTATTGCTGCACAGCTGCAACCAGATTCGGGATCAAATCATACCTTTTTTTTAACATCACATCAATACTGGCAAAGGCCTTTTTTGCTGAATTTCTCTTTGACACAAGGCTGTTATAACTAATGATGAGCCAAAGAATCAGCACACCGGCGACAATAATTAGTATTAGCATGATTGGTTGTTTAGGGGTTTCCTTTAAACTTTCTTTATGTAAAAATAACCTTTTTTGAATATCAGGGAATAAACGCATTAAAAATATCTTGGTAGTTTCGTTAATGCACGATATTTTATTAATTTGCCGTGCCGGTTTATGCTGTCCGGAATGGAGATACAACTGATCCGGAATATGTCAGGGTTAGCTGCTAAATGCTTACTACTGTGGCATTCAAGAGTTATAAATCATACACTTCAGAAAATTGAAAAACACATTATTATGTTGCATTACGGTATTCATAATATTACCGGCAACTCTTTTTTCACAAGGCACTGCAACTGCAACCAGGACAGTTCAGGCTCCGGTCATTGACGGAACTTTATCTGATGATGTCTGGAGAGATGCTGTTCCCGTGAGCGGTTTTGTACAGAGGGAGCCTGATACTGGTGCACCTGCAACCCGTGAGACGGAAGTTTATCTGCTTTATGATGATAATTTCCTGTATATTGGAATAAGATGTTTTGATGATCCTGACAAGGTCATAGGACGGGAGATGGCGCGTGATGCCAATCTTGGGAATGATGACCGGGTACAGATCATTCTTGACACACATCTTGACGGCAGGAATGCCTACTGGTTCCAGATAGGTCCCCGCGGGTCAATTGGTGACGCTGTTATCAGTGCTAACGGACAGGGTTTTAACAGGGAATGGCAGGGATTATGGGACGGCAGGTCCTCCTTTCAGCCTCACGGCTGGGAAGCGGAAATTGCACTTCCATTCAAGACTCTCAATTTCACAGAGGGACAGTCGACCTGGGGTATAAAATTTATAAGGTATATACGTCGTAATCTTGAGTCTACATACTGGCCCTCTGCCAACATCAATAATCACAGATTCCAGGTTTCAGATGCGGGGTTATTGCACGGACTCGAAGGAATAAGCCAGGGCATTGGCCTTGATATAAATCCATGGGTTACAGGAGGGCATGACAGGAGTGTGGCAGAAAGCAGCTCTTTTGTGGGTGACGCTGGAGTAGATGTGTTTTACCAGGTTACTCCGGGACTCAGGGGGGTACTGTCCCTTAATACCGATTTTGCCGAAACAGAAGCTGATACGCGCCAGATTAATCTAACCCGGTTCAGTCTGCATTTTCCTGAAAAAAGAGACTTTTTTCTTGACGGCGCCAATTACTTCAATTTTGGCATTGGAGGAGAGAGAGAGAATCCTTATTCACAGAGGATTATTCCATTTTTCAGCAGGCGGATCGGTCTCGACAGGTCAGGAGAGCCATTGCCAATATTTGCAGCAGGTAGATTTACAGGTCAGGCAGGCAACTGGAACATAGGGCTGGTGAATATATTGCAGGAAAAGCCTTATGACAACAACAATTTCTCTGCCATGCGGGTTTCCAGGAACATCGGCCGACAGTCGTCGGCCGGGATGATCGCAACCTTTGGAAATGCAACCTCTGCCGGCAGCAATGGGTTATACGGCTTTGACACAAGACTGGCCACGTCTACACTGGGAGGGGATAAGAATCTGGCTTTTACGGCCTACGGGTTGCAGTCGGTAACTGAAATGCCAGGCTTTGCACGGACGGTCGATAACGCTTTCGGTGCAGACCTGAATTATCCGAATGACCTGTTTTTTGGAAGGGCCGGATTTCTGCAGATTGACGATAATTTTAATGCGGGGATAGGATTTGTGCCCCGAAGAGGTATCAGGGAGTACTACCTGTCAGCAGGGGCCGGTCCCAGACCGGGAAAATGGGGCATTTTGCAGATAACTTCCAAGGTTGATCTTGACCATATTTCAGGTCTTGATGGAATGTTGCAAACACGGGAGATCAAACTGACCCCGGTTGAAGTACGTTTTATTACAGGTGAGGAGTTAGAGGCAGAAGTCGAATTTACTCATGAAAGCCTGACAGAGGATTTCAATCTTCTTGGCCAGATACTTATACCTGCCGGCCAATATGATTTCAGAACCAATGTGTTTTCGGTGGGCTCTGCCCAACAAAGAAATCTGTGGGGAACCTTAGAGTATTCCTGGGGTGATTTTTATAATGGAGAAAAGAGAACCTATGAAGTGACTGCAGGGTGGCAGGCATTTGTCAACCTTTTTCTGGGTGCGGAAGTAGAGAAGAGTTATCTTTCCTTTACGGGTCAGGATGTTGAGGTTGGGATATACAGAGGCCTGATTAACGTTGTATTTAGTCCACAGGTCAGCCTCTTCACTTTTATACAATATGATGATGTTTCTGAGACAGCCGGCTGGCAGTCACGTTTCCGCTGGATTCTGCGACCGGGAAGAGAGGTTCTGGTAGCCTGGAATTCAAGAATAACCGAACCAATGGAGAGGTTTGCAGTTTCAGATGGCTCACTGAGATTCAAATTAAAATATAACATCAGGTTCTAACCCTGCCCTGATCTCCTTAAGAATATTTTCACCGTCCCGTAAGTTTTGTGTGGGTTAATATTCTTTGATGCTGAAGTCGATTGAAATAAAAAGTATTATTATAGAATATAAATATTCGGAACAATGGAGAGTTGCGCCTCAGGAAATAGGCGTTAAGAAAATCACTGGTTTTTTCGTTAAGAAAACCGTGCTGTCTGAGCGCAGCGAGTTCACGGTTTTTAGAGAAAAACAGTGATTTTTAGGCTTTTCCGTAAGCGCGGCATTTTTTGTAACTTTTTTTTGCTGCAGAAAAAAAGTTAAAGCCCCTATGGCTTGAGCAGGAAGTTTCACGGTTTTTAGGAAAAAGCAATGATTTTTAGCCCTTTTTCGTAAGCGCGGCACTTTTTTCGTTACCTTTATTTTGCTGCAGAAAAAAGGTAAAGTAAGCAAACTGATTGTTATGTTGGTTTTTACCATGCATTGTTGCAATTTTACATATAAATTGTAGCTGATGATCAAACTTGCCGTTCTTTCTCCTGTTGCATGGAGAACTCCCCCGAGACATTACGGACCGTGGGAACAGGTTGCCTCTAATATTGCTGAAGGGGCTGTGGGTCTCGGACTGGATGTTACCTTGTTTGCTACTGGTGACTCTGTCACATCCGGGAAACTGGCCTCAGTTTGTGAAAGGGGGTATGAGGAGGATAAAAATACAGATCCCAAGGTTGCCGAGTGCCTGCATATTTCACATCTGATGGAAAGGGCAGGGGAGTTCGATTTGATACACAATAATTTTGATTTTTTGCCGCTGACTTATTCAAGACTTATCAAAACACCCGTACTGACTACGATCCATGGTTTTTCCTCTCTTGATATAATACCGGTTTACAAGCAGTATAACGATATCGTAAGCTATGTCTCCATAAGCATGGCGGACCGAAGTCCAGAACTTAGTTATATTGCAAATATCTACAACGGGATAGGCAAGGAACAGTTTACCCTCAGGGTCGAACCGGATAATTATCTCTTGTTTTTTGGTCGTATTCATCATGACAAGGGAGCTTATGAAGCCATACAGATCGCAAAAGGTGCAGGCCGGAGACTGCTAATTGCAGGAATAATTCAGGACAAAAATTATTTTGCCGAATATGTTGAGCCTTATATTGACGGTGAAAGCATTGTATATCTCGGCAGTGCAGGGCCTGAAAAACGAAATGAACTACTTGGCGGTGCGCTTGCACTGCTGCATCCGGTAAATTTTGACGAGCCATTCGGATTGAGTGTGGCCGAAGCAATGTTTTGCGGCACCCCGGTAATAGCCTTCAACCGTGGTTCAATGCCTGAACTTATTGTTCATGAAAAGACAGGCTTCCTGGCTCCGGATGTTGCCGGGGCGGTAGAGTGTGTCAGCCAGGTTCATCTGATCGACCGACTTTATTGCAGAAAATGGGCTGAGCAGAATTTTAGTGTCGAAAAGATGGCCGACAGCTACCTTGAAGTTTATAAAAGGATACTCAGGATTTAAGCTCTCTCAGCAGCTCTTCAAGGTTGACAGAGGCAAACCCCGCTCCCGTATCTGACAGGCCATATGGTATTATCAGTTCATTATGATGAACCATCGAACCGCAGGAGTAAACTACATTGGGCACATATCCTTCTCTCTCCTCGCTGTTGGGTACAAGAAGGGGTTCTTTCAGTTGTCCGATAACCTTTGTTGGATCATCCAGATCAAGCAATGTAGCGCTCAGACAATACCTGCGAACCGGTCCAACCGCATGTGTAATAACAAGCCATCCTTCTTTTGTTTCAATTGGAGAACCACAGTTTCCTATCTGAATAAATTCCCAGAATTTACCTGGAGCCTGCAGTATTGTTGGTTCTCCCCAAAGATTGATCCGGTCAGAGAAACTGATAAAAGAGTTCAATCCGTCAATTCTTGAAAGCATTGCATACTTGCCGTTTACCTTTCGGGGAAAAAGGGCCAGGTTTTTATTCTGAGCACCGTGTCCATGCAGCGGCCTTATCTCGAAATGGCAAAAATCGCGGGTATGAATAAGTTTCGGGAGAATGGTTTTTCCGTCGTAGGCTGTATAAGTTGCATAATAATCAATTTCCCCGTTATCATTAGTGAATTTTACAAAACGTGCATCCTCAATACCTTTCCTCTCATTGAAAGTTACCGGGAAAATCACTCTTTCTGATAAATCTGTGTCTCTTGAGAATTTAAGTTCATAGTGTGAATCTGCAAGCCAAATTACCTCTTCAAGTGCAGTCTGGTTTTCTAAGTTGGGGTCACCATTGGTTACCCTGTCTACCGAACCTAGCAATTCGCCATATGTAAATTTGTCTCCAAGCCGGCCCATAACAGTTTTAACAACCTCTTCGGGAAGCTTCATCTCCATTAATTTGCTCATGAATGAACGCTTTCTGTAAGTGTGGCGCTTAACCATTTCTGCCTCTTCAATGTACCTGCCCGGCTTTTCGAATTCCAGCTTTCCGTCTTTATCAATTAATCCGCTATGGAATACAACGGAAGAAATATGACCCTCCCCCGTAGCACGGAAACTTACTATAATTCTTTTGCTTCCTTTTACCAGTCCGCTCTGGTCGGGCGATTCTATCATGGAAGGATTAAAAAAAGCTGCCGACTCGGTTGAATACTCCATTGAAAAGTATGATCCAATCAACAACTGCTTCTCTTCTGAGAGTCCTTCAACAGGCAATCCCTCTTTTCTCAGTTGCGCTCTTACAATATTAAAATGGGTTTTGAATTTCCTGGTTATGTTTCTGTGTCTTTTTGAGAATTCCCTTAAAGTATGCACAAGTGCGGCACTTGCATCCTGCTCGGGCATGGCCCTGACCCTCTCAACAAGTATTATAGTACGTTCAATTCCATTGTCAAAGTAGCGAATAATTATTCTCTTCGGGTCGGGAAGAAAGCGGTTCTCTCTTCGGGTAACAGGAATACGCATCTTGAGTTATGATTTTGTGTTAATACAAAATTAAAAGAAAAGCCTTTGTATTTCAAACAAATAAATGACTGGAATGTTATTTCCTTAATACATGGAGTGAATGATTTTATTACATCTTACCTTGGAGGCAATGTTTACTGGTTTCAGCAGCAGGCAACAAGGCAGAGACTGCCCAAAATCTAAGCTTAATTGAGAAGGCTACGCCTTTGTTAACCAATAAGCCTCCAGGGAAGGATGTTAATATTTGTCATATAATTATGAGGTAAAAATTGGAATCTGGAAGAAAAAAAGAAGTAATTTTAGGCGGTTGAAAATAATTGATCTGCCCAGGGCTATTCTTCAAATTTCAAATCCCAATTGGCTGGTCATGATTTCATATTATCGATTGTTGTTGCCATATGTAATTAAAAGCATTAAGTTCTCTGGTAAATTTAATTTTAGTTAAAATGGGATTTTTGATCTTTTCCATTATTTTTTGGGTTTTCCTGGTTGTTTCAAGTATTTTTATTTTTACCGGTGCCTTGCTTCTGTGGATATTTGTTTCGCCATTTGATAAAAGACTTTGGCTGCAGCACCAGTATTCATGCTGGTGGGCATCAGTATATTTATGGTTAAACCCATTCTGGCCAATTCGTGTGGAGGGCAGGGAAAAAATCGATCCTTCCAGGGTATATGTTGCTGTATCCAATCACCAGTCCATGCTCGACATCATGGTTATACATTCACTTTTCTTCCATTTTAAATGGGTTTCAAAGAAGGAAAACCTTAATATTCCATTTATTGGCTGGAACATGTTGCTTAACAAGTATGTTGTTCTTGACCGGGCCAGCAGGAAAAGTTTCGCCAAAATGATGCGTGATTGCCGCAGGCATATTGAAAACGGCAGTTCAATTATGATATTCCCGGAAGGAACACGTTCGGAAGATGGTAATATGCGAAGTTTTAAAGACGGAGCCTTCAGACTTGCCCTCCAGAACAAATGTCCTGTACTGCCTATTGTTTTGGATGGTACAGGTGAATCAATTCCCAAAAAAGGATTTGTTATACGGAAAAAAACCCCGATACGGGTCAGGATTTTAGACCCGGTAATGCCCGAGGAATTTGAAGGTGTCGATTCCAGGGAATTAAGCAACAGGATACGGGCGAAAATGGAATCGGCGCTTGAAGAAATACGACAACCGGCATATCTACCCCTGGCATCTGAATCATGATCATTTTAGTATTACCATGTGCTGCAGGGCAACTATTTAATAATCTTATAGTTTATACTCTTCTACCTGCTCCAGCAATTCAATAGATTTCATCAATGGTGTCCATTCTTTTCCTTTAAAGATGAGCTTAAACCAATTTTTATGGCGGTTCTCGTATTTGATGTTAATGAAAAGCCAAAAGGAAAGAAACGTAAATGAAACTGTGAAAAATAAAGTTATTACCCATTGGATACTACTCCAGTCTGTAAGCATAAATTCATTCCACCAAAAGGTTGTCCATACTGGAAGCTGTAAAAACAGAATTCTTGCAGACCATAGCGTAGAAATTTTTAGTTGCGCCAGTTTTCTTTGAGTTTCCAGAATTGGGTCGGTAAATTCTATTTGAAATATTCTTACCATTTGAAAGATATATATTAACAATGCTATAGCAGTGAGCAAGACCTGTAAGGTAGCCGAAAAGAGAAAAAACTTATTGGCTTCAGAAAATGCGTTTAAATAAATTGCGCCTAATACAATTGCTCCAATACCTACCCACACAATACCAATCAGCAGCGTAAATATTTTAATTGGTTTCATTGAGGCTAAAAAGTTATGAGCCTTGATTCGGATTATATCTTCCGTGTTCTTTTTGTTTATCACAAGACTTTCATCAAGCTTTTGCCGGGTAGTTTGCCAAAGTTTTTTTAATTCCAATTCGTTCATATCTTTAAGATTATAATTGTGAAAATCGTGTTTTTAATTTGTCTTTGATGCGTCCTATTTTTGTTCCTACGTTACTTACCGACATTCCTAATATTTCGGCAATCTCAACATGACTTTTGTCTTCCAGGTACAATATCATCAGGGCCTTGTCTATCTCCTTCAGTTCGCTTATAAATTTTTCAAGTAAATTCAATTGACGTTCATTTTCCCATTTATGTTCGATAGGTATTTGTGCTGTTTGATTATTAATTACGGTAAATTTCTTTGTCCTGTTTGTGTTTTTTCTGTAAAACGAAATAGCTACATTCAATGAAATACGGTACAACCACGTTGAAATCTTATATTGGTCATTATATTTATGAATGGATTGCCATATCTGAATCATCATTTCTTGCAGCAGGTCCTGCCTGTCCTCTTCATTTTGACAATATGCACGGGCAACTTTCAGCAGAATGCCTTTATTCTGTTCAATTTTCTCCTGAAAAAACCGCTTGTATTCTTGCTTTTCCATTGTCGCTTTTTGAAAACTACATCTTATTTATTATGATTATTCGCAGGGCATGTTAAAAAATCACAGTATTCAGAAATATTTTTTGCAACATATTGGTTGTTATTGTTTAATTGATTGTATTATTTTTCCGGACTAAACTCAGGAATATCTCATGGTTGACATTCCAATGGCTTAAGCAAAACCGCTGTTATTATGTGCTAGTGTTCTTACTTCCCTGTTAAACTCTTCCGTTTTCCAAAAAAGGGGTCATAGTGGGTATCACTTTTTAAAAAAAACAGTAAAGAGAAAATTCAGGCAGAATCTGAATCAAAAATACGGAACGGGTCAAATTTGTATATAGGTGCTCCGTTTCAAAAAAGTTGCATAGGATGCAGGGAAGTTGGTGTTGATTGTGAAAAATATGTGATATAAAGTTGTTTATGCAACTATCCGACTTAAGCTTGTTCGTCTTCCCTGAATTCCAGAATATCTCCCGGTTGACATTCCAGAACCTTGCAAATTGCTTCCAGTGTGCTGAATCGTACCGCTTTAGCCTTTCCTGTTTTTAGGATTGAAAGATTGGATAATGTGATGTCAACCTTTTCAGAAAGTTCATTAAGCGACATTTTTCGCTTCGCCATCATTACGTCTAAGTTTACAATTATGGCCATAGGTTAGATGGTTAATTCGTTTTCGTTTTGAATATCTAATCCTTTTTTGAAAATAGTCGAAATAATATAAATTACCGCCCACATTAAAATAAATGCTTGACTGTCTGTCCAAAATTGGTTTAAGTTTTCGGTTACAAAACCATGATGCATTAAATTTTTAGCTACCTGTCTGGCAATGTAACCTATCAATCCAATTGAAAGGGTATAATAACTAATTTGTGAAATTTGGTTAGAAACGAAAGTGCTGAACGGTTTTGATAAATCCATTTTGTGCATTAGTCTGATAACGATATAAAACAGGTAAGCTTTTAAAAGTGCAATGGTTAGAATAAAGCTATAGATACCGAAAAATGCCCATTTACTTTCTTCATACATTTCACTTAAATCCAACTTTTGGTAAAGGCTATGGACAAGTTCCGGCTTATACAAACTGATAACGAAATTTACTATAAAGCCTCCGGCTTCAATGCATAAGCCGACAAAGATGACCCAGGCCACAATATGTAAGCCTTTAAATACGAAGTTATTTGTTTTTGACATCATGTCTCAAATTTGTTAGTGAGTGTATTAGTCCGCAAATATAAATATAAGATTACTGATAAACAATAAAAAATAAGTTATATTCAAAAAATAATTGTTCTTTATCAAGATAAAGTTAGTTAGTCAGTTGATAATATTACAAGTATATTTAAATGATTGAATGGCTTTTTGATGAAATCACCTTCAAACCCGGGCAGACAGAAAAATTGCGAATAGACCATTGGTGAGCCATCTGTGACAATCATATAAATATGGAGGGAGATCAGTTTGCCGCTATATGAGCGCAGGCTTTGCAGGATTATGATTAATTTGATTACCTTCGTTTTGCGATAAGAAAAATTTATAGTAGAAATTAAAATGTCAGATTCAGTTCTCCGTTTTTACAAAGAAAAATATCAAGGATATTCAGAACAGTTGAAAAAACTAAAGTCAAAACAAAGAATTTATGTTTTTTTCAGGCTGGCAACTTTCCTTTTAATGATTTTCCTTCCCCTTGTGTTTATTACCGGCAATCCTCTTGTATCGCTGGTAGTGTTTATAGTAATGCTGACAACTTTTCTTGTCCTGGTAAAGAAATTTATTAGTTCTGAGAAACAGTACAATTATTATTCCTGTCTGGTTGAACTGAATCTAAATGAGCTGGAAAGGCTTAGAGGAAATATGAGGTCATTTGAAGAGGGCAATAATTTCTCTGATGCCGGTCACCAGTATTCACTTGATCTGGATATTTTCGGCCCTGACTCACTATTCCAGTATATAAACCGATGTACGACATCGGGCGGCAAATCGATGTTGTCAGGTATGCTGCTTGAACCTTCTGAAAAACCTGAAGAGATTTGCAGGAGACAAAAAGCTTATTCAGAACTGAGCGGCAATCCGGAATTCTGTCAGCATTTCATTGCAAAGGGAATGATGCATAAGGAGACTGACGGCGACTGGCAAGCACTTATGGAATTTGTCAATTCTCCATCACGGTTTACCCGGAATTATTTTCTTGTTATATCATCAAAGCTTTTACCGGTTATTGCTATTGGGCTGGCCGGTCTTGCTGTTGCCGGCATACTTCCTTTTTATCCGGTCATCGTAATTTTCTTTGTTCAACTTGGTATTACCGGAATGCACGTAAGGCATATAAATGAAATTCATGCAAAAGTTACCCGCCGCCTTGCCAGTCTCCGAAAATACAGTGACCTGCTTCATATAATTCAAACAGCTTCGTTCGGTGCACCTTTATTGAAATCTTTGCAACGGTATCTTAAAACTAACGGGCAGCCGCCTTCCGTTCATATAAAAAACCTTACCGGTATTGTTGATGCACTGGATAACCGCCTTAACGTTATAGCAGTATTATTCCTTAACGGTTTTTTATTGTGGGATATAAATTATGTGCTGCGGCTGGAACAGTGGAACCGCGCACACAGAAAACAGCTGCCCGTCTGGCTTGACAGCATTTCCCGGATGGAAGCATATATTAGTTTTTCAGTATATACTTTCAATAATCCTGCTTTTGTTTTTGCCCGTCCGGTGAATGAAGGCCCGATAATGTATGCAGTTGAACTTGGCCACCCCCTTATCCATGAAAATGAAAGGGTTTGCAACGATTTTTCGGTCGACCAGGAAGGAAGTTTCAGTATAATTACGGGTGCAAATATGGCCGGGAAAAGTACATTTCTGCGGACTGCCGGTGTGGCTATGGTGCTTGCTATGGCAGGGGCTCCTGTTTGTGCACAATTGTTTCATTTCCGCATTATGGAGGTTTATACCAGTATGCGGACCAGTGATTCTCTAAGCAGGAATGAATCTTATTTTTATGCTGAGCTGAAAAGACTTAAGGATCTTATTGAAAGGCTGGAAAATGGCAAAAAGGTTTTTGTGATACTTGATGAGATTTTGAAAGGAACTAATTCCACAGACAAACAAAAGGGTTCTATTGCCTTGATCCATAAGATGATAAGTCTTGGCGCAACCGGGATTGTAGCTACACACGACCTTTCCCTGACATCTCTCGATAAAGTATTCCCCGAAAGGATTAAAAATAAATGCTTCGAGGTCGAAATCGAAGGGGAGCAGATCACTTTCGACTACCGTCTCAGGGATGGTATTACCCGCAAAATGAATGCACTGATCCTTATGAAGCAGATGGGCCTCCTGCCTGATGAGCATCTGTCCGGATCTGGTTGAGCAGAAAAGATCTTCTGGTCGAATCAGCCTGAATACCTGAGCTAACTGGCGTTCGGTAAATAGCTGTTCATTCCTTGTTGATAAACAAATTCAAACGACAGACTTCTTTTTTCTATATTTGCAAAAATTTCAGGAACAATGACTGCAGTATATTCAGAAGATACCATACGTACCCTTGACTGGAAAGAGCATATCCGGAAGAGACCGGGTATGTATATTGGTAAGCTGGGTGATGGTTCATCCCTTGACGATGGTATATACCTGCTTATCAAGGAGGTACTTGATAATGCCGTCGATGAGTACATGATGGGGTTTGGAAAACATATCGAGATTGAAATTAACGAAAAGAGGGTTACCATCAGGGATTACGGCAGAGGTGTCCCCCTGGGGAAGCTTGTTGATGTGGCTTCCAAAATGAATACAGGAGCAAAATATGATTCACGTGTTTTCAAGAAGTCTGTCGGACTGAATGGCGTGGGTATCAAGGCTGTTAATGCGCTTTCGTCAAGTTTTATAATTGAATCTTACCGTGAGAAGGAGTGCAGAATGGCTGAGTTTGCCAGGGGTGAGCTTATAACAGACCAGGCTCTGGGTTCTTCGGTTGAGAATAATGGCACGCGGGTTGTTTTTACACCGGACTATGATATTTTTGGAAAATTCCGCTTTATTCCTGAGTACCTTGAGCGTATGTTCAGGAATTATGTATACCTGAATACCGGCCTGACTATTCTTTATAACGGTAAAAAGTTTTATTCCAGAAACGGGCTTCTCGACCTTCTGGAAGAGAATATGAGTTCGCCGGGACTATATCCGATAATACACCTCAAAGGGCCTGATATCGAGGTTGCAATAACTCATGGCAACCAATACGGGGAGGAGTATTACAGTTTTGTCAACGGGCAGAATACAAGCCAGGGAGGGACTCATCTTGTGGCATTCAAAGAGGCTATTGTTAAAGTAATACGAGATTACTACAAAAAGGATTTCGACGCTTCCGATATCCGGTCGGCAGTTATTGCAGCAGTCAGCATAAAAGTAGAGGAGCCGGTTTTTGAATCGCAGACCAAGACTAAGCTTGGATCTAAGGATGTCGGACCGGATGGGCCTACAGTCAGGAATTTCATTATGGATTTCCTGCGTACCAATCTTGATAATTATCTGCATAAGCATTCTGAGACTGCCGAAATTCTTCATACGAGGATAATTGAATCGGAAAAAGAGAGAAAGGCAATTTCGGGTATTAAGAAAATAGCCCGTGAAAGGGCCAAAAAATCAAGTCTCCATAATAAGAAACTAAGGGATTGCCGTTATCACTGGAATACTAATGACGAGAGAAGGCTGGAGACCACAATTTTCATAACCGAGGGCGACTCAGCATCAGGATCGATTACCAAATCACGTGATGTGAATACCCAGGCTGTATTCAGCCTTAAGGGAAAGCCTTTGAATACCTACGGTCTTACCAAAAAGATCGTTTATGAAAATGAAGAGTTCAATCTTTTGCAGGCAGCTTTAAATATTGAAGACGGGATAGAGGAGCTTAGATACAACAATGTTGTTGTCGCAACCGATGCAGATGTTGACGGGATGCATATCAGGTTGCTGTTAATAACTTTTTTCCTTCAGTTTTTCCCCGATCTGATTAAGAATGGCCATATGTACATTCTGCAAACCCCGCTCTTCAGGGTCCGCAACAAGAAGAAGACAATGTATTGCTATTCGGAAACAGAAAAGGATAAGGCTGTGAAACATTTAGGTGCAAATCCTGAAATTACAAGATTTAAAGGACTTGGAGAAATTTCTCCTGATGAGTTCCGGCATTTTATCGGCAAGGATATCCGCCTTGAACCGGTACAACTGAAGAAAGAAGATATGGTTACCGATATGCTTTCTTTTTATATGGGCAAGAATACCCCGGAAAGGCAGGAGTTTATTATTGAGAACCTGAGAGTGATTGATGACATTGTTCCGGACGAAACGTTATAACAGAGGTACCTTTAACATAAGATGGAAGAATACGAAAAATTGAACGGAGAAAGCGATGATATGCCCGGGAACAACGGCAGATCGAAAGAGAATGATTTTCCCAAGATAGTCCACCTGTCTGGCATGTACAAGGACTGGTTCATGGATTATGCCTCTTATGTAATCCTTGAACGGGCAGTTCCCCATTTGCACGACGGACTAAAGCCTGTGCAAAGGCGAATTATGCATGCCATGAAAAGGCTTGATGACGGGCGCTTTAACAAAGTGGCGAATATAATCGGGTACACAATGCAGTATCATCCGCATGGAGATGTATCTATTGGCGATGCTCTCGTGCAGCTCGGGCAGAAAGACCTTCTTGTCGAGACCCAGGGGAACTGGGGGAATATTGTTACCGGTGACGGTGCTGCTGCATCAAGGTATATAGAGGCCAGGTTATCCAAGTTTGCGCTTGATGTTGTATTTAATCCTAAAACCACTGCGTGGAAGTTGTCGTATGATGGCCGTAACAAAGAGCCTGTCACCCTGCCTGTCAAGTTTCCCCTGCTTCTTGCCCAGGGAGTTGAAGGAATTGCCGTAGGACTGGCTTCAAAGATCCTCCCGCATAACTTCAATGAACTGCTGGATGCCTGCGTTGATTATCTGCAGGGCAGGGAATTTGTGCTGTATCCTGATTTTCCGGGAGGCGGACTAGCCGATGTGTCACGTTATAACGACGGGTTGCGCGGAGGATCGGTAAGGGTGAGGACCAGGATCACAAAGCTTGATAAAAAGACTCTTGTAATTAATGATGTCCCTTTTGGCAAGACCACAAGCGGGGTTATCGATTCAATATTAAAAGCAAATGAAAAAGGCAAGATAAAGATCAGGAAGATTGACGATAACACTGCCAATACTGTTGAGATACTTGTGCATCTGGCTCCTGGCATTTCACCCGACAAGACCATCGATGCGCTTTATGCCTTTACTGACTGCGAAGTACCTATCTCTCCCAATTCATGTGTAATAGAAAATGACAGGCCCAGGTTCCCTGCTGTTACGGAAATGCTGAAAATCAGTACCGATCATACTGTCAGGCTTTTAAAACTTGAGCTGGAGATTCGGCTTGCTGAATTGAGCGAGGACTGGCATCTGTCTTCTCTTGAAAAGATTTTTATTGAGAACCGTATATACCTGAGTATCGAGGAATGTGAAACCTGGGAGTCGGTGCTGGAAACAATTGACAGGGAGCTCGAACCATACAAACCGCTCCTTTTGAGGGAGGTGAACAGGGATGATATTGTTAAGCTGACCGAGATAAAGATCAAGCGGATATCAAAATATGACAACAAAAAGGCAGATGAGCATATAAAATCTGTTGAGGATGAGATGGAAGAAGTTCGCGGCCACCTCGCAAACCTTATTCCTTTTGCAGTGAATTATTTCAGGCAGATCAAAAAGAAATATGGGAAAGGCCGTGAGCGTCGTACAGAAATGCGCAGTTTTGATACCATTGAGGCTTCAAAGGTAATTGTGGCTAATGAGAAGCTCTATGTGAACCGTTCGGAAGGTTTTGCCGGAACATCTCTGAGGAAGGATGAGTATGTTGGCGATTGTTCAGATATTGATGATATAATTGTTTTCCGGCAGGATGGCAGCTATGTCGTTACAAAAGTTGCTGATAAGATATTTGTAGGGAAAAATATCATCCATATCGCAGTATTCAGAAAAAATGACAAGCGCACAATATACAATATTGTATACCGTGACGGCATCAACGGTGCAGTCATGATGAAGAGGGTTGCCGTTAAGGGAATAACGCGGGACAAGGAATACAACATCACAAAAGGCTCTAAAGATTCGAGGATAATTTATTTCAGCGCAAATCCCAACGGAGAGAGCGAGGTTGTGAAGGTGTACCTGAAGCCAAAACCCAGGTTGAAAAATCTTATCTTCGATGTTGATTTTGGCGACCTGGCGATAAAAGGCAAAAATTCAATAGGGAATATTCTCACAAGGCATGCCGTTCACAAGATAGTGCTCAAGGAAAGAGGCAACTCGACCCTGGGAGGAGCCAGGATATGGTTTGATGAGGATATTAACAGGCTTAATTCTGATGGGCGCGGAAGGTACCTGGGTGAATTCAATACCGACGACCGCATACTGATAGTTACAGCCAACGGGCGTTTCCGGATGTCAAATTTTGACGTTTCCAACCACTATGAAGACAATATACTGCTGCTTGAAAAATACAGGTTCAGCAAGGTATTCTCTGCAGTATATTTCGATGGCGAAAAGAAATTCCATTACCTCAAGAGGTTTACCTTTGATGTTGTTGAAAAGCTGACAAGTTTTATTGGCGATCACGAGGACTCGAAACTGGTGAGCCTGACCGAGGTTGAATATCCACGTCTGGAGGTAAGTTTCGGAGGGAAAAACAAGGATCGGGGAAGTGAGATTATTGAAGTAGCCGATTTTATAGGAGTTAAAAGTTATAAAGCCAGAGGCAAAAGGCTTACAAATTATGAGATATCGCTTGTATCTGAACTTGAGCCACTGATTCAACCTTCAGCCAGCATCAATGATTCAGAAGAGGAGGGGTCTTTTGAGCTGGATGAGCCGGACGATAAACAAATGAAGCTTGAACTATAAAAGTTCCTGAATACTGCACCGGTTCCTTACTGTTAACCGGGCAACTAAAACTGATATCTGTGCTTATTTTTCTGACCGGATTTATGGGTAGCGGAAAAACAACCACCGGCCGTATGCTGGCTGAGAAGCTGCACTATGATTTTGCCGATCTGGACGTGTTGATTGAGAACTCTGAAGGGGTAGCAATTACTGAGATATTTGCTCACAAAGGTGAAGAATACTTCAGACAGGCTGAGTCGGCAGTACTCGACAGCCTGCTGGAAAGGAAAAGGCTCGTCGTGGCACTCGGTGGAGGCACAGCATGTTTTCATGATAACATGAAAAAGATGAAATCGGCAGGCATAACTGTTTACCTTAAATTATCCCCCGAAAAACTGGCACTCCGCCTGTCCCGCGGTCACGAATCCCGCCCTCTGGTTGCGGGGAAACAGGGTGAAGAACTTATAACTCACATAAGAAAGCTTCTGGCAGGAAGGGAAGGATGGTACCGCCAGGCTGACGTAATATATAATGCCGATAATTTTAGTCTTGCGAAACTTAAGGACCAGATAGCACCATATCTCGAACAGCCAGACTGACAGTCTTATAGCTCCTTTTTATATTATTTTAATGCACATATGTCATGCGATATTTGGCTCTATCGGTCAATATGGCATGAGTTGTATTGTATTTTCATTTGGCACATAAGTTGATTTTATGTGGATGAAAATATCAAAGTAGTAATTAAAACTTAAATAAATTAACCGATGTTAAATTTTAAAATAAAGGAGGACTTAGCCATGTTACCAGTATTCAACAGAAGAAGTTCAATGCCAGCTATAGTTGATGACTTTTTTGGCAGAGATATGTTGTCAAATTTTTTTGACGATTTTCAGACCGGGATTTCAGTACCTGCAGTAAACATTATTGAAGGTAAGGATGATTTCAGGATTGAAGTTGCAGCTCCCGGACTCGACAAAAAAGATTTTACCATAGATGTTAAGAACAATGTATTGTTTATTACATCTGAGAAACGCAATGAAGATGAACAAAACGGAGAGAAGTATATGAGAAGGGAATTTTCCTACAGTTCTTTCAAAAGGTCATTCTCCCTGCCTAATTCAGTCGATTCAGACAAGATAAAGGCTACTCATAAAGATGGGGTTCTTAGCATCCAGATTCCCAAAAAGGAAGAAGCTAAGGAAAAACCACCAAAACAGATCCAGATCAATTAATTTTGATCAGTTTTTCAGGAAAAGGTTTTAAGGATAAAATTCATGATCCGGATGCTTTCAGGGTGTCCGGATCTTTTTTAGGTGGAAGTGAGTGCTAACCTATAAGGTACATTAGTGATCTGTTCCTGTTGTCGCTGGTTTGGATGATTGCAGGATCTATGGGGTGGAAATGCCGGATTTTATTTCCTGCAAAAAGCAACAGAAAGAGGAGATTTAAATCATGGAAGACTATTTGAAGAGACCGGTCCCTGAGATGGTTGCTTCCTGTTGAATAGTTCAAGGGTCTCGTGAAGTAACAATTTTTTATTTATTGGTACCACGCCCACCTTCTCACAAACCAGTCCACCCGCAAGATTAGCCACTATTGTTGTGTTTTCAGGTCCTGCTCCGGCTACCAGGCATGTAGTTGCAACGCTTATCACTGTATCGCCGGCCCCGGAGACATCGGCTATATCGCGAATCTCAGCCGGTATATGGCTCCCCTTGTTTTCGTAACGGAGATATATACCCATTTCTGCCAGTGTTACAAGGAGGCAACTGATGTTTTGCAACTCCTGCAGTTCTATCGCAGCCTTTTCAATGGCTGTAATGTTCCCTCTTGGGTTGTCAATTCTCAGGCCGTCTGCCACCTCTTTCAGGTTAGGAGTGAAAAGGTCTATCCCGTTGTAACTGCAAAAATTCCTTTTCTTGGGGTCGGCAGTTACAATGATTCCTTTCTCTTTTGCCAGGGCAATCGTCTTCTTAATAATTGAAGGTGTAATTACTCCTTTATCATAATCTTCAAAAATTACAGCATCAATTTTGAATTTTGACATCAATGAGTCAACCATCGCTATAAATTCCTGTGCCGTTTCCTCGGTAACTGAATCGCCATTCTCTTCATCCACCCTCAGTAACTGCTGATTACTTCCTATTATCCTGGTCTTCACAGTGGTCACCCTGTCATCACTGAGCATAATTCCTGATGTATCCATGTTCCTGTCCCTGAGCAGATCCATAAACAGGTCTTTCCTTTCGTCATTTCCAATAATTGAACACAACAGTGGCCTGGCTCCCAGCGATTGAATATTCAGTGCTACGTTTGCCGCTCCTCCAAGGCGGTTTTCTCTTTTAGAGATTGTAACAATCGGTATGGGAGCTTCGGGAGAAATCCTTTCCACTCTGCCCCACATATATGAGTCAATCATTACATCACCTATAATCATAATGTTCATTTCGCTGAAGCGGCTGAACATTTCCTTTATCTCTTCACTTGTCACTTTAATTTTTTTATTCCCGGCTATTAACTTTATTGTATGATCCGGGGCGACCAAAAATAATATAATTATAAAACATTACCTATGGGTTTTTGTTAATTACCCCCGAGAAATAAATGCTTTCCGGCCAATTATACCCGACATGCCTTTGGAAAACATTTCTGACAGGTCTCACAGGAGTATAAAAGCAGAGTTGACAGTTATACGGGGTCAACATCAGGTATAATAATACATGATTTGAATCCGGGTTGTGACTGCAGGTGTAAGATCTCTTTGCTAAGCACATTTCTTACTTTTGGAAGTGAAACACCCTTTTCGATTTTTAGCAGTATATTCATAATATAACGATTCTGGATCCGACCGATAAGGGGATACTCAGGGCCAAGTACCCGGCCCCCGAATCTTTTTCGCAGATTTTCTGCCAGTTGTGCCGCAGCTTTTTCAACAATTTCCTTACGCGGGTCCTTTAAAACAATACGAAACAGCCTTACAAACGGAGGATAGGAAAATTGCTTTCGCTCAAGGATCTGTTCAAGGTAGTTTTTCCTGAAATCATTGGCCAATATATTCTTAATTACAGGGTGATCAGGAAACCCGGTCTGAATTATCACAGTGCCCTGCTTCGTTTTTCTCCCCGCCCTGCCGCTGACTTGCGAAATAAGCTGAAAGCTTCTTTCATGAGCCCTGAAGTCGGGGAAGAAAAGCAGGTTGTCAGCATTGATGATGCCAACAAGTGAAACGCCAGAAAAATCAAGTCCCTTGGCTATCATTTGTGTTCCGACAAGGATGTCAAGATTCCCTGCTTCAAATTCGCCGATTATCTTTTCATGAGCCCTTTTCCTTCTTACCGAATCAAGATCGAGCCGCCCCGTTCTTACACCGGGGAAAAAGATTGATATCTCATCCTCAATCTTTTCAGTGCCAAATCCCCTGGTTTTTACATCACTGCTTCCACAATCAGGGCAAGCCGATCCGGGTCTTGAAGAGAATCCGCAATAATGACAAACCAGCTGGTTAATATTCTTATGATATGTCATGCTTACATCACAATGTTTGCAAGCCGGGATCCAGCCACAATCAGAACACTCAATAAATAGTGCATAGCCTCTTCTGTTCTGAAACAGGATAATCTGTTCCTTTTTGGATAATGCACTTTCAATTCCATCCAGAAGCTGAGGTGTGAACAACGACTTCATTTTTTTTCGTTTCCTCGCTTCCCGTGTGTCGGCGATAACAATTTCCGGCAAAGCAATTTCCATATACCGCCTGGTCAGGTTTACAAGTCCGTATTTTCCCGACTGTGCATTATAATATGATTCCACCGAAGGTGTTGCCGTGCCAAGCAATGTTTTTGCATTGTGCATTGAGGCCAGCATTATGGCTGCATCCCTTGCGTGGTAGCGCGGAGCAGGATCAAACTGTTTGAAGGTGTTCTCATGCTCCTCATCAACAATAACCAGTCCGATATCAGAAAAAGGCAGGAACAACGACGACCTGACCCCAAGTATCAGGCTGTAACTCTCATTATTACCCCTCTTTAATACCCTGTTCCATATTTCGACTCTCTCTGAATCAGAAAATTTTGAATGGTAAACCCCGGCTTTTTCACCGAAAATATGTTTTAGTCTGACGATAATCTGCGCCGTAAGTGCTATTTCAGGAAGAAGATACAGCACCTGTCGCCCTTTAGCCAGCTCCTGCTGAATTAGATGAATATAAATCTCGGTTTTACCAGCCGATGTAATTCCGTTAAGCAATACAACCTCTTTTGTTTTGAAAAGATCTGTAATGTTTTTAAGGGCTTCAGCCTGAAAGACATTAAGATTACTTACCTCTTTTTGTTCTTCCCCGGTTGGGAGCAAACGGGAAACGTCATAGATGCTTTCCTTAAGAATATTTTTATCTATAAGAGCTTTAACAGGTCCGTTACCGGCTCTGTTTTTAAGTAGTCTCTTTTTTGGAATTTCGGGTGCAGGAAGATTCTTGCCGGTAAATCGGCTAATTTGCAGGTATGCCAAAAATAAATCAAGTTGCCTGGGTGCTTTTTCGAGTAGTTCTGCGATCTCATGCAGCCGGGCTTCCGTATTAATGGAGGGATGGAGACTGACAAAGGTCTCTGTTTTTGGTTTTGTTCCCTCTTTAAGAGATTCGCGGGCCATAATGATATTCTTGTCTATCAGGCTTTTTACTGTTCCGTATACAGGCATGCCTCCTGAGGCGACGGTGAGTTCCCTGATGGTTGTAAGGGGTTTGTTCTCTATCAGTTTTAGGATCAGGGCCTCTTTTTCATTAATCTGATGTTTATGTTGTCCCGGAGTTGAAGGAAGAAGCCTTGTTTCACTCTCAAGCCTCAGTCCCGAAGGCATAGCAGCTTTTAAAACTTCCCCTTCAGAACACATGTAATATGAAGAGATCCATTCCCAGAATTTTATCTGTATCTCTGCGATCACAGGTTCCTGGTCCAGTACCGATAGTATCTCCTTTACTTTGAATTCAACAGGTTCTGAATTATGTATGCTTTTTACTATTGCCGTATAGATCTTCTTGCTTCCGAACGGGACCAGCACTCTCTTGCCGGGCATTACATCATGCTCAAGTGAGCCTGGTATCAGGTAAGTGAATACTTTGTTAAGGGGAAGTGGAAGTATAAGATCAGCATAAGCCATCCGGGAAGCATATTTTAACTTACAAGTTCTTTGATTTTATTGGCCACCTCCTCCATAAGCCATCTGGGTGTAGAAGTTCCACCGCAAATACCTGCTGATGTAGCACCTGTGAACCATTTGCCCTGTATCTCCTCCGGGAGGGATACAAACCAGCTGGACTGGTTGATTTCTTTACAATGACTGAAAAGAACCTTACCGTTTGAACTCTGCTTGCCGCTGACAAAGATTATTACATCATGCCTGGCTGCAAACTCCCGTATACGGGGCATACGTTTTGAAATTTGTCCGCAAATGGTATTATGAACTTTTAAGGGAATTTTGTCATTGAAAAGCGGTTTCATGAGATTACTTATATTTTTCTCAAGTTGAAGGAAACCTTCTGTGCTTTTTGTTGTCTGTGAAAATATTTCAACCGGCTTTTGCGGATCGATATTTTTGAGGTCATCCGGATCGCTTATAATAATTGCCTTCCCACCGGTCTGGCCCTGTAGTCCGATTGTCTCAGGGTGATCAGGATCGCCGAATATCACCAGCTGCCCACCGGTTTCACTTAACACCTCCCATGCTTTTTTTATCCTCTCCTGAAGCTTTTTTACTATAGGGCATGTTGCATCAGTAAGTTCATTGTTATTATCGGCGGTTATTTCATAGCTGGAGGGGGGCTCACCATGCGCCCTGAATAAAACGGGTTCACCGGATAGCTCAGACAACCTGCTATGGTCAACACTTATAAGTCCTTTTTTTTTAAGACGCTCCATTTCGGCAATATTATGAACTATATCGCCCAGGCAATGAAGTCTCCCGGTCTCCTGCAGTCTTGCTTCTGCCAGCTCGATTGCACGTTCAACGCCAAAACAAAAACCTGAATCATGGTCAATAGTTATATTCATGGCAGCCTGGTCATAGGATTGTAATCCTGTTTATCAGTTCATCAAACCATATCATCTGATCTTCCGGTGTCATATCTGAATTATCAATGATCACTGCATCACGGGCTTTCAAAAGCGGGCTTTCCTTTCTGCTCTCATCAGTTTTATCCCGATTGATTATATTCTCTTTTATATCTTCAAAATTGACATTCATTCCTTTCGCAGTAAGCTCTTTATATCGCCTTTCAGCCCTGATGTCAGCCCTGGCTGTCATAAAAATTTTTAATTCGGCATCTGGAAATACCACCGTTCCTATATCTCTGCCGTCCATTACTATATTTCTGCTTTTACCCATTTCCCTCTGCAAAGCGACCATTTTTTCCCTTACTTCCCTCGAGCTGCTTACAAGGCTTACATTTGAGGCAACTTCAATCGATCTTATCCGGTTTTCGACATTTTGTCCGTTAAGATATGTTTCAGATTCAGATGAGTCTTCCTTTTTACGGAAACTTATCCTGATATCGTCAAGCAGATTATGAAGCTGTATCTTATTAATAGTATCTCCGTTAATCATCCCGCGCTCCATACAGGCCAGTGTTACTGCCCTGTACATTGCTCCGCTGTCAATATAGAGAAAGTTCATCCTGGCAGCGATAGCCCTGGCAAAGGTGCTCTTCCCGCAGGAGGAGTGTCCGTCTATGGCGATAATTATATTTTTTGATTCCATTTTGATGCAAAAGTAATGAAATTTGGTGGTTCACTTCCTGTAGAATGAAGAAAGATCAGTGCCTACTGAGAAATGGGCGGATGATCCGGCAAGGTGATATCTTGCCTGCCCGAATCCTATTCGAAACCGGTTCACATTCAGTCCGAATCCCCATGAGAATCCCACCGTAGATGCTCTCTCATCTATTTTCAATTCATGCCTTCTCAGATTGTTGTAGCCAATATGCAGAGAAAAGCTGGTTACGGGCATAAATTCAACACCTACTATCAAATGCCTGATTAACTCATTACCGAGATCCTCCAACTTTCCTGGTAATGAGCCGGTATCGTTAACGGCAGCTGATTTTTTATCTGTGTCAAGTCTGAAGTCCTGAAGGTGCTGATAAATTGCCGAAAACCGGAACGGGGCGTGTGAAAGTTGTTTTGTTACTCCCAGTTGAAGTTCAAAGGGAAGAGGCTCATGCTGTCCACCCCTGTACCAGGTAGTTATCTGGGTTCCCAGATTTTTCATTACAAGCGATGCTGAAAAAATGCGGGCAGGATTATAATAGTTTATACCTGCATCAATTGCAATTCCCGACGAATTGTATTGTTCAAATGAAGAATGTATTCCTTTTACTGTTGTACCTATACTAAACAGGCTGTCAAGTGGCATTGACCATGAGAGATTCAGTGAATTCTCACTCGCTGTAAATTCTCCGGTAATAATTCCGGAAGGTTCGGCGGCAATAAAATTTCCGTAATTAATATAATGTATGCCTGCAGCAAAACTTCCCAGACGGTTATGATGATAAGCAAATGATGCATACCCGATATTTATGTCGGTAAAATAATTTACATAGTTTATTACAAAATGATTATTCATTGTACTGTCAAGAAGTGCCGGATTATGGAATACAAGGTTCAGGTCACCATCCCGCAGTGAAATGTTCTTCCCCCCTAAAGAAGCGACTCTGGCAGAATTGGTGAGGTTCAGAAACTCCCACGTATTATTGCCTCCTGTCAGGGCATTTAAATGACCGGAGGAGGTTAAAAAACAGGAAATACCTGCAAGAATAAATAAGACAAGGTGTCTGAATACTGGCCTCATGGAAGCTTTTTATCTCTAATCGTTTGTAAATATAGTAAAACAACCTGTTGTCCGGGGAGAATTAACTTCAAATTGCCCTGATTATATCATGCTGATTTACAATTATCCTATCCCGGCAGTAGTCTCCAGCCGGTATATACCTGAGTTAACGTGCAACCATGGGCGATTCACCTGAGAGCAGCCAGCTGTTATAGATACAACAACCACATCTGTCGGCATGGTCTTTCATGAACTTTAAACGTAAATATATATTATTATGATATCTGTTCATGATCGGAAAACATGCTGCAAAAACTGGTGTATTGATAAGTTGTTTAAAAGATTATTAATTAATTCAGTCTGATAATGAAAAATGTTGTATTTGGTAATGAGAATTTTCAAATTTTCACTACTTTTACGTGTGCCAAACGTTTATTGTATGTAATTGAAAAAAGTATTTATACTGAACATTTTTCAGTAAACCGGATGGCTTCCCCATAGCCGGAATATAATTCGCAAACTCTTAACTAAAAACTAAATTTTATACTAATGAAAAGGATTACTAATTTTTTTGGATTTTTAATTCTGGCAGGTTTTCTTGCAGCTGGCATCACTTCCTGTGAAGCACCCAGAGATGAAAAGTTTGTTGGAATACAATTATGGTCTGTGCGTGGTGACATGCAGGCTGATCCTGCAGGCACACTGCAGCAGCTTGGAGATATGGGATACAGCTATGTCGAGGCCGCCGGATATCAGAATGGAATGTTTTATGGAATGGAACCCGAAGCATTTACAAAGCTTGTAGAAGACAGCGGATTAGAATTTATCTCTTCCCATATCGGGCGTGAACTACCTTCTGAGGAAGGTTACCAGGAAGCCCTGCAGTGGTGGAGAACTGCTATTGATGCTCACGAAAGGGCCGGAGTGGAATATATGGTACAGCCCTTTATGCCCCGTTCGGCATTTGATGATCTGGAAACACTTCAGGCATGGGCTGATTACTTTAATACTATCGGACATATGGCCAGTGAACGAGGCATCAAATTCGGATTTCACAATCACGCCATTGAGTTCATGGAAGTTGACGGAGTAATTGCCTATGATTACCTTCTCCAGAATACAGATCCTGACTATGTATTCTTCCAGCTTGACCTTTACTGGATCGTAGAAGGCGGCCAGAATGCAGTTGATTATTTCGAAAGATACCCCGGCCGTTTTCTCATGTATCATGTTAAGGATGTAGAAGAGGTTGGTGCAAGTGGAAAAATGGACTTCGGACCTGCATTTGATAGTGCAAGTCAGGCCGGTATGGAATACTTTATCGTTGAGGTAGAGCAGTATAACTATGAGCCAATCGAGAGCGTAAGAATCAGTCTCGAATACTTGCAGAATGCAGATTATGTTAACTCTGATTACAGATAATAATAATTAATGCAGATAATCACAAAATCACCGGCAATGCTTAGCATGCCGGTTTTTTTTTGAGTGGTGTGCCGTGCATGGTAAATGGCCAGGTGGTTAACATCCTCTATCGGGGCTCAAAGTTGCCAACCCTGGCCAATGGCAATGGTGTCGGTCGCGCAGCAGGATCTGAAGGATACCTGCCACGGCCTTGCCTTGCAACTTGTCTTTAGGATCAGGCAAATCATTTTTTTTATAATATGCAATTTTAAAATCTGAGTAATGGAGACTATATCACTTAAAATACGGAAGTATCTTGTTTTTAGCCTGATGATTTTCTTTACTATGTCATGTAATACCGATGGTTCAGGTCCGGACAGAGATATTTTTTCTGCCGATAACCTGGTAGCATGGTGTATAGTACCATTCGACGCCAGTGAAAGAAGTCCCGAAGAGCGGGCTGCAATGCTAAATGACCTGGGGTTTAAGAAAATGGCATGGGACTGGAGAATGGAGCATATTGATGATTTACCAAGGGAAATAGAAGCTCTTGGCGAATATGGTATAGAGCTTTCGGCCATCTGGTTGTGGATTGATGGCTCAGCCAGACATGGATTACTCCCTCATCATGAACAGATAATTGATTATGTAAATGATGCAGGCCTGAAGACAACTTACTGGGTAAGTTTCAGTGATGATTTTTTTGATTTTCATGGTGATGAAGAAAAGGTGAATGAAGGTGTCAGGGTTCTGGGTATGGTGCACGACCGTATCAGGCAGCATGGATGTAAAATTGCATTGTATAACCATATGGGCTGGTTTGGAGAGCCGGAAAATCAGGTGAGAATAATTGAAAATCTTGGCAGGGATAGTATTGGGATTGTATATAATTTTCATCATGCCCATCATCAGATTGACAATTTTGCCGGCAACCTTGAAGTAATGATGCCATGGCTCTATACTGTCAATATAAATGGTATGAGAGCTGACGGGCCTAGAATTCTTGATGTGGGGAAAGGAGATATGGAAAGAGATATGATAAAGACCCTGATTGCATCAGGCTTTGATGGAACTGTCGGTATACTTGGGCATACTGAAGGCGAAGATATTAAGATAGTTCTTGAGAGAAATCTGAATGGACTGAAATATTTGCTTGAAGAGATGTGATTGGAATTCCTGATCTCGCCGGCATTTTATAATCTTTGGCGAACCGGTCTGTTCATAAACTTTCCTTTTTATAAAATTCTGTATATTTTAGCAGTCCAACCAATCACAGGAATAGTAGTGGATAATACAGATATACTGATAAAGATTCGCAAAATTGTCCGTTCAATTAATCTTGAGTCCAAAAAGATACAAAAGGATTACGGGGTAAGCATCCCCCAGGTCCTCTGCCTGAATTTCCTCAAAAACTCACCCGGTTTCCAGTCTTCTCAAAAGGAGATCTGCCAGTTTCTCAATCTAAATGCCAGCACTGTGACCGGAATGATCAACCGTCTCGAGACCAAAGGCCTTATTGCCCGGCTCCCCAAAAAGGACGATAAACGTAAAACTGCTATAATATTGACTTCCAAATCTTCTTCGCTACTTAAATCAATTCCTCCGCTAATGCACGAAAGGCTTTCTGAAAACCTGAAAACACTTTCACCTGACGATGCAGAAACTATTAACAGTGCCCTTGACTTGCTTATAAACTATCTTGATATTGCTAATACAGCGGCAGGGCCGGTCATAATTTTCGATGACGAATTATCTGATGAACAAGCTTGAATTAGTACATTCCGACTAACAGGAAATATAGTTCGTGCAGAAACTAAGTTATTCTGGTTTGCACAGATCAGTGATAGCAAAAAAGACTGATAGTTGTAATGGGAAAATTTCAGGACTTTTGTAAGTATCAGACTAACAGCATTAATATGGAATGATAAAATTGTCGCCGGCACTATCAGTGCTATACCCTGACCCCTGATTTATTTGCTTTTTCGCCTTTTTTGGCGTATCTTTGTCGTGCAGAAATTAATTATTAATCTACTGCCGGTAAAAGATCTTTCCGGTTTTGCACCAGTCAGAAAATTCTACATTTACAAAAATCAAAAAACCAGTTATGCTCAATTTTAAAATCTACAATTCTTCCAACCTAATTACGAATGACACTAAAACTGAATTAATAGAATTCCTCCACAAGCATTTGGAGCAGTTTTGTGATCCAAAAGAATCAATAGAAAAGGCAATTGCCTATGCTATGAATGAAACCTCCGGTCCAGGAGGCTTTTTATTGCAGGGGAAACTCGCGGAAGAAACAGTGGGCGTAGTGGTAATGAATAAAACCGGGATGGAAGGTTATATTCCTGCAAACATACTGGTTTATATTGCTGTTGACCCTAAGTTCAGAGGGAAAGGATATGGTAAGGAGCTGATGAAAAAAGCTATCAGTATTGCAGAAGGAAGTGTCAAATTACATGTTGAACATGACAACCCTGCCAGATTCCTTTATGAAAAACTGGGATTTACCAATAAATATATGGAGATGAGACTTAACAGGTAGAAGTAAGTTGCGAAACCAGATTAGAACTCTGATACCAATAATTTAAATATGTTGCCTTTTACAAAATATTATGGGCGGAATACCGGGTCTTGATTCGCTGGTTGATCTCAGGAAAAAGTTGCATAAATATCCCGAGTTAGCGGGAAGTGAAAAAATGACCTCCCTTACCATTTCTGGATTTCTTGAAGGACTCTCTCCTGATGAAATAATAATGAACATTGCGGGGAATGGCCTTGCCGCAAGGTTTAAAGGTAAATCAAAAGGGCCAAGGGTTGTGGTGCGTGCCGAACTGGACGCCTTGCCTATAAGGGAATTAAATGATTTTCATCACAAATCATCGGTTCCGGGTATAGCACATAAATGCGGGCATGACGGACATATGGCAATAGTAGCCGGAGTTGCAGAGTATTTTTCAAAAAACCTGCCGGAAATGGGAGAACTTGTGGTGCTTTTCCAGCCGGCTGAAGAAACAGGGGAAGGGGCATATAAGGTAATGGAAGACAGTCAGTTCAAATCTGTTGAGCCGGATTATATAATTGCATTACATAATCTGCCTGGTTTTGAAACCGGTGAAATTGTGTTGAGCAAGGGTGTTTTTGCAGCTGCATCGGCGGGTATGGTCATCGAATTAAATGGAAAGACTTCGCATGCTGCAGAACCGGAAAATGGTATTAGTCCATCGGCAGCTGTTTCGGAAATTCTTAAAGAACTCCCGCTGCTGACAAAAAGCATTGATTTTAAAAATTTCGCCCTCATTACAATAATTCATGCCAGGATAGGCGAGATAGCTTTTGGAACAAGTCCCGGTGAGGCTGTAGTAATGGCAACTATTAGGGCCATTGATAATAGTGAGATGGATATACTGAGAAAAAGGGCAGAGTTCCTTGCCCGGGAAACTGCCAGGTTAAATAATCTTGAAATATCAGTTAAATGGACTGAGATATTCCCTGCAACTTCAAATGAACCAGTACTTGCCGGGATGATCGGCAATGTTGGGAGAAGCCTTGGGATGAAAGTTACCTTTATAAACGATGCATTCAGATGGTCGGAAGATTTCGGATGGTTCACAGAGCGATACCCCGGAGTTTTATTTGGCCTTGGTGCCGGGAAGTATCAGGCTGAATTACACAGTCCTGTGTATGATTTTCCTGACGAGATTATCTGTAAAGGAGTAAACATAATGACTGCAGTATGCAAACAATTACTCAACAGCAGATAATGTCCGGAACATCGTTAATTGAAATAAGTGAAAGTGCTGTAACCGGCAATATAAGGTTCCTTCAAAAGCAATTTGGAGATAGTGTTCTTATTTCCTCGGTTGTGAAATCAAATGCATATGGCCATGGAATTCATTGTTTTGTTCCAATAGCTGAAAAAGCCGGGATCAAACATTTCTCAGTTTTCAGCGTTGCAGAGGCAAAGGAAGTAATGAAGGTCAAACGCAGCGAAACTGTAATTATGGTGATGGGATGGATGGATGACCAGGACCTCGGCTGGGCCGTCGAAAATCAGATTGAGTTTTTCGTGTCAGATATTGCAAGGATGGAGAAAGCCCTTGAAATTGCAGCCGCAAAACCGGCAATTATCCATGTGGAAATTGAGACCGGAATGAACAGGACCGGAATGACTGTAAAGGAATTGAAGAAGGTATGCAGTATAATTTATCATAACCCGGGGCGTTTTAAACTAAAGGGCTTATGCACTCACCTCGCCGGAGCAGAAAGTATAGCCAATCATGTGAGGATACAAAACCAGCTTGCACTCTTCCTTAAGTATTGCAGATGGATGGAGCAAAGAGGTATGGTGCCGGAATACAAGCATGTGGCAAGTTCTGCTGCAGCAATTGCGTATCCTGAAACACGGTTTAATATGGTGAGGATAGGTATTTTGCAATATGGATACTGGCCCAGCGCAGAGACATTTATTCATTGTATCAGTAAAAGGGATGAAAAGGCTGATCCGCTGACGAGGGTAATTAGCTGGAAAAGCAGAGTAATGTCGGTCAAAAAAGTGAAACGTGGTGAGTTTGTAAGCTATGGGACTAATTACCTGGCGACGGAAGATAAAAAGATTGCTATCGTACCAGTAGGGTATTCACATGGCTACAGCAGGTCGCTCAGTAATCTTGGAAGAGTTCTGATTAATGGTAAGCGTGTGGGTGTTATAGCTTCTGTAAATATGAATATGCTTATAGCCGATATTACCAAACTGGCAAAGGTTAAGGCCGGCGATGAGGTAGTGCTGATTGGCAGTCAGGGAGAACTTGCAATTTCAGTTGCATCCTTCAGTGAGTTCAGTAATCAGCTAAATTATGAATTATTAACACGACTGCCTGAAGGAACACCGAGACAGGTTGTTACTTAATTTTATTACAGGAATGGCATATTTAGAACTAAATAAAAAGAAGCTAAAGCACAATTATGATGTATTGAACGGAATGTTCCGGCAAAATAAAATTGAGTGGGGTATCGTTACAAAGTTATTATGTGGGAACAGATCGTATCTGAAAGAAATAATTGACCTGGGAATAAGACAGGTTTGCGATTCCAGGGTAAGTAACCTGAAGGTAATAAAAAGTATTGATCCGGGTATTGAAACGATTTATATTAAACCCCCGGCAAAAAGAGCAATAAGTTCAGTGATCGAATATGCTGATATCAGCCTTAATACAGAACTATATACTATTAAGCTGCTGAATGATGAGGCACTTAAAAAAAACAAGATACACAAGATCATTATTATGATCGAAATGGGTGATTTAAGGGAAGGGGTGCTGGGAGATAAAGTTGTTGATTTTTATGGAAAAATTTTTAATCTTCCAAATATCGAGGTAATAGGAATCGGGACCAACTTAAACTGTTTGTATGGTATAATGCCTAGTCAGGATAAGCTAATTCAGCTTGGGTTATATAAACAGTTGATTGAATTAAAGTTTAGCAGAAAAATCCCATATGTTTCCGGAGGATCGTCAGTTACTATACCTCTGCTTGTTAAAGGGATATTACCTTCCTGTGTTGATCATTTCCGTATAGGAGAAAGCTTGTTTTTCGGCAAAGACCTGTTTTCAGGTAAACTTATAAAAGGCCTTGTTAACGGTTTATTCCGGTTGCATGCTGAAATAATTGAGCTGACAGAAAAACCTATAGTTCCGGTAGGGGAGATAGGTACCAATGTAGCTGGAGAAAAACTGGAGTTCGATAATAAAGACCTCGGGAAGAAGGCATATCGTGCAATTCTGGATATCGGCCTTCTTGATATCAATATTGAAAACATTGAACTGGTTGACAATCAGATTAACATTTGTGGTGCAAGTTCAGATATGATTGTTATTGATCTGGGAACGAGGAAACCCAAATACAAGGTTGGAGACCTGATTGAATTCAGGCTTAACTATATGGGCGCACTTCATATAATGAATTCAAATTATATTGATAAGAAACTGGTATAATAAAAAATAACTGATATGCATGAACAAACCGGTAACAAAATTGTTGAAAAGCTAACAATTGAGAGATCCAGGGAAATATTGAATGATAAAATGAAGATGGACATCCTCGGATTATTGGAAAAGGAAGGGCCGTCCTCATTTGGAGATATAATACGTGAGTTTGAAATTTCTCAGCCAACCGGAACAAACCATATACTTGAACTTGAATTACTTGGACTGATCGAGAAAAAGATCGATCCCCCGAATTACAATATTAATAATGATCGCTATTCGGTCTTGTTAAAATATAAAACAGATTAGTTGTTACCGGGTTATAAATAAAACACAAAATATTATATATGAGGCAGTTAAAAATAACAAAATCGATCACCAACCGTGATTCAAATTCTATTGAAAAGTATCTTCAGGAGATAGGTAAAGAAGATCTGATTTCCCCTGAAATGGAGGTCGAACTGGCCCAGCGGATTAGAAACGGCGATCAGGCAGCACTTGAGAAAATGGTAAAGGCTAATTTACGATTTGTTGTATCTGTTGCCAAACAGTATCAGTTCCAGGGGCTCAGTCTGCCTGATCTGATTAATGAGGGTAACCTGGGTCTGATAAAGGCAGCTACTAAATTTGATGAGACCAAGGGATTTAAATTTATTTCCTATGCTGTCTGGTGGATAAGACAATCAATTTTACAGGCGATCTCCGAACAGGCAAGAGTTGTTAGACTTCCTCTCAACCAGGTAGGTTCATTGGGCAAGATACATAAGATCAGTTCCAGGTTTGAGCAGGAAAATGAAAGGGATCCTTCAGCCGAGGAGCTTGCAGAGAAACTTGAAATGACCAAGGAGAAGGTTGACGGCACCTTAAAGCTTAATGGCCGTCCAATGTCCTTCGATGCTCCGTTTGTTGACGGGGAGGACAATTCATTGCTTGATGTAATGGAGAACAAGGATTCTCCCATAGCCGACTCACAGTTGATGGTTGACTCGCTGAGAAAAGAAATAACCCGTACCCTGAGTATACTGACTGACAAAGAGCGAAATGTGCTTGAATGTTATTTCGGACTTGGCCGGCAGGAAATGTCGCTTGAGGCTATCGGTGAAGAACTGGGTCTTACCAAGGAACGTACAAGGCAGATCAAGGAAAAAGCTTTGAAAAGGCTCCGGCATAAATCAAAGAACAAACTCTTAAGGATGTACCTCGGTTAAGCCTGGATTATTCTATCGAGGTTTGAATAATGAGGATTAACCAAAAAACAGGCCTGGATCTCTAAATGGGATCCCGGCTTTTTTTTATTAGCGAAATTTGATGATATTCTCCTGTTTTTTTATCTGTCTGTGTGTAATTTCAGATAAAAAAATTTGACCTGAAGGTCGATTACCCATGCAATGTCTTTATCCCTGTTGAATTTTCAGTTGATGGGAAATTCATGTACATTTGTTAACAGATTCCATTTCTATTCCTGAAATACACAGTTTCTTGAATTATTTCTGTTAACCAAAACTTTAAAATTATGGCTAAAATCGCTATGCTCGGCGCCGGATTTATAGGCGATTTCTACACTCAATCCATTCATGCACAACGCAGCAGAGATAAGGTACAGGTTATTTATTCCCGTGATGAAACCAGGGGAAGCACCTTTGCAAAAAAATATGGTATACCTGAGTGGACAACCGATATGTACAAAGCTGTCAACAATCCTGAGGTAGATGTTGTTGTCGTTGCCCTGCCTAACAATCTGCACCTGGAAGCTGTATTGATGGCTGTTGAAGCCAAAAAAGCAGTACTGTGTACCAAGCCCCTTGGAAGAAATGCCTCTGAAGCAAAAATCATGCTCGATGCGGTGGAGAAAGCGGGACTTTTTAACGGATATATGGAAGATCTGGTATATACGCCCAAAACCCTTACATCTGTTAAATCTGTAAAAAACGGTGCAATAGGTAGCGTCATCTGGGCCAGGTCCAGGGAGACACATCCAGGTCCTCATTCTGACTGGTTCTGGAACCGCGAAGTTTCGGGGGGAGGAGTACTTCTGGATATGGGCTGCCACTGCATAGAGATTTCAAGGTCATATATCGGAAAAGATGTGCGTCCTGTTGAGGTTATCTGCTGGGCTGATACTCTTGTAAAACCCATCGATGCTGAAGATAATGCAGTTGGTTTTGTCAGATATGATTCAGGTGCCATGGCGCAGTTTGAAGTAAGCTGGTCGTTCCGTGGTGGGATGGATCTCAGGGATGAGGTAATGGGTACCGAGGGAACAATATGGGTCAACAATTTTCTGCGTACAGGAATTGAGATGTTTACCGCCGGAGGGAAGAAGGGTTATGTGGCAGAGAAAGCCGAAAGTAACCAGGGGTGGGTTTTCCCTGTTAGCGACGAGATACATGAACTGGGCTATACAAATATGTTTACCGATATGTTTGATGCCTTGGAAAAAGGTGAGCCATGCACAGAAACTTTTTATGACGGGTATGTGGTGAATGAAATAATGGACGCATGTTACCGTTCAGTCAAATCAAAAAAATGGGAGCCGGTAAACCTTGATGTATGGAGAGGAATGGAAAAGGCTGAGTCTATTTCTGCATTTGAAGATTTTGATGCCGATCATTTACTTGTAAAGGAGGAGGTAATGCCCGACGGATCTGTAAAAAGAATTCTTAAAGAGAAAAAGTCCGGCAAAATTACCCAGCAATTTTTACCTGCAAAATAACATTCTTTACACAAAGAGTGAGGTGAATTATTATTCTGGATAATCATAATTAAATTTCCCGGATCACTTTCAGCTTTTCAGGCTGCATTTATGCCGGGAAGTTTTTTCCCTGCTAATTTCTGATTCTCTTTATTCTTGATCATCATCCCTTTACTACCGCCAGCGGCTGCAGTTCAGTATCAAGGTCAACCAGGTCTTCCTGGAGCTTCATCACCAGGTTAATATCCTTATATGCTGATGTCGCCTCATCAAGGTCGTTTTGCCTTAACAGGCTATGGATGATTCCTTTATCGTCAAGAAGTCTTCGTTCCCTTTTAAGGTCAAGCTGTTTCCGGGCCTGTCGCCTTCCCATTACCCTTCCGGCTCCGTGTGAACAGCTTTCGAAACTTTCCGGGTTACCTTTTCCTGTTGCAATAAAGCTGCTTGTTCCCTGCGATCCGGGAATAATGCATCGCTCATTTTTTTTGGCCGATGTCGCCCCCTTCCGGTGAATTATGAGCCTCTCGCCGAAATGGGTTTCTGTATTTGCAAAATTGTGGGCAATATTGATGAAATCATTAAAGTCGATATTTCTGAAGTGTCCGGTAATGATTTCTGAGATTACATCTATCATCTTTCTTCTGCTGGCAAAGGCGAAGTTGATACAATACTGCATCTCGTTCAGGTATAATTGACCGATGTCTGAATCGACCGGGAGGGAGGCAAGCTCGCGGGGAATTTTGTTTTTTTTCCACTCCTTTTCATTGAGCTTCACCGCTTCCCTGAAATAATGATCGGCCACCTGCTTGCCAAGGTTCCTGCTGCCGGAATGGACCATTATCCATATATATCCGTCAGACCCTTTCTGCAGTTCGATAAAATGATTCCCTCCGCCGAGTGTTCCCAGCTGAAAAGCTGAATTGCCGGATTCTCGTTCCACAACAGGGAGCTTATTGCTAATGGAAGGCAGTAATCCTTCACTTACAGGTTTCTTGTGATGTCTGAATCCTGACGGAATAATCCTTTTAATCTCTTCGGTAATTTTCACAAGTTCGGAATGAGACGCATGCGTAAGCGAAGTTCTCAGGGCACTCATACCGCAGCCTATATCTACTCCCACTGCATTTGGTATTACAAATCCCCTTGTGGCAAGGACCCCGCCAATTGGCATTCCAAAACCCTGGTGAGCATCGGGCATAATGGCAACATGACAGGCGGAAAACGGCAGGTTTGCAATATCCCTGGCCTGCTGCAGAGCCCCTTCTTCTATGTCATCAAGCCATAGCTTGATTGGAATCCTTTCTGTTGTAATTGTCCTGATCATTCCCTTTTTGATGACCTGCGAACCAGGAATAGAGTCAACAAGGCTCCTGTTATCAGACCAAGACCAATTGAAAGATATTTGTTATTTTGAAAAAACGTCTGTGATCCGGTACTTACCCTGTCAGTAAACCATTTCCAGTCAAGCATCAATGGATTTTGAATGTAGAAGTCAGGCCTTGTCAGTACATCTTCAATATAACTTAACGGGAATTTGCAGGAAAACTCAACTTCATTAACTGAATGGGAAAGGCTTAGCCTGTTATTATAGGTGCTAAAATGAACAATAAACTCTTCCAGTGTTTTGTCAGGGTCCTTATCGTAGACTGAAACACGGAAATAGGGCTTTTCCCAGATGGCGTTATTAAGTTGTATTGCCTTCTCATACCAGAAATTACCGGCATTTTTATCAATTGCACGGTTACAAATATCCAGATATTCGCTCATCAGATCTTTAATCGCAACGTCAGTCATGACGTTGGCTGCTTTTTTTTGCTTCTTTGTTTTTGCCATACTATTAAGGTTTTAAAAATAACAGATAGGTTTTAAAGAAGTAACAACAAACTATTGGTTATGTTTATCCCGTTCAGGTGAGCCAATTCCGGTAAGCTGAGTCAATTTCAACATTGGCATATTTTGATGTTGATCATTAACTGCTACAGGAGGAGGTAATCATGGGTTTGATCGGATTTCTTCCGGTGGAAATGGTTCGAAGATTTCAGTTGAATTGTATTTTGTTAAATCTTTAGGTAGAAACTCTATATTGCAAAATTATTAGAAAAACTATTTGGTTGAAAATTTTCTCTCAAGTTAATGTAAGTGTAAAAGGCATAAAAACAGCATTTTACAGCTGTTTTATTTACTGTATGTATTAAAATATGTTATTTGTTTTTATATATAATGAACAAATCAATTTTTGTGATGTTTAAGGAGTAATTAAAAACGTTAAACAAAAAACAATTAATATTATGAGAAAATTATCAATTATTTTAATTGCATTCATTACAACAATGAGTGCTTTCAGTCAGGGAAAAGATGTTGTTGATATTGCAGCAGGATCGACTGACCATACAACTCTGGTAGCTGCCGTAAAAGCAGCTGGTCTGGTAGAAACTCTTAAAGGCAGTGGCCCTTTTACGGTGTTTGCTCCAACCAATGCGGCATTTGATAAATTGCCCGCAGGTACTGTTGAGGAATTGCTGAAACCTGAAAATAAGGCCCGGCTCGCTGAAATACTGACTTATCATGTATACAGCGGTAATCTTGATGCGGCTGCGGTAATGTCAGCAATCAGCGATGGTAATGGCAAGGCAGAATTAACTACTGTCAGCGGCGGAAAACTAACTGCCTCTCTTGACATGGGGAAAGTTAAACTGACTGATGAATCAGGCAATACTGCATTTGTTACGGCCACCGATCTAAAAGGTACCAATGGAATTATTCATGTAATTGAAGGTGTAGTTCTGCCTGAGTAATACCGGTGACAGCTGAGTAATATATAACTGCAACAGCAGGAGATAAATAAAAAAGGCAATTTTCCGTGAGGTTAATTGCCTTTTTTGATGGTTAATGGTGGGGTGGAAGACCGGATTCGAACCGGCGACTTTCAGAACCACAATCTGACGCTCTAACCAACTGAGCTACGACCACCATTTATGCTGCAAATATAAATATTTCTTTTGAAGATACGCAATCTGAAAACTTAAAATTTCATTGACTGTTTTGTCTTTATTTATTGTTTTATATTTGCTTGCAAAATCAATCCTTAAAATCTTGAGCCTGGTTAATAAGATATCCAATATTGGTAGTTTGCAAACTATTCAGATTTTGAGGTTTACCACATTCCTGTTAATAAGTATCATTTTTACAAAGAGTCAGGTTTCAGTCGAAGAAATAGGATATTACGAGCTTTCACTTTTCATTGCCAGCGCTGTAAGTTTTTTTTGGGTAAACGGACTTATCCAGTCATTGTTGCCGCTTTATAACAGCAACAAAACCTTCAGGGTGCTTGCAGTAAATAAAAAATCAAAATCTCCTGAACTTTTCAATGCTTTTGTATTGCTATCGGCATTCAGCGTCCTGGCATATATTTTCTGTCTTCTTTTTCAGAGAGCGTTCCACCTGTTCGAAGGTGTAAAGGATATTTCCTTTATGAACCTGATTTTCGTCTATATTCTGGTCAGTAATCCGGGTCACCTTATCGAATACATTTATCTTCTCAAGAACAAATCTGCAGAACTGATAGTCTATGGATTTTTAACCTTTGCCGTACAGTTGGTTATCGTTACCGTACCGGTTGTTTCAGGGTATCCTGTAGAATTTGCCATCTGGGGATTAATTGCAATATCTGTAGTCAGATTGATCTGGCTTGGAATTTTATTAAAAAGGCATGCCCGGCTGAAAATATCATTTGCTTTCATGAAGGAGCATATGTCTCTTGGATTGCCCCTGATATTAAGTTCACTTCTTAGTGGTTCGGCTCAATATATTGACGGAATAATTATAACTGCCTCTTATGATGCTGCGAATTTTGCTCTTTTCAGGTTTGGCGCAAAGGAGTTTCCACTTGTTATATTAATGGCTAACGGACTGAGCAATGCCATGCTGCCTGAATTCTCAACGAGAGATAAATTGCATACAGCACTGGCGACAATTAAAGAAAAGTCAGCAAAACTGATGCATGTACTGTTTCCGGTTTCAATCGCACTGCTTTTCTTTAGCAAAGTGCTCTATATAGCTATGTTCAATGAAACATTTTCCCGGAGTGCCGATGTCTTTATGGTATATCTTCTTCTGATTATCAGCCGGCTTGTTTTTCCGCAGACAATTCTCATTGGACTTAAGAAAACCAGAATCGTTCTGGTTGCGTCTGTGGTTGAAATAATACTTAATGTCTCTCTAAGTCTTTTCCTGATCAGGTTTTACGGAATCGTGGGAGTTGCAGTGGCAACGGCAATAGTTTTCCTGGTTGAGAAAATGGTGCTTGTTGCATATAACTACTTTAAACTTAAGATCCGTCCACAGCAGTATATTCCGCTTGGAGTTTACTTCCTTTATACCTTCCTTATTATTGTCATATTCATGCTGATCGATCATCGCATCATCAGGCTGCATTAACAATATTATTGACCTGCCAATGAATTAAAACATGCTATTTGTTATGTATTTACTCCAAAATGTCATTTACCTTTGTTCCGCCGGGCATTAAACAATTACATGCCCTCGTTCAGGCTGCAAAGGTTATTAAATAAGATCCACTATCAAATGCTTGAAAACTATTTTTCTAAATTCCGCCAGAACATCATTGGGATTGATTCAACATTTGAATCGCCTTTCGGAACCCGTAAAATTGTCTATGCCGACTGGGTGGCCAGCGGAAGGTTGTACAGACCGGTTGAAGATAAAATTGTTTCTGTTTTCGGTCCGTTTGTTGGTAATACCCATACGGAAACAAGCTACACCGGATGTCATACAACACATTGCTACCACCTTGCACAGCAAATGATTAAGCAGCATGTTAATGCCGGACCAGATGATATAATTATCACTGCTGGGAGTGGTATGACTTCAGTTGTGAATAAACTTCAGCGTATTCTCGGTTTGAAGGGATGCGGAAAACTTTACAACAAGACCTGTCTCAGAGAAATAGAACGCCCCGTAGTATTTATTACACACATGGAGCATCACTCCAACCATACCTCATGGTATGAGACAATTGCTGATGTGGTAATTATTGAACCGGATGAAAATCTTATGGTTGACCCGGAGTCTCTCAGGGTTCAGCTTGAGAAATACAGTGACAGGAAGTTTAAGATCGGAGCATTTACGGCTTGTTCCAATGTTACCGGAATAACCACACCTTACTATGAACTTGCCCGGATAATGCACGAGTTTGGTGGTGTTTGTTTTGTCGATTTTGCTGCATCTGCACCATATGTTGATATTGATATGCACCCGGAAGACCCGCTGGAGAAGCTTGATGCAATATATTTCTCCCCCCATAAGTTTCTTGGAGGGCCTGGTTCTTCGGGAGTTCTGATATTTGATGTGAGCCTCTATAACAGCGAGATTCCCGATGACTCCGGAGGCGGGACAGTTGACTGGACAAACCCATGGGGAAAATATAAATATGTAGACAATATCGAAGTGCGTGAAGACGGCGGCACCCCTGGGTTTTTACAGGCAATACGCACAGCCCTGGCTATTGAGCTGAAAAACAACATGAACACAACATTTATCAGTCAAAGAGAGGCTGAATTGATAAAAATAATATTTTCAGGACTTCGGTCGATCGAAGGCATTGTTATTCTCGCCGACAATATTGAATCGCGGCTTGCAGTTTTTTCCTTTTACCATCCGGGTATTCATTATAACCTTTTCGTGAAATTGCTGAATGACAAATATGGCATTCAGGTTCGCGGAGGTTGTGCCTGTGCAGGAACTTATGGCCATTTCCTGCTTGAGGTTACTCACGAGAAATCACAGGAGATTACCGATATGATAAATCACGGTGACCTTTCGGCCAAACCTGGCTGGGTAAGGCTTTCGGTTCATCCGACAACAACTGACGGTGAGGCTTTATACATAATTGATTCAATCAGGGAGGTAGTTGAAAACATTGATATATTAAGTAAGGGTTACAGCCATGTACTTCGTAAGAATGAATTTGTTCACAATAACTTTGGAGGGTTAAACCCGGAAGCGTTGACTGAATTGTTTGAATTGAAATGAGTCTCCCCCGAACCATGTATATAAAAAAGCAGAAATGAACAAGGCATGGGTAATTCATCACCGGCGACCATGTCATATGGATGTGTTACTTTCTGTCAGTAAATATAATAGCACCAATTTGTCCGGTTAAATCACCCGGGGAGGAGGTGAATTTCAACCAGAGGTATTTTGTTTTTCGCCTGTTTCACAGCATAATAAAAAGTTATAATATAAAATATTATACTTATGACTTAAAATGTTTTGCATATTTCATTACAAGAGTTATCTTTGCAATCCGATTACTAAATTGTAAGTTAAAGAAATATAGTCCGAGAAAAATATTTGATATGAAAAAAGACATTCATCCGGAGAATTACCGTCTTGTGGTATTTAAAGATATGTCGAACGAAAATTATTTTATTTCACGTTCTACTGCTGCCACTAAAGAAACCATTACGCTGGAAGATGGTAAGGAGTACCCTCTTTATAAACTTGAAATCTCCAATACGTCACATCCATTTTATACAGGCAAGATGAAGCTTGTTGATACTGCAGGCCGTGTCGACAAATTCATGAACAGGTATAAAAAGCATATGGACAAGAAGAAATAAACGGCTTTTAAAACTAATAAAAACCCTGCCTAAGTATATGCAGGGTTTTTTTATATTATGCGAAAGCCGGTTAAGTATAAGCTTCAGCACCATACGAACTTAAATTAAATAAAATTGTTAATAAATATACACTTCAGTCTAATTGGCACAAGACTTGCCATGCATGGGTAAATTGTTCCGGAGCGTTTGTGAGATGACATATTGTCTTGCCTCCATGTCATAGTATATCACATTATGAGAAAAAAAAATAAAGATATTGTCTGGTCAGACCTTATGGACGGAAGTCCGATTGATGAAGAATCTGATTATATAACCCTGATCACAGATGAAGATGAGGAATTGCTAAACAAGACGGAAGTCCCCGATATCCTGCCACTGCTTCCTCTCAGGAATACCGTGCTTTTCCCCGGCGTTATTATTCCCATAACTGTTGGAAGGGAAAAGTCGATAAAACTGATACGCGAAGCATATAAAGGGAATAAGATTGTAGGGGCAGTTGCCCAGAAGGATATGGAGATGGATGACCCTCAGCTTGATGATCTCTATAAAATCGGTACCGTTGCCCAGATTCTCAAGATCCTTGAAATGCCTGATGGTGCAACCTCAGTTATAATCCAGGGGAAAAAGCGATTTGAGATAGTTGAACTTGTTTCAGAAGAACCATATCTGACAGGCAAAGTCAGAAGTATGGAAGACATTCTACCGAAAAAGAAGGGGAATCAGTTTCAGGCACTGATAGGGTCGCTGAAAGATCTGTCTCTCAGGATAATAAAGCTGTCATCCAATATACCACCGGAAGCATCCTTTGCTGTTAAGAATATTGAGAGTTCTACCTTCCTGGTAAATTTTATCTGTTCAAATTCTGATGTGGACATTCGGTCAAAGCAGAAACTTCTTGAAACTGATGAGCTTAATAAACGGGCAGGGATACTGCTGGAGTTCCTGAGTAAAGAAGTCCAGTTGCTGGAGCTCAAGAAGGATATACAGTCTAAAGTGAAAACCGAACTCGACCAGCAGCAAAGAGAATACTTACTAAATCAGCAGATCAAAACCATTCAGAATGAACTGGGAGGAAATCCTGTTGAAAAGGAGATCGCTGAAATGCGGGAACTGGGTTCCAAAAAGAAATGGTCAAAGGAGGTAGGTGAAGCATTTGAAAAGGAACTTACCAGGCTCCAGAGACTAAATCCTGCTTCAGGTGAATATTCAGTTCAGGTGAACTATGTTCATATGATGCTTGAGCTGCCCTGGGGAGAGTTTACCAGAGATAATTTCGACCTGAACAGGGCTCGTAAGATACTTGACCGTGATCATTTCGGTCTTGATACAGTTAAAGAGAGAATACTTGAGCACCTTGCTGTACTCAAGCTTAAAGGAGATATGAAATCACCTATTATCTGCCTGATAGGACCTCCAGGAGTAGGAAAGACATCTCTCGGAAAATCTGTTGCCGGTGCGATTGGAAGGAAATATATCCGAATGTCACTTGGAGGCCTTCATGATGAATCAGAGATCAGGGGCCACCGCAAAACTTATGTTGGAGCGATGCCGGGAAGGATACTGCAAAACATGAAGAAAATAAAATCTTCGAATCCTGTTTTTATTCTGGATGAGATTGACAAGGTAGGAAGGGATGCTCATGGCGATCCTGCTTCTGCATTGCTCGAGGTGCTGGACCCGGAACAGAACTTTGCTTTCCATGATAATTATCTTGAGCTCGATTACGACCTGTCAAAGGTATTGTTCATTGCTACTGCCAATACCGTAAGCACTATCCATCCGGCACTCAGGGACAGGATGGAAATGATTAATGTACACGGTTATATAGTTGAAGAGAAGATAGAGATTGCAAGAAGGCACCTTGTGCCCAAGCAATTGATAAATCACGGTCTCCAGCTTGATTCTGCAGTTTTTTCGAAAAAAGTACTCGAGGCTGTTGTTGAAAACCACACCCGTGAATCAGGGGTAAGGGAACTTGATAAGAAAATTGCCAAGATGGTAAGGGGCCTCGCAAAAAGGCAGGCATTTGGTGAATCATTTGAGAAAAAGGTGAACCTGGGCATGGTTAATGAAATCCTGGGGCCTCCCGAGTATAGCAGGGATATATATCAGGGTAATGAGTTTGCAGGGGTGGTAACAGGTCTTGCAGTCACTCCTGCAGGGGGTGAAATATTGTTTGTTGAGACAAGTCTGAGCAGGGGGAAAGGCAACCTGACAATTACCGGAAATATCGGAGAGGTAATGAAAGAATCGGCACAACTGGCACTTGAATACCTGAAGGCACATTCAGCCTATCTGGATATCAACCCTGAGGTGTTTGAAAAGATGAATGTTCACATACATGTACCTGAAGGTGCAATTCCCAAAGACGGACCCTCTGCTGGTATTACAATGGTTACATCTATGGCATCTGCCTTTACAAGACGACGGGTGAGGAAAGGAATTGCGATGACGGGAGAGATAACATTAAGGGGACGTGTTTTGCCTGTTGGCGGGATCAAGGAAAAGATACTTGCTGCAAAGCGGGCCAGGATTTCACATGTCATATTGTCTGAGGATAACAGGAAAGACATGGCCAAGATCAAAGAGGTATATATTAAGGGACTCACTTTTCATTATGTGAGGACTATATTAGACGTACTGGATAATGCATTGCTTAAAGAAAAAGTAAGCGGATCATTGCCTGTCGGAATGGAAAACTGATTTTCCTGCATATATGCAGAATGGGATTTTTTATCCCGTAACAGATAACTAATAACTAAAGCTTGTCAAATGCAAATAGACAATTTTGCATTTTGGGGTATATTCCTCATTATTATCGGATTCACATTGTTAATAAGAGTGATATTCAATATCGATTTCCCGGTTATGAAAATATTGGCCGGACTGTTTTTCATACTACTGGGACTGAAAATAATGTTTGGAAATTTCATGCTCTGGCCTTTGGAATCAGAAGACAATGAGTTTATCTTTGCATCTGCAAAAATTGAAAGCAATGAACTTCATCCGTCCTATCAGCTTATTTTTTCTGAAAGCAGGTTCAGTCTTGGAGATCTGCAGCTGAGCGGGGAAAAAAGAAAACTGAATATAAACAGTATATTCTCAGGCTGCACTGTATACCTTCCACCCGATGTTCCTGTAAACATTAACGTTGATGCTGTTTTTGCAAGTGTTAAAATGCCGGGCAGGAACTCACCTGTTATTGGCAAGGGGTATTATTCATCGGAAGGTTTTGACCCGGACCTGCCTCACCTTGATATAGTGATTAATATTGTATTTGGCAGCGTAGTCCTGGTGACAGATAGCCGCTAATTCCTGTTTTTTTGCTTGCGCTGGAATTCCCCGGCGTCTTTTTTAAACAGCTTTTGTATATGTTTCTCCTGTAAAAAACAAGAAGGCAAAATTTTGTCTGAAAAATACAAAATTTTGCCTTACAGGAGGAACCGCTTTGCTTTACAATAAAGTTTCTTTATCCGTTTTCGTGTGATTTCGGATAAAAATATTTGACCTGAAGGTCGATTACCCATGCAATATCCTGATCTCTGATTGATTTTCAGTTGATGGGAAATTCATTTACATTTGCAACTCAGGAATTCCGGAATGTAATTATATAAAACAATTATCGCACAATGCAAAAAACTGCTGTTTTCCCCGGCTCATTTGACCCTTTTACGATTGGTCATGAATCTGTAGTTCTCAGGGCCCTTTCCTTTTTTGATAAAATAATCATTGCAGTTGGCTACAATTCAAATAAAAAAGGATTTTTTCCACTGGAAAAAAGACTTGAGTGGATAGGAAATGTGTTTCAGAATGAGCCAGCGGTTGAAGTTGCCTGGTTCAGTGGATTAACCGTTGATTTCTGCCGCGAGAAAAATGCTTCATTTATATTACGCGGACTGCGTACTGCTGCCGATTTTGAATTTGAAAGGGCAATTGCTCATGTAAATAAAGCTATGGATAACAATATTGAATCAGTATTTATGCTGACAAGCCCTGAACACACACCCATCAATTCTACCATAGTTCGCGATATTGTCAGGCATGGAGGTGATGCATCCAGATTCGTGCCAGGTGGTGTTAAATTGACGGAATTCAGACTCTGATAAAATGATACGATCAATAAGTATTCTGTATTTTATGCTGATTTGTGCCGGGTCGGTTGCAGGTACTGACAGTACCGATACAGTCAGCCTTAAAGGCCGGGCTCCCGGGTACGCCGGTGAAGAGATAATATTTTATGCATATACTGATCATATTACCCGAACAGAGAAGGAGATTTTCAGATTCAGTGTTGACACGAATGATGAGTTTTCAGTTGACTTTCTGACCGGGACAAATATTCAGTACATCTTTTCCCATATCGGAACCAATTATACTTATATGTATGTTGAATCAGGAGAAGATTATGTTGTTATGCTTCCCGGAAAAACCAACAAAACTCCATGGGAGAGACTGAATCCATACTTTGAAGGCACTCCCACCCACATTGCAGTCCTCAATAAAGATGATTCATGCATAAATACCCTGATTAGCAGGTTTGATAATATGTATGAACCGCTTTTCGGCGAACCTTTGATCAGACTTACGGTAAACCGCGATCAGCAACTGTTTGATTCCATAATCAACGAGTTTGATATGGAATTCAGTACAAGTACCAATTACTATTTCGATGATTACAAGAGGTATAAGATGGCCCTTTTCGGTATCATCTCCCAGCAACACTCTGCAAAGCTCCTCTCAGACAATTACTTTCTTAATGATCCGGTTCTTTATGAAAATGTTTCGTATATGGAACTTTTCAACCAGGTTTATAATAAATATTTTCAATTTTTTTCCAGGACTCCGTCAGGTAGCAGGATATTTGAAGACATAAACAAGAAAAGAAGCCTGAGCTCACTCAAAAATACTTTGCAGACTGATCCGGTTCTCGGGGGAGGACGGTTACTTGAAATGGTTTTGTTGAAAGGCCTGCATGACTCATTCTATGGCTCTGACTTTTCAAGATCCGCCCTGCTGGTAGTGCTTGATTCTCTGGCAGCTACAACAATATATGCCGAGCATGAACTTATAGCCGGACATATCAGGGAAAAAGTCACACGTTTGCTCAAAGGTTTCAGGCCCCCTGCGTTTGAACTTCTGGATTCAAGGGGGGAACTTGTATCACTATCAGATTATCATGGCTACTATGTATATCTGAATTTTTGTACTGCTGCCAGCTATAGCTGTCTTTCAGAGTATGATCTCCTGAGCCGGATGATCGTTAACCATAAGCCCTACCTAAAGCTGGTTACAATTTTTATTGACGATAGTTATGATTCTATGCTTGATTTTTTAAGCAAGTATGATTATGACTGGGATTTTTTATTCTACGGCAACCAGCCATCTATACTTAAGGAATATGATATCAGGATGTTTCCGGGCTATTACCTTATTGACCGTGACGGGACACTGCTTATGTCGCCGGCACCCTCACCCGGTGAAAACTTTGAAGTACTCCTGCTGAGGACAATGCGTGAGAGGGGAGAGGTTAAATAATGCCGGTCTCTTTCATAAGGTCGATAATAGAGGGGTAGGTATTCTTTTGTATTCTTTTAAGTTCAGTCTGCCTGGCCCATATTATTTCGGTTATAAATTCTTCGGTCTGGGGCTTCGGTTTTACATTTCCTTCATAGCTCATCTCAAACCATCTGGTTTTTTTCAGATGGGGAATAGCTTTGTCGAAATATGTATGATATGTTGACTGTAACTCAGACACAATTTTCATCCCGCTTATTCCGCACTCCTCCTCAACTTCTCTCAGGGCTGTTTCCGGAGCTGACTCATTGGCTTCGACTTTGCCTTTAGGCAGGTCCCATTTTTCCAGACGGTTAATAAAAAGCACTTCCCCGGAAGTATTGCTTACCAGGCCACCGGCTGCTTCAACGTAACGAAAACATGAACGGAATTCGGTAAAAAGTTTTTCAATGTCGGTGTGGCAGATAAATAATTGATTAATGGTTTTAAGTGCAACAAATACCAGTAACAGTTCCTTTAGTTCTTTTTTTTCACGGAACTTGTAAAACAAGCCCTGGTGTTCCTGAAAACTCCTTAAGAAATCCTGAGTCAGAAATACAATTCGTTCGTTGAAAAAAACTTTATACATTTGTGCAATGAAGATGAAGGAAACTGAAAAATCAATTGCTAAACATTTATTACAAATTAAAGCAATTAAATTGGAACCAGCAAAACCATTCTTATGGGCCTCTGGCTGGCTTTCGCCGATATATTGCGATAACAGGCTGGTATTATCCTATCCTGACACCCGTAAACTTGTTACCGGCTCCTTTTGTGAGCTTATCAAATTATTATATCCTTCTGCCAGCCTGATTGCAGGAGTTGCTACCGGTGCGATTGCTCACGGAGCACTGGTGGCTGCCCAGCTTGAGTTGCCATTTGCCTACGTACGCCCGTCACCGAAATCACATGGTCTCTCCAACCTTATTGAAGGCCGGGTATCGGGGGGAGACAGGGTTGTGATAATAGAAGATCTGGTCTCAACCGGAAAAAGTTCCCTTGCTGCTGCAGAAGCTCTCAGGGCCGCAGATTGTGAGATTTTAGGTATGCTTGCCATTTTTACCTATGATTTTGACATAGCAAGGGAAAATTTCAAGACGGGTTCATGCGAACTTAATACTCTTACCAATTATCATACACTGATCAGTGTTGCCGGAGAGATGGGTTATATCGGAAAAGACCAGCTTGAGACCCTGCAGGAGTGGCGCAAAGATCCCGCTAAATGGGGGCTGTAGAAAAAAAGTAATGTAAATCGCAACAAAATCATCTCCGGTTTGTCTTTCTGAGGATAACATTTGAAACGTATGACTAACTTTGAAAGTTCCACAAAAACTATTTTGGCTGACCGAAAGCAGGTATTTGAATTTCTTTCGGATATAAATAATTTCGCAACCCTTGTTCCGGAAGGGAAAGTAAGGGATTTTGAATCAGGCCGGGATTATGCCAGGTTCCATGTAGACGGTCTGGGGGAGGTTGGTATCCGGATTGTGACCGAGAATCCTTACGAAACAATAATATTCGGGTCAGAAGGCTCAGTGCCATTCGGATTTAGTCTGCAGGTAAATCTAAGCGGCGCCGATCCGGGCCTTACAGTGATGAACCTGTCTATGGAGGCTGATTTAAATGTGATGATGAAAATGATGGCCCGGAAACCGCTTGAAGACGGAATAGAAATGGTTGCTTCGCGTCTTACAGAACATCTGAATCAGAGGCAGTGGACTTAAAGACATCCGTCATGATATATACTTTGTAAAGGAGTTTTTAAATTATGATTAATCGACTGTCAGCAAAAGATTGTGAAGCCTGAAAGTTGCCGGTGATGCAGATTAGTTTGAACTGTCATTCATAAGTCAAGGAAAACCACCTCTTTTAAATCAAAGTTTCTTGATCCATCCTTCTCTGTTTCAATAACAAGCCTGCCAAACTCATCCACACCACATATCTGTCCAATAAATATTTTATTGTCTGCCCTGTAATTGCATTTCCTGTTAAGATTCAATAGCCGGTTAGTATATTGTTTTCTGAGATTCTCTTTTTCAGCTTTTCTCAGCTGGCAATACCTGTAGTCGATTTTTTCGCAAACTTTACTCAGACAATTCCTGAGGTTGTAGCGTTTAAAGGTTATTTGCCTTATTGAGACAGGGTTAATTAAATTCTCTCCGAAACTCACCTGGTTGATATTTAGACCTATACCAATAATTGAGTTTGTTATTCTGTTCTCTATGATGAAGTTCTCAATCAGGATACCTCCAATTTTATGATTACCTACATAAATATCATTTGGCCATTTAATGGAAACATTATCAATGATTTCATCCAGATAATCAACAATTCCAAGTGAAATTACCATTGAAAGCATGAACTGTTCAGCAGCATCCAGAAATGCCGGTCGGAGAATAATTGAGAAAGTAAGGTTTTCCCCGTCTCTACTTTCCCAGACATTTCCGGCATATCCCCTGCCTTTCTTCTGAGATCGTGTCCATACTACTGTCCCTTCATCAACATTTTTATTATCAATCAGTTGTCTGCTGTAATCATTGGTCGAGTCAAGTGATCTGAAGGTTAGAATATTTTTTCCAACAAAGTACTGATGCATTTGTTTATAGTTGATGAACAGTTTGGCAATATGGTTGTTAAAAGTACGTTTTAGGAACAAATATACTAATTCATTTTATTAGATATTACTGCCTGACTGCATGGTGCTGTATGGGCAGTATGTTTTAAAATTTGATTACATTTGCAGTTAAAATTATTGAATGAGGAAAGAGATAGATGTAAGCACCGAGACAATTCTGGGAAACATTATAGAAGGGATCCGAAAAGTTAAAGGGAAGGAAATTGTAAATATTGATCTTACTGGTCTGGAACATCGGATATGCCAGAATTTTGTAATTTGCCACGGCGATTCAAATACACACGTAAGTGCTATAGCCGACTCGGTAGATAAGGAAATGAAGGAATACCTTGGATGGAAATCTGCAGGTAAGGAGGGGCTTGGTAATTCACAATGGATCCTGATGGATTATGGAACAGTAGTCGTTCACGTTTTTCAGAAGGAGTTCAGAGATTTTTACCGGCTTGAGGAGTTATGGGCAGATGGAAAAATAGAAACAATGGAGTAGGAAGAAGGAGAAAAAACTGATGAAGAATATGTTTGAACAGAATCAAAATAATGATTCACCTAAAGATCCGGACAAGAAAACGGATGATAACAGCAAGCGACCTAAATTCAATTTATATTGGATATACGGGATTATAGCCCTTGCATTTATTGGAATCCAGATATTCGGGACAGGAAGCAAGCCTCTGGAAATAAATTTTCAGCAATTTGAGAGAGATATGCTTACTGACGGTGATATCGAGAAAGTCGAAGTTGTCAACCGTGAAATAGCAAGGATTTATATAAAGCAAGACAGGCTCCACCTGCCAAAATATGAAGAATTATTTGACCGTGGTTTCGCATCGGCAGCCAGATCTGGTCCGCATTATTTTTTTACTATCGGCTCGGTTGAGCTTTTTGAGCAGCGTTTGCGCGAAGCGCAGGAGGATGTTGAGCAAAGAGATGTAGTAAGTGTAAATTACGTTACTGAACGTGATTACTTTTCTGATATTCTTAGCTGGGTTCTTCCCATATTTATACTTGTGGCCATCTGGTTGTTTATTTTCCGCAGGATGAGTGGCGCCGGAGGTGCCGGTGGACCCGGCGGAATTTTCAACGTTGGAAAGTCAAAGGCAAAAATGTTTGACAGGGAATCTCATGTCAAAATTGACTTTAAGGATGTAGCCGGACTTGAGGAAGCTAAAATGGAGGTTAAAGAGATAGTAGATTTTCTCAAAACACCCCAGAAGTATACACAGCTTGGTGGTAAAATACCTAAAGGAGTTTTGCTGGTAGGGCCTCCCGGCACAGGGAAGACACTACTTGCCAAAGCTGTTGCCGGAGAAGCTAATGTGCCGTTTTTTTCGATTTCAGGATCCGATTTTGTTGAGATGTTTGTTGGTGTCGGAGCCTCCAGGGTACGTGATCTTTTCAAACAGGCAAAAGATAAGGCTCCCTGTATTGTGTTCATAGATGAGATAGATGCTGTCGGACGTGCACGAGGAAAGAATCCAGGGTTTGGTGCAAATGATGAAAGAGAAAATACCCTTAACCAGCTGCTGACCGAAATGGATGGTTTTGAGCCGAATATGGGTGTTATTTTACTTGCAGCAACTAACAGGGCCGATGTTCTTGACCGCGCCCTGCTAAGAGCCGGAAGATTCGACCGCCAGATACATGTCGAATTGCCTGATTTAAATGAGAGAACCCAGATATTCAAGGTCCATCTGAGGCCGGTAAGGCTTGAGGAGAACCTTAACACAGAATTCATGGCCCGTCAGACCCCAGGTTTCTCCGGAGCTGATATCGCCAATGTATGTAATGAGGCAGCACTGATTGCAGCCAGAAAAGATAAACAGTCTGTTGGTAAACAGGATTTTCTGGATGCTATTGACAGGATTATCGGTGGACTGGAACGGAAGAACAAGATAATTACGATGACCGAGAAACGGACCATCGCATTTCATGAGGCCGGACATGCAGCTCTAAGCTGGCTGCTTGAACATGCCAATCCGCTCGTAAAAGTTACCATTATTCCGAGAGGAAGATCGCTGGGTGCGGCCTGGTACCTTCCTGAAGAAAGGCAGATAACCACAACTGATCAGCTTAGCGACGAAATGTGTGTTGCACTGGGCGGCCGGGCATCAGAAGAGATCAATTTCGGCAAGGTTTCAACAGGGGCGCTTAATGACCTGGAGAGGGTCACAAAGCAGGCTTATGCAATGGTTACATACTTTGGTATGAGTAAGAAACTTGGAAACATCAGTTTTTATGACTCTTCAGGACAAAATGAATATAATTTTTCAAAACCATACAGTGAGACTACCGCCCAGATTATCGATCAGGAGGTTAAGGCTATTGTTGACGGTGCCTTCCAACAGGCCAAGGAGCTATTGATAAAAAATAAAAAAGGACTTACCCGGCTTGCTGAATTGCTGCTTGAAAAGGAAGTGATATTCAGCGAAGATCTGGAAAAAGTTTTTGGGAGCAGGAAGTTCAAAAAGAATGATATGGTTCTCCTTAAGGCTTCTCCGGAACAGTTTAATAAAGAGGAGTCTGCACCGGTTAATGCAGAAGAGAGTACCAATAATATTGATAAGGATTCTGTTCCGGTTGATGCCGAGAATAAGAATGCCCCGGAAAAGGATTCTGAATAACAGTTTAGAGATTGAATTTATGGATAAAAACTGGAAAGTGGTGTTTACAGTTAATGAGGTGCATCTTGCGGAAATGGCCAGACAAATGCTTAATGATAATGACATTGAGGCAATTATCATGAACAAGGTAGATTCTGCTTATCCTTCAATCGGTCATATTGATTTAATGGTAAAGGAAGATGATCAGGAAAAGGCTGAGCAATTACTTAAGGAGTTTGAGCTCTGAATATTCTGCCGGGCTGAAATTAAAACTATTCATTAATTGATTTACCCTCTAAACAATACACACGATAAGAAGTGAATAAAGCATGGCTGATCCATCCATGGCGACGAAGGTTTACTTATAATAATAATTTGATCACTTTATTCGGATAGATGTATAAATTTTTGCTACAATTTTATGCCTAATTTTTACTGATGAACCTGCTTCAACGTGCTATAACCGGTGCATTATTCGGGGCGCTGGTATTCGGAACAATATTTGCCGGAAGCATAGCATTCCTGATCTTTTACCTGGTCTTGCTGATTCTTACTCTACTTGAATTTTATAAGCTTGCTGAAACAAAGGGGGTGCATGTCCAGAAATTCACAGGCCTGCTGGCATCTGTTGTCTTTTTCCTTTTTATGTTCGGTTATTCATCAGGTTATTCGGAATTGAGGTTCCTGTCTGTTTTGTTTGTTTTCCCTCCTGTTGCTATGATTGCCGAACTTTACAGAAAAAAGGATAACCCCTTCAACAACCTTGTATGGACGTTTTTTGGAATTATCTATATAGCGGTGCCTTTCAGTCTGCTGAATATGATAATATTTTCGGGAGGGGAGTCAGGTGATCAATACAATCCCAATATCCTTGCAGGAATATTTATTCTTATAATGGTAAATGATACCGCAGCCTATCTCGTTGGTGTGCCTTTTGGCCGTCACCGGCTTTTTGAAAGTGTGTCGCCAAAAAAGACCTGGGAAGGAACAATTGGAGGTGGTCTGACAGTATTGGCAGCTTCCTTTTTAATTAAGAGCATATTCCCTCTGCCCGGACATTCCAGCTGGATGGTTATTGCCGCTATAATTGCGGTTTTTGGAATTTACGGTGATCTTTTGGAATCCTTGTATAAGAGGGGGCTTGGCGTTAAGGATTCAGGAAAACTCCTTCCCGGACACGGTGGTGTTCTTGATCGTGTCGATGCATGGCTTTTTGTTATTCCAATTGTTTGGGTTTACCTGTGTATGATTGTATGATCCACGGGTGATCCATCTGTGACGAACACGTGATTAGCAATTTTAATTTACTTATATTTTGATTAGAACTTATAAATTATTCGGATGAAAATTCACAAAGAGGGCTTTGTTACCCTGATAATAACACTGGTAGTTTTGGTAGCTGTTAATTCACTGATTTTTACTCTGACTGAATGGTATATAGCAAGCATTGTCGTTCTGGTTTTTTCTGCTGCGGTTTTTTTATTTTTTCTATGGTTTTTCAGAATGCCATCAAGAAAGGTCATCCTTGATGAGAACCTCATAGTTTCACCAGCCGATGGTGTTGTTGTTGCCATTGAGGAAACCGAAGAGCCTGAATATTTCAAAGACAAAAGACTCCAGGTTTCTGTATTTATGTCGCCGCTAAACGTTCACTCTAACGCATACCCGGTTACCGGAAATGTTAAATATTATAAATACCACCCTGGTAAGTATCTGGTAGCCTGGCATCCGAAATCTTCTCTTGACAACGAACGCAATACACTTGTTATAGAGAAGGAAGATGGTACGGCTGTTCTTGTAAGACAAATAGCCGGCGCTGTTGCAAGGCGCATTGTATGTTATGCCCGTGAGGGGAATGAGGTTCTTCAGGGTGATGAGCTTGGATTTATAAAATTTGGTTCAAGGGTTGACCTTTTTCTGCCGCCTGAAGTTAATGTTAAGGTTGCTGTTGGTCAGAAAGTAACAGGTAAAACCTCAGTTATAGGATCATTTCATTAATGCCTTGTTAAGATGTATTAACATTTGATTAACATATTTTTCAGGGAATTTAATTTATATTTGATCCAAATAAACTTAAAAAAATTACTATTATGAAGAAATATTTTGCTTTTATTGCTATGGTCACTATGGTTGCCGGACTTTATGCTTTTTCTGTTGACACAGAAAAACCAAAAACTGCCGAGAATAAATCAGCTTGCGCAACCGTAGAGAATGTTGTAAAAACATCAGCTGTTGAGTGTGGTGGAGGTGCTGAAGTAGTCAGGACAGCAAATGCTGAAAAAGCTGGTTGCGATGATGCCAGCATTGTCAAAACCGCCAATTTAGTTGAGAAATCAGCTGGTTGCAGCGAATCTGGCGGTGCTGAAGTTGTAAAAACAGCAAATCTGGAAAAATCAGGTTGTGACGATGCTAATGTTGTAAAAACTGCTAGTATTGCTGATAAAGCAGCTGATTGCAGTGAAGCCGGTGGAGCCGAAGCTGTTGCAACTAAAGCTGAAGGTGCCTGTTGTTCAGAAAAAGCTGAAACTGACAGCAGGATAGCCGAGAATAAATAAGCATACTTTATGAATTTTAAATGGCTCCCTGTTAAGGGAGCTTTTTTTTTGCCTTGTAATTGCTATTTTTGTGAAGAAATCTGATTGTCCCTGATTAAGTATAATTTTCAGCCGGGATTACGAGCGTAAATTCGTTGACCTGATGGATAAATGAACTTTTTGATCATCTGCCATTTAAAAAGATAACAGAAAATAATAAATGTTACCGGCAAATTGTAGATTTCATAGTTCCCGCCATCAGAAATGATTTAAGCAGATTTCAGAGAATAATTTCACTATTAAAAATATTCGGATGAGAGACAACAAGATACTGGATGTTACCCCTGATGTAAAATGGATAGGTGTTCTTGACAAGGATATAGTTGCGTTTGATATTGTCATGGAAACAAAATATGGTACCACCTATAATTCATATTTTATTGATGCCGGCAAAAAAGCAATAATTGAAACCACAAAGGCGACATTCTGGGACATATGGATAGAAAAGGTTAAAGGTGTTACCGACCCGGCTGATATTGATTATATTATACTGAATCATACTGAACCTGACCATTCGGGCAACCTTCAGAATCTTCTGAAGCTGGCGCCCGGGGCCATTGTCGTTGGTAGCGGCAATGCAATACGATATCTTGAAGACATCGTATCTGTCCCTTTCAAAAGCCTGAAAGTAAAGGACGGCGATACTCTTGATCTTGGCACTAAAACACTGAAATTTATTTCTGCACCCAATCTTCACTGGCCCGATTCAATTTATACCTGGCTTGAAGAGGATAAGGTGCTCTTTACCTGCGATTCTTTTGGCGCCCATTTCTGTACTGAAGAAATGTTTGATGATCTGGTCGGCAATTACGACGATTCTTTTAAATATTATTTTGATGTTATTCTCAAGCCTTACAGTAAGTTTATGATTAAGGCCATAGAGAAGATACGACCACTTGATATATCTGTAATTGCCACCGGCCATGGCCCTATACTGCGGAAAAACTGGAAGAAATATGTAGATCTGTCAGAGAAATTCTCCAGGGAATATCTTGATGATACCCGCATAACCGGAAATCATGTATTGGTAACCTATGTCTCTGCTTATGGCTATACGAAAAGGATGGCCGAGATCATTGCCAGTGGCATCAGCGAATCGGATGTAAATGTAACAGTGGAACTGGCAGATATTGAAACAATGCCTCTGGGCGAACTCGAATCGCTTATCGTGCGCTGCAACGGTCTGCTGGTCGGATCTCCTACCTTCAATCAGAATACGCTTCTCCCGGTATATAAGATGTTTGCCCTTATTAATCCCATCAGGGATAAAGGAAAACTCGCCGCTTCATTTGGTTCTTACGGGTGGAGTGGTGAAGCAGTGAAAATCATTGAAGATAATTTGAGAAACCTTAAACTGGAAATTTCAGATGCCGGTTATGGCGGGAAATTTTATTCTCATGCTGAAAAGACAGAAGAGCTGAAAAATTTCGGAAAGAATTTCGCCAGGCAGATGCCCGATCTGAAATCGCCTGTAAGCATGAGCAGCTGATTTATAAAATTGTCCTTACAGGAAAAATAATGCAACACCTGCCATTGCCACAAATGCCCCCAGTATTTCCCTGGGGGTTATTTTTTCCTTAAACATTAAAACGGAAAAGGGGATTATCAGGACGGGGACTATGCTCATGATGGTTGCGGCAATTCCTGAAGATGTATATCTTACTGCAAGGAGCGAAAAGGAGACTCCCAGGAAAGGGCCAAAGAAAGCACCTATTGTCAGGCTTTTCATGGCTGGTTTATTCTTGATTGCCGGAAGAAGTCTTTTCCATCTTCCCATAATAGTATATATGAATACAAATCCGGCTAGTCCGGTGATGACCCTTATCTGGGTGGCGGCAAATGCATCATAGTCGCCCATTCCATATTTGCTCAGGACCAATCCGGTAGCCTGACCGGCAGCACCTCCGAAGGCAAGTAATAATCCTGCCAGCGGATATGTGAATCTAAGCTTGTTTGTTCTGCGTTTTTTTCCTGCTTCTGATAACAGTTCCGGGTCAATATCCTGCCGTGTAAGAATTACCATTGAGATACCGGCAAATGTTACAGCCATTCCAATCATGCTTTTCCCCGAAAGGGTTTCATCCATCAGCATCCATCCAACCAATGCAGCAATAGGGGGTGCCAGTGACATTATAAGCATTGATATTCGGGCTCCGACTACCACATAAGCCCTGAAAAGAAATAGATCACCCAGTACGAATCCTACAAGGCCTGATAAAGAGAGCCAAACCCAGTTATGATAGCTTGCTCCGACAGGGAAAAACTGACCCCTGGTAAACAGGGTGAATGTACCCAGAAACATTATGGCCATAAACAGCCTGATCAGGTTAACAGTTATTGACCCTATTTTTTTACCGGCCGATTCGAATGCCAGTGCTGTAAATGTCCAGAAGATTGCTGTCAGAAGAGCAGCCAGCTCACCCGTATGGGATTGAAGCATAAATAAAATTTCTTAATTAAGGCCACGAAGATAATCAAAGCAATTAAAATTTGATGCCATTAAATAAAAATGGTATCCAACCTTGATTAAACAGAGTGATTTTGTACTGCAACTGCATTGTGATGGTAATTTCCATTAGTTATTTCTCGCTGTAATTTATTTCTTCAATTTGTAATGCTGCCATTTTGGTTATTTTTACGTAGTTTTATGGTTCTGGTCATTTATATAACTTCAACCGGATATGTTATTACTCCAGTCAAAACTCTTAATTCAGAATATTGAATCAGACATTTGAAATTAAAAACAGCGGGATCAAATTATTTTTGATTATCCTTGGTTTAGCGGCTCTGTTGTTTATTTTATGGCACTTACGGTCTATAATATTTTTTATCCTGATCAGCTTTGTTCTCTCTCTGGTAGGCCGCCCTGTAGTTGCATTGCTGGATAAAATCAGATATAGGAATTTAAGGGTGCCGAGAATTGTAAGTGCAATTTTAGGGGTTGTATTGCTCTGGGGGCTATTATTGTTGTTCTTCAGGATATTCATTCCTATTATTGCCTTTCAGGCAAGTGAGCTTGGAAACATTAATTCCGAAGTTGTTATCGGGAACCTTAAGGAACCTATCCAGCAACTTGAGGCCTTTATGCACCGGTTCAGGCTTGATGCATTCAGAGATTTGAGCATCACTGAATTCGTGTCAGCGAAACTTAATTCCATTCTAAATATAGAATTCTTCACCCTGATATTTGGTTCATTCGCCACACTCCTGGGTAACCTCCTTATCGCTGCTTTTGCAATAACATTCATGACATTTTTCTTTCTAAAGGATGATCGCCTGTTTCTTGAAGGTTTACTGATATTTGTCCCCACCGGCCACGAAAATGCAGTCCGCCATGCAATGTCCTCTATCAGGTATCTTTTAATGCGTTATTTTATCGGCATATTCCTTCAGATTACCTTTATCATAATTCTCATAACAACAGGCATGCTGCTGGTAGGAATTAAGTTCAACAATGCGCTCGTTATCGGGTTACTTGTTGGCATTTTCAATGTTATACCTTATATTGGCCCGGTAATAGGGGCTACACTTGGGATATTCATAGGGGTTATGACACATCTTGACCTGTCATTCTATAATGAGATGCTGCCGATGCTCACCTATATGCTGATTGTATTTGCGGGCGTTCAGTTAATAGACAATTTTGTATTTCAGCCTCTGATATATTCCAGCAGTGTTCATGCTCACCCAATGGAAATTTTTCTGGTACTCATGATAGCCGGCAGCACTGCAGGTATACTGGGCATGTTTCTTGCAATTCCCGCATATACTGTAATAAGGGTATTTGCTAAGGAGTTTTTTAATAATTTCAAGCTGGTTAAACGATTGACTGAAAAAATTTAATAAATTGCGGGTGTTTTAAAACCATCTGGTCAAATATGTCACTATATGAAGAAACTTCTGCCTGTTCTGATTCTGTTTTGCCTGATTGCCCCGTTTGTATCGGTTAATGCTCAGATCGATGAAGTTTCAGCCGATTATCAGATTGATAATCTCTCTTCATTTTCGGTAACCTTCAGAAGCTATTACCAGTCGGGAGCAGGTTCGCCGGTTCACTTCACAATGCAGGATACTCTCAATTACCGGTTCGAATGGGACTTTGGTGATGGTATGACCGGAAACCTCCCTGTAATAATGCATAGTTATCCGATGGCAGGAACTTACATTGTAGTAATCACAGTTACTGACCTCAGCAATCCACTGCTTAGTTTCACTGGCAATATTCAGGTAACGGTTTCAGATACATTTGAGGTGCCCAATGTTTTTACGCCTGATGGAGATGGCTACAATGACTCTTTTATTGTCAGATCGAATGGAGTTACGCCGCTTAATATTACAATATTTGACAGGAGCGGAAGCATAGTTTACAAACACACCTCTCCTGTAATTAACTGGGATGGCAAAACTCCTGCCGGACTGAGAGTTCGTCCGGGTGTTTATTATTATGTTATTACATCTTCTGAACCTGAGTATAACAAGAACGGATTTGTTCATATATTTTACGGCAACTAAAAACCTAACCCCCTCTATTCCAGCCAATTCAGAAAATTGAATAATATCCATATTCAAACATGTAGATTAATTCTTATTCTAAATTATTAAGAAACTGATTTTCGTTTGGATTGATAATTATTTAATTTTATATATTTATCAATAATTTCAAATATCCTTGAATAAGAGTGCCTGTAATACTTCCAGGAATAATGTGTTACAGGGGCTTTTTTAATATTACTTATAAAGTAGTGATGCAAAATCGACCCGGTATATTCAGCAGATCATGCAAACGTTTATTTTTGTTTTGCATGTTTTTTGTTTTAATCAGTCTTTCTCTGTCAAATTTTCAGATTTCAGCCGCCGCAACCAGTGACAGGATTCAGAATACCGAAGATCTGGCCTGGGAAGCAGTAGGTCAGGAGGCCGGAAGTGCAGGTCAGGATCCTGAAACAGAAGGTCAGGATCCTGAAACAGAAGGACAGGATCCGGCGATAGAAGAAGATGTGGCTGAACCAGAAGAACCTGTTACTGAAACAGAGGCTGATGCTGACACCGGAAATGATATTGCGGTAACTCAGGAAGATGAATCAGTGGTAAGGCCCGTTACTTCAGATGATATCAAAAGAGGTGAGAGATTGTTCAGAGGATTATTGCCTCTCGGTGCTGACGCAGCCTCATGTGCTTCCTGCCATTATACAGGCATTTCAGATACATTTAACTGGAATCCGTCGGCTTATGAAATATCGCTCGCAAACAGAGAAAGGGATGTTGCTGCCCTGAGGTCAGTAGTAATGTCTCCTGTAACAGCAAAAATGATGGAGGTACATGAAGGATATGATATATCTGATGGTGATTTTTTTCAGATAAAGGCTTTTATGGATAGTTATGCTGCTGATGAGACAACAGAACGGCCTGTAATTACCAATACATTGATATTTATCGGCTTACTGGTTATTTTTATGGGTGCCCTGGCCGATCTTACAATATTCAAAAAAATTCCCTTCAAACTGGTACATCTGGTAATAATTCTGGGTAGTGGATTTTTTATAGTCGATATGATTTCTTACGAAGCGATTGCCCTGGGTCGTTCGCAATATTATGAACCTGATCAGCCAATTAAATTCTCACATGCGGTCCATGTTAATGATAACCAGACAGAATGTCTTTATTGCCACAATACTGCCGAATATTCCAAATCTGCCGGAATACCTTCTGCTGCCCACTGTATGAACTGCCATATTATAGTGCGGGAAGGGACAAATTCAGGACGATTCGAAATCAATAAACTAGTTGCTGCATATGATAACGAAATGCCGGTTAGGTGGGTCAGGGTTTATAATCTTCCTGACCATGCGCATTTCTCACATGCCCAGCATGTCGGTGTTGCCGGACTCGACTGTGCCGAATGCCACGGCGAGGTTGAGCAAATGGATCGTGTGGTACAGGTAAATGATCTTTCAATGGGATGGTGCCTGGATTGTCATCGTACCAATGAAGTAGATATTTTCGCAAATGAATTTTATTCTGATTACATGCTCTTACGGGACGATTTGCGTGAAGGCAGGATAGACCTTGTAACTGCACGGGAGATCGGCGGGACTGATTGCATGAAATGTCACTATTAAATAAGATGGATAAAAAATACTGGAAAAGTTTAGAAGAGCTCAAAAGCAGCCCTGAAAAAGATTATCTCGAAGATTATCAGGATATTGACAGGAATGAGATACGCGACCTGGTAGAGGGCGACACGGCGAATTTATCATCTTCCCGGCGTGACTTCCTGAAAATTTGCGGATTCAGCATTGCAACAACAGCCCTGGTTGCCGGATGTGAACGACCCGTGCAAAAGGCAATACCCTATTTGTTCAAGCCTGAGGAGGTAATCCCTGGTGAGTCTAATTATTATGCCAGCACCTTTTTTGATGGTGATGATTACGGAAGTATTATAGTTAAAGTTCGTGACGGCCGGCCAATTAAGATTGAGGGCAATGACCTGTCGGAAATTTCGGCCGGCGGCGCAACAGCCCGGGTACAGTCCTCAGTTCTGGAGCTGTACGATACAGCCCGCTACCGGTCGCCGCTGGAGAATAAAAATCCTGTAAGCTGGGATGATGCCGATGAAAGGATAAGGGCAGGTCTTTTTGCATCGCAGGGAATGGATGGTAATATTGTTCTGCTTACAGGAACGGTAATCAGCCCTTCTACCCGGGAAATTATAGACGATTTTATTAACGGGCATCCCGGTTCAAAATGGGTGCAGTATGATCCGCTTTCTTTCTCAGCGCCTCTCGAGGCAAACAGGCTTTGTTTTGAAACCAGGGCCATACCCTCGATTCATTTTGAAAGGGCTGAAATAATTGTAAGTTTTGGCGCTGATTTCCTCGGAACCTGGTTACTGCCTGTAAGTTTTGCACGACAATATGCTTCCGGAAGGATTGTTACTGAAGGCAATCCGGAAATGTCAGAACATATTCATTTTGAAAGTGGCCTTTCGCTTACAGGAGCCAATGCAGATGAACGCATCCAGATTAAACCTTCGGAGGTGAATCCTGCACTGGAATATCTTCTCCAGAAGGTGAAGGGCAATAATCCGTCTTCAACGCCACATTATGCTGATATTCTCGATGGCCTGGCTGCAAGGCTGCTTGAGAAAATCGGCCGGTCACTGGTTGTATGCGGCAGTAATGAAACAGGCGATCAGGTGCTGGTAAATGCTATTAACCATGCCCTTGGAAATTATGGAAATACACTTGATCTTTCAAATCCGGTTAATCTTCGCCAGGGCGATGATGCTGCAATATTGTCACTTATTGATGAAATGGAGAGAGGTGAGGTATCTGCCCTCCTGATCCATAATGTTAATCCTGTTTTTGATCATCCGCTGGGCGAGGGGTTTGCGGCCGGAATGGAAAAAGTTTCGATGAAGGTATCTTTAGCCGGGGCACCGGATGAGACAGCTGAATTGTGTGATTTTATATGTCCTGATCATCATTACCTCGAATCCTGGGGGGATGCAGAGCCGGTAAGCCGGCAGTATAGTCTTCAACAGCCCGTTATCAGGCCACTGGGAAATACAAGGCAGATGCAGGACAGTTTATTGGTATGGAACGGTAGCGAAAAGAGTTATTCTGAAAGACTGAAGGAATTCTGGCTGAATAATATTTTGCCTGATTCCGGAACATCAGAAAGCATATTGTGGCTTGAAACGCTTCAGAAAGGCATATGGTCCGGTCCCCCATCAACAGACCAGCAACCGCAATTCAATGTTCAGTATTCAGATGGTATGCCCGGAGCTGCTGTTGCCGGTACAGCTCCCGAAAGTATTTTTGAACTTGAAATAACTCAGTCAGTTGCTATTGGAAGTGGAAAGCATGCTAATAATCCGTGGCTTCAGGAACTACCTGATCCGATATCAAAAGTATGCTGGGATAATTTTCTGGCGGTATCAGTTTCAGACGCAGCTTCCTATTCGCTTGAGACCGGCGATATGGTTTTAATAAACGATAGCATTGAGGTACCGGTTCTTGTTCAGCCCGGACAGACTTCCGGCACCGTTTCGGTTGCTATGGGATATGGACGTACTGTGGGAGGAAAGGTAGCAGAGGGGACAGGTGTGAATGTGGTTCGTCAGGCAGGATATATTAACGGGAGCATTAGTTACAGAAGTCTGCTTTCATCAATGGAGAAGACCGGCAAAAAACACAGGATAGCCCTTAGCCAGACCCACCATTCCATGGAAGGCAGGGCAATTGTAAGAGAAACAACACTTGAGCAATACAGGAACAACCCTTCTGCAGGGAATGAAATGCGGCAGAATATCCTGAATCATAAGTATACTCTTTATGAAGAGGTGGTATATGACGGACTTCATTGGGGTATGGCAATAGACCTTAATGCATGTAATGGTTGCAGCTCATGTGTTATTGCCTGCCAGGCAGAAAATAATATTCCCGTTATCGGGAAGGAGGAGGTTTACAGAAGAAGGATCATGCACTGGATGAGAACGGACAGGTATTATTCGGGCAGCAGCGACAATCCCGATGTTCATTTTATGCCCGTCTTGTGCCAGCATTGTGATAATGCCCCCTGTGAAAATGTATGTCCGGTAGCAGCAACTAATCACAGTGACGAAGGACTTAACCAGATGGCTTATGTCCGCTGCATTGGCACAAAATACTGCATAAATAACTGTCCCTATAAAGTAAGGCGCTTCAACTGGTTTAATTATACCAGAAGTGACAAGTTCAATAACTATATGAATGACGATGTTGGACGAATGGTTCTTAATCCTGATGTAACAGTCAGGGAAAGAGGTATTGTTGAAAAATGCACTTTTTGTGTTCAAAGAATACAGGAAGCAAAAATACGGGCAAAAACTGAGAACAGGGTATTGCGGGAAGATGAAGTTATGCCTGCGTGTGCACAGACCTGTCCCTCGAATGCAATCGTCTTCGGAAATTTAGCCGACAAGAACAGCCGTATCTATAAACTTTTCCTGGACAAACGGAATTATCATCTGCTGGAGGAGCTGCACACCCTGCCTTCAGTAGGTTATCTAACTAAAGTAAAGAATAAACAAAGCTGATTGATATGTATAACACTGCAGTCCGACCCACCCTTGTAACGGGAAACAAATCCTTTTCCCGGGTGACAAGTGATATAGCCGGCCCTACAGACAGAAGCCCTGCCACCTGGTGGTATATTGCAATGACCATTGCCACCCTGGCATTATTATTCGGACTATGGGCAATGTATGTAACGGTAACAGAAGGCCTGGGTACATGGGGGTTGAATAATTCCATAGGATGGGGATGGGATATTATAAATTTTGTGTGGTGGATAGGTATAGGCCATGCCGGTACTGCCTTCACTATATTCCTGATTGTTTTCAGGGCTAAATGGACTGCGGCCATAAACAGGACAGCAGAGGCTATGACAGTGTTTGCCGTAATGTGCGCAGGGCTGTTCCCGGCGTTGCACCTTGGACGTATCTGGTTAATATTCTTTATTATGCCTTATCCCAATACACGAGGTCCGCTATGGGTAAACTACAATTCACCGCTTTTCTGGGACGTGCTTGCAATTTCGACATATCTTCTGCTTTCACTTACTCTCTGGTATTTTGGGATGATTCCCGATCTTGCCACTCTGAGAGACAGGGCGACTTCAAAAGTTAAAAAAGGAATTTACGGGTTTTTCAGTATGGGCTGGGTAGGTTCAGTGCAGAACTGGGTTCGTTATGAGGCGTTATCGAAGGTGCTTGGCGGACTGGCAGCTCCGCTGGTAGTATCGGTTCATACAATCGTAGCTCTTGATTTCGCTGTTTCTGTTATCCCGGGCTGGCATACAACTATCCTGCCTCCTTACTTTTTCGTTGGTGCAATATTTTCCGGATTTGCGATGGTTCTGACAATTATGATCCTTATAAGAAAAACTTTTTCGCTGACTGACTTTATTACTGACAGGCATCTTAATTCGATTACCAGGGTATTGATATTTGGAAGTATGGTTATCGGACTGGCTTACCTGACTGAAATTTTTATTGCCTGGTACTCCGGAAGCACCTATGAGATCTTTACTTTTTTCAAGTCAAGGGCGACAGGAAATTTCTCGTCTGGTTTCTGGATAATGGTTGTATGTAATGCAGTGATACCGCAACTTTTCTGGTTCCGGAGAATAAGGACCAGCCTTAACTGGATGCTTGCAATTTCAATAATTATCAATATAGGGATGTGGTTCGAGAGATATATTATCCTTATATCATCGCTTGCCCAGGATTACCTGCCTTCAAGCTGGGTTAGTTTTTCTCCGACAATCGTTGATATTGGGGTTTATGTAGGTACTTTTGGTATATTTTCGGCTGGCATGCTTTTATTTATACGCTTTATTCCAATGATAGCCATCTCTGAAGTTAAGGGACTTACCGGGCATAAACCGGATGATGAAAAATCTGATATATGATGAATCACTCACGAACCGGGGCATACAAAAAGAGGCTAATAATCCATGGGTGATCGATCCGTGGCAACCACGTGACATGGATATTGTTTTACTTATATTAAACATGATAACAACACTATATTCGGATGAATCAAACTAATATGCTGGCAGTGTTTAACAATGACCGAGATCTGGTCAGTGCTATTGGAAAACTAAAGGAAAAAAACATTCCCATCAGGGATGCGTGGACGCCTTTCCCCGTGCATGATGTATTAAAACTTCTGGGCAGGGAGAGCCGACTGCCATACTTCTCAGTTTTTGCCGGAGCAAGTGCCGTTGTTCTTGTGTTTTTGTTTCTGTATTATACAGCTGTTATTGATTACCCAATTCTTTACGGAGGGAAACCAGTCTTTTCGTTCCCCTCATTTGTAGTGGTCATTTATCTTCTTACCATTTTGCTGACTTTCGCAGGTACAGTGGCTGTATTTCAGGTCCGAACAGGATTATATCCGGGTAAGGATGCTGATGAGCAGTTTGCACGTGCATCAGATGATAAATTTATTATATCGCTCGGACAGGATGAAGGAATAAGTGAAGACGGATGGTCACAGGCTAAGGAAATACTTAAAGAAAATGGCGCTGTTGAAATAGTTGAAAGATAACCGCAATCATAATTTTGGATCTATGCAAACTAATATAAATACAGGGAGAAAAAGTTTATTTGGCTGCAGAATATATATAATGCTTATCGCAGGAATGATATTTGCTTCATGCAACCGGGGTGCCAACGACCCCGGATGGGATTATTTCCCTGATATGTTTTATTCTCCTGCTTACCAGACATGGTCAGATAACCCGGTTCTTGAAGACGGAAAGACTATGCAGCCACCTGTTGAAGGCACCATTCCGAGAAATATGATCCCTTTTCAGTACGAGAGGACTGACGAAGACCGTGAAAGGGCGGGGCAGGAACTGTTGAACCCGTTTCCCGCTACAGCGCAGGTAGTAGAGAGGGGAAGCCAGGTTTATTCTGTTTACTGCATGGTTTGCCATGGTGAAAAAGGCGACGGACTGGGTCATATATTTACATCGGGGAGATACCTTGTACCACCTTCATCGTTAATAGATGAAACGGCCAGAGAATTGCCGGATGGGAATATTTATCATGTAATTTCCCTTGGTTTCGGAGTAATGGCTGAACATGGTACTCTTATTCTCCCTGAAGACAGATGGAGAGCCATTAATTATATAAGAGTTGAATTACAGGGGCAGCAATTACAGGAAGACTGATTTATTACCAGATATAATTATTGAAATGAGAGATACATTCGAAATTCCTCAGAAGGCCAGAATACTTGCCATGGTATTAATTGCTGCAGGGTTACTGGCATTGATTTTTGGCTTTATTACAGATTCTTCAAGAACCTGGGCCAGCATTTTGCTGAATAACTTTTATTTTCTCTCAATTGCACTGGGGGCATTGTTTTTTATATCCATACAATATGTAACTGAGTCAGGCTGGTCAACCATGTTCAAGCGAATACCTGAGGCCATGACTTCCTATGTTCCTGTTGCTTTTGTCGTTATGCTGATAATGCTTGCCGGGGTAAGGGAAATATATGAATGGGCGGTTCCGGGAATAACGGAAGAAGATTACCTGATAGCTCACAAGGCGCCATACCTGAATATCCCTTTCTTTTATATCAGGGTACTTCTGCTTTTCGGTGCCTGGAGCTTTTTGCTTTATATTATCAGGAAATATTCGTTGCGTGAAGACACCGAAGGCGGGCTTGCCATGTTTATAAAGTTAAAGCATTTTTCACGGGTGTTTATATTTGTATATGCCCTGACATTCTCGGTAGCAGCTTTTGACTGGATTATGTCCATTGATTCACATTGGTTCAGTACCTTGTTCGGGCTCAAGGCCATTATATCATCTTTTTATTATGCAATTGCCTTTATGGTGTTGATGATTCTCTGGCTCAATAATTCAGGATACTTCGCTCCCCTTAATAAATATCATCTCAATGATTTTTCACGATACCTGTTCAGATTGAGCATAGTATGGGGTTATCTCTGGTTTATGCAATATTTTATTATTTGGTTTGCAAATATACCCGAAACAACGTTTTATTATGTCTACAGGGTTAACGAACCGTGGAGTTTTCTCTTTTATACCGAGTTGATTGTTAACTGGACTATTCCGTTCCTCATCCTGATGTCTGATGAAATTGGCCGCAAGAGGGTTGTTCTTGCTTCAATAAGCGTGCTTCTTCTTTTTGGCTTTTATATAAGCCTGTTCCTTCAGATTATGCCGGGCAGCATTGGCTATATTAACATAGGGTTTATCGAAATAGGGAGTTTCGCCGGATTTGCAGGTCTGTTTATGCTGCTTTTTATGTATGCTCTATCAAGGGCTTCCCTGGTTCCGGTAAATCATCCGTTTTTGCAGGAAAGCCTGAATCACCACCTGTAATGGTTTAAACCATCTGAACAATCCTGTATTTTTATAATAGGTCAAGAGGTTTTCCGGATAGAATATCCCGATATTTATTATGCTTTGCGATGTCAGGGCAAATACCAGGGTTGCGATATTGCGGTTTATTGGCGCGGACTATGGCCTGTAACCTTATAACCTCTCGATACTATGGCTTCCTCCATTTCTTCAGCGGTAACGCGGCTCTTGTCATATTGAACAACTGTCAGGCTGTCGAGATGAGATGCCTGTGCTTCGACCACACCTTCTATCCTCTCAAGTGATTGTTTAACAGTGTTTTCACATGAGGGGCAAGTCATTCCCTCTACATCGAAACTAATAGTCGCCATATTTTCAGCGGCAACTTCCACTGCAGGTTCAGGATAGTTTTCTTCTGCGGTTCTTGATTCACCGCTTCCCTGGCATGCACTGAGTGCAATTGCAAGAAGCAGGATAGGAATTGATCTTTTCATCGGAATAAAGTGTTATTATTTTTAATTAAAGTAAGATATGTGTCCGTTTAACGTGTTTGCCAGGGATAGATCGCCCATGCCTTATTCATTTCTTTCTGAGTGCCCTGGTTCGTGGTAGATACATCAAAATAAGACTTTGTTATTGTGTTGATTATATGTTAGTTATTCCATTAGTTAAAGTGTGATAGACGAAAAGTGAAAAACTGATGATTCAGTTAAATCAGTAGTTTACGTCAACTCAAATATTAAACGGTGTTATTCAGTAAATGTTCAATTTCCGTTTAAAATTATTCTTGCAGCGATAATGTGCTAATGTAGAATTATATATGTTAAACTGGTGGTATTAAGATTCAGTGCAGGTTTAAGTTGTGTGGTCAAATATTTATATTGTCAATCACAAGAAGCAGCATCATTAAAAGATAAAATAAGTTCAATGCGAGGAAGTGAAGGCCTTGCATGTCTTTAATTCGCATGCAAACAAAAGGTGTAATAATGACCACAATAAAAAGGCTTGCTATTAACATATATGAATATAAAACAAAGGGGTTGCTGATTAATCCATATGCCGGCAAGAGTCCCGACGCTGCAAGTGTGGCAGCAATCCACGCAACACTTATTCTGCTTATTTGCCTGTATGAAAAAAAAGATGTCAGACTTGGCAGCCCTGCTTTTTCATATTGTTTGCCATATTTTAGCAGTAAAAGCCAGAAATGTGGGATCTGGCCTATAACAAAGAACACAAATATCAAAAGAACAGAAGTATCAAGCCAGTACCCTCCTGCAGCAACCCAACCGATAACTGGAGGAACCCCCCCGGTAACAGAGCCGGGAATCACAGCAAATGCAGTAATCTTTTTTAAGTTTGTATAAACTGCATTATACCAGATGACATTGAAGAGACCTAAAAGAACGACCGGCAGACGAAAGGATAAATATAGTATGAGACTCCCTGAAGCCAGCAATATCAATGAAAATAATAATACAAAGACAGGTGTAATCAGTCCCCGGGGGAGGGGACGGTTTTTCGTTCTTTCCATAACCCTGTCCGTATCCTGTTCCTGGTAGTGATTAAGTGCTGATGAGCCGGAAGCAAGCAGAAATACTCCGGTAAGAAGGGGGATCAGATCGGTGGTCAGATTTCCGGAATACACTATAAAACCGGTAAATGTCGTAGCTGTTACCGGTAATGATATGCGTACCTTGGAAAGAGTGCCGGCAATTCTGGCAGAATCTCTGGCTGTAGCAATTATTGACAAGGTTATTAAGACTATTAAACAGTGAGATAGCAGATCAAATTGTATTTCGAGAATTCAAAAGTACTATAATTCCTGCAAATCACCTATCGCCTTAAGTATGCGTTACTTATTCAAGAGTTTTCAGATATTCGACAATATGCTGAATGCCGTCTTCATCTATCAGGTTCTGGTAGGATAACATCAATCCGCGAGGGTATCCAACTGTAATGTCTGCATTGGGCTCATAGATGGAACGTCTGATATAATCTTCATCGGCAACTACTTCTCTTTCCTCCCCGTCGGTCATAACCCTGACCGTAGAACCGAATAATCCTGCAAAGGTTGGCCCAACGAGTTGAGACCTGTCGGTTGAATGACAGGCAAAGCACCCATTAAGCCTTAATACCTGCAGTCCCTGTGCACCTGGCTGTTCCGTATCTGCTACCAGGACCTGAGTTGTATCAGCAAGCCAGGCTACAAAATCATATTCAGGCATTACGACTACTGCAGTTGTCATAAAGGCATGCTGCAATCCGCAATATTCGGCACAGAACAGATCGTACGTTCCTGGTATTCCTGCTTCGAACCACAGAAATCCTTCTTTTCCCGGAACCATATCCTGCTTGATTCTGAAGGCAGGAATATAAAGGCTGTGTAATACATCCTGAGCTATCAGGTCTACTCTTACAGGCTGATTCTGAGGAACGTATAAAGTATCAGTTATTCTGCCGTTTTCATACTCAAACATCCAGCTCCACATCCTTGCATAACTTTTAACGACCATGGCATCCTCCGGCGGATCCATCATTGGCTTCCATCCTGTCCAGCCAAAGTAGAACATTACAATTACCAGTCCTACAGGAATAGCAGTCCATATAATTTCCAGCGGCAGACTTCCCTTGATTTGAGTTGCAACCGGATTTTTTTTATTATTGTATGTGTACAGAAAATATATCATGGTAATGCTGATACCTGCAATAAAGAAAATGCCGGTCCAGAAAATTAAACTCAAAGTGGTATCAAAACCGGGTACAAAATTTGAAAATTCGTTTATCTCTTGATTCATGATATGAGATTTATCTGAATAAGTAATCCAAAAATGTTATAATTATGATGCTGATGATTGCAAATAATGTAAATATCAGTAACAGTGTATACATTATATTGTCAAACTTCAGGTGCATAAAGTATATCAGCACAATAAGGGCTTTTGTCGAGGCAAGCAACAGGGCAATGGTTACTGTAAGAGGTCCAAGCTCAACACTCGTAACGGCCACGGAAAGAATTGTCAGGACAATCAGTGATAATAGTACAAGTATAAGTGATTTATAGGGAACAATATGATGTGAGCCCTGTGCCTCCAGGCGATCTTCTGTTTCTTCAACTTTATGTTCAATCTTTTTTTCCAGGTCTGCCATTTCTGTGATTTTTTCAGGTTACCAAATAGAATAGCGGGAATAGAAATATCCAGATCAGATCAACCAGGTGCCAGTATAATCCGGTATTCTCCAGGAAGGCATAATCTCCTTTATTGATCTTGCCTCTTTTGACTTCATAGATTACAAATCCTATAATTGCCATTCCAATGATCATATGCAGGGCGTGAACCCCTGTCAGCATATAATACAGACCGAAAAACAACGTGTCTCCCTGGCCGAGGCCCTGCATATGCTCCGATCCGGGATACAACCCGTGGCTTATTTTGTCACTCCACTCAAAATATTTATTAACCATGAATATCAGGGATAGAAAGAGAGTAGCACCAAGAAAAGCTATGGCATGCTGTTTTCTGCCGGTTTGAACAGCTGTGATTGACATTGCTATTGTCAGGCTGCTGAGCAAAAGAATTATGGTATTTATGGTGCCAACTACAACGTCCAGTTCCTCTGCCGCCAGACCAAATGCCACAGGGTGCAAATATCTGTATATGGAATATGTCAGAAAGAGTACTCCAAAAAGCAGCAATTCACTGAAAATAAATAACCACATCCCCAGTTTGTCGGCTTCATCATCACGATGGACATGTGAAATTACAGTAGAGTGTTCCATTTCAGCTATTCTTTAGTAAAATCATATGGATCTTTTGTTACCTGCGGTATTTCATCAAAATTTTCAAGTGGAGGAGGAGTAGGTACAGTCCATTCCAGTGTGATACCCTTCCACGGATTGTGTTCCGATTTTTTTCCCCACATGGCTGATTTGACAAGGTTGATTATTATTATGGCCAGGCCTGCGACCATAACTATTGAACCAAAGGATGAAACTATATTCCAGTCATGAAACTGATCAACATAGTCGTAGTACCTTCTGGGCATACCATCTATACCGAGATAAAACATCGGGGTGTAAAGGGTTAAGAATCCTGCGAAAAAAGTTATCCAGCCTGAAAATGCCCATCTTCTGTCATAGGTCTTTCCAAACATTTTGGGGAACCAGTAATGCATGGCAGCCAGAAAGGAGAAGCCGGTGCCGCCAAAGACTATGAAATGGAAATGTGCCACAACAAAATGTGTGTCATGAAGATGGACGTTTGTTGAAAGTGCACCCAGAGTCAGTCCGCTAAACCCGCCAACCATAAATACAAAAATAAATGACAGCGCCCAGTACAATGGAACCTGCATATTTATGGAAGCTTTGTGCAGTGTCGATACCCAGTTGAAAACCTTTACAGCACTTGGTATAGCAACCAGGAATGTCAATATTGAAAATGTGAAAAGTGCTACTCCGCTCATTCCGGAGGTAAACATGTGGTGACCCCAGACAAAGTATCCAACAAATGCAATGGCAAGCGTTGAAACTATTATGGCCTGATATCCGAATATGGTTTTCCTTGCAAAAGTTGGTATTATTTCCGATATGACACCCATACCTGGTAATATCATTATATATACTGCAGGATGCGAATATATCCAGAACAGATGCTGGTACAAAATTGGGTCGCCGCCAAGTGCCGGATCAAAGAATCCTATCTTTAACACACGCTCTGCCGCTATCATAAGAAGTGTTATACCAACAATTGGTGTTGCAATTATCTGTATCCAGGCAGTCGCGTATAAAGTCCACGGGAAAAGCGGCATTTTAAGCCATGTCATTCCAGGAGCCCGCATCCTGTGAATTGTAACTATGAAGTTCAGTCCTGTCAGGATAGAGGAAAAGCCAAGTATGAATGCCCCGAGAACTGCAGGGAGCATATTGGTTGGTGTCTGGAAACTGTATGGTGCGTAGAAGGTCCATCCTGTATCAGGAGGTCCGCCACCTGTAAACTGGGAAAAAAGAACCACTATGGCTCCAATCATATAAATCCACCATGATGCAAGATTCAGCCTTGGAAAAGCCACATCCTTTGCGCCGATCATAAGAGGAAGGAAAAAATTTCCGAATATTGCTGGAGTACCGGGTATGACAATAAGAAAGATCATTATTATACCATGGAGCGTAAAAAAGCCATTATAAGCCTGTGGGCCCATGATGGTTTTCCCCGGAGCAATAAGTTCCATTTTCATCATCAGTCCCAGAATTGCTCCAACAATGAAGAATCCCATGACAGAATAAAGATACAGGAGTCCGACCCTTTTATGGTCGGTCGAAAATATCCATGCAAAAATTCCCTTGTACTTTCCCTTATATTGGAGATAACTGGGCTGCATTGAGGAGTTAACGCTTTCAGACATTAGTATTGGTTTAATTGGTTCTCCGGAAATATTGCAATTTAGTAAATCAGATATATAATTATATAATAGTCATTTTGCTCACTTCAGGCTGCCTCGTTGATTGACTGTATCAGTAAATTTAAACAGGGATCGCCCTGGAATAATTTGGTTATTTGGCGGCACCCCTTATTTTCCGTGTTATTGGTTTAACACTAAGGACAATCAGAAGGAGTACAGAGAAAAATACAATTATAATTCCTGCCACTTTCGTAATATTCAGAACATAGGTTTGTCCTGCAGGGTCATATGCGTAGCAAAATTGCAGGATCTTGTTGATTGTAGGTCCGACTCTTCCTTCAGAAGCCTCCAGTACCGCCATTTTTACTTCGAAAGGAAGAAAATATGTTCCATTAAGATAACGGCTTATTTTTCCTTCGGGGCTAACCACTACAAGAGTGGCAGAATGTATAAAATCATTGCCGGCCCTTTTATATCTGAATCCAACTCCGTCGGTAAGCCGGGCAATGCTTGCACTGTCTGAGGTGAAAAATTTCCAGTGTTCCTGAGCCTCACGGTTGCGCATCAGAGTAAGATGGTTGCGTTTTTTATTAACTGCCAGTTCGGTAGTTTCCCTGGCATCAAAGCTTATTGTCAAAACCTGGTACTCTTCTCCGAGTTTCAGGTCTGTCCTGTCAATGGCTACTGCAACTCCTTCCATAAGAGGACTGCAAATACCCGGACAACGGTAGTATACCAGTGTAATGATAGTAGGTTTGTCGATGAGGTGTTCCAGGTATACAGTATCCCCTGATTCGTCAATAAGTCTTATATCGTCGGGGAGTGTTTCCCCCAGCTTCTCATCCACCCCTATAACGGTTTCCTGTGTCAATCCACCCTGGGCCGACATAATCTGGAAGCCCAGTAAAAAAATCAGAGAAAATGCAATTTTCATCATAATGATAATTATCCTCTTTTTAGTAAACTTTCAAGGCTGTTAATCAACAAAGTTAATAAAATCAGTTAGTTGTATATGTTAATTATTGAATTATGTAAAGGCTTTTATAAAAGAAAGATACGTAAAATAAGTAAAAGAAATTCAATTAAACATTGATAAGTATTCATTTTTCGTAATTTATAATTATTCAAATTATAGTTTAGTTAAGAATCTGGTTTGTTTAGCTAACCGGTTTAAAAGCCAAACGCAGACTATTTTGCTGATCCGGTTCTTTAACTTAATTGTCAAATGACTCTTGCATGATAACTATAATGTTTCTACCTTGCATACCCGGTTTGAGTAAAGGGCTTGTTGGCTGGATCTGGATTAAATTTAGACACTTGTTTGTGTTTTTTATATTTTGGTGTAAGAAATATGCAAATTGGTCAAACTTCTACCAACAAAACCTGAAGTTTTTCGTATAATGGGAAACCATGTTTTTTACATACTTAAGGGTTTATATTTTTTAATGAAAACAAAGGAAGATGAGAGACAAATTTACCAGATTACTTTTAATAACTGCCCTGGCGGCAATTGTAATAACCTCATGTGAAAAACATCCCATTGAAGACATATTCAATCAGGATGAAATGGTCATTAACAATGATCTTAATGTTTTGAGTAAAAGGGTTAAAATCAATACCGACAATAATAGCATGCAGATTTTGCCGGTGGACTTTATTTCAACAACCAAGAGTCTGAAATCTGCAACCCAGTACCAGATATATCTGCGGGCTGAGGTTGATCCCCCGGTTCATGAAGGCAGAACCCTGCAGGCGTCACATATTAAGATAGTCGATAACTATGCTTATGTAACGTATAATTTAAAGGGACCTGATTATCTCGGTGGTGTCGATATTTTTGATGTCAGCGATATAAGAAATCCGGTACTTATATCCCATGCGACATTTCCTGAAAAAGACATTAGTTCGGTAGATGTCAGTCCACTAGGAGAGGGGAACAACAACTTTGTATATCTTGCCGGGGCACGTAATCTTGATTTTGATCAACTCGAACTGGAATCACCCGCAGTTGTTGAGAGGGTAATTGTAAATGAAGCAAACCAGTTCAAGCATCTTGACAAGGTCCGCAGTTTCTATGACCTGCCCGGGCGCACAGGAAATGATGTGCGTTATCATTCTGAGAAGGTATTTGCAACTTCGGGTTCTGACGGGGGACTAACCTTTTTGAACAACGGTCTGGACATGAGTAAATTTATTGATATACCATACACCCGCTCTGTTGACACTGATGGTACAAATCTGGTCGTATACAGTGCTGAGGACAGCAAGTTGTTTGTTTATGATATGGAGGGGAATCGTAAAAATGAGATCAGTACTGGTGGCGATCACTTTTTTAACGATCAATATCTCGAGGCGAAATCAATTATCAGACTTAAGGGTGATCTTGTTTTTGTTGCAGCAGGGACAGGAGGGATGGAAGTTTATAATATCAATACCGGTGAAAAAGCTGGTTCTCTTCCACGTCCGGTAGAATATGAAAATGCCGACACTCCGCTTAATTATGTTAGCAACGGGGTTTCATTGAATGATAACCTTATACTGGTTGCCAATGGCGGTTCCGGTATCCATATTGCTGAGCATTATAATTCCGGAGAAATTGAAACAATTGGAAAGTTCATGTTTGAATATGGTTCATCAGCTAATTTTGTTGAAGCAAGGGATAACAAGATCTTTGTTGCTACCGGAAAAGGTGGACTTAAAATACTGGAGATTGTCCCTGTAGAACCTACTGAGACCTGTGAAACATTATGGGACAGGATAGTCGAACTATTCCCTGAAACGAAGAGCATTCATAATTCTAACCATCCATCACATAACCTGTCAGATATGTCATTGCCGGGAACAATAGAGTTAACAGAAGATGCCCCGGTTTATATCACTTTCATACATAATGGAGCAGGATGGCATAATTCATTTGGTTATTACAGCTACCATAAGGACAATCCGCCGGCAAGTGTTGAAGAGCTTATTGATCTTGATGCCAGAGAGATTGTTTACCCCTATGTTAATGAAAGCGCCAATGGCCAGAAAAGAGCTATGGGCGAAAGGATCAGGCTGGGAGGAGACATTGTGTTTGAGGAAGGTACAATAATCGGGTTCTACATAGTCGCCCAGGGTTGGGACAGGCAATTGAAAAAAATGGTTGATGGGATTCATACAGTTTATACAAACCCTGCCTTTAATCCTGGTGAAGATCGTAAGCATGTCCTCTTCCTTGAGGAAAGCTGCCTTGATATTGTTCTTGGTTTTGAAGATATGTTAAAAAACGGTGATGAAGATTTTAATGATGTAATACTTATAATTTCAAATGGTGATGATGTGTTTGGGAATCAGACCAATTATGCCATTGAAAAAGAGGGGTTGCCGGTAAAATAAAGAAACGCTCCTGCTGGCGATAATTAACATCTTACAGAACACAGGGCTGTCCCGGAAGTAATGCCGGGACAGCTTTTTTTCGTGGCATGGCAGTATTTTTGTTATTTTTGTTTTCAAATCTGAACTATGACCGAGCTTGAAAAATACCGCGAAAATATTGACAGGATAGATAAACAGCTTATCGACCTCCTGAAAGAAAGATTTAAATATTCTGAAAAAATAGGTAAAATAAAAGGTGACAGGGGAATACCAATATTGCAGTCAGGCCGGTGGGATGAGGTAATGGCATCAAGACGGGAGTATGCCATCAAGGCCGGATTGCCGGAAATCTTTACCGCAGACATCCTTCAACTTATACACAGGGAGTCAATCCGGATACAGCATGAGGTCGGGAACAGAAACGAATGAACTCAAGACTGTTCACCACACTAAATCATGGTATTGGTGTCAGACATTGACTGATCATGTACACGCCTGTTATATTTCCGGTAACAAATTAATTCAGTCTCTCCTGTCAGCTGACCCTGCAGACATTTTTGGAATGACTGTCATGCCAACTGAAAGTATTATATACCATAAGATGATCAATGGTATAGATTTTACACCGAGATAAATAAAAATAAAAATCGAAGGGATGGCAAAAAAGTACCTGATCTTATTGTCGGCAAACTTTAAGTTCCGGAATTTGATAGTGAACATTGGCAAGGTAGTTACCATAAGAATTGAAATGGTAATGTTGATAATGAGAAGAAGGCTCGTATTCAGTAATAAAAACTGGATACTTTCTGAATCAGTTGTAAGCAGGATATAACCTAGGGATGCGAAAAAAATTCCCGAGGAAGGGGAAGGCAGTCCCCTGAATACTGATTCATCTCCGGAAGTATTGAATTTCGCCAGTCTGACTGAAGTGAAAAGAGCAGGCAAAAATGAGGATGAAAGGATCAATATTTCTGTGCCCTTAAGGAGCTCAAGGTTAAATAAGGGATTGGATACGATTAGTGACATCTTTAACAGTTGATAAAGAATAAAGGAGGGTGCAACACCGAAGCTGACCATATCAGCAAGGGAATCCAGCTCCTTGCCAAAGTCTGAATATGCATTAAATATTCTGGCTGCCATGCCATCGGCAAAATCGAAAAATCCGGCAAGCAGTACCATAAGTCCTGCAAGTGCAATGTCGTGAAAACTCAATAAAATTGCCAGGCAACCTGACATCAGGTTTAACATGGTAAAGATATTCGGAATGTTTTTACTGAGGGTTTTTCTAAAGCTGGTCATCATCATTTAATTCCTTTGGGCAGCGCTGCTGTTAATTACAATAAATAGTGCAAAAATAAGTTAAAATTTGTATGTTGTGCGATTCAGTAAATATTAATATTAACAGGTAAATCATTTCCGGAGCTTTTTAATTATAAAACAGCTAGAATGTCAGGCAGATATCCAATGATCTTATTATTACTGAATTTATTGACAGTAGTTGCATTTTCGCAGCCTGCGAAATATTCAAACGAGTTCCTGAATGTAGGAGCAGGTGCAAGATCGATTGGAATGGGACGTGCTTTTGTTGCAACTGCCGATGATGTGACAGCTGCATACTGGAATCCGGCCGGTCTTGTCAGGTTGTCAGGTGTACACCAGGCTGCTTTGATGCATGCTCAGTATTTTGCCGGTATTGCCCGGTTTGATTACCTGGGCGGTGCCAGCCGGCTTGACGATCGAAGCGCAGTAGCGATAACGCTACTGCGATACGGAGTTGATGATATTCCTAATACCGTTGACCTGATTGACTCTGAAGGGAATATCGATTATGACCGCATCAACAGATTTTCAGCAGCTGATTATGCGCTGCTTCTTTCCTATTCAAGGGCTTCCGCTATAGAAGGGCTTGACCTTGGAGGGAATGTCAAGATTATAAGAAGGCTAATAGGTGAGTTTGCATCAGCCTGGGGATTCGGAATAGATCTGGCAGCAAAATACAAAACTGAGAAATGGGTAATCGGAGCTGTTTTACGTGATGCAACCAGCACATTTAATGCCTGGCAGTTTAATAGTGAAGAACTGATAATTGAGGTTGGTGATTCTCTTTTTAACCTGCCCCCTGATAATTCCCTGGAGATGACTCTTCCAGGTTTGTATATCGGATTGTCCCGAATTTTCCCTGTAAATAAGAAATTTTCAATTCTTGCTGAGATAAATTCCTCCTTTACTTTCGATGGCAGGAGATCTGATGTTATTAGTGGTGATATTATCAGTATGGAACCACTGCTTGGTCTTGAGTTTAATTATGGCAACCTGGTTTTTTTCAGGGCCGGCCTTGGAAATATGCAGCGAATTAACGAATTTCACGGCCAAAAGAGGGTGACCGCAGATCCTTCAGCCGGATTAGGCTTACATTTAGGAAATTTTTATCTTGATTATGCGATCAGTAATATTTCACCCCGTACAATATCTTTGTATTCGAACATTTTCTCAGTCAGATACGTATTCAGAAGGGATGAGAATTTATGATGATAACAATTTACATTTTTTATAATGAAAATAGCTATAGATTTTGACGGGACAATTGTGGAAGATGCGTATCCTGAAATTGGGAAACCAATGCTATTTGCTTTCGAAACTCTCAAGGAACTTCAAAAGCAGAAACATCAGCTGATATTGTGGACATACCGGTCAGGCAATGAACTGGAAGAAGCTGTAGAATACTGCAAAAAATATGGAATCGAATTTTATGCAATAAATCAGAGCTATCCTGAGGAAGTTTACGAATCAGGCATTAGCAGGAAAATTCATGCACACGTTTTTATTGATGACAGAAATATAGGAGGTTTCCCCGGATGGAGCGAAATATGGCAAATGCTTAATCAAATTGATGGCAAAGAGCAGCCCAAATCTGCCAGGCAAAGGCCGGGTTTCTGGAAGAAGGTAATAGGCAGGTAGTTAAGCATAAATGAAGTTAAGAGTTTATTATGCAGAAATTTTCATTATTTACCTGGTCGCTTTTAATTATTTTACTGACATGTTGTGCTGAAGCGCCCAGAAACAGAAGCAGTCGGCCTGATCAGGACAGGCCACGGCAAGAAGGTTCGACAGCACGGCTTTCCGGGAAAATTGACCAGCCTAAAGCAGGAAGTGTTTTTATAACCGGTGATGACGTGGAAATATCCCTCTCTTTCAGTAACACTGAAAAGATGGTTACTTCCACAGTGCTTAAAGTTAATGGCAGTGACGCAGAGTTTTCCGGGCAGGTTCCGGGTAATATTGTATGGAGTACCAGAGGACAGCCGGTTGGTGCCAGAAATTTAAATCTGGTTATAGGGTTTGACGATCAGAGCTCTGAGACTTATCCGCTGCAAATCATTCTCCATTCGGATATTATTCCTGAGGAATTCTCATTCAGGATTGTTAACAGTTTTCCCCATGATATAAGGGCGTTTACCCAGGGACTTGTATATGACAGCGGATTCCTGTATGAATCTACCGGACAGTATGGTCAGTCAACTTTGCGGAAGGTAGACCTTGAAACAGGAGAGGTTCTTCGAAGCGTGAGTCTTGACAGAGAAATGTTTGGAGAGGGACTGTGTGTGCATGACGGTCAACTTTACCAGCTGACATGGAAATCACGTGTAGGATTTATTTATGATAAGGAAACTTTCAGGTTGCTTAACCGGGTTTATTATGATACGGAAGGTTGGGGACTGACAAGTGATGGAACAAATCTTCTGAAAAGTGACGGATCCCATAATATTTATATTCTCGATCCACAATATTTTTCTGAGACAGGGCGAATTGAGGTATTTGATCATAACGGCAAAATCAATAACCTGAATGAACTGGAATTCAGGGATGGATTGATTTATGCCAATGTTTACGGTACTGATAGGATAGTACGAATAGAACGTGAAACCGGTAGGGTGAAAAGTGTCATTGACCTGACAGGATTGCTTGACCGGCGGTATCATCACCCAAGGCTTGATGTATTGAACGGGATTGCTTATGATCATACAAATGACCGGCTTTTTGTAACCGGCAAGAACTGGCCCCGGCTTTTTGAGATCGAGCTTGTCGCCAAATAAGAGGTCAGGCAGTTTCGCCAATTACAACTCTTATACTCCGTGGTATTATCTCAAAGGTAAAGGGACTGTGGCCAAGGGTTTCTCCGTCAGTTTCAAGATGTATAACCGGATCTGAATCTATCATGATCGATTTTCCCTTATAGGTCTCCACCAGCCGATGTTTGGTGATTGTACCATTGTACAGCCGCTGAAGATTCAGGATAACATCAAATTTCCTTATCTTGTTTATGACGGTTACATCAAACAGTCCGTCGTCGGCAACCGCATCAGGAAGTTGCATCATCCCACCCCCGTTAAATTTACATATGCCTATACTGATATTGAATACATTATTATTTATCAGCCGATTGTCTATGTTGATTTTTGTGTATGTATGGCGGTATTTTATGAGACTGAGTATTATGCTTTTCAGGTAAGCCAGCGGACCGCCTTTCCCATCTTCCTTCATTTTATTGGTTTTGCTTACTACAAGTGCATCAAATCCGATACCTGCTATATTGACAAAATACCTGCTGCTTTGCTGTTCACCGTGAAAATATTTTACAACGCCTGCATCCTGAATAAAACTGTTATTGGTCCTGATTGTTGCAATAGCCTCCCTGTATTCCCTGGGAATATTGAACATGCGGCCCCAGTCATTACCTGTTCCAACAGTTATCATTCCAAGTGAGATATCTGATGTTGGATAGCGTTTTTGTAAAAAAATTCCATTAACCACCTCATTCATTGTGCCATCTCCACCGACAACAATAAGATTTTTATAGCCGTTCTCGATATGGAAGACTGTGATATCAATCGCATGTCTCTTAGCCTGTGTAAACACTGCTTTGAAATGTATGCCGGCTTCATGGAGCAATTTTGAAATCCTGTCCCAGTCTTTTTGCCCTTTCCGCCTGCCTGCATTTGGATTTATTATCACGAGGTGCGAATCATTTGTTTCTGGTGTCATTCTGAAAAGAATAAAATGAATTCCTAAAATTACCGCCAAACCTATACTTTTTTTTCTTTTTTCACAAGTTCGGATAATTCCTTCGATTGTACATTATAATTGCACGAGATTTATGTTTGTATTAGCCGCTTATGAACAATACTTTATTTATAAACAAATTTAATTTATAGACTTAACCGGGATGCCGGACAGACGATTGCAAATGAGGTAATTCCGCTCCAATTGTTCATAATCTGTTGAAAAGCTTTCATTTTTTGTTTAAAACTCACAATAAATGCTCTTCATCTGTTCTGTCATTTAAGTTGTACTTTTGATCTCTCTTGGAATAATTTTATTATTATTGTGGAGAAAATTTTTACAAAAAAAGAATTATAAATGGCCAAAATAATTGCACTAGCGAACCAGAAGGGAGGCGTAGGGAAAACAACAACCGCGATCAATCTTGCAGCAAGTCTGGCGGTACTGGATCAAAAAGTTCTTCTCATTGATGCAGACCCTCAGGCAAACGCCACATCCGGTCTGGGTTTCGATATAAGGACGATTAAAACCAGTATTTATGAGTGCCTTATTGATGATCTGGATCCAAATAGTATTATTTTAAATACTGAGGTTGAAAAGCTCGATCTTATACCCTCTCATATAGATCTGGTTGGAGCAGAGATAGAAATGACCAATCTGCCAAACCGCGAACAGATTCTGAAATCGGTGATAGCGAAAATAGATGACATATACGATTTTATACTAATAGACTGCTCTCCTTCTTTGGGATTAATTACTCTGAATGCGCTTACTGCATCCCATTCAGTCCTTATACCTGTCCAGTGTGAATATTTTGCACTCGAAGGACTAGGAAAATTGCTCAACACCATAAAGATAGTTCAGACCCGACTGAATACTACACTTGAAATTGAAGGTTTCCTTCTGACCATGTACGATGCTCGTCTGCGCCTGTCTAACCAGGTTGTTGAGGAAGTTAAGAAGCACTTCCAGCAAATGGTATTTGAAACAGTCGTTCAGCGGAATATCAAGCTAAGTGAGGCTCCGAGTTTTGGGAAGCCGGTCCTTATGTATGATGTTAATTCGACAGGTGCCGTAAACTACCTGAACCTTGCGAGGGAAGTTCTTCAGAATAATGATAAAACCAGGATAAAAAACGCTGATAAGGTTATAGAGTAGTGATTTTTGGAAGTTGCTTTTTCCTGACCGTAATTTAGTATAAATTGCACAACTTGTTGGTGCAATCATCAGGAATTAAAGATATCCGGTTAACTGGCCATAGTATGGCTGAAAATATATGACAATTAAGTTTATCGAACTAAATTTTAAGAAATAATAGATAATGGCTGCAAAGAAAAATGCTTTGGGTAGGGGTCTTGGTGCATTGATTACAGATCAGGAACCACGCCAGCGAAATAATGCCTCCGGTCATGACGAAATGGAGCTTAGCCTTATTGAAGCCAACCCGTTTCAGCCCAGAACCCGGTTTGAAGAGGAGTCGCTTAATGAACTGGCTTCCTCAATTAAGGAACTCGGCATTATACAACCCGTAACGGTGAGGCACAAGGGAGACGGGAAATACCAGCTTATTGCCGGGGAACGCCGTTTCAGGGCCGCGGGTATGATTGGAATGAAGAAAATCCCTGTATACATCAGGACAGCCGATGATCAGGCCCTCCTTGAAATGGCCCTGGTTGAAAATATTCAGAGAGAAGACCTTGACGCTATAGAAGTGGCAATAAGTTATCAGCGGCTAATGGATGAATGCAGCCTCACCCAGGAAAATCTTAGTGAGAGGGTGGGGAAGAAGCGTTCGACAATCTCAAATTATATACGGTTGCTCAGGTTACCTGCAGAAATCCAGCTCGGAATAAAGCATAAACAGATAACCATGGGGCATGCCCGCACTATAATTGGAATTGATGACCCTGATTTACAGATAGAAATTTATCACAGAATTATAAATAATGATCTTTCTGTGAGGAAAGTAGAAGAGGTTGTAAGAGAACTTCAAAGTTCGAAGACAGCCGGAGATAAGGAGCCGGAACCATCCTCTACCGAAACATTTCTGAATGATTATGAATCCCTGCGCGACCATCTGGCTGGTTTCTTTGGCACCAATATTGAATTCAGAAGGAACGAGAAAGGTAAGGGCAAGATAGTGATTCCTTTCAGTACCAATGATGAACTTGAAAGAATTGTAGGTTTGCTTGACAAACTGAATACTTAAATCATTTTCCGGTACGTTATGTTGTGGTATCTGAACATAATTCCAAGTTGAATAGATTATTACGTACCATAATCATACTTATCCTTCTGCACCCTTTTATATCAGGTAATTGTCAGGAGGTTGTCCCTGTGCAGGATATAAGTGTTTCTGATGATAACTACCTTCAGGAACGAGTACGATATAGTCCTGATCCGCGGAAAGCTTCCATGTATGCTGCAGTTTTGCCCGGACTCGGACAGATTTACAACAGAAAATACTGGAAAGTACCGATCGTATATGGTGGATTTGCCGGACTCACCTGGTATACATTTTTTGCTCATGATGAATTTGTCCGTTACAGGACTGCCCTGGATTATGCAACTGATAATAATCCTTCAACGGTAAATGAGTTTGACGGAGATCCCCGCTATACCGAAGAAGTGCTTACCAGGTTTAAAGATTATTACAGGAGGGAACGTGACCGTACAGTTATCTTTACGGCAGTGTTTTACGCAATTACTATTATAGATGCAGCAGTAGATGCTCATTTATATGAATTCGATGTAAGTGACGATCTCGGAATGAAGCTGGGACCCTCCTTCAGGGGCGCCAGCCAGCCGGTTCCGGGAAAACCGGGATCACAATTCGGACTGGGAGTCCGATTCAGTTTAAATTTTTAATATCTTTACATTCTAAAAATTAACAGGATATGAAAAACCTTATCGTATTAAATATCAGTCTGCTATTCTTGTTAGGGTGTTCTTCACAGTCAAGAATAAATGAAAATGAAACAAGCCCTGTAGCCGCCACAGACGAGTCATATGAAGCTATTGTCGCGGTGCTGGACAGCGCGTTTGAAACTTCCGACCCTGAACAGGGACTGGCTGTTGTTCCGGAAGAAGCCAATGCTCTGCCTGATCATGATCCTGACAGACCGGTATATCAACCGGCTTCTACCAGGGATGTTGGTGTTACTGATATTGATGATGAGGTTGAATTACATTTTGAAACTAACCTTGACAGCCTGCTTCAGCTTTGGTATATACGGCAGTCTCCCAGAATAGCCAGTCACCTCACAGAGCGTGATACTTCACTATTTCCTATCCCGGAGTTTCATGACTCAGTATACATAAAAAGGCTAAGCAATATTCCTTCTGTAATTGATCTGTCTTATAATAATGTAGTTAAAGCCTATATCGGGGTGTACACCAAAAACAGAAGAGGCCAGATGGAAGTAATGCTGGGGCTTACCGATTATTATTTCCCTATGTTTGAAGAGGTGCTCGATCAGTACGGACTCCCCCTGGAGCTCAGGTATTTGCCTGTCATTGAATCAGCCCTGAATCCGCGTGCTGTTTCAAGGGCAAAGGCCACCGGGATGTGGCAGTTTATGTTTGGGACTGCCAGAATGTATAATCTGAACATGAATTCACTGGTTGATGAGCGCCGTGATCCTTTGGCATCATCCCATGCAGCCGCCAGATACCTGAGGGACCTGCATGGTATTTATAAAGACTGGACTCTTGCACTTGCTGCCTACAATTGCGGGCCCGGAAATGTTAACAGGGCAATCAGACGGGCAGGAGGAGCGCGTAATTACTGGGCTATTTATAACTATTTGCCCAGGGAGACAAGGGGCTATGTGCCTGCTTTTGTTGCAGCCACCTATGCGATGCACTATTATGACGAACATAAACTGGTGCCAATTGCAGTTGATTTTCCTGTTTATACCGACACAATAATGATCCATCAGGAGATGCATTTGATGCAGATCTCTGAAGTACTTGATATTCCTGTAGAAATGCTTAGAGATATGAATCCGCAATACCTGAGCGATATTATTCCTGCACGTGACCGTTCCTATTCTCTCAGGCTTCCTGTAGATTATTCATCACGCTTCATTGACAATATTGACAGCATCTCTGCTCACAGGGCAGATCTTTACCTGAATCGTGCAAACCTGACCGCCGGGCCATTAAGCAGTACTGCCGCGGCTTCGGTTCCTTCCGGCCGGTCACCGGTTCATTATACAGTTAAATCGGGTGATAATCTGGGCGTTATCTCAAGATGGTATAATGTAAGTGTAGCTAACCTTCGAAGCTGGAACAATATCAGGGGGAACATTATACGACCAGGTCAGAGGCTTGTGATCCATGTTCCTTCCAGCCAGACAGATTATTTTAATGCAGTTAACAGCCTCAGTTTTGCTCAGAAGCAGGCAAGAGTAGGAAGGACTCCTGCAACAAATCAACCTTCAACAGCTTTGACCCCGGACGGGTCGGGGGAATTCTTGTATTACACTGTACGTCAGGGTGACACTCTTTGGGAAATTGCCCGACAGTTTCCGGGGGTAACCGATCGTGACATATTAAGACTTAATGAATTAAGTAATGCTAACCGTATTTATCCAGGCCAGAGATTAAGGATTAAACGCGGAGACTAAAGGTAAGGGATAATGTTTATTGATTTGCCTAAAAAAGAATGAAACAGGGTATCAGACCTTTTCACATTTTTTTATTCCTTCTTGCTATCCTGGGCTTACTTTCAGTAATTTCAATTATCTTTCCTCAAAATGGTATACGCCTGGGGAAAGATTTTTATTTGTATTTCCCCGATCCGGGCAGTATATTAAAATCTGATGATCCTGAATACGCCGATATTACCGATCTGCTTGATGCCTGGACTGATAAGGATGACCCGCCTGCTTATCCTGTACAGGATACAGTTGAAGGTACTACTGAAGAGCCGGTCAATGACAGCCTTTATGAGTATAATCAGGTTACAATTCCAACTGACGAACAGGAGTTGAGAAAATTAGTCGTTCCACTCGAATTTCCCGACAGTAATGATACCGTAATGTATTCCTTTTTCAGACATCTTGATAAAGCCGGAGAAAGGGGAAATTTGCTCAGGATCCTTCATTATGGCGATTCCCAGATAGAAAACAACAGGATAAGTTCTACCCTTAGGAACCGGTTCCAGGCCAGATTCGGTGGGAGCGGGATCGGCATGTTCCCTGTTGTATCACCGGTGCCGCATAGTGCTTCGATCCAGGTGCAGACCTCCGGCAGATGGGAGCGTTTTACGCCTCTTGACAGAGGAAGCAGAAATCCCGGACATAACCGCTATGGTCTGCTCATGTCATTCTCTTCAATCGCACAACCTGATGGAGCCCCTGATATAAGAGGTACATTCAGTATCAGGTCGACTAACTACGGAAGTGCCCGGTCCCGCAATATGAACCAGCTCAGTATATTTTTCGGGAATACAAATTCCCCATTTCTTATGGAACTGCTTCGGGCAGGCGAAACAATTGAAGCAGAGCTTTTTTTTCCTTCCGATTCTCTAAGATGGATCGGAATGACATTGCCGGAGAGTTCGGGTGAATATACTGTCAGGATAAATGGCGAAGGCAGTCCTGAAATATATTCGGTTATGCTTGACGATACTTCAGGAGTTGCAGTTGATAACATTGCTATGCGTGGGAGCAGTGGACTGGAGTTTTCAGAAACAGATGAACGATTGTTGAAAAGGATGCTTGAAGTTCTTAATGTCAGACTTGTTTTGTTGCAGTTCGGGGTAAATGTAGTACCCAATATTGTTGATGACTATTCATATTATGAAAGAGCACTTTTAAGGCAGTTGCAGTTTTTTAAATCTGTGGGCCCGGATTTGTGTATCATAGTAATAGGTGTGTCAGATATGTCAAGACGTATTCCAGGAGGGCAATTTGAATCATATCCGAATATAGGGCTAATAAGGGACGCCCAGAGGAACGCTGCGTTTGGTGCAGGGTTTCCGTTCTGGGATCTTTTTGCTGCAATGGGAGGGCAAAATTCCATGCCTTCATGGGTCATGGCCGATCCGTCTTTAGGACAGCCTGACTATATTCACTTTACTTTCAGAGGATCTGCTCTTGTAGGTGATTTAATATATAGTGCTATTGCAGAAGAATATAATAAATACCTGGATCTTCAAAAACAGTAATTCTCAGAAAATCTGCTTTTTGTTGTGACTTCCACTGATCCAGCCAGTACACTGAGCACCCTTTTTTTACGGTCATATTAAACAAAATTAGTAAATTGGTCATTCGATAGAAAACTGATATTCTTTCGGATTAATCACCCATGAACCAGGGCCACAGCAAGTGACATAAGACCAATGTTGATCCATGTGTGGTAACCACTTTTGTTGGTGAATATGGCTTAAAACCAGGTTAATAACTTCTAAAAAATTCGGATGGATCTTTTTCCCGGCATTTTTACTTATTCCGAAGATGCACCGCTGCTATTTACCCGGATTTATTTCTGGGGCTTCTTTCTGGTTTTGCTTTTGTTTTACAGCCTGATCTATAAGAAGAATCCCTGGCGTAATGCCTATCTGCTCATTATGAGCCTTTTTTTCTATTATAAGTCGGGAGGATACTTTTTTTCACTGCTAATCATTTCAACCATTGCAGATTTTACCCTGGGGCATTTGATTTACAGGGCAAGGACAGGCTTTTTAAAAAAGCTGTTTCTGGTGGTGAGTGTTACATTTAATCTCGGACTTCTTGCATGGTTCAAATATGCCTATTTTCTTACAGGCTTTTTTAATCAGATTACCGGACTGGATCTGGCGGTGATTAACTATCCGTCATTATTGTACAACCAGTATATGGGAGGCACTGCAGACATATCCGTAATCATTCTTCCGGTGGGTATTTCATTCTATACATTTCAGACTATCAGTTATACGGTTGATGTTTACAGGCAAAAACTCAAACCAGTCGGCAATATCGTCGATTTTGGTTTTTATGTTTCATTTTTTCCCCAGCTAGTTGCCGGCCCGATTGTGAGGGCATCTGAATTCATTCCTCAGCTTTATACTTCGTTCCGACTGAGCATCCAGGAAATGGGACATGCCTGGTTTTTGATTATGAGCGGACTTGTGAAAAAGATCCTTATATCTGACTATATCTCGGCTAATTATGTTGATATGGTTTTCAATAATCCTGCCTCATTTACCGGATTTGAAAATCTGATGGCAGTTTATGGATATTCAGTTCAGATCTATTGCGATTTTTCAGGCTATACTGACATAGCAATCGGTGTTGCTCTGCTGCTCGGTTTTAAATTACCGGTCAATTTCAATTCTCCCTATAAGGCTGATAATATAGCGGACTTCTGGCGTCGGTGGCATATTTCACTTTCTTCCTGGCTCCGTGATTACCTGTATATACCTTTGGGTGGAAATCGCAGAGGGTCATTGAGGACATATGCAAATCTTCTGGTTACCATGATCCTTGGCGGCCTTTGGCACGGGGCGAGTTTACGGTTCATCATCTGGGGCGGATTACATGGCATTGCTCTTGCAGCTCATAAATTCAGTACTGATCACTTTCGTGGAAAAAAACGGATATCACAGCGCGAAACTACCATGAGCAGGTTTTTTTCAGTTTTTATCACTTTCCAGTTTGTGTCATTTACCTGGTTGTTTTTCAGGTCTGAAAGCATATCATCAGCTTTTGTTATGATGAACAGGATATGGAATGAATTCGGTATTGAATTTGTTCCGCAAATATTGTATGCATACAGCAGTGTCTTTTTACTTATGCTTTTTGCCCTGGTAGTTCACTGGTTGCCTGCCGGTTTCAAGGAATGGTACAGGGGGATATATATCCGGACTCACATTCTGGTTAAAATTGTGTTTGCGGTTCTTATGGTTTTTTTATTCTATCAGTTCAGGTCGGCCGGAATACAGCCCTTCATTTATTTCCAGTTTTAGAATTTACCTGCACGCTTTATGTACGTATCCGTACAGAGGTATGCCTGCTGTGAATTCAGCTTAATTCAAGATAATGAGTATATTACCAATAATGGTATATTACTTGTTTGTCCTGGTTGAATTGATAATTATTAAAATAAAACAAAATGTTAAGACTTTTTCTGATTTTTATTTTTTGCCTTTTCTGGACTTTAAATTCAACTGCTGCCAACCCTGATAGTACTGTTGAGAAAAGAAACTTTCAACTGAGTGTTTTTCCGTATGTGGGGACTGAGGGTGCCTATTCTCATAATTATATCTACAATATCTCGCTGAATTTATTAGCAGGAATAACCGGTGGTGTTGACGGAATAGAATTAGGCGGTCTGGTCAATATTAACAGGTATACTATGAAAGGGCTGCAGGGCTCGGGCTTTGGCAATATTGTCAATGGAAATACTGATGGTATACAACTTGCCGGCTTTTTCAATGTAAATAATTCCTACACAAATGGTTTCCAGGGAGCAGGTTTCATCAATGTGGTTAATAACAGTGCAAAAATTTTTCAGGCTTCCGGATTCACTAATGTAATAAACGGGAATATTAATGGTGCACAGGCTTCAGGATTTGCAAATGTTGTTTCAGGTGATGCGGAAGTTTTGCAGGCAGCCGGCTTTGTAAACGTTACCGGAGGAAAAATGAATGGATTACAGGCAGCAGGTTTTGCTAATATAGCCAGTGAAGCAGAGGGAGTACAGCTGGCCGGGTTCATAAATGTGGCAGGGAGAATAAAAGGAATGCAACTGGGCTTTATAAACGTAGCCGATACAATTGATGGAATTCCTGTCGGATTCATCAGTGTAGTTAAGCGAGGCGGATATAAAAAGTTTGAACTTTCAGGCGGGGATGTCATGAACCTTAATATCGGATTTAAATTAGGTGTAAGAAGATTTTATAATTTTTTAACAATGGGCGCCCAATTTATTGGCGATAATTCTGTTTATTCTTACGGATACGGTATTGGTTCGGAATTCTATATGTCGGATAGTCGTTATTTGAATATCGAAATTGGATCACAGAATTTAGTGAAGCAAAAATTGTGGAGGAGTGAACGTTTAACCTTGCTTAACCAGCTTAAGGTAAGTTATGCCAGGGATATTGATGAGAGATGGCAGATTTTTGCAGGACCGGTTTTGAATGTCCTGGTTTCCGGAAAGAATAATGGAGAATCAGGGTTGATAGATCCGGCACCATATCATATAGTTGAGTATGAAGGAAGCAGGGCCGACACAAAAATCTGGATTGGACTGAACGCAGGTTTAAGGTTTTGGTAGTACCTGATTTAGATTATTTAGTTTGAGGTTCAGCAATATATAAGATTAATGGTTTTAGGTTTTATGGTTAATTACAAGTTTTAATTATTAAGTTTTAGGTTTAGGTTTAGGTTTAGGTTAGGTTAGGTAGCCAGGGTTTAAGGGGTAAGCGCGCAAGTGCTTCCCCTTTGCTTTTTTAAATTATTTATACTTACTTTTTTTCAACTTCTCACTTCTTTTGATCAGTTGGGTGCATTCCGCCTAGGAAAAAGGCGTCAAAAAAATCAGTGTTTTTTTCGTTAAGAAAACCGTGCTGTTTGAGCGCAGCGAGTTCACGGTTTTTAGAAAAAAACACTGATTTTTAGCCTTATTCCGTCAGCGCGGCATTTTTTTGTTACTTTTTTTTGCTGTTGAAAAAAAGTAAAAGAATTAAAGATAATTCTCTGAACTGCTTTCCCGGTCAACAAAAGGGGCTACAGCCCTTTTATAGATACCCTGTACCCAGGCAATTGCCATGCCGTAATTAGTGACGGGAACACCCGCATCAATGGCTGGTTTTAACCTGTTGATAAGTTGCCTTCTTGTAATCATGCAGGCACCGCACTGGATCACCAATGAATAATCGGTTATCGGCCTGGGAAGGTTTCCGAGGCCCCCGACAGTGTCGTAATCAAGCTTTTTCCCTGTGAAGTTGCTGATCCACCGGGGTATCTTTACCCTGCCGATATCATCGCACGATACATGATGGGTGCATGATTCGAGGATCAGAATCCTGTCGCCGTTTTTTAATTCGGAGATTTTTGGTGTTCCCTCCAGGTATCTTTCAAAATCTCCCTTTTGCCTGGCCAGGATAATACTGAAGCTGGTCAATGGAATATCATCGGGTATTGAAGCATCGGCTTTTATAAAGATCTGGCTGTCGGTTATGGCAAGCTTCGGCCTGATTCCTGTTTTTCTCAGGAACCCATCGACTTCTTTTTCTTTTAATACAATAGCAATGGAGTCATTGTCAAGTATGTCGCGAATAGCCTGTACCTGTGGCAGGATAAGGCGCCCGGCGGGCGCCTGGACATCTATCGGGGTTATTAACAGCACTATGTCACCATAGCTTAGCAGATCGCCTGTTAGTCCGGGAACTTTTAGTGCCGATTCGGGTATGGTGTTTCTTATGGCAGAGATGACCTCTTCGGGATATTCCCCTGAAAGGCTGCTTATTTCAAGAATTCTTACGCCTGTTTCAACGACTATCTCATTGTATTTCTCTTTGCTAAGTTTTTCAATGTCTGATTTGTTATGAACAATAATATATGGAAGATCGAGGTTCTTAAATACACTAATAAGCTTTTTCTCTGGTTCTCCAAAACTGTTTTGTGCTATAACCAGGATGGCAAGGTCTACGTTGTTGAGAGTTTCCATCGTTTTGGATGTACGCATGTCACCAAGCTGCCCTGTATCATCAGATCCTGCAGTGTCTATCAAAACAACCGGTCCGAAGCCTGTGATCTCAAAGGATTTCTTTACCGGATCGGTCGTTGTTCCGGGGATTTCTGACACAATAGCAATGCTATGTCCGGCCAGCAGGTTGATCAGTGAGCTTTTTCCATTGTTCCGTCGGCCGTATATACCAATATGAGGTTTACTTTCTTTACCTTTTTTTAACATAATTTCAAAGTTCCGGTTACTGCTAAATTACATTTTTAATCAAACTTATTCCCTAAAGTTTGTAAATGTAATCAAATTACGAATATCCAGTGAGTTATACCAGAATGATCAGGCTGTTATTTGTTAAATCAAAGGCAGGGGATCACAGTTTAATGAATTTTTTTATAGTAACAATTTTCGCTTATTTTTCTACATGATATATAACACATTTTTAATTTGAGGGGTTTTGTATCTTAGCGGTTAAAGTCCCGGAAAATAAGGGTTTCATTAAATTTTCCGGCAAACCGGAATACAGGTGGATACATTTTTCCCGTACGAAAAAATTTAATCCCTGATTTGCCTGTAGTCCAGTAAATGTTTATCTCTAAATTTTATGTGTAATGCAATATCTTCCTGAAAAAATAGCCCTGTCTGTTAAGTCTGCAACACTCCTGAGGAAGCTGCTGAGAGAGAATCCACGACTTGAAAGCATTTTTAGTCAGTCCGGATCGGAAGAAGAGGCATGGAAACTGATAAGGGAGTGGGCGGAAGAAGTCATTGCGGACAATGAAGCTGCAAGAAAATATTACAATAAAGAAAAAACGTCCCCTGAAACATATGCTGGTTTGCGATGGAAAGACATTGCAGCCATTCGCATTCTTGACTACCTTGATAATGCCGGCCGTGAATTTATCAACCCGCACAGGGGAGGAGAGAAAATGATGAATGATCCTTTCAACTTCCTGTGGCTGGGTGTGAAAAAGGGAAGTGGCGGTTCAAAACCATTGTTTTTCGAAGATATGATACATCTTTTTCGTCAGTTTACAGATCGGGTTTCAGGCGAGAAGCCTGACAGGAAAACTGTAGACGAATGGATGAATCGCTGGAGGCATGGCCTTCAGGAAGAAATAATCAGGATCAGGGAAACTAACAAGGAAAGGATCATCAGTATCCTGGCTGAAAGGATAGGGATCTGTGAGGGTGACAACAAATATTCTTTTCGTGAAGGTGCAACCCGGGATGAGAAAATTGATCAGGTAAGGGAATGGTGGAACGACCATATGTTCCACCTTCATTTTGCAGTCCGGTCGCCTGATCTGCTTAATGAATTGCTCGATTATTCGCTCGACCTGGATACCATGAAGTTGCTAAATAAGGCAGAGAAGAAAGGTATACCTTTCTTTGTCAATCCCTATTATATTTCACTGCTTAGTACCAGCACCCTCGATTTTGCCGCCGGAGCGGACCTTGCTATACGGCATTATGTTATTTACAGCAAGTCATTGATTGAACAGTTCGGACAAATTGAAGCCTGGGAAAAAGAAGATAAGGTTCAATCCGGAAAGCCAAATGCTGCCGGATGGATATTGCCCTCTCTCAGAAATGTTCACCGGAGATATCCGGAAGTGGCTATAATGATACCAGACACAATGGGCAGGGCTTGTGGTGGATTATGTGTATCCTGTCAGCGGATGTATGATTTCCAGAGAGGAAATCTCAATTTCAATCTTGATAAGCTCAAACCTGATGAAAACTGGGACAGTAAATTGAGGTCCTTGCTTGATTATTTTGAAAACGACAGTCAGTTGCGGGATATCCTTATTACTGGAGGAGATGCACTAATGAGCCGTGATAAATCACTCGAAAAGATCCTTGACGGTGTTTATGAAATGGCCCTCAGGAAAAGAGAGGCAAACAAATTTAGGAAAGACGGTGAAAAGTATGCTGAGATATTACGGATCAGGCTAGGTACGCGGATTCTTGCATACCTCCCGCAAAGAGTTACACCTGAGCTGATCAGTATTCTTAATAAATTCCGTAACAAAGCATCAGCAATAGGAATGAAACAGTTTGTTATACAAACCCATTTTCAAAGTCCCATGGAGGTAACTCCTGAATCAAAACTTGCAGTTCAGCGGCTGATATCTGCCGGCTGGATAGTCGCAAACCAGCTTGTGTTTACTACAGCAGCTTCCCGCAGAGGTCACAGTTCAATGCTCAGAAAGGTCCTGAATGATATTGGCGTAATAACTTATTACACTTTCTCTGTTAAGGGTTTTCTTGAAAATACCTTTAACTATGCAACCAATGCAAGGTCTGTTCAGGAGCAGTTAGAAGAAAAGTACATTGGCCGGATTAAGGAGGAGTTTAATGAGAGAATTAAGAATTTTTCCGACGATGCAGAAAAGATGGTTGAAAATATACGCAATTTGAGGGAGGAGGCAGGTGTACCATTTCTGGCTTCAGACAGGAATGTGATTAATCTTCCGGCAGTTGGAAAGAGTATGACTTTCAGGACAATCGGAATTACCCGATGGGGCAGGAGAATTCTGGAATTTGACCACGACCATAAACGCTGGCATAGTCCGATTATCAATAGACTTGGTAAAATGATCATCATAGAAAGTAAACCAATTGGCGAATATCTTAACCAGCTGGGAGATATGGGTGAGAATGTTGATGAATACCAGAGTATATGGGGCTATTCTCTGTCGGAGACTGAAACACGGCAGAACCTGTTTGAATATCCTGAATATGATTTTAAACTTACAGATGAGATCACCAATCTTGAGATCGGCGACTAATAATTGCTGATATCTGCAGATCTTGAGCCAATGATCATGAAATTTTAATATACTGCATACCAGCTCTGAAGATATTTTTTCAGAGATGTCAATATTGTGTCAGGAACATAATTATAAGTAATTTAAAATTGCCCCTAGTGCTTCCATGGATGGATCACCCATGCTTAAAGCATTTATTTTGGTGCCCAGTTTTAAGAATGAGTTATTTTATTATTAATAATTATTCCAAATAACCAAAACAAAAACCTTATATTTATAGTTATAATATAATTAGAGAGGTGAAAACTTAATTATATAACTAATATTCTCAGGTTAATGATTTAGATGCAGCCTTGCTTTCTTAGGAGGTATTTCTTACCTCCGTCTGCCTTGAGCACATTCCTGGATGGAAAATTTTCCCGGACAGCAGTGCTTTACATCGGATTTCATATATAATGGTAGACAAAAATTTGTGCTGATCGTGCGAAGATTTACACTCATATCGCTGTTATCATTAATAATTCTGCCTGTTATATCCCAGTCTTCCTATATAACCAGGGAGGGATCAATCTCATTTTATTCATCAGCACCGCTGGAAGATATAGATGCCATGAATAACCAGGTACAGGCTGTTCTTGATGCCTCCTCAGGGGAAATCGCAATCAGGATGCGGATTGAGTATTTTAAATTCAGAATGGCTCTTATGCAGCGGCATTTCAATGAAAGGTTTATGAATTCAGATCAGTACCCGGAGTCGGTCTTTTCAGGATACATTAATGACTTTAATGAATTGAGCCTGACCGACAAGAATGAAAATGTTGTTGTGAATGGAGAACTCACAATACGCGGGATAACCAGGAGTGTTAAAATAAGCGGGACTATTGAAAGGGTCGGGCCTCATCTGTTATGCAAAGCTACATTTCCGGTCCGGCTTGAAGATTATGACATCAGGATTCCCCGCTTACTGATCAGGAATATTGCAGAGGAGGTCGAGGTAACCGTTAATATGAGACTGGCCCCTGTTGATTAATCGGGAACTGAATTTGCCCTGTAATACAAGCCTGTTCAGTGCCGGGGTAAATAAAACGGACTTTGCATAATATGGATTAATATAGCACTGCATACTAAACATGTCTTATCTAAAATCCGGATAATGAAGCCATTTATTATTCTGTTTCTATTTCTTGTATGTCTTGCCGGAAACATAGTATCACAGGATCTGTTCGATGAACTTGGTGATTGGGATGACACTGAAAGCCCTGTTATCAAGACTTTTAGAAGTAACAGGATAGTGAATCTGCAATCAGTTGAAATTCCTCACACCGGTGAGCTAATCTTCAACATAGGTCACCGCTTTGGGAGCTTACAGTCAGGCCTTTATGAAATGTTTGGGCTGGATCTTGCTACAATCCGGCTGGGGTTTGATTATGGGATAAACAGGTGGCTTGGTGCCGGGATAGGAAGGAGTAGTTTTGAAAAGACATATGACCTTTACCTCAAATCACGTGTGATTACCCAGGAGGGAGAACTTAACTCTCCCATAAGTGTAAGTTATTATATTGCCTCGTCCTACGCCACTCTTCGGCTGGTCTATCCCGCAGACCAGGACAACTTCAGGGGCCGTTCAAGTATTGTCCAGGGACTGATGATAAGCAGGAAGTTTTCGGAAAACTTTTCGCTCCAGTTTAGTCCGCTCTGGCTCCGCAGCAGTTACCTGACAGAGACACAAAGTCCGGCTGATAAACTATCTCTGGGAATTGCCGGTCGTATAAGGTTAACTTCAATCACGCATCTCAATCTGGAATATATTCATGAAATTATTGATGACGGGTTTGACAATATTAACCCGCTGTCATTAGGTTTCGACATTGAAACCGGCGGCCATGTCTTTCAGCTATTCTTCTCCAATACCCAGGGTATAATTGATAAAGCATATCTTGTCAATACAACGGGAAAATGGAGTAATGGCGATGTGTTTTTCGGTTTTACCATTACCCGGGTATTTTATCTCTAATTGTGTCTAACTAATAATTGAATTTATGGAAAGACGGGATTTTTTACTTTATGGGATACGTGCCGGAACATTTATTACTATTCCGGCTTTATATTCATCCTGCAGCAAAGATGATGATGAAGAAGAAAATCTGCCTGAGCCTGTTATGCCGGTCACCCTTGATCTGGCCTCACCTCAGTATGCAGCTCTGAATAATGACGGTCATTCTGTTATGATCAGCAATAATATAATGGTTGTAAATCTTGGTGGTATGGAGTTTGTTGCATTATCGGCGGTGTGTACACATCAAGGCTGTATAATTTCCTACAATCATGCTGCAGGGAATTTTCCCTGTCCATGTCACGGCTCTGTGTTCTCATCCACCGGCTCTGTACTGCAGGGGCCTGCTACTGTGGCAGTCAAGCAATACACTGTAACCAGGGAGGGTAATATTCTGACAATAGATGACTGACTGGTTTTAATGATGCCAAAATCATTTGTGATACGGGACTTTTTCCTAAATTTGCCTTAAAAGGCATAATAAAGTGCCTGTAATTTATACATAATTCGGATGACAGGCCTGGCCCGGATCAAAAAGAACATTGTTTTTGTCGCAACAGGTATTGTTCTTATACTGGTCTTCGTGACTAATTGCCGGCATGCCCGTTATAATCATCCTGAGGGTGTCATCGAATGGGATGTTAAATCCTATTATGCGTGGCTTCCCGCAGCCTTTATATATAATGATCTGTCACTCGAATTCCGCAGGGAGAATCCGGACAAATTCGGCGACCTGATCTGGCCGGTTGAAACACCAACAGGCAAACAGGCCATAGTTACCACCATGGGAATGGCTTTGCTTTACTCACCGTTTTTCTTTGCCGCACACACAGTCGCACTGTCCACCTCTTATGAGGCCGACGGATATTCAAGGCCTTACCGGGTTGCACTTACATTCAGTGCTCTTTTCTATCTCCTTGCGGGAATGTATTTTTTGGGCCGGGTCCTGTTAACATATTTTTCAAGGAACATAACTGCGTTTACGCTGATTTCAGTCACGCTTGGAACCAATCTTTTTTATTACTCGTCATATGAGGCACCAATGAGTCATGCCGCCAATTTTGCGCTCATTGCGGCATTTTTATGGATCACCATCCGGTTCTATAAGGCGCCTTCGGTTAAACTGGTTGTTTATAGCGGACTCCTGGCAGGGCTTATTACACTTATAAGGCCTACAAATATTATAGTTCTTGTCATCTTCTTTTTGTGGGATACAGGAAGTTTTAAAGCGTTCAGTGAACGTTTTTCCTTTTTTTTAAAAAGATGGAATTGGATATTGTTGATGGCAGTGGCATTTATTCTTGTCTGGCTGCCTCAGTTCATCTACTGGCACTGGGTTTCGGGCAAGATATTCTATTTTTCCTATGGTGAACTCGGCGGCAGATTTTTCTTTAATAATCCGCAGATATTCAATATCCTTTTCAGCATTAAGAAAGGCTGGTTCGTATATACTCCTTTAATGTTCCTTGCCCTTTCGGGGATTTTAATACTACTGAGGAAGAAACATTCACTGGTTCCCGCAATTTCCCTGTTCCTTATCCTGAATATTTTTATTCTTTCTTCATGGTGGAACTGGTGGTATGGCGGTGGATTCGGCCTTAGATCTTTCATTGATTCATACGCGATTATGGCTGTGCCTCTTGCTGCATTGCTTGAATATCTTACCTCACAAAAGAAATATATCAGGGTAGCAACCCTTTCAGCAGTAACCCTTATTATCATGTTCAATTTGTTTCAGACACGGCAGTATGTTAATAATGCCATTCACTGGTGGTGGATGAACAGGGAGGCTTATCGTGAGACATTCCTTAAGCTTCACCCGACAGAAAGATACTGGAACCTGATAACGATACCTGATCATGATCTGGCAAGACAGGGCGTGTACAGGGAAATCAGTCCGGAACCTGAAGAAAAGCCGGCAAGTGAATGGAGGAGGTCTCCTTCTGATGAGGAACTTATTTTGTGGATAGTAAAATCGCTTCATGAAGATAAGGAGGTCATGAACCAGTCTGCCGGAAATGACGCCGACAGACAAGATGGTATAAGAGCAGAAGCATTGCAGTTGCTGCAGGAAAGGGGAAGAGAACATTACGAGAAGAAATGGGCAATATCACTTATTGTCAATGAGATTCTTGAAAGCCCGGAAATGACTGATTACATCAGGCAAAAAGCTGAAAAAAACAATATACCTTTCGATTCCATGCTGGTAACCGATGCAGAGTGGATATTTAATAACCAGAGATAATGTTGGATAATAAGACAATAGCAGTCGTTGTTCCCGCTTTTAATGAGGAGACGCAGATAGGTGAGGTTATCAGGTTGATGCCTGATTTTGTCGACAGGATAGTGGTAGTCAATGATGGTTCATCTGACAGTACTGAAGAGATAGTCAGGCAATATCTTCTTTCCGGCAATGAAGGAACGAATATAAATAATAATACTGCTTATGCTCCTGAAGGCCGTTATCAAAGGGCCGGCAGGGTTCTTCATCAAATGTTGAGCGAGGAGATAAAACTTTTCTCACCTTCTGATATTGTAAACAAGGATCCGGAAAATGAGAGAGTTATCCTGATAAATATAAAGAAAAACAGTGGTGTTGGCTCAGCCATAGCACGGGGATATAAATGGTGTAAAGATTACAATATAGATTGCACAGCCGTGATGGCAGGCGATGGACAGATGGATCCGGATGATCTTGAGAGTATCTGCCGGCCTGTTATAAATGAAGGGATAGATTATGTTAAGGGAAACCGCCTGATTCATAAGAGTTCTGCAATAGTGATACCCAGGGTAAGATTTTTTGGCAATTCAGTACTGTCTATTCTTACCAAGCTGGCATCGGGTTATTGGCATGTATCCGATTCCCAGTCCGGGTTCACAGCAATTTCAAACAAGGCCCTTAACGGCATTGCACTGCACAGGATTTATAAAGGCTACGGAATGCCAAACGATATGCTTGTGAAACTTAATATTGCCTTATGCACAGTAAAAGAGGTGGAGATAAATCCCGTCTATGATATTGGGGAGAGGTCGAAGATGAAAATACGGAAAGTAATTCCCCGCGTTTCATGGCTTCTGTTAAAATCTTTTTTTGAAAGGTTGTGGATGAAATATTTTTTCAGAGATTTCCATCCTTTGTTTATTTTATATAACATGGCCTTTATTCTTTATTTGGTCAGCATACCCGTTGCACTGAGAATTCTTGCATTTTATTTCACCGGTTCTGAGGGAGAAAGACCCATATTGCATTCCATTATGTTTATGTTTCTTTTTGTAAGTGCTACGCAATCGCTGTTATTCGCAATGTGGATGGATATGCAGGACAATCAGCACCTGTATCGCCGGTAACGGACTAATTGCAGGATTTTTTCTTTTTAGATTTAAGATAACAATGAAATTTATTATTTCTACAATAACTACTGAAAAATCAGGCAGGCTTTTATGGTTCATGACCCTGGTGATTAATTTTTTATGGGTACTGATTGTATTTGCCTCTCTCGATTCAAACCAGGTATGGACTTATTTTAATTCTGATACCATGTATCTGCCATCAATATATAAAGACATTTTTATCGATGGATCAGGTGCGAGAGGCTGGCATTTAAACGGAGCTCCGAACTTTTTCCCTGATATGCTTTTCTTTTTCATTTTCAACGGGATTCTGGGTGATTTCAGGCTTGCAATGTTATGCTACAGTGTATGCCAGTATATGGCATTGCTTCTTCTTCTGAATTATCTGATGAAGCTCGTGGTAAGTGGTATCTCCTGGTACATGCTCTCACTTGCTAATATATTAATGCTGACAATCCTGTTTGTCACAGTTTTTACGGGTGACTTTGTATTTACCTTTTATATTCTGAGTATCAGCTATCATCTCGGAGCGTTCATAATGACTCTCCTTTGCATGGTATTAACCCTTGGGTATTTTAAAGGAAAGCAGAGATATCTGTACTTCCTGATGATTTCAGTATTCCTGGCTACTCTGAGCAACCGTTTATTTTTGGTAATGTTTGTAATACCTTCTTTATCGGTATTGTTTTTCATCGTATTAATAGATCACAAAGAGAAAATTCTGAAATTTTTTACTGCCGTAGTCTTTTCAGCATTAACTGGCATTATTGTTTTTGCACTGATAAGGTCTTCTGGTTATATATATATTGTGGGCACCCAGGGGAAAATATTTAACTTCCCCAATATGATTAATTCCTGGCAGGTTATGTCAGGACAGCATTTCAGGTATCTTCAGCTAATGGATTTCAGGGGACTAACCGTGCTTTTATCGCTGGTTTCCTTTGCCTTGATGTGCATTCTTGCCTGGATCAGGACACGGGAATTGTTATTTTTAGGAAAAGAAACAGAAAAGTGGACAGGAGTTTTCTACCTGTACTTTTACTTCTTTTTTTTTATTATCGTTCTGTTTATGCCGGTATTAAACGGAAGTTACGTTGGGTGGGCCCTGCTACGATATAATATTTATGTCTTTTACCTTTCTCTGTTTAATTATGCCTTTATTTTTCATTTTCTTTTAAGCCGTAAGAAAGAGCTCAGGAAGGTGTTTAATTATGCTCTGATATCAGTTGTGCTTCTGATTTCAGGTTTTACTCTGAAATATTCCACTAACTCAGGCATAGCGAGTGGCATAACTTCACTGATTGATTATTACCCTGATTATGTTGAATGCATAGATGAACTTGCTAAAGAAAGAAATGTAAAATATGGAGTAGGAGGATACTGGCATGCTAAAATGACAACCATGTTCTCCAGGAATAATGTCCGCGTATACACGGTTCATGAAAATATGGCAATATGGTATCATGTTACCAATAGAAACTGGTATTATCGGCAGGGGGAAGGTCATTACGGCGATCCTGAGTTCAGGTTTGTGCTTGCCTCTTCACTGGATAGTGCCGCAATAGGCAGTTCTCTGGGGGTGCCTGAATGGGAACACAGTTGTAATGACGATTTCAGGGTAGTTGGATTTAAAGAGTTCAGGTTTGAATCTGTCACGAGGCAGCCATATTTCCCGGAAAGTGCCGATTAGATGTTCAATGGCAAGGAGAATTATAAATGACTGTTAACAGATCAATGAATACTGCTTTTTCCGGAAGAAGGTCGCTCTGAGATCCTGTCAATTATATACAATGGCCGTTTTTTTACTTCACTAAACATGAATCCTATATATTCGCCAATAATCCCTAATATTATGAACAGAAGGGAAAAGCCGAAACTTAACAAAACTATTATCGATGTATAGCCTGAAACAGGGTTCCCATGGAAATGCATTATCAATGAATAGATGCCGACCAGGAAACTGAATATGCCGAATAAAATACCAATACCCAGTCCCAGTCGCAATGGAATATGTGAGAAGGAGGCAATGGCAGAGAATGATAGCAGCAACAGACGGTACAGTGAATATTTGCTTCTTCCTGCATGCCTTTCAGGCGAAACATAATCAAGTGATACTTTCCTGAAGCCTACAGTTTGTATGAGTCCGCGTAAAAACCGCGTTCGCTCTGCAAATTGTTCAGTTATAATTCCGGCAACTCTTCCGGAAATAAGGAAAAAGTCTGATGCATCGGGTTCAAAATTACTTTTTGAAAGAGAGTTGATAAGACGGTAAAACAATTTTGATGCAATTCCGGCCATCAGTCCGTCATCTTTACGGTTAATTTTTTTCATTGTGACAATCTCTGCACCATTTATAAATGCAGTTATCATTTCCGGCAAATATGATGGAGGATGTTGCAGATCAGCGTCCATGCAGATTATGGCATCGCCACTTGAATGACTTATTCCGGCAAGCATTGCCGATTCATGTCCGAAATTCCTGCTCAGATGAATAACTTTTACATTATCAGTTCCTCCCGACAGTTCATCAAGCAATAATGATGTATTATCGTTGCTTCCGTCGTTTACAAATACCAACTCCCATTTAATCTCATTAAGCAGGCCCATTGTACTGCTGAACTCCTTCCAGAATAAGCCGATCATCTCTTCTTCATTAAAAACTGAAACAACAATTGATAAACTCACACTTTTCATGACTGCTGAATTAAATTATTATCATTGCCAGGTTTCTCAAATTAACATGAACTTATTTTATCCGAAAATACATACATTATTCATATCATTGCAACAGGTTTGAAAAAACAGATAAAAAAATGGCACTACGACGTGATTTTACAAAATATATAAATTACGTATTTGACAACCTTTTCCCACCCGTGTTAAGGGACAGCAGGTTGTTTTTATTCTTTTTTCTTTATCCGTTTTTTGGAAGGAAAACAAGATATTTCGCCGAGTTCAAAGAAAGGGCTCCTTTCTTTTCGGGGGAAGAACTCCGCGATTATTACAGCAGACTTGAAGACAGTCACCTGAAGAGGCCGACTGACCTGAACAGAAAATCACTCAGTTATATTTTAAATAACATTTCCGGTGAGTCAGTACTTGATATTGCCTGTGGGCGAGGTTACCTTGTCAGTTTGCTTGCAGATAAATATCCGGGAAAAAATATTTATGGTATAGATATTATTGCTCCGGAAATTAGTGCCAAGCCTGATAATCTGCATATTACCTGTGGGGATATTGAAAATATTGATTTCCCTGATAATTATTTTGACACTGTAATTTGTGCCCATACTCTTGAGCATACACAAAACTTCGATAAAGCTTTAAGGGAACTTAGAAGGGTATGCAGAAGCAGGTTAATTATTGTAGTACCCCGGCAGAGAGAATATAAATATACATTTGATCTGCACCTGCATTTCTTTCCCTATCTGAGTTCACTCAAAAGGGTAATAAAAAACCCTGGTGCAGATTACAGGGTGATTGGGAATGATCTTGTTTGTACTGAGATTAATCCGGGTCTTTCTGTCTTCTGTCGTGCAGGTCTCCCAGGGAAAATCCTGTCTTAAGCAGATTTTCAGGTTCAAGTATCGCGGCAAGCCAATCAGGATCAATAACCTGCATTTCCTCGTTGGCTTTGAATATATCCAGACCTTTTTCCTTCATCAGGCCGGCAAGTGTTGCAGACTTGTTATAGCCTATATAGGGTGTGAGTGCTGTGGTAATTGCAGGGCTGGAGAACAGATTAAGCTCAGACAATTTGTTGTTTACAGCGATTCTGCTGAACAGGTTTATTCTCAGTGAACGGCTTGAAGCTATCAGCAGCTTGATACTCTCAAGCAGTGCATGGCCAATGGATGGAAGGTAAGCATTAAGATCGAGACACCCTTGTGCGGAAAGCGATGTTATTATCTGATCATTGGCATAAATCTTATGAGAACAACTTATTACATACTCACATATAACAGGATTGACCTTTCCTGGCATTATTGAACTTCCTACCTGGACTTTTGGGAGTGTTAATTCATTGCCACCTGCAATATCAGATGAGAGTAACCGAAGGTCTGATACCATTTTCTCAAGATTAACTGCATATGTTTTCAGGATGGCATGCACCTCTACCAGTCCGTCGTGATTACTTGTTGCATCGGGAAGGTTTTCGCTGCGTGACAGGGGAAGGCCCGTTAGTTTACGGAGTTCCTGAACAACTTCCATTATAAAATACCTTGGAACGGCCAGTCCGGTACCTGCAGCACTGCCACCAAGATTTACTGTTTTAATCCTTTCAAAACATTTGGACACCCTCCACCAGTCCCTCGACAAAGCTTCATTATATGAACCCAGCAGCATTCCCCAGGAGGATGGCACAGCCTGCTGCATCTGTGTATATGCTATTCTGAGATGATTACGGTGAATGCTTTCGGTTTTCTCGATTATAAACCTCAGCTGGTTGATCTCTTCTTCGAGCACCAGAAGAAGTTTTATAACCGCGAGTCTGAGAGAGGTAGGAACAACATCGTTGGTCGACTGGTATATGTTGGCGTGTTCAATCGGGTCGGCAAGCTTGTAATTTCCGGTATGTGAGTTTAATTTGATGAGAGTAGCGTTTGCGATTATCTCATTGATATTCATGTTTATACTCGTTCCGGCACCACCCTGGACGGCCGGAACTATAAACTGGTCAAAATGGTTGCCTGCAGCTATCTCCATGGCGGACTGTTTCATCATTTCCACAACCTCATTGTTTAATGGAGTAAAAGGAAGAGAAGAATAGCCGGTTTTGTTGCCAGCGGCTTTTAAAAATGAGGTGTAGGTATTGTAGCAAGCAAGTTTGGTCAATCCCAGGGCCATAAACCATTCAATATGAAATTCCGATCTGTATGGAAAATTCTCACTGGCCCTGAGTGAATGTATCCCATATAATGCTTCAGAAGGCAACTCCCTTTCTCCCAGGAAATCCTTTTCAATTCTCATTTGACTGGTGGGGTTAAATTTTTAATCAGGTAATAAAGAGCTCTGTTAAATCTCCCTTGCAAAGAGGCACACAAACAGAGATGAAAAATTACGCGGGAGATCCGATCGCGGTGAACAATTACAATGCGAAAGTTATTGTTGATATCCAATTGCCAATTATAAGAAATTCGAACTAATCTGACAAATACCCGTGCAAACAATAATAAATTAACAGAGATGGGGAATAATCCCCGTGAGGGAGATTTCTATCTTGAAATGGGCTGGGAATAGTTGATCACATCCTTCCCGGTTATCTCCTTATCACATAAAATTATAAGCCGTTCGAGTACATTCCTGAATTCCCTTATATTCCCTGTCCATTCTATTTTCTGGAGTTCTGCTATTGCATCTTCATTAATCGCCTTTTTCGGCATTCCGTATTCGGCACAGATCATTTCATTGAAATGGTCTGCAAGCAAAGGTATATCCTCCAGTCTTTCGTTAAGAGTCGGGACATTTATGAGGATAACACTCAGGCGGTGATAGAGATCCTCCCTGAACCTGTTTGACTCTATCTCATCTTTCATATTCTTGTTGGTTGCTGCAATAATTCTCACATCTACCCTGATATCCTTGTCACTTCCCACAGGAGAGAGTTTGTTTTCCTGAAGTACCCTTAAAACCTTTGCCTGGGCTGAAAGGCTCATGTCGCCAATTTCATCCAGAAATATTGTGCCATTGTTAGCCTGTTCGAATTTTCCCTTTCTGTCTTTATGGGCAGATGTGAAGGCTCCTTTTTCGTGGCCAAAAAGCTCACTCTCAATCAGTTCAGATGGTATAGCTGCGCAGTTTACTTCAATAAAGGGTTTGGATGCCCTGTTGCTTTTCTCATGCAGCCATCGTGCGACCAGTTCTTTTCCTGTTCCGTTCCTGCCGGTTATCAATACCCTGGCATCTGTTAAAGCAACTCTGTCAATCATCGACCTGACTTTCTGCATCGGCGGAGACTCGCCAATCATTTCATAAGTCTTGCTGACCTTCCTTTTAAGTACTTTGGTTTCTGTAATTAGCTGAGATTTATCCAGCGCATTTCTGATAGTTATAAGCAATCTGTTAAGGTCCAGTGGCTTTTCAATAAAATCATAAGCACCCTTTTTAATAGCCTCCACTGCCGTATCGATGTTGCCATGCCCCGAGATCATTATTACCGGAATATCCGTTGAAATTGAAGTGATTTTATTGAGGACTTCAATGCCATCCATTTTTGGCATTTTTATATCAAGTAGTACTGCATCATAGGCTTTGCCGGAAAACATTTCAAGTCCCTCTTCTCCGTCTGATGATACATCTATAACATGTTTTTCATATTCCAGGACCTCTTTAAGAGTGTTTCGTATGCTTCTCTCATCATCAATTACAAGGATGTTGGCCATTGTTCAAAGTTAAAAGTATCGGCGGGAAATTTAGTCTTCCTGCTGAAGATATGGTACGGGTTGCTTTAGTATTTCAATAACAGCACCTTCTTTAAGGGCATAATCAGATTGCATTAACAGTCCGATATCGAGTTTTCGGACAATAAAATTAACAAATATAGCGGCAATCACAATCATTTCTATTCTCATAGGTTCCATTCCTTCCATAAGAAGCCGCTCTTCAGCTGTAGAATTGATAAGCCGCTGATACAATACCATAAATTCACTGGTAGAGAATTCAAAATACGGGCCGTATGCTTCGGCAGGAGGGCCTCCTTTCATTGCTTCCAGCAGTGCCCGGAATGTATCAAATGACCCTGAAGATCCGATAAGAATATCAGGTTTATGTATTTCAGCTGCCTTAAAGAAACTGCACAGCTTCTCTGAAAAATGATTTTCAAGAGACTCTTTCTGTGAAGTTTCAATAGGGTCGGACGGTTTGAATTTATTCAGCAATCTTGCCATCCCGATTGGAAAGCTTTCTTTCCAGTAAATTTTTTCACTGTCTGCAATTATCAGTTCATTGCTTCCTCCTCCAATATCAACTATCAGGTGCTTTTTTAGCCCCATGTCTATTGCCTGCTTAACTCCGAGATAGATTAGTTCAGCTTCCTTATTACCAGATATAACCTGTATGCCGATATTAAACCGGTCATATACTACCCTGACAAATTCCAGTCCGTTACCGGCCGAACGGATAGCTGAAGTTGCAAAGGCGTAGACCTGATCTGCCCTGTGAGCATTAATGTATTTAACATGATTCTCTATAGCTGCCAGTCCCCGTTCAAAAGCCTTTCTTGTTATTTTGCCTTTATTTATGCCTTTTTCTCCAAGCCGCACGGGTTCCTTCCTGCTTAAAAGGATGGTAGTTCCCGTTTTTCCTGTTTCTGCTTCAATTATCAGGAGATTAAAAGTATTTGTTCCAAGATCGAGTATTGCGATTCGCATTGAAAGTTTAAGTTTTTTATTGATAAAATTATCACGCAGGATGTAATATCCTATGTCAGGATATTAACAAAATATTTTTGCTTAAGTTCAAAAAGCACAGGCAGAATAAGCCTTTTAAGAAGGTTTAACTTTTATGCCTGAGCCATTTCCATAATTCCAGGTAATTTACCTTTTTACCGTACATTAGTATTCCAGTGCGGTAAATTTTTGCGGCAAGCCATGTTGTAAAGATAAATGAGGCGATCAGGAGTCCTGCCGACAAGGCTACCTCCCAGATGGGGACTCCAAAAGGAATCCGGGCCATCATTATGATGGGAGAGGTGAACGGGATAATCGAAAACCAGAAGGCTATCGGGCCTTCAGGATTCGTAATCGCATTCATCATGACAATTATAGACAGGATTAGTGGGATGGTAATGGGAAGCATAAACTGCTGTGTATCTGTTTCACTGTCCACCGCCGAACCAATTGATGCGAAGAGTGAAGCGTAAAGGAGATAACCGCCTAAAAAATAGAACAGGAAAGCACCAAGTATTACCCCGAAATTAATTGCCGATATTGAGGCAAACATTTCCGTAAGCCTGCCTTGATCCTGTGCCTCCGGAGACTCTGTTTCCTGAAGGGAGCTGGAAGAAAAGAGGTCGTCGACAACTACATTTTCAGAAGAGGGAGTTCCCAGTTCCGGAAAAAATAGTTGCTGGCTTATAAGGACAAGGGAAGCGCTTAAAATTACCCAGAGAAAGAACTGTGTAAGGCCAACAAGTCCGATACCCAGAATCTTTCCCAACATCAGCTGGAATGGTTTTACAGATGAAACAAGTATCTCAACAACCCGGCTGGATTTTTCTTCTATTACACCGCGCATGACCTGTGCACCGAACAGGAATATGAAAAAATAGATCAGGAACCCTCCCAGATAACCAACAACCATTGCAAGTTCTGTATAACTTTCTTTTTCACCTCCATCATCCTGCCAGACAATTGTGCGAATGTTTACGCTTGTTTTTATTGCTGCCAGGATGTCATCAAGATTTTCAATATTGTATGCGGCAAGTTTTTGTCGTTCAAGCTCTTTTTCGATAGCATTTGCTATGTGCATCCTGATATTCATCCCGACCTGTTTGTCAGAGAGCAATTGAACTGCTGAAGGGGATGAGGGAACAATATGCGCAATATAAAGAACCGCATAATATCCGGTACCAGGGAAATTCTCTCTTAACTGGTCGACACTGGTGTTTTCCAGATATTCAAATTTCAGATAGTCTGTTTCAGGGATCTGGTTTATAAACAGTTTTGAGCTGTCGATAACTGCAATGGTCCTTACCTCACTGTCTTCCAATGTTGCAAACCAGGCAGGTCCGACTACTATACCTGCGAAAAGTATCGGGCCCAGGATAGACATGATAATAAATGACTTCTTTCTCACTCTCGTGAAATATTCCCTGCTGAGGATCAATAAACTTTTATTGGTCATGATGATATTGTATTATGCAATGCCTGCTGTTTTATGCTTGTTTACAAGGTCAATAAATATATCATTCATGCTTGGAATTTCTTCGGTAAATGACGTAATGTGGAAATGAGGCATCAGGAGGTTCAGAAGTTCATTTTCCCGGGTTTTCCCAAGTAGCCTTATCCGGGCGGTATGGCCTGTTGAACTGCTCACTTTGCTTAGTACTTCGTAATTATTATTGAGTATTGTATTAAGTTTTTCGGGATCACCCTCGAAACTGATGCGGTAAATATCAAGCTTGAATTGCTGCCTGATGTTGTTTACCGAACCACTGATAATAGCTTTCGAGTTGTTAATAAGTGTAATATGGTCGCACAGCTCCTCGACCGATGCCATGTTATGAGTAGAGAATATTATTGTAGCGCCCCGGTCGCGAAGCCTGGTAATTTCATTTTTAAGCAGATTGGTGTTGATAGGGTCAAACCCGCTGAAAGGTTCATCAAATATTAACAATCCGGGTTCATGAAGGATTGTTATAATGAATTGAATTTTCTGTTGCATACCTTTTGAGAGTTCCTCCACTTTCTTATCCCACCAGGCCTGGATCTCAAATTTTTCAAACCAGTATTTCAGTCGTTTTAGTGCTTCTTTCTTTTCGAGTCCCTTTAGTCTGGCGAAATAAAGTGCCTGTTCGCCAACCTTCATCTTTTTATATAGCCCCCTTTCCTCAGGCAGGTATCCTATATCGTGAACGTCGCCGGAGTTAAGTTTCCTGCCCCGGTAATAGAGTTCACCTGAATCGGGGGCGGTTATCTGATTAATAATGCGGATAAGGGTTGTCTTGCCTGCCCCGTTCGGGCCAAGAAGTCCGTAAATACTTTTCTCAGGTACTGACACACTGACATTGTCAAGTGCCTGGTGGTTTACAAATTTTTTTGTAACATTTCTTGCGGAGAACAGATCCATCTAAATAATATTGATTAGTAAAGATTTTTGGCTCTCTTGCATGAATATTTCCGTGATGAGCAGAAGCATTGATCGCGGATTTGCCATATTAAAGGTACGAGTTTTAATTACTATTCAAAATAACTTTTCATCCGTTCGAAGAAGTTTTTATCTTCCCTGGTAGGATTAGGGGTGAAGTTCTCTGAAGATCTTAATTTTTCTATCGCAGCCTGTTCTTCCTTTGACATGTTTCTTGGGATCCACACATTTATATTTACCAGGAGGTCACCTTTTCCGTAGCCGTTAAGTTCCGGCAGACCCTTGCCCCTCAGCCGGAGAATCTTTCCTGGTTGCGTTCCGGGTTCGATTTTTATTTTGACCTTACCTTCAATTGTAGGTATCTCAACCGGCACACCAAGGGCTGAATCGGGGAAACTCAGGTAAAGGTAGTATATCAGATCATTGCCATCACGTAACAATTCGGGATGTTTTTCTTCTTCAATAACAACTATCAGGTCTCCGTTTATGCCTCCTCTCCTTGCAGCATTCCCCTTCCCGCTTACCGACATTTGCATTCCTCCTGCTACACCGGCGGGGATATTCAGGGTCACCACTTCTGACTCCTTTACGATACCTTCACCGTAGCATACTGTACACTTGCTTGTAATCTGTTTTCCTTCACCGCCACAGGTCGGACATGTCGAGGTCGATTGCATTTGTCCGAGAAAAGTATTGGATATCCTTGTCACCTGGCCGGTTCCGTGGCATGTGGAACAGTCGCTGTAAGCACTGCCGTTTTTTGCCCCTGATCCGTCGCAGGTTTTACAGGAAACATATTTGTTCACTTTGATCTTTTTCTCTACGCCATTTGCTACCTCAGAAAGGTTAAGCTTCACTTTCACACGGAGGTTCGACCCCTTGTTTACCCGACGTCCTCTGTGACCTCCGGAAAACCCTCCGAACCCGCCGAATCCGCCGCCAAATATATCGCCGAAATGGCTGAAAATATCTTCCACTGTCATGCCGCCGCCGCCAAATCCTCCAGCTGCACCTTCAACACCGGCATGACCATACTGATCGTACCTTGCTCTTTTTTGTTCGTTTCCAAGGATTTCATATGCCTCTGCAGCTTCCTTGAATTTTTCTTCAGCCGAAGGGTCTCCCGGATTTTTATCAGGATGGTGCAACAGTGCTTTTTTCCTGTAAGCTGCCTTGATCTCGGCTTGTGTTGCATTCTTTTTTATGCCAAGTACTTCGTAATAATCTCTTTTCGCCATTTAATGCTATTTCTTATTTAGTGCTTTATATAATCACTTACTCGCCAACAACCACCTTGGCGTATCTTATTACCTTATCATGAAGGATATAGCCTTTAAGAATTACATCAACTATTTTCCCCCTGTCCTTTTTGTCAGATGCGGGTATTTTTGTAATTGCCTCATGCAGATCTGTGTCAAACTCATGGCCTATGGCCTTTATTTCATTCACTCCCTTTTGTTTCAGGAACTCCTTGAATTTATCACGAATAAGAATAATGCCTTTTTGCATGGCATCCATATCCTTTGCATCATTCATCGATTCAATTGCACGGTCAAAATCATCAACTACAGGCAGCAGACCGGAAATAATGTCGCTTCCGACAAGTTTGGATAGCTCTGCCTTTTCCCTAAGGGTGCGTTTCCTGTAATTGTCGAATTCAGCAGCCAGCCGGAGATACTTATCTTCTTTCTCCTTTATTTTTTCTTCAAGTCCGATAAGTAAAGCCTGCTCATCGGGGATGTCTGATATTTCCGGTCCGGAATTATTTCCTGTTCGGGCATCATGACCGTCTCCTGTGCTGCTGTCTGTGGCCGTTTTTTCGGGTTCCTTATCTTTTTTGACAGATTTCTGAGCATTATTTTCAGCATTTTCATTTCTGGCCTTTTCCTCTCTCTTTTTCTCCTGCTGACTTTTTTTATTTTTTCCCATATTGTAAAAAGTGAATTATGTTAGGATTTGAAAATAGGGCAAACAAATACCACGCCATATTGCCATTGCGGACATTTTGACATGGTATATAATATTATGATAATCCAAAGGATCTGTGATTGCCAGAATAGAAAGTGATTACTATTCTTTAAGATACTGGCTCAGGGTTTCGGAAATGTCGTCACCTCTCAGGTTTGTGGCTATAATCACTCCGTCTCCGTCAATCAGGAAGTTGGCTGGAATGCCTCTGACCTGGTACATTGCTGCGGGCACTGAATTCCATCCCTGCAGGTCGCTAACATGTTCTTCCCATTGCAATTTGTCATCCTCTATTCCGCTCAGCCAGGCATCTTTTGATTTATCCAGTGATACTGAATAAACCTTAAATGACTCTCCGTTTATAAACTCCTTGTTCCTGAACTGATGCCATGCGGCTACTTTTGAAGGGTTTGCCCTTCTGCACGGACCACACCACGATGCCCAGAAGTCAACAAGCACAAGGTTTCCCCTGAGTGAGGAAAGAGCAATAGATTCTCCTCCGGGCGATTCAAATTCAAGTTCCGGGGCAATATCTCCAATCTCAATACCTGTATTGTTTGATGTTTCCACTGAATTTTCTGATACCTGAGCTGCATTTGTGGCAGTATCATTCCGGCTGTTCAGCCAGAACAGTATAAGCAGAATCACTGCTGCACCACCGGCAATTTTTATAGTTCTCATCTTTGCAGTTTTTTTAATTTTAATATTCTGCAAATATAACTATAAATTTTTTAAGTCATTAATCCTGGAAATTATAGCTGGTCAGTGTACTCTTTTGATTCTTGCACCTATCCTGTTGAGTCGTTCATCAATATTCTGATATCCTCTGTCTATTTGTTCGATATTGTTTATTATACTTTTTCCTTCGGCCGACATCGCAGCTATCAAAAGTGCAACACCCGCACGAATATCGGGGGAAACCATATTCATGCCTCTGAGTCTGAATTGTTTGTTTAACCCTATTACTGTGGCCCTGTGTGGGTCGCAAAGTATGATCTGGGCACCCATGTCCATTAGCTTATCAACAAAGAACAGCCTGCTTTCGAACATTTTCTGATGTATAAGGACACTTCCTTTTGCCTGAGTGGCTACAACAAGAAATACACTCAGAAGGTCGGGAGTGAGGCCGGGCCATATTGCATCGGCAATGGTCATAATTGAACCATCAATATAAGTGTCAATTTCATAGTTTGACTGTGCAGGAATATAAATGTCGTCATCCCGTCTCTCCAGTTTAATTCCAAGTCGCCTGAATGCTTCGGGAATTAATCCGAGATTATCATAGGAAACATTTTTTATTGTGATTTCCGATTCGGTCATTGCGGCCATACCTATAAAACTGCCGATCTCTATCATGTCTGGCAGAATCCTGTGGCTGGTGCCGGATAGTTCCTTAACTCCTTCTATGGTAAGAAGATTCGAACCAATACCGCTTATCCTGGCTCCCATGCTGTTAAGCATTTTACATAACTGCTGAAGGTAAGGTTCGCATGCAGCATTATAGATAGTAGTGATACCTTCAGCAAGTGAAGCTGCCATCACAATATTTGCTGTACCCGTTACCGAAGCTTCATCAAGAAGCATGTATGCACCCTTCAGATCTTTTCCTTCGACCCTGTAGAAACCTTGTTTGGAATCATAGTCAAATTTTGCCCCAAGTTTCATGAACCCGAAAAAATGTGTGTCCAGTCTCCTGCGTCCGATCTTGTCGCCGCCTGGCTTAGGCATATATGCAATTCCAAATCTTGCAATCAGCGGCCCTATTATCATAACGGAGCCTCTTAACCCGGCTGCCCTGATCCGGAAGTCATCAGTAAGCAGGTATTCAGGATCCACTCTGTCAGCCTGAAATTCATAAACACCCGGTGCCGGCCTGGTTACCTGTACCCCGAGATGCATTAGCAGTTCAATGAGACGGGTTACATCGAGAATGTCGGGGATGTTACTTATAGTTACCTTTTCTGATGTAAGAAGTGTCGCAGATATTATCTGCAGAGCTTCGTTCTTCGCTCCCTGTGCGGTTAGTTCTCCTTTAAGCGGATAACCACCTTCGATCTCGAATGATGACATATTGATAAGAAGTTAGCATTATGAGTACTATCTTAATCCGTGTTTCGGAATGAATTTTCTCGGGGCTTTTTTCTTTTTGGTTCTTGAAAGGATCTCCTTTGATTCTGATAACCTCATTTCCGCACCTCTGTCTATTTGTCCGCCGGAGAGCTCCTTCAGATCATGATAGATAATCTCATCGGTAACCTGATTTCTGTTCCATATCAGGTAGCTTTTTTTCATGTGGTTGGCTATCAGATGAATAAGTGCTTCCTTCTTTTCGCCTTCCTCAAGTTCAGTAGCTGCCTTTATCATTTGTTCAAGGATCCTGCCATAATGTTTCCAGCGAATAGGATATGTGTTATAGGGAACAATTTTTGGTTTTTCGATAAGGGTCTCCAAAGCCGGAGGCTCATAAGGCGAGTCAATATCAAGTTTAAAATTTGATATAATTGCCAGGTGATCCCACAATTTATGTTTGAAATCATTAATGTCTCGCAGATGGGGATTCATATTCCCCATTATGGAAATAATGGTTCTGGCTGCCTTGTTTCTTTCTTCCTTGTCTTCAATGGTTGATATATGTTCTACCATCTTGTGGATATTCCTGCCATATTCAGGAATCGCCATTTTTTCTCTTTCAGTGTTATAATCTTCTGTCATATTGACTTATTCTTTTTTACAAAATTACTAAATATCTGATTAAAAATTAGTTTTTGTGGTTTTATTTATATCACATGGCTTCAGCATACACGGTATTATTCTCCACATATATATTGAGATTTTATCAATTATTCTATGCACAAGTGCTGTTCTTTCAGTGGCTCTAACGACAATACAGTATGGTTAGGTGCTGGTTCAGGGCACTATAACTCCGGAAGGCTGTATGATGGGAAAGAATATGGCCCAGGGTTTTATGGACCTTTAGTGAAGCATAGGCAAAGATTCAGGGATTAATGATTTTGAGTTTTGCAAATTTCAGCAGTAAGTGTTTCTGACCTGATGTTGTAAACAGGACCGTAGCCTTTGTATTCGGCGAATCACCCTCGATAGCAGTGATCCTGCCCCGTCCGAATCTTTCGTGCTCTACGATCATTCCGGTTTGCAGAGCCGACTGGTTGTCGGTGGCCGGTTTTCTTTCTTCTGAACTATAACCGGAAACAGCTGCATTTTTGCTTCCGCCTCCCTGATCTATGCGGGTGAGTCTTTTTCTTTGGATCAGAGGCTTGACAGTTTCAGCAGGTTTATCGGATTGTTTTGTATGGAATCTGTTTCCTGTTTTCCCCGAATAAATCTTATTCTGACTTTCTGAAAACCCCGGTCCGTTAACATTGACCGAATGATCGGCCAACTCACTGCCATGCAGCTCTGGCTCGGGAATTTCAATGAATTGAGCATCAATTTCAGAGATGAACCTGCTTGGTCTGCACATTGTTGGTACTCCCCAGCGGTAGCGCGATTGTGCATGGGAAATCGTTGCAGTAGATCCTGCCCGGGTTATTGCAACGTAAAACAACCTCCGTTCTTCTTCCAGCTCTGTTTCAGAGGCTGCGGAAAATTTATTTGGGAATAGCTCCTCTTCCAGTCCCCCGATAAATATATGGTCAAATTCCAGCCCTTTGGCCGAGTGGATTGTCATGAGGGTAACCTTGTCACGGTCGTCTGGTTTTTCAGTATCTGCGTCTGAAAGAAGCGAAACAGTCTGCAAAAAGGTAGTCAGGGATGCACTCTCTCCAGCCTCTTCCTGCTGCCGTGTAAATTCCTTTACAGCGTTGAGCAGTTCCTGGATATTTTCGTACTTGGCAATATTTTCAGTTGAATTGGGATCAAACAGGTCTTTTAAAATACCTGAAGCAGTGGCAATATGGATAGCGAGACTCCATGCATCGTCTTCCGGAGCCTTTAGTGAAAATCCCTGCATTAGCCGGCCAAACGATGCCAGCTTAGCTGCTGTACCTTTATTTATGTCAAGTGCAGCCCGGTGTTTTTCAATATTGGAAATTATTTCCCAGCAGCTGACTCCATGATTGTTGGACCAGGCTGTAAGCTTGTCGGTGGTTGTCTTTCCAATCCCACGTGCAGGATAATTGATTATACGGTTAAAAGCTTCCTGATCGAGGTTATTTACAGTAAACCTGAAATATGCAAGCAGATCCTTGATCTCCTTACGCTGATAAAATGAAAGGCTTCCATATACCTTGTAGGGAATTCCACGGCGCCGCAATGCTTCTTCAAATATACGCGACTGTGCATTTGTCCTGTATAAAACAGCAAAATCTGCATAATCACAACGGGCTGACATTTTCTTGTCTGCTATTAAACCTGCTATGACTTTCCCTTCTTCAAGATCGGTTGGACATTGCAGTACCCTGAGTTTTTCCCCGGCTTCTTTTGCCGACCATACTTTTTTTGGTATTTGTCCCTTATTTCTGGCTATCAGGCTATTGGCAGCATTCACAATGTTCTTTGTGGAACGATAATTCTGTTCCAGCTTAAAGGTCTTGTGACCGGGGTAATCATTTTTAAAGTTAAGGATGTTTTCTATCCTTGCCCCCCTGAAAGAATATATACTTTGCGCATCATCACCTACTACGCTTATATTCTTGTGTTTATAAGAAAGTTTCGATACTATAAGATATTGCGCGTAATTTGTATCCTGATATTCGTCTACCAGTATATACCTGAACATATCCTGATATTTCTTCAGTACTTCAGGTACATCCCGGAAAAGTATATTTGTGTTAAGCAAAAGATCGTCGAAGTCCATTGCATCTGCTGCCCGGCAGCGGGACTGGTAAATCCTGAATATATCGGCTATTGCTGGTTTCCTGTTCCTGGCGTCTTCTGCTGTTATCCTTGTATTTGCAGCGTAAGCTCCTGCGCTGATAAGGTTGTTCTTTGCAGAGGAGATCCTCCCAAAAACTTCACCGGGCTTATATATCTGCTCATCAAGCATCAACTCTTTAATAATTGCCTTTATAACACTTTTTGAATCCTGAGTGTCATATATGGTGAAATTGGATGTGTAACCGGCGTGAGCTGATTCAACACGAAGTATCCTTGCAAATATAGAGTGGAAAGTTCCCATCCACAGATACTTTGATATTTCCGTGCCAACGAGGATGCTTATACGTTCCTTCATCTCACTGGCAGCCTTATTTGTAAAGGTCAGGGCAAGGATTGATGAGGCAGGTATGCCCTGTTTAAGAATCCAGGCAATCCTGTATATCAGCACGCGGGTCTTGCCGGATCCGGCTCCTGCAATAATCAGTCCGGGCCCGTTATATTCCTGCACAGCTTCCCTCTGCACATCATTCAATTCATTGAGAAAGTCACCCACCCTTAATTTATTATGATTTCTGAAAATATTAATAATAATGAAGTCCGTAAAATTACCCTCTTCAATCCGTTTCTCCAACTTCAAAAGGAACCAATTTATCAACATGTGGTGTTTTACAAAAGAATTGATATTTTTGACAATTAATTGAATTTTTTCCCGGACAGAATGTATAAGCTTCACATTCTGCAAGCCATGTGATACTTAATCTGCTGTTGAAACCGTTCATGATATCACCTTACTGCATATCAGGCGGGATGCAGACTGTAACACCTGAATACAATGATCTGTATGATGCGCACGACGGGCAAGACAAAACTCTGATCACACAGGGTGTATCGGATTTAGCGCGGTTGATCCATATATAGCATCTGATTTTGGTGAAATATAAATTTGCTTATATTAGTATGATAATTAATTTTATTCGGATGAACCTCCCGGCACTGTTTTTCATTATCCTGTTCATCTGTTTCTGGCCTTCAAAATTGCAGTCGCAGATAGTATCAACGGGACATGCAGCTGTTGAAGAAACAGAATTCCAGGGTGCATCATTCAATGAAAAGATTTACATTTATTCCGTTTCAGGGGGAAGTCTGACTGCATCGTTTGATGAAGTACCCGGTGATCTTAACTTTGAGTGGTCAGTTTATAATCCCGGCATTCCCGGATATGAAGATCCGTTTGCCACCGATCAGGGATCGGTCTCCAATGTTACAAACCTTTCAGACGGAGGTTACCAGGTAAGGATACGTAATGGCGAAGACCTCGACACACTCTTCCGGGCATGGGTTTTTATAAACAATCCGTCAGCAAGCCTGGAGGTGGTAAGACACGACTGTACAGTAATTGACCTCCGGGGGGTTGTTAATGTCGAAACTTACAGCTATTATGACCCACGTGACAACTCAGAATACACGTTACCTTCAGATTATGAATTCTCCTGGACGGCCGAACCATTTATACCCATTTCCACTTCCAGGCTTGATCCGCGTATCTGGGATCCGCCTCCCGTTGAGACTGAATATACCCTTACAGTAGTTTATTATTCGAATGAAACAAGCTATTCAATAACCGAATCTCCAGTTACGACAAAGGCAGCATTTCAACCAGATGTCAGGGAGGGTGAGGCACCCCTGGAGGTCGCATTTAATGCTGGTGAGTCTCTGAATGCCTCTGAATATCAATGGTACTTCGATTATAAGCCGGGTGATCTGATCATTCCTGATTCACCTGATGATAATTCAGAAACCCCGGTGCATACATATTATATCCCTGGCGAGTATTATGTGACATTGCGAACAGTTGCAGGTCTGTGTGATGACTTCTTCAGCGATCCCGAACCTGTAAGAGTTTATCCTTCTGAGCTGGAAGTGCCTAATGTATTCACTCCCAACGGAGACGGATATAATGATGCCTTCCTTGTACGTGCTGTTTCACTCAGGGAATACCATGCCGTGATATTTAACCGGTACGGAAAAAAGGTTCATGAAAGCAGGGATCCGGCAATTGGCTGGGATGGAATTTCTGATGGCGGAACTTTCACGCCCGGGGTATACTTTTATGTTGTAACAGGACGTGGCTGGGATGACAGGGAGTATGAATTCAAGGGGCCTCTCTATCTTTACAGGGGGCGGTAAATGCTGCCGGCCATAATAAAACGGAATTTATGGGTGACTATCTTGACAGTTTTTTAAATGGTGAATACTACGTTGTTGCTTATTTGATTAGCAGCATAGTTGTTTTTTTAATATTGCTGACGGTGCTTCTGGTGCTGAACAGGAGTATTAATTCATGGATAAGGACAGAGGATTATGAATTGCTCAGCTTACTGAGAAGAAAGATACGGCTGCCGGTGGTTTTACTTTTAGTTTTTCTCTCTTTTGTGATACCAGCCTCTTTTTTTAATCAGGAAATCAGTCCGCTCGAACCTTTTGGCAATCTTATGTCAATAATGGTGATCATATTTGTCAGCTGGATACTTATTCAGGCTGTTTATCTTATAAAACATTTTGTTCTTGGCAAGTTCGACATGACAGATGCCGATAACCTGAGGGCGAGAAAGATTTATACCCAGTTCAGGGTGCTGGAGAATATTATCCTGTTCCTTATTATTGTAGTGGCGATGTCGTTGATATTAATGTCTTTCGAAAGTATCAGGAAAATTGGTGTCAGCCTTATAGCCTCAGCCGGCGTAGCAGGTATAATAATCGGTTTTGCTGCACAAAAAGCAATCGGGACCATCCTGGCCGGCATACAAATAGCCCTGAGTCAGCCTATCAGACTTGACGATGTCGTAATTGTTGAGAATGAATGGGGCAGGATAGAAGAGATTAACCTTACCTACGTGGTGGTTGCAATATGGGATAAGCGAAGGCTTGTACTTCCAACCACCTATTTCATAGAAAAGCCTTTCCAGAACTGGACACGTACAACTTCAGAGATACTTGGTTCAGTGTTTATTTATGCCGATTATACTTTGCCGGTCAATGAAGTAAGGGAAGAACTTGACAGGATACTGGAAGGAAATCCCTTATGGGACGGACAGGTTAAGGTAGTGCAGGTTACCGATGCTACCGAAAAGACCATCGAGGTCAGAGTTCTTGTAAGTGCTGCCGATTCCTCTACTGCATGGGACCTAAGAGTTCATGTCCGCGAAAAACTGCTCTCATTTCTACAGGATAATTATCCGCAGTGCCTGCCCAAGGCAAGACTGGAAATGTCCAGCAGTAACCAGTCCGGTATATAAATAATAAAGCCTCCCCGGGGGAAGGCTTTAATAATAGTCTGAGTTAAAATTGAGCCAGTTCCTTTTGCATTACCGGCAAGTTTTTATCCCCGAAAGGATTATTCTTCTTCCTGTTCAGCTTCGTAAGCCTTAAGAAGCTTGTCCTGAAGGTCGCCGGGTACTGCTTCATATTTTGCCATCTTCATGGTATATGTGGCCCTTCCATTTGTCAGCGAGCTAAGTGCCGTTGAATATTTGGCCATTTCCGCAAGGGGAACCTTGGCCTTGATCTTTTCGAATCCCTTCTCGCTTGTCATTCCCTCAATTATGGCCCTGCGACCCTGAAGGTCACTCATAACATCACCCATCCGCTCTGAAGGAACCAGTACTTCAACATCATAAATAGGCTCAAGGATTCTCGGGCCGGCATTTTTAAAAGCTTCCCTGAAAGCATTCCTTCCTGCTAGCCTGAATGATATCTCATTGGAATCAACCGGGTGCATCTTTCCGTCATATACGGCAACCCTGATATCACGGGCATAGGATCCGGTCAGGGGGCCTTCCTCCATCTTCTCCATAATACCCTTGAGGATTGCAGGCAGGAATCTTCCGTCAATTGAACCTCCTACAATGCAGTTATAGTATATTATCATTCCTCCCCAGGGTAATTCGTGCTCCTCCTTGCCCCGTACCGATACATTGACCTCTTTGCCGTTCACCTTGTATTTTACCGGGTCGGCCATACCTTCCACATATGGTTCAATAACCATGTGAACCTCTCCAAACTGGCCTGAACCACCTGACTGTTTTTTGTGGCGGTAGGTTGCCTGTGCCAGCTTCGTAATGGTTTCGCGGTAGGGAATTTTAGGCGTTAAAAATTCTGTTTCGATCTTGTAAATATTATCCAGGTGCCATTTAAGGATGTTAAGATGATACTCACCCTGCCCGTGAACGATTATCTGTTTCAGCTCTTTTGAATATTCAATAACGATTGTCGGATCTTCGTCATGCATTCTGGTAAGGGCCTCTCCGAGTTTCTCATCATCCGATTCGCTTAAGGCCTTTATTGCTGTCCTGTATTTTGGCTCAGGATATGTTATAGGCATAAATTCAAATGATACGCCCGATACAGTGAGTGTCTGGTTGGCCTTGGTGTTTTTAAGCTTAACTGTTGCCCCAATGTCTCCTGCAACAAGTTTTGGTACCTTGTTGCGGGTTTTCCCTGCAACAACAAGCAGTTGTGAAAACCTCTCCTTTGCTCCTGTTTTATTATTAACCAGGTCCATACTCTCAGTAATTTCCCCGGACATTACCTTGAAGAAATTTATTTCGCCAATGTGCTGCTCAACACTTGTCTTAAAAACAAAAACTGATGCAGGGGCAGACTTGTCGCATTTTATCTCTTCCCCGTCTTTAGTTGCAGTAAGTGCAGATTCATGGGGTGAAGGTGCTGCATCACTGATGAATTCAAGCAGCCTGCCCACGCCCATATTCTTTTTGGCAGAAATACATAAAACGGGGAACATATCCCTGTTTCCAATTCCCAGCCTGATCCCCTTTAGCATTTCTTCCTCCTCAAGGGTTCCTTTATCGAAAAAGGTCTCCATCAGACTCTCGTCATTTTCGGCGGCAGCTTCTATAAGCTCATTTCTCAATTCTTCAGCCCTTGCCATCTGATCGGCAGGGATATCGGTAATTTCCGGAGCTCCTCCATCAGGGGTAAATTTGTACAGTTTCATTTTTATGACATCGACAAGACTGTTGAAGGCATCACCAGTGGTGACCGGATACTGGATTATTACAGCCTTATTGCCATAATTCAGCTTAAGGGATTCGAGAACCTTATCGAAGTTTGCCTTGTCATGATCCAGCTGGTTTACAGCCATTATCACAGGCTTATTATGGGACTCAAGATGCCTCCCCTGGATCTCGGTGCCTATTTCAACGCCGTGCTGTCCGTTAATCAGGACAAGGGCTGAATCTGCCGGACGAAGTGCAGTAATTAGTCCGCCCGAAAAGTCATCCAGTCCGGGAGCGTCAATTATATTTATCTTTTTATCTGCAAATTCTGTATACAGAACGGTTGCAAATACCGAGTTTTCATTCTCGTGCTCTATTTCATTATAGTCAGAAACAGTGTTTTTTGCTTCAATGGTTCCTCTTCTTTCAATTACACCACCCCGAAAAAGCATTGCTTCTGCCAGGGTCGTTTTACCCGATTTGGGATTTCCGCAAATCACAATGTTCTTTAACTGATCCGTTTGATAAGTTCTCATTACTTTGGCTTGAGTTAGTAGATTATTTTTATTCCTTGTCTGTGCTTAATGCTTTGATTATTAGCTATAAAACCTTGTTTATTTTTGATGACTTCAAAAGTAATAATTTTTAATCAAGATTCAATGGATTAGTAACTATTTGAAAGAAAGTTCAGAAAACCTCTGATTTGCCATCTTTTGCACATTGCCGGCTTTATACAGCGGTGGTTTCTATTCAGCCGGGTTTAAGGCAATTAGCAGTCCGTCAGATTTGCACATATTATAAGAAATGGGAATTTTCTTCAGGATATATAATATTATATATACAAAATAGTGCAGGGGATTGCTGTTATTGTAATGTGCCGTGTATATCTGTAAAAGTGAAATCAGGCTTCTTCCTTTGAAAGATTGAGCATATATGGCTTAAATTGGTTAAATTTTTACATATAAATTATGACCTCCTTTTCTTTTTTATTATTTTTGCCGTTCTCTGAATAATTGAAATTTCAAATTCCAGGGTTTCCGGATCAATTCATTCCAATTTTTCAAGGAAAGCATGTTATTAATATTGTGGGTGGAATTCACATTTTATATATTATATATGAAGGTCCGCCGCCAGACAATTCAGTTAAAATATTAATGAAAATTTATTGTTTTTGTAAAAAAAAGAATACCTTTGCACACCCATTTAATAAAATGTAAGTAATTAATAGAACTAATCTTTATGCCTACAATTCAGCAGTTAGTAAGAAAAGGAAGGACCAAGCTTACCGAAAAGAAGAAGGCTCCTGCACTGGATGCATGTCCCCAGAGAAGAGGGGTTTGTGTACGAGTTTACACAACAACTCCCAAAAAGCCTAATTCTGCAATGAGAAAAGTGGCAAGGGTAAGATTGACCAACGGAAAGGAAGTGAACGCATATATTCCAGGTGAAGGTCATAATCTGCAGGAACACTCCATTGTACTTATAAGGGGTGGCAGGGTAAAGGATCTGCCGGGTGTCAGGTATCACCTTATTCGCGGAGCACTTGATACATCAGGAGTTGAGGGTCGTACCCAGAGACGGTCAAAATATGGAACAAAGAGACCTAAAGTCAAAAAATAAAGTCAAACATATCAGAAGCATAACCAGATGAGAAAGTCGAAACCAAAAAAGAGAATCTTACTTCCGGACCCAAAATATACCGATATAGAGGTTACCCGGTTTGTAAACAATATGATGTACCAGGGCAAAAAAAGCCTGGCATTCAATATTTTTTACGATGCGCTGAATATTGTTGAGCAAAAGACCAAAGAGACAGGCAAGACTCCTCTGGATGTCTGGAGAAAAGCTCTTGAAAACATCACCCCGATGGTTGAGGTGAAAAGCCGTCGTGTTGGGGGTGCAACATTTCAGGTTCCCCAGGAGGTTAGAGCTGAGAGAAAGGTTTCTATAAGTATGAAGAACATGATAATCTTTGCGCGAAAGCGTGGGGGAAAAACCATGGCTGACAAACTGGCGGCTGAAATAGTAGCTGCCTATAATGAAGAAGGAGCTGCATTTAAAAGGAAAGAAGATATGCACAGGATGGCAGAAGCTAATAAGGCATTTGCACATTTCAGATTCTAAAGTTTGCCCGCCAGCGTAAACTAAAAACAGGGTTGTAAAAATTATATGAGCAGAAGTTTAAAATATACGAGGAACATTGGCATCATGGCACACATTGATGCCGGTAAGACCACTACAACGGAGAGGATTCTGTTCTATACCGGTATAACCCACCGTATGGGTGAGGTGCATGATGGTGCCGCGACTATGGACTGGATGGTTCAGGAGCAGGAAAGGGGAATCACCATAACCTCTGCCGCAACCACAACCTACTGGAAAGTAGATGAAGAAGAGTACAAGGTAAATATTATAGATACACCCGGCCACGTTGATTTTACAGTCGAGGTTGAACGCTCCCTAAGGGTACTGGATGGCGCTGTTGCTGTATTTTGTGCGGTTGGTGGGGTTGAGCCTCAGTCAGAAACAGTATGGAGGCAGGCAGATAAGTATAAGGTGCCCCGTATATGTTTTGTTAATAAAATGGACCGCTCGGGAGCGGATTTTTTAACTGTTGTATCTCAGATACATGAGAAACTTGGTGCTAATCCGGTTCCGCTTCAAATACCAATAGGCAGCGAAGAGTCATTTCGCGGCGTCATTGACCTGATATTGATGAAAGCCAGGATCTGGCATGAGGATCAGTTCGGGGTAACATTCGAAATAACTGACATACCTGAAGAGCTGTTAGCTGAAGCTGATGAATGGAGAGGACGTCTGATTGAATCAGTAGCTGATGCCGATGATACCATTCTTGAAAAATATCTTGATAATCCCGGCTCAATAACTAATGAGGAGCTGTCCATTGCTGTAAGGAAGGCTACAATCCAGATGATAGTAGTGCCTGTAATGTGCGGCTCGGCCTTTAAGAATAAAGGGGTGCAGAGCCTCCTGGATGCAGTGGTTGCATTCCTGCCTTCTCCTCTCGATATTGATGCTGTTAAAGGAATCAATCCCAATAACGATGAGGTGATTGAAAGGAAACCAGATTCCTCAGAGCCTTTAACTGCGCTTGCTTTTAAGATTGCCACTGACCCGTTCGTTGGACGGCTGGCGTTTCTGAGAATATATAGTGGCGTACTGAATGCCGGAAGTTATGTGCTTAATGTGCGTACCGGCAAAAAGGAGAGGATCACAAGGCTGTACCAGATGCATGCCAATAAACAGATTCCCAAGGAGTTTATTGAAGCAGGGGATATCTGCGCAGCCGTTGGGTTTAAAGATTTGCGAACCGGTGATACATTATGCGAAGAGAAGAAACCAATAACCCTTGAATCAATTACTTTCCCTGAACCTGTAATTGGAATAGCAATAGAACCAAAGACACAGAAGGATATGGATAAGCTTGGCATGGCTCTCAACAAGCTTGCCGAGGAAGATCCTACCTTTAAGGTAAGATATGATGAACAGTCAGGCCAGACACTTATCCATGGCATGGGTGAACTGCATCTTGAGATTCTTGTAGACCGGCTGAAGCGGGAATTTAAGGTAGAGTGTAATCAGGGTGCTCCCCAGGTAGCATACAAAGAGGCAGTGACTACCATGATCGAACACAGGGAGGTATTTAAAAAACAGAGTGGTGGCCGTGGAAAATTTGCAGATATCATTGTAAAAATAGGTCCCGCCGACGAAGGAATAACCGGATTACAGTTTATTGATGAAGTTAAGGGCGGAAATATTCCAAAGGAGTATATTCCATCTGTTCAGAAAGGATTTACCGAGGCTATGCTGAACGGTGTTCTGGCAGGTTTCCCGGTAGACAGCCTGAAGGTAACACTTGTCGACGGATCATACCATAATGTCGACTCTGACAGTCTCTCTTTTGAGATATGTGCAAAACAGGCTTTCCGTCATGCACTGCCTAAGACAAAACCAGTACTTCTTGAACCAATTATGAAAGTTGAGGTTGTCACACCTGAAGAATACATGGGTGATGTAATAGGCGACTTTAACAAGCGAAGGGGGCATATTGAAAAAATGGAAGGTAAGGCAGGTGCCAGGATTATCCGTGCCAGGGTACCACTTGCCGAGCAATTCGGATATGTTACGGTACTCCGTACGCTAACTTCCGGAAGGGCTACTTCTACTATGGAGTTTTCACATTATGAAAAAGTCACCGATACAATAGCCAAAAAAATATTAGAATCAACAACCGGGCAAAAAGAATCAGCTTAATTAAAATACGATGAGTCAGAAAATCCGAATCAAATTGAAATCCTACGATCATAATTTAGTGGACAAGTCCACCGAAAAGATCGTAAAAACCGTAAAGTCCACCGGTGCAATCGTGAGCGGTCCAATCCCATTGCCAACGCATAAACGGATTTTTACTGTATTGCGTTCACCTTTTGTCAATAAGAAATCCAGAGAACAGTTTGAATTGAGTTCATACAAAAGGCTGCTGGATATTTACAGCTCAACTCCGAAAACTATCGATGCTTTAATGAAGCTCGAATTGCCCAGTGGTGTTGAGGTAGAAATTAAAGTGTAATTATTTGTAAAACGGAAATAAGATGCCTGGATTAATTGGTAAAAAAATAGGAATGACCTCGGTTTTCGGAGAAGACGGGAAATATGTTCCATGTACCGTGATTGAAGCGGGTCCCTGTGTTGTAACACAGATCAAGACCAAAGAAACTGATGGTTACGAAGCAGTTCAGCTTGCTTTTGATGACAGAAAAGAAAAATCCTGTAACAAGCCTTTACTTGGACATTTCAAAAAAGCTAAAACGACTCCGAAGAGGAAATTGCATGAGTTTGACGGATTCAAGCAGGAATTGAAACTGGGTGATGTCATTACAGTTGAGCAGCTGAAGGATGACGTATGGCTTGATATAACCGGAACTTCCAAGGGTAAAGGCTTTCAGGGTGTAGTGAAGAGACATGGTTTTGCCGGCGTTGGCCAGGCTACTCACGGACAGCACAACCGTATGCGTGCTCCCGGATCAATAGGAAGTTCATCATACCCCTCGCGCGTATTTAAAGGAATGAGAATGGCCGGAAGAATGGGCGGTGACAAGGTCATGATGATCTCACTGAGTATTGTCAAGATCATACCTGAAAGCAATCTTTTAATTGTAAAGGGCGCAGTACCCGGTGCAAAAGGTTCATATTTAATAATTCATCAATAATGGAATTAGCAGTATATAATTTAAAAGGAGAAGAAACCGGCAAGAATGTCGTTCTCAATGACACCATTTTCGGTATTGAGCCTAATGATCATGCGATTTATCTTGACGTAAAGCAGTACCAGGCCAATGGCCGTCAGGGTACACACAAGTCAAAGGAGCGCTCGGAGGTTGCCGGAAGTACCCGGAAAATAAAAAGGCAAAAGGGTACAGGTACCGCGCGTGCAGGTGATATTAAGAATCCTATGTTCAGAGGTGGTGGCCGTGCTTTTGGTCCGAAACCCCGTGATTACAGCTTCAAGCTCAATAAAAAAGTCAAAAGACTTGCAAGGAAGTCTGCTTTGTCCTATAAGGCTCAAAATGAGAAGATCAGGATAGTAGAGGATTTCGATCTGGCAACGCCAAAGACCAAAGAATATATTGATATTCTCAATAATTTGAAAATTAATGAGAAAAAGTCACTTTTGGTTTTAAACGAACAAAATAAAAACATATATTTGTCTTCCCGAAATTTACAGGGGGTTAAAGTGATAATAGCTTCAGAATTAACTACATACGACGTCATGAACGCATCATTTTTACTTCTTTTTGAGAGCTCTGTAGACATTTTGGACAATATGTTAAGCAACTAGAAATTATAATTGTCATGGATATTCTGAAAAAACCCATTATTACCGAGAAAATGACCAGCCAGGGCGAAAAGCTCAACAGATTTGGTTTCATTGTTGATAAGCGGGCGAACAAAATACAGATTAAAAAGGCTGTAGAAGAGATGTACGATGTGAAGGTCGAAGCCGTTAACACTCTTGTTTATGGTGGTAAGGTAAAATCCAGGTACACCAAGACCGGTATTATAGCCGGGAAGTCCAACTCTTTCAAAAAGGCTATTGTAACGCTGGCCGATGGCGAAAATATTGATTTTTACAGTAATATTTAGCCGGCGAGCAGAGCATGAGGCCCTGTTGCAAAGAAAGTAATTGTTAATGTTTTGTATACTTTATAGTTTAAGCTAAAATGGCAGTACGTAAATTAAACCCGGTTACTCCGGGGCAGAGACATAAGATAAAATCTACCTTTGAGAATATAACTACGGATAAGCCGGAGAAATCCCTTCTTGCCCCTATTAAGAAATCAGGCGGAAGGAACAACTCGGGCAAAATGACCATGAGGTATCTGGGTGGTGGACATAAACGCCGCTACAGGATTATCGATTTTAAAAGAAACAAGGATGGAGTTCCTGCTGTTGTGAAGACTATTGAATATGATCCAAACCGCTCAGCACGGATAGCCCTTATAGTTTATTCTGATGGTGAAAAAAACTATATTATAGCACCTGCTGGATTGAAAGTCGGACAAACAATTATTTCCGGAAAGGATTCTGCACCTGAGATCGGTAACACAACCTTTCTTTCTGATATACCTCTGGGTACAGTTATACATAATATAGAGCTTAAGCCCGGACAGGGTGCTGCAATGGCAAGGAGTGCCGGATCTTATGGACAGCTTACTTCAAGGGAAGGGAAGTATGCTATTATTAAGCTGCCTTCAGGTGAAATGAGAATGGTTTTAGTTACATGCCGTGCCACAATCGGAAGCGTTTCAAATGCTGATAACGCACTGGAACGTTCCGGAAAGGCAGGCCGGAGCCGTTGGCTTGGCCGCCGTCCAAGGGTAAGGGGTGTTGTTATGAACCCTGTTGATCACCCGATGGGTGGAGGTGAAGGACGTGCCTCAGGCGGACATCCCCGTTCCAGAAATGGTATACCTGCCAAGGGTTTCAAAACCCGTTCGAAGAAAAAGGCTTCGAATAAATATATAGTTGAGAAAAGAAAAAAATAATTAAGAAAATAAACGATCGTTATGAGTCGCTCACTTAAAAAAGGCCCCTTTATTGATTTTAAACTCGAAAAACGGGTTTCAGACATGAACCGGGCAGGGAAGAAAACAGTTATCAAGACCTGGTCACGCCGTTCGATGATATCTCCTGATTTTGTTGGTCATACGGTTGCAGTTCACAACGGGAACAAATTTATTCCTGTGTATGTTACAGAAAACATGGTTGGGCATAAGCTTGGTGAATTTTCACCTACCCGTATGTTCAGGGGCCATGGTGGAAAAAAGAAATAAGTCAGACTTGTAGAACGATATAACATAATTGTTAGCGATGGGATCCAGAAAACAACAAAGAGCTCAAAAAATTAAAGAGGAAAAGAAAAGCAAATATTTTGCCGTCCTCCGGAATTGCCCCACCTCTCCCCGTAAAATGAGGCTGGTTGCTGATATAGTAAGAGGTGAAGAGGTAAATAAGGCACTTGACACTCTGAAGTTCAGTTCAAAAGAAGCATCACGCAAAATGGAAAAGCTGCTTCTGTCAGCTATTTCAAACTGGCAAAACAAAAACGAAGGCACCCGTATCGAAGACAGCCATCTGGTTGTAAAAGAGGTTTTTGTAGACCAGGGCAGGACACTCAAAAGATTAAGGCCTGCCCCCCAGGGAAGGGCACATCGTATAAGAAAACGCTCCAACCATGTCACTATGGTACTGGATAAAGTTGAACAGACAGAAAAAATTAATACAAAATAATAGTCAATGGGACAGAAAGTTAATCCGATAAGTAACAGATTGGGCATCATAAGGGGTTGGGATTCCAACTGGTATGGAGGAAATGATTATTCAGGCAAGCTGATTGAAGATTTCAAGATCAGGGAGTATCTGAGTGCCAGGCTTGCAAAGGCAAGTATTTCAAAGATCATTATCGAGCGAACGCTTAAACTGATAACAGTTACTGTAAATACTGCACGTCCTGGTATTATTATCGGAAAAGGCGGTCAGGAAGTTGACAAACTGAAAGAAGAGTTAAAGAAGATTACCCAGAAGGATGTACAGATCAATATATTCGAAGTTAAACGCCCGGAGCTTGATGCTGTAATAGTTGCAAACAATCTGGCACGACAGATAGAAGGAAAGATATCATACAGGAGAGCCATTAAAATGGCAATCGCTTCGACGATGCGGATGGGTGCAGAAGGAATTAAGGTGCAGATAAGCGGCAGACTGGGTGGTGCAGAGATGGCAAGGGCTGAAATGTACAAGGAAGGACGTACACCGCTTCACACTTTGAGGGCAAATATCGATTATGCACTTGCAGAAGCATTGACCAAAGTCGGATTAATAGGTGTAAAAGTATGGATTTGCAACGGCGAGGTTTTCGGAAAACCTGATCTTTCACCTAATCTTGGAGCTGCTCCGGCTGCCGGAGGGGATAAACCTAAGGACCGTGGTGGATTTAAAAGGAGAAAAAAATAGTATAATAATATCCATTAAGAAATTGCTATAATGTTACAGCCAAAGAAAACAAAGTTCAGACGGCAGCAAAAAGGAAAAATGAAGGGCAATGCACAGCGTGGCAATCAGCTTGCATTCGGATCTTTTGGCATCAAGGCGCTGGAGGAAACCTGGATTACCGGTCGTCAGATAGAAGCTGCCAGACAGGCGGTCACACGTTATATGAAGAGAGAGGGACAGATATGGATACGCATATTCCCTGATAAGCCAATTACCAAGAAACCTGCAGAAGTTCGTATGGGTAAGGGTAAAGGTGCCCCGGAAGCATTTGTTGCCCCGGTAACCCCTGGCAGAATTATTATTGAGGCTGAAGGCGTACCAATTGAAGTGGCAAGGGAGGCTCTAAGGCTTGCTGCCCAGAAGCTGCCTATCGTAACGAAATTTATCGTAAGGCGCGATTTTTCCGAAAACCCAGTTTGATTTTAGTGTTATACCAGACAAAATTTATTATACATGAAGATAGCAGAAATAAGGGAGTTGTCTACCAGCGAGATCCAGGAAAGGATCGATACGGAGAAGAGTCTCCTGATCAAGCTGAAGATGAATCATGCCGTATCACCGCTTGATAACCCTTTGAAAATTACGGTTGCAAGAAAAAATATTGCAAGGTTGAAAACTGAATTACGTCAACGTTTGTTAACAGAGAAACAAAAAAGTTAGCACCAAAAATGGAAAGAAAATTAAGAAAAGAACGCGTCGGGGTAGTCGTCAGCAATAAAATGGATAAATCCGTTGTAGTTACTGTGAACCGCAGAGTAAAACACCCTATGTATGGTAAATTTGTAAAAAAATCTACTAAACTGATGGCACACGACGAACAGAACAGCTGTAATATCGGCGATACTGTCAAAATAATGGAAACAAGGCCTCTTAGTAAAGACAAGTGCTGGAGGTTAGTAGAAATAATTGAAAGAGCAAAATAGCTATGATACAACAAGAAAGCAGATTAGGTGTAGCTGACAACAGCGGAGCCAAAGAGGTTTTGTGCATCAGGGTACTTGGCGGCAGCGGTAAGAGGTATGCCAGGGTAGGTGACAAAATAGTTGTGACTGTCAAGAGTGCAATACCCTCAGGCGAAATAAAAAAAGGCACCGTTAGCAAAGCTGTCGTGGTGCGCACAAAGAAAGAGATACGCAGAAACGATGGCTCATACATCCGTTTTGACGATAATGCTGTTGTTCTTTTGAATAACGTTGGAGAAATCAGGGGTACACGTATTTTTGGACCTGTACCACGTGAGCTTCGTGAAAAATACATGAAGATCGTCTCCCTTGCACCCGAAGTTTTATAAATAATATTAAAATCTAGATTGATGGGCAGAAAATACCATATAAAAAAAGGTGATACGGTTTATGTTATCTCAGGTGAATCCAGAGGCCAGCAGGGACGGGTACTTGATGTTGTTACCAAAGATGAAAAGGCTATCGTGGAAGGTGTAAACATGGTTTCACGCCATACCAAACCAAATGCTAAACATACCCAGGGAGGTATCATTAAGAAAGAAGGACCGATCCGAATTTCAAACCTGATGCTGGTCGATCCATCTACAGGAAAGCCGACAAGGGTTGGAAGGAAATTGGATGAAAATAATAAATTGGTACGTTATTCTAAAAAAACAGGGGAGGAAATCAAGTAATGGATTACAGGCCTTCACTCAAGGAGAGATATGCACAGGAGATTGTTCCTGCGCTAAAGAAAGAGTTTAACTATAAAAGTGTAATGCAGGTACCCAGATTACAGAAGATAGTAATCAATCAGGGTGTCGGACAGGCTGTTGCCGATAAGAAACTTATCGAAATTGCGCAGACTGAACTTACATCTATTTCCGGACAGAAAGCAGTGCAGACTGTATCGCGGAAGGATATTTCCAATTTCAAACTGCGTCGCGAAATGCCTATTGGAGTGCGCGTTACTTTGCGAAGGGAGAAAATGTATGAATTTCTGGAGCGTCTGATATCAGCCGCCTTGCCCAGGATCAGGGATTTTCGCGGAGTAAGCAGTAAGTTTGATGGTAGAGGAAACTATACTCTGGGAATTACAGAGCAGATAATTTTTCCGGAAGTTGATATCGATAAGATAAACAAGATACTCGGAATGGAAATAACCTTTGTTACGACTGCGCCTACTGATGAAGAGGGCTTTGCTCTTCTTCGTGAGTTCGGTATACCATTTAAGAACGTAAAAAAAATATAGCATGGCTAAAGAATCAATGAAAGCGCGTGAAGTACGCAGACAAAAACTGGTTGACCGTTATGCGGACAGACGCGCAAAACTCAAAGCTGAAGGTGATTATGTAGGTTTAAGTCTTTTACCCCGGAACAGTAATCCGATCAGGTTACACAACCGTTGTAAACTTACCGGACGGCCTAAAGGATATATACGTCAGTTTGGTGTGAGCAGGATAACTTTCAGGGAGATGGCATCTAAGGGACTTATTCCGGGTATTAAAAAAGCAAGTTGGTAAGTAAATATTTTAAATAATTAAGAGATATGACAGATCCTATAGCAGATTATCTTACACGGCTGAGAAACGCCATGATGGCCCGGCATAAGATTGTTGAGATTCCTGCTTCAAACGTAAAAAAAGATATTACCAAAATTCTCTTTGAGAAAGGTTATGTTTTAAACTATAAATTTGAAGACGACGGTGTTCAGGGAAAGATCAAGATTGCCCTGAAATATCATCCTGAGACTAAGCAGCCAGCCATAAAATCGCTGCGTCGCGTTAGCAGGCCGGGATTACGCCATTATAAAGGGAAAGATGATCTTCCCAGGGTACTCAATGGTTTGGGTATCGCCATCTTATCAACTTCACAGGGTGTAATGTCCGATAAAGAAGCACGTACGAAGAGTATTGGCGGTGAAGTATTATGTTATGTATATTAATTGGAGGAAACAAAGCAATGTCAAGAATAGGATATTTACCCATAGAATTGCCCGAAAAAGTTACCTTCACGGTTGACAAAGATAATTTTGTTAAGGTGAAAGGTCCCCTGGGAGAACTTTCGCAACAGGTTGATGCCCGCATAGGCATTAAAGTTGAAGATAACCAGGTGAGTTTCACAAGAGGCTCAGAAGACAACCAGACCAAAGCGATGCATGGACTGTACCGCTCACTTGTTAACAACATGGTGGAGGGTGTTCACAAAGGCTATGAGATAAAACAGGAGCTGGTAGGTGTAGGTTACAGAGCTGAAGCCAAAGGGCAGTTGCTTGAACTCAGTCTGGGTTATTCACACGATATAATTTTTGAAATACCATCTGAAGTTTCTGTTGAAGCTAAGACTGAAAGGCGAAGCAATCCAATTATTACCCTGAAAAGTATTGACAAGCAGCTCATCGGTCAGGTGGCGGCAAAGATCAGGTCTTTGCGCAAACCAGAACCTTATAAGGGCAAGGGTGTTAAATTCGTTGGGGAACAACTGAGGAAGAAGGCAGGAAAATCTGCAAGTGTATAATATTTCAAAACAGGTAATAAATCATGGCTTTAACTAAGCTTAAAAGAAGAAAGCGAATCAAAATGAGAATTCGCAAAAACATTTCCGGAACGAATGATCGGCCGAGAATGACAGTTTTCCGCAGTAACCGGGGGATGTATGTGCAGCTTATAGATGATCTTAATGGCAGGACACTTGTTGCCGCTTCTTCAGGTAAAATTGATGAAGCTTCCGGAAAGGTTAATAAGATCGATCAGGCGAAACAAGTCGGGAAACTTATTGCAGAGAAATCTCTTGAAAAGGGAATTTCCAATGTAGTATTTGACAGAAATGGTTATTTATACCACGGCAGGGTAAAGGCTTTAGCTGATGCCGCCCGGGAAGGTGGATTAAAATTATAGGGTTATGTCAACAACAATCAGAAAAGTAAAAACCAGTGATCTGGAACTAAAAGACCGCGTTGTAAGTATTCAGCGTGTTACCAAAGTAACCAAGGGCGGACGTACATTCAGTTTTTCGGCCATTGTAGTGGTTGGTAATGAAGATGGGATAGTCGGTTACGGTCTTGGCAAGGCAAATGAAGTAACTACAGCAATCTCCAAAGGAATTGAAGATGCAAAAAAGAACCTTGTCAGGGTACCTATCCACAAAGGAACTATTCCGCATGAGCAGTTTGCCAAGTATGGTGGTGCAAAAGTGTTTCTAAAACCTGCTTCACACGGAACAGGTGTTGTAGCAGGTGGTGCTATGCGTGCTGTACTCGAGAGCGTCGGCATAACCGATGTACTTGCCAAATCAAAAGGATCATCCAATCCGCATAACCTGGTTAAGGCAACATTTGAAGCGCTCATGGAATTGCGTGACGCCCATACAATTTCCGAACTCAGAGGCATACCCCTGGAAAGAGTTTTTAACGGTTAGATTTAATTAATGATCATGGCTAAGATTAAGAAGATAAGATACACTCAGGTAAAAAGCATAATCGGTAGCACCGAGCGCCAGAAACGGACAATGGAAGCCCTCGGCCTGAAAAAGATAAGCAACAGTGTTGAGGCAGAATCTTCTCCGCAACTCCTGGGCATGCTTGAAAAAGTCAGGCATTTGCTGAAAATTGAAGAGGTAAAATAAAAACAGATTACAGATATGAATTTGAGTAATTTAAAGCCTGCTGAAGGCTCCGTTAAACGGAACAAAAGACTTGGCAGAGGTGAAGGTTCTACAAGAGGAGGAACTGCCACAAAGGGGCATAAGGGACAAAAATCACGATCAGGGTACAGCAGAAAGGTTGGGTTTGAAGGTGGGCAGATGCCACTCCAGAGAAGGGTGCCTAAATTCGGATTTAAAAATATTAACCGCAGATCCTTCAAGGGCATTAATATTGGATTATTGCAGGAGCTCTCTGAAAAAACCGGTACTGCATCAATAGATATAGAAATGCTGGTGAGTGCCGGATATGCTTCGAGAAATGATTTGATAAAGATCCTTGGAGATGGAACGCTTGATGCAAAGCTGGAGGTATCAGCTCATGCATTTTCAAAAACAGCTCAGGAAGCAATTGAAAAATCAGGTGGTACAGTAGTAAAAATTTAGGCCCGTGCATGACAGGCCGGCAGCTGTTATAACTTTTCAGCAAAAAGGTTTAATTGTCATGCAAAAAACCAAGTGTTTAATAATTTGATTAACCTGATATATACGAATGAAGTCATTCATTGAAACTATAAAGAATATTTTTAAGATTGAGGATCTTCGCTCAAGAATTTTATATACTCTTGGGATACTGCTTATTTACCGCCTTGGTTCGTTTGTTGTGTTACCCGGTGTCGATCCTTCCCAGCTTGCTGCATTACAGCAGCAGACCTCTGATGGGATACTCGGATTACTCGATATGTTTTCCGGCGGTGCTTTTGCAAACGCATCGATCTTTGCACTTGGTATAATGCCGTATATTTCTGCATCTATCGTTGTTCAGTTATTGGGGATTGCCATTCCATATTTTCAAAGGCTTCAACGTGAAGGTGAGAGTGGCAGGAGGAAGATCAATCAGATTACAAGATATCTGACCGTATTTATTCTGATATTTCAGGGTCCTGCATATCTCAGGAACCTGCAGGTTCAGCTTCCACCCGAAGCATTTGTTCTGGGAGGACCGCTATTCTGGGTTTCATCAGTAGTTATACTTATAGCCGGTACCATGTTTGTTATGTGGCTGGGTGAGCGGATAACCGACAAGGGAATCGGGAACGGAATTTCGCTTATCATCATGGTAGGTATAATCTCAAGATTGCCTTATGCCTTGTTTGCTGAATTTTTTGCCAAACTTGAGCAACAGCAGGGAGGCGGACTTATCATGTTTATTGTCGAGATGGTGGTGCTGTTCTTTATTTTTATGGGAGTCATTCTTCTTGTTCAGGGAACAAGACGTATCCCGGTTCAGTATGCAAAAAGAATTGTAGGGAACAAACAATATGGAGGAGTAAGGCAGTATATTCCTTTAAAAGTGAATTCTGCCGGTGTTATGCCGATTATATTTGCCCAGGCACTGATGTTTATACCGCTTACCCTTTCCAGTTTTGCACCCACTGAAACCATGACAGGTTTTGCAGCAGCATTCAGTGATTTTACAGGATTTTGGTATAACTTTACATTTGCAGTACTGATAATACTATTTACATATTTTTATACAGCAGTTACGATTAATCCGGGACAGATGGCTGAGGATATGAAACGGAACGGAGGATTCATTCCCGGGGTCAAACCCGGAAAGAGAACTGTTGAGTTTCTTGATACCATTATGTCGCGAATTACTCTTCCGGGATCAATTTTTCTTGCGCTTGTAGCCATACTGCCTGCTTTTGCCATGATTGCCGGGGTCAATTCACAATGGGCACAGTTTTATGGGGGTACATCCCTCCTGATTATGGTAGGGGTTGTGCTGGATACTTTACAGCAAATTGAAAGTCACCTGCTTATGAGGCATTACGACGGATTGATGAAGTCTGGCAGGATCAAGGGCAGAAGTGGCGGGGGAACGATCTGACCAAATAAATAAAAGTTCTTTGATGTTGATTGAAAATAAAAGTGAAGCCATTGAAATATTGAGGGAGTGCAACCTGCTTGTTTCCAGAACACTTGCAGAAGTTGCAAAAGTTATCGAACCTGGAGTAAGTACTCTTGAGCTCGACCGGCTGGCTGAAGAGTATATTCTTGACCATAATGCAGTGCCCGGGTTCAAAGGTTACAACGGATTTCCCAACACACTTTGCACCTCTGTAAACTCTCAGGTTGTCCATGGAATACCCTCTTCATATGTGCTAAAAGATGGTGATATTGTTTCGGTCGATTGTGGTGTTAAAATGAATGGCTATTATGGTGATACAGCTTATACGTTTGCTGTCGGCGAACTAACTCATGAGGTTGCAGAATTACTGAAGATAACTTATGAATCGCTGTTTAAAGGAATTGATCAGGCTGTTTCCGGGAAACGTGTGGGTGATATCGGATATGCAGTTCAACAGCATGCCGAACAGGGAGGATTTTCTGTGGTCAGGGAGATGGTAGGGCACGGATTGGGATCAAAGCTTCATGAAGAACCTGAAGTACCCAATTACGGGAGAAGAGGAAAAGGTTCAATGCTTAAACCGGGAATGGTTCTGTGCATAGAACCAATGATTAACCTTGGAGGAAAGGCAATTGTGCAGGAGGAAGATGGCTGGACAATCCGCACCAGGGACAACAAACCTTCGGCGCATTATGAACTTGCGCTGGTTGTTGAAAAAGGTAAGGCTGATATACTGTCGACATTTGAATTTATTGAAGAAGAATTAATTATAAAAAACAAAAGGTTACCATGGCAAAACAAAAGGCCATAGAACAGGACGGTACAATTGTTGAAGCCTTATCCAACGCGATGTTTAAGGTAGAATTGGAGAATGGACATACAATTATTGCTCATATATCGGGCAAAATGAGAATGCATTATATTAAAATTCTGCCAGGTGATAAGGTAAAGGTGGAGATGTCACCTTACGATCTGTCAAAGGGAAGAATATGTTACAGGTATAAATAATTTTAAACTACTTAGATATGAAGGTAAGAGCCTCCGTTAAGAAGAGAAGTGCAGATTGTAAAATTGTCCGCAGAAAGGGACGGTTATATGTAATCAGCAAAAAAAATCCTAAGTTCAAACAAAGACAAGGGTAGTTGGTTTTAATTTTGTAAATTATTAATTATAAATTATGGCAAGAATTGTCGGTGTAGATCTACCAAAAAACAAACGAGGTGAAATCGGACTTACCTATATTTTTGGAATTGGTCGAAGCACAGCTGTTCAGATTCTGAACGAAGCAGGGATAGATGTGAATATTAAGGTAAAAGACTGGGATGACGATCAGTTGTCCAGCATCAGGACCATTATTAATGAAAAGCTTAAGGTAGAGGGTGAATTACGGTCCTCTGTGCAGATGAATATCAAGAGGTTGATGGACATCGGCTGTTACCGGGGCATACGTCATCGTATTGGTTTACCGGTTCGCGGACAAAGTACAAAGAATAATGCAAGGACCCGTAAAGGCAGAAAGAAAACCGTTGCCAACAAAAAAATGGCAACTAAATAATCTTTAAAATATGGCTAAGAAAGTAGGTACATCAAAAAAGAGAGTTGTAAAAGTTGAGTCTGTAGGTCAGGCCCATATACATGCATCATTTAACAATATTATCGTCACCCTGACAAATAATAACGGACAGGTTATATCATGGTCATCGGCGGGGAAAAACGGTTTTCGCGGTTCGAAGAAGAACACCCCTTACGCCGCACAGGTTTCTGCCGCCGATTGTGCGAAAAAGGCCTATGATCTTGGGTTGCGGAAAGTGAAGGTATTCGTTAAAGGTCCCGGTTCGGGCCGTGAATCTGCAATACGAACCATTCATACCTCGGGGATTGAAGTTACAGAGATTGTCGATGTAACACCATTGCCCCATAACGGGTGCCGTCCACCTAAACGCAGACGTGTATAATTAATTGATGAGTCAGCAAAACAAATAACTTATTCAAAGAGATGGCTAGATATACAGGACCAAGAACCAGAATAGCAAGAAAATTCGGCGAACCTATTTTCGGTGCCGACAAGACATTCGAGAAGAAAAATTTTCCTCCGGGGATGCATGGAAATATGAGGAAAAGAAAAAAAACCTCAGAGTACGGCGTACAGTTACAGGAAAAACAGAAAGCAAAATATACTTATGGTGTACTTGAGCGCCAGTTTTTAAATCTTTTCAAAAGGGCATCCCGCTCAAAAAGTGTAACCGGCGAAGCTCTTCTTCAGTTACTGGAGTCGAGGCTTGATAACGTAGTATTCCGTATGGGAATTGCCCCTACAAGGGCTGGTGCGAGACAGCTGGTTTCACACAGACATATAACTGTAGACGGAAAGGTTTTAAATATTCCTTCCTATATCGTTAAAGCCGGTGAGTTTGTAGGTGTCAGGGAGAAATCCAAATCGCTTGAAGTCATAACAGAATCCCTGAGCGGGAGAAAGCGGAATGCATATTCCTGGATAGAATGGGATTCAGATAAAATGACAGGTAGGTTTTTGAATATGCCTGAGAGGGAAGATATTCCCGAAAACATAAAGGAACAATTGATTGTAGAATTGTACTCAAAATAAAATTGTAATGGCAATATTAACATTTCAGAAACCCGAACAAGTTATAATGCTTGAATCTACCGACACGTACGGTAAGTTTGAGTTCCGTCCGCTTGAACCAGGATATGGTATAACCATTGGTAATACACTCAGGAGGGTCCTTCTTTCTTCACTTGAAGGATATGCTATTACCTGGATTAAGATTTCCGGTGTCGATCATGAGTTTTCGACCATTACCGGAGTTCTTGAGGATGTAACGGAAATCATTCTTAACCTTAAGCAGGTAAGATTAAAGAAGCAGATTGAAGATTCAGAAGGTGAAAAAGTAAATGTCACCATTAGCGGACAGGAAGAGTTCAGGGCAGGCGATCTTTCAAAATTCCTGAATGGCTTTGCGGTATTGAACCCGGATCTGTTAATTTGCAGGATGGATCAGGACACCAAATTGCAGATTGAACTGAATATCAATAAAGGACGCGGATATGTTCCTTCTGATGAGAATAAGCCTGTCGATTCTGAATTTGGCGTTGTGGCTGTAGATTCTATATTTACTCCTATAAAGAATGTCAAATATACTGTTGAGAATTTCAGGGTTGAGCAGAAAACAGATTATGAAAAGCTGATTTTTGAAATACAGACTGACGGATCAATTCATCCTAAAGAAGCACTTAAGGAATCTGCAAAGATCCTTATCTATCACCTGATGCTCTTTTCCGACGAGAAGATCACTCTTGAAACAGATGAGAAATTTGCCAATGAAGAATTTGATGAAGAAGTTCTGCACATGAGGCAGCTTCTCAAATCAAGACTGGTTGACCTTGACCTTTCAGTCAGGGCACTGAATTGTCTGAAAGCTGCCGAGGTTGAAACACTGGGAGACCTTGTAAAGTTCAATAAGAATGATCTGTTGAAATTCAGGAATTTCGGTAAAAAATCACTTACTGAGCTTGATGAGCTGCTGGATGCAATGAACCTCAACTTTGGGATGGATATATCAAAATATAAATTAGACAAGGAATAAGTGAAATGAGACATAGAAAGAAATTAAATCATCTGGGCAGAACCAGTTCTCACAGAAAAGCAATGCTTGCCAATATGGCATCTTCCCTGATACTCCATAAACGGATATCAACAACACTTGCAAAAGCTAAAGCTTTAAGGGTTTATGTTGAACCTCTGATTACAAAATCAAAAAGTGATTCCACCCATTCAAGAAGGACTGTATTTAGCTATCTTAAAGACAAGGTTGCTGTTTCTGAACTGTTTCGTGAAGTTTCACCAAAGGTAGCCGACAGACCAGGAGGGTATACAAGGATCCTTAAAACCGGATCACGGCTTGGTGATAATGCTGACATGTGTATTATTGAGCTTGTCGATTTTAATGAGAATATGCTTGAAGCACAGAAAGAATCTAAAACTGCTTCAAAACGTTCCCGCAGAGGCCGCGGAAAGAAATCTTCTGACACAGCGGAAGCCGGTGCAGCCGGAAAACAGGAAAAAACTGCATCAAAAAAGGGTGCTGATATAGATCAGAAAACTTCTGAAAAAGAAGCAGAAAAAGCCGAAGCTGTTAAAGGTGAAACTCCTGGTGCAGATGAAAAAGAAGTAGTTACTGAAGAGACAGCGGTTGAGGAGAAGCCTGCAGCAGAAGCTGCTGTTGAAGATAAACCTGTAGCAGAAACTGCCGTTGAAGAGAAGCCCGAAGAAGAAACTGCTGTTGAAGATAAACCCTCAGAGGTAAAAGAGTCAAAAGACAAAACTCCTGAAACACCCGAAGCTGATGAGTCTGCCAAAGATAAGAAGAAGGAAGACGACGACAACAAATCAGAGAAACCTGCCGGAGAATAACAGGCAGATATTAATAGCGGTTCGGATTACCGCAGCAAAAGAAATATTGCACATTATTTGAAAAGGATAAGGATGGTTTATTCCTTATCCTTTTTTTGCAGATAAATATTTTATTTACAATTTAAAAACTAATAAGTTATGGGACAAATTGCCCGGATCCATGCCAGACAAATTCTTGATTCCCGCGGGAATCCCACTATTGAAGTGGAAGTGATTACAAACAGCGGATATTTCGGACGTGCTGCCGTTCCGTCAGGAGCTTCAACCGGAGTACATGAGGCGGTCGAGCTTCGTGACGGTGATAAGGAAAAATACCTGGGTAAAGGTGTTCAGAAAGCTGTTGACAATGTTAATACAGTGATAAACGATGAGCTGACAGGTTATGATGTGCAGGATCAAAATGGAATTGATGCTGCAATGATCCAGCTGGACGGAACTGAAAACAAAGGTAATCTCGGAGCTAATGCTATCCTGGGAGTATCCCTGGCAGTTGCACGTGCTGCTGCATCTTCTACCGGACAGGATCTGTTCCGCTATATTGGTGGTGTTAATGCAAATACACTCCCTGTCCCAATGATGAACATTCTAAATGGTGGTTCTCATGCTGACAATAAGATAGATATTCAGGAATTTATGATTATGCCGGTTGGCGCTTCATCTTTTTCTGAAGCCTTGCGTATGGGTGCAGAAATATTCCACACCCTTAAATCTGTATTGAAGAAGGCCGGACACTCGACTAATGTTGGTGATGAAGGCGGATTTGCTCCAAACCTGGGATCCAATGAGGAAGCTATCGAGGTTGTACTTGAAGCCATAAAGCAGGCCGGATATAAGGCAGGAGAGGATATCCTCATTGCTCTTGATGCTGCAGCCTCCGAATTCTATAATAAAGAGAAGCAGATTTATGAGTTTGAATCTACCGGACAAACCTTTACCAATCTTCAGTTGGTGGAATTCTGGACTGAGTGGGTAAACAAGTATCCTATTGCTTCTATCGAGGACGGTTTTGATGAAGATGACTGGACCGGATGGAATGCCCTTCAAAAGGCAGTTGGTGACAGGGTTCAGCTGGTTGGAGACGATCTTTTTGTTACAAATGTTAAGCGTCTGCAAAGGGGCATTGAAGAAGGTTCAGCGAATTCAATCCTTATAAAGGTTAACCAGATAGGTACTCTGACTGAAACTATCAATGCAGTTCAGCTTGCCACTCAAAACCAGATGACCTCAATTATTTCTCACCGCTCCGGCGAGACTGAAGACAACTTTATTGCCGATCTTGCAGTTGCCCTTAATACCGGACAAATTAAAACAGGTTCTGCTTCACGTTCTGACAGGGTTGCAAAATACAACCAGTTGTTAAGAATAGAGGAAACTCTGGGTGACCTTGCCAAGTATCCCGGTAAAAGCTTTAAATACTACAGAAAGTAGTATTTGTTATTTGTTTTAAAAAAAGGCTGTCTCAGAAATAAGACAGCCTTTTTTTATTGATGGGGTGTGCCGGGTATAAAAAAATAAAATTTGGCATAATTGATGATTTTTGTTAGCTTTATAAATATTATAATATGCTAATAAACATAAATATGGATCAGATAAAAAAGAAGTTTGTTGATAAAGCTTTACCAAAAGTTGCTGAATTTAAAACTCTTGTTACAGAGTATCAGGATACAAAGCTTGGCGAGGTAACGATAGGAAGTGTTTTGAGTGGCATGAAAGGAACAGTCAGTTTGCTTACAGATACCTCGAAGCTTGACCCGGAAGAAGGGATCAGGTTCAGGGGTTATACCATACCGGAGCTTCGGGATATTTTACCAAAGGCACAGCCTGAGGGAGAACCTTTGCCTGAAGGATTGTTTTACCTTATGTTGCTGGACGAATTACCGGACAGGGATGATGTCGGATTTTTAAGCAGGGAATGGGCCAAAAGATCAGATTTACCTGATTACGTTTATAAGGTTATTGATGCATTTCCCAGGAATGCAAGGCCAATGGTACAGTTTTCAGCAGCTATACTTAGCATGGCATCCGATTCAAAATTTCAGAAAGCATATATGGATGGGATAGGCAAAAATGAATACTGGGATTCAACCTATGAGGATGTAATGGACCTGATTGCAAGACTTCCAAGGATTGCAGCATATATTTACCGACGTGCCTATCATGACAACAAGCATATAGAACCTGATCTTTCGCTCGACTGGGCTGCTAACCTGGCACATATGATGGGGCATGACAGCAACGAGGTTGCCCGGCTCATGAGACTATATATGTTCCTGCATGCTGATCATGAGGGAGGAAATGTTTCTGCACATGCAACACATCTTGTAGGATCGGCGTTGAGTAATCCGTACTATGCGTATGCTGCCGGTATGACGGGACTTGCCGGACCATTGCATGGGTTTGCCAATCAGGAAGTTATAAGATGGGTGCTTGCAATGCTTAAGGAAATTGGGGCAGCATGTGACAATAAGGACAAGATTCGTGAGTATGTAGTTAACCAGGTTGAGAGCGGGAAGGTAATACCAGGTTATGGACACGCAGTATTGCGGAAAACCGATCCGCGGTTTACTGCTCAGTTTGAGTTCGGTAAAAAATACCTGCCCAAAGATCCTCTTTTCCAGACCATTGGATGTCTTTATGAAGTTGTTCCGGAAGTATTGGGCAGCATTAGTAAGATCAAGAACCCATGGCCCAATGTTGATGCCGGTTCTGGTGTCCTTTTACTTCATTACGGGATCAAGGAGTTTGAGTTTTATACAGTTCTGTTCGGCGTATCCAGGGCGTTGGGAGTTCTTGCCCAGCTATTATGGGACAGGGCATACGGCCTTCCCATAGAGAGACCAACGTCACACCCTTTGGATTGGTTTAAAAAGCAGGCAGGTATTTAGCCGGAATTGAGGGTTCTGATAATAAGACATGATATAGATGGTATCCACCATAATTTTTTCGATCGGGTAGCCATATTGAGGAAGTTATCTGCCAGAATTGTAACTGAAGGAAATGCTGCTTTTTCACTTATATATGCATTCAGCTTCCTGAAATGAGGTAGTTTACTATTTTGAGTTTGAATAAATCAATATAAAACCGGTTTATAAAACCGGTTTTTTTATTATATCTGTGTTATCGGAAGCGAAGAAATAGTAAATTAGCGGTTATTATTTTTTTACTAAAGCATACCCAGCCCGGTGAACTATTGTAGAAAACTCCTCGGTAAATTATTGTTTCCCGATTATCCACGCGATTATTTCACGGGCCGGAAGGAATATTCTGTATGGGCTATCAGAGGGGTGATCATGCTGTTACTTGTATCGGCAGGTTCATTACTCGGGGCTCAGAATAACTGGCGTGTTGTCGATTACCGCCTGGAGCACGGATTGTCACAAATCTCGGTTAACTGCATAATACGTGACTCTCATGGATTTTTATGGATTGGGACACAGGATGGTTTGAACAAGTTTGATGGGTATGATTTTAAAGTATATCGTCACCAGCCTTCAGATCCAAACTCCCTCTCAAACAGTAATATTAATTCTGTAATTGAAGACAGGAGCGGAAATATTTGGGTTGGTACTCAGTATGGTCTGAATACTTTCGACAGAAATTCCGGCACCTTTATAGCTTACCATCATGAGCCGGACAATCCCGGCTCGATAAGTTCAAATATAGTTCACTGTGTTTACCAGGACAGCGGAGGTATAATATGGGTGAAGACAGAAGAGGGTGTCGATAGTTTTGATCCTGAATCAGGTACTTTCAGGCATTTTAAGCATTACTCTGATGTGTTTAATTATGTTTCGGGTCCTGTTCACTATTCAATGTATGAAGACAGTGCAGGAAGGTTATGGATTGGTTCAAAGGATGGCTTATTTTTATTTGACCGTCAGGCAGAAGAATTTACCAGGTTTTCCTATTCTTCCCATCAACAAGGTACAATAAGCAGCAACATGATCAGAACGATTTTTGAAACTGCAAAGGGCAATCTGCTGGTTGGAACAGATAATGGCTTAAATTTTTTTGACAGCGAAAGCAGGGCTTTCCGGACTTATTATCTGGACCCATACGAGGATGGGCGGTTAGAAACTAATATAATTAACTTCATATATGAGGACTCCCGCGAAACCATCTGGGTTGGAACCGATGCCGGGCTGTTCACATTCAGTGCCGAATCCGGCAAGTTTAAACCATTGTATGAAAAACCAGGTTTTGACCTGGAAGTTTCTGCGATACTTGAGGATGGGTCGGGTAATATTTGGGTGGGTACGCTGGGTGGGTTATATATGCTCGATTCAAAAAGCAAATTCAATACATACCGTATACATGATTATATGCCGGATGCCCCACCATCGGCACGGTTCATTGCATCAATTTATCCTGCCGGCCCCGAGAGGATATGGCTCGGTACATGGGGAGGGGGATTGTATTTATTAAACAGGGTAAATGGTGAAATTATTCATTATTCAAGTTTTTCTGAAACGAGATCGACAAGGATATCAAACAATTTCGTCCATGTTATTTTCGTCGATTCAAAAGGCAGGATGATACTTGGTACCAGAGACGGTCTTGATATTTATAGCAGTGGCCGATCAGCGTTCATACCCTTTTGCCCTTCTGTCAACCAGGAAGACTGTGATATATTTAAATCAAACAGGGTTTATTCCATTATTGAAGATGCACATCAGGTAATCTGGGTTGGAACCCGGTATGGTCTGCATGCAATAAAGGATGACACAATAGTCAGTTACTATAATAATCCACAGGATGAAAAAAGCATATCTTCCAACCATGTTAATGATATCCTTGAATGCAGGCAAGGTTATTTATGGGTTGCAACAGCAGATGGACTAAACAGGTTTGACAGGGAAACGAAAACTTTCATCAATTACCGTAAAGATCCCGAGATGGGACGTTTTAGTCTGAGCAATAACCATTTGACATCATTGCTTGAAGATTCCAAAGGGAATATGTGGATAGGATCAGTGGCGGGGCTGAACCGTTTCTTTCGGAATACCGGGTCGTTCATGGTTTTTTCAGAAATAGAGGGACTCCCCAATAACCTTATTTATTCAGTGCTGGAAGATGACAATAGTTTTATATGGATAAGTACCAATCACGGGCTTGCCAGATTTGACCCGCAAAGCTTTGATGTATCTTCTTTTGATATTGCCGATGGTTTGCAGAATTATGAATTCAACCTTGGAGCCCGTTTTAAATCATCGTCCGGCGAACTTTTTTTTGGTGGGGTGGATGGATTAAATTCGTTTTATCCTGATTTGCTGAGTATAAATACACACATACCTCAGGTTGTCTTTACCTCATTTGAAGTCATGTCGCCTCAGGGTAACAAAAGTGTTATTGTTTGCGGCAAAAATGAGGTAGTTCTTCAGCCGGAGGAAAACTCCTTCAGTGTTGAATTTGCTGCCCTTGATTTCACCAGGCCGGCAAAAAACCGCTATGCATATAAGCTTGAGGGTTTCGATGATAGCTGGATAAATGCCGGCACCAGAAGAATGGCCGTTTTTACAAAACTTCCCTCAGGAACCTATGTCCTGCATGTCAGGGGGGCCAATAATGATAATGTGTGGAATGAGGACGGTATTTCGTTGCGTATTGTGATAGTTACACCCTGGTGGAGAACAGTGTATGCATATATTTCAGTTTCATTTTTACTTCTCTTACTGGTTTATCTGATAATATTGTCCAGCACAAGAAGATTGCGCCTGGCCAATCAGGTACTTAGAGAAAAGGAGCAGGCATCAACTGAAATTTCCCGTCAAAGAGAGGAGTTGATATTAAAAAACCGCAGTATTACTGACAGTATCAACTACGCTAAAAGGATCCAGCTGGCCATGATGCCAACTTCCAGGCATTTCAGGCGGATATTTCCGGAATCTTTTGTTTTTTATAAACCTAAGGATATTGTTAGCGGCGATTTCTACTGGGTAAATCAGAGAAATGACAAGGTGTTTTTTGCAGTAATTGATTGCACCGGACATGGGGTACCCGGTGCCTTTATGTCAATAATCGGTTATGAGCTTTTGAGGAATATCATTAATATTAAAGGAATTGAAAAGCCTTCTGAGATACTTAATGAATTAAATAATGATTTTTCAGGTATTTTTAACTCTGAAGGAGAAAATGACTTTACATTTCGTGATGGCATGGATATAGGGTTCTGCGTTATCGACATAAAACTCGCTAAACTGGAGTTTTCCGGTGCATTTTCACCAATGTACCTTGTAAGAAATAAATCAATTATGGAGATCAAGGGTAACCGGTTTTCAGTAGGGTTGATGGAAGATCTTATTGATGAGCCTTTTGAGAACCATAGTATAGATTTGATGAAGGATGACATGATCTATCTTTTCTCCGATGGTTACCCGGACCAGTTTGGCGGAGAAGAGGGGAAAAAGTTCAAGTACAGACGGTTCCGGCATCTTTTGTTGAATATTCACACATTGCCAACTTCTGAACAGGAATTGGTTCTGGATCAGAGTATAATGCAGTGGATGGATGGCCATGAGCAGGTAGATGATATTTTAATAATAGGTGTAAAACCAGGTTTAGGACCTGAATGACATAATGAAACATGTCAGGTTTTATATAGCAGACCTTTTATTTTTTCAATCAGGACCTCTACCTGAAAAGGCTTACTTACATAATCATCCATGCCTGCCGCGATACACTTATCTCTGTCACCGTGAAGCGCATTTGCTGTAATGGCAATTATCGGAGTGTGTGAATTTGTTGTTGCTTCAATTTCTCGTATTTTTCTTGTTGCTACGAAACCGTCAATTACAGGCATCTGCACATCCATAAGGATAAGGTCATATTTTGAGGTGCCGAATTTATCAAGTGCTTCTTTGCCGTTATTCGCTACATCTATGTTTTTTATATAGTTTTTAAGACTTAATACTACTATTTTCTGATTAATTGTGTTGTCTTCGACAAGTAATATGTTAGTCTCCTTTAACTTTTCCTGAAAATCCAGAGTTGCCTCGGCAGTCTCTTCTTCGGGAAGATTATCATTTTCTTTTTTAGTAGTTTGTAAGGAAGATTTAAGTGGCAGGGTAAAAAGAAAAACATTATTCTTTTCCTGAGTCCGTAAAATGTGAAGTTTTCCTCCAAGCTGGATTATGATTTTTCGGGCAATAATCAGATCGAGATTATCTATGAAACTGGAATGATCTTTTATCATGAAATCTTCTCCGGCATGCCTGTTGCTTAATTTTCCATCTGGCAGGTTAATGGGCTTGCTGGTTTTTATTTCAAACCGGATTTCCTGATCGCCGTTGTTCTGATTCTGATAATCGGCCACTATGCTAATGCAGATCTTTCCGGGGCGCTTGTTTTTCAGAATTGTTTCTATGAGGTTCAGGAAGATCTGTTTCAGGCGAACAGGATCACCTTCGAGCTCCTGCAGTTTCAGCTTTTCATTCACCGAAAGGTTAAATTCAACAACAGGTTCTTTTTGAACGGTAAAAAGCTTGATTGTGCTGTTAATTGTGGTGTAAAGATTAAAGACGGTGTACTGTGCGCTTTTCTTACCTTCAAAGTCCACCTCAGCAATTTCGGCTATATTCTCAATGGTGTTGACCAGGTTGTTGGCTGAGGCAATAATTGTTTCCATCATATCCTTCTGCTCGGGTGTAAGATTCAACTTGTTTACCATATGGCCAACAAGCATTATATTACTTAAAGGAGTTCTTATCTGATGAGAAAGCTTTGAGATGAATGACTCTTTAAGTTTTGTTTCATTCTTAGCCTCAAGCAACTGCATCTCAATAATGCGTGATTGTTTGGCACGTGAATATTCTATTATAAGCGAAAATGTAAAAAGGGCCAGATAAAGACCAAGTAGTCCGAGTTTAATTAAATTGCTTGTTTCAGGTTTATATGCAAATTCATCAGGCAGGACAAAAAAGATCACCGTTATCAGCAGGAAAGCCAGAGAAATAATACTCCCATTACGGTTACCGAGCAGAAAGATTGCCAATACAGGTACAACAGGGAACCATGCTATTACTGCTTCCTCGGAATGTCCGAAGGCGAATACAATTAAAAATGATACTATAACAATTGAAAGGTTTATCTTCGCTGCATTCGAATAATTAAGGGTTTTCTTAACATACTTTATATTCCACAGGAAAAGGATTGAAGCGGATATTACGGTCAGTCCATCCAGAATATCCCCCATGACGATTGCAAATGAACCAAAAAAGGCAAAAAAGACAAATCCGGTTATGCTTAACAAATTTATTAAAACAATGTTGTTAAGTACCCTTTCATCGCATTCTTTTTGCAAGCCAGAACCTGAGAAATTAATCAATCTGTTTAATAGCTTCATCTGGGACTTTTGAGGAGATTTCCGGATACATTTAATGTCTCCGGTTTTGGATTTGTAAATTCAATTATCCAAAAGTAATAAAAAACTGCAATTGCCTGACTTAATTGTTGCCGAATTTTATTCTCCATTGTGCTATTGGATGATAAAATTTGATAATGTTTATTTGTAATAAACTCCCTGTTTGGCTTTGACAAAAAATATGTAAGTTTGTTATGTTTTACATTCATTAATAAATAACTAAATATGAGATTATTAGTATTAAAGAACATTCTGGTGCTGATTATTTTGTCTGGAACATGGACTACAGCCCTGTGCCAGAACTATGTTCCCTCACGGGATGATGTCAGCGCTTTTTTAAATACAAAAACCATGGTGGTGCTGGATAATAATCCCATGTCAATGTATAATTCATGGATAAAGGAAGCTGTTGAGCAAAACTGGACTGTTACAGAATATGAATTTATTCCTTTTAGTGATTTTGATAAATACATGAATGATCCGTCATTATCATTTCTTATGACTACTGATGTTTTCTTTGATCGCGATAAGTCAAAAGCCCGTTATAAGTTCCTTAATCTGCTCTTAGGTGGAAGTGCAAGGAAAATTGGCGATATGCCTGATTTGTGCCCGGTTCCACTGGCTTATCTTAATGCCGATGAAGACAATTATTTGTATAAGCTTGGTGTATTTGTCCGCTTCATTCAAAATCACATCAGTCTTCTGCAAAAAGATCCGAAACTTTATTCTTCTAATGTTTTCAAATATTATAATGATAACCTTACATCCGGGGTCAAGGACAAGGTTCTGTATGTACTTCAGCATGAACTTACTTCGGAGGTTGATACAAAGGAAAAGATTGAAAACTATTATCCCGGGAGAGTAGAAATAGTAACCCGCGAGCAGATGGACCAGGCAATCAGCAACAAAGACCAGGATGTCATATTTCTTCATAAGGTCGGACCTGAAGGAACAAGGCTGAAAGCAAGGTGCTATAAAGTCCTTATTGGTGCAGGAGATGCCAACTTTTACTTCTTCGACCATCATATGATTAAAATGCCGAAGAGGCCCGATGGTATACTGGCAACTGATTTCAAAAGGCTTGCAAGGAATTAAGCAGTAATTTTAATGATATTCTAGTCTGAACTGAAAGAATCAGCAATAAAAAAATTATAGTTAATCGAATAAGAGTCAGATATATGAGTGATGATAAGAAGATAATTTTTTCCATGGTTGGGGTTTCCAAATTATATCCTCCACAGAAGAAAGTTTTGAACAATATTTACCTTTCATTTTTCTATGGAGCAAAAATCGGGATTATCGGACTAAATGGTTCGGGGAAATCAACCTTGCTCAAAATAATTGCCGGGAAAGAGAAATCATTTAATGGTGAAGTGGTATTTTCTCCGGGATATAGCGTAGGGATGCTCGAACAGGAACCACACCTCGATATGGACAAGACTGTAAGGGAAAATGTAATGGAGGGTGTGGGGGAACTTGCAGGCCTGCTGAGGGAATATGAGGAGCTGAACAACAAGTTTGCTGAGCCAATGGATGACGAGCAGATGAACAAACTTATTGAAAGACAGGGTGAACTCACTGAGAAAATTGATAACCTGAACGGATGGGAGCTCGACAGTAAACTCGAACGGGCTATGGATGCCCTACGGTGTCCTGACGGAGACAGCCCGGTTACCCACCTTTCCGGGGGAGAAGCCCGCAGGGTGGCGCTTTGCAGGTTGCTGCTCGAAGAGCCGGATGTTCTTCTTCTTGATGAGCCTACAAACCATCTGGATGCCGAATCTGTTCACTGGCTGGAGCAACATCTGAGACAATATAAGGGAACCGTTATCGCCATTACACATGACAGGTATTTCCTTGACAATGTTGCCGGATGGATACTGGAACTTGACAGGGGTGAAGGCATCCCGTGGAAAGGAAACTACTCATCATGGCTGGACCAGAAGTCCAGAAGACTTGCCGTTGAAGAAAAATCGGCTGGCAAACGTCAGAAGACCCTTGAAAGGGAGCTCGAATGGGTTCGAATGGCACCAAAGGCACGTCATGCCAAATCAAAAGCCCGGTTATCGGCATATGACAAGTTATTGAATGAAGATGTGAAACAGAAGGAGGAAAAACTGGAAATATTCATACCCAGTGGTCCGCGACTCGGAGAAAAGGTAATTGAATCACTGGAAGTTTCCAAGGCTTATGATGATAAACTACTGTTTGAAAATCTGAATTTTATGCTTCCGCCTGCCGGAATTGTTGGTGTAATCGGGCCAAACGGAGCTGGGAAAACTACTCTTTTCCGGATGATTATGGGAATGGAAAAACCTGACAAGGGGAATTTTGTCATGGGAGAAACAGCACAGGTTGCCTACATAGATCAGACACACACATCTATTGATCCTGAGAAAACAGTATACCAGGTAATTGCCGACAACAGTGAATTTGTCCAGCTGGGTGGCAAAGCTATGAATGCACGGGCTTATGTTGCCAGGTTTAATTTTACCGGGGCTGACCAGGAGAAGAAATGCGGGGTGCTTTCAGGAGGAGAGCGCAACAGGCTGCACCTGGCACTTACCCTTAAAGAGAATGCAAATGTACTTTTACTGGATGAACCAACAAACGATATTGATATAAACACCTTAAGGGCTCTTGAAGAGGGACTGGAAAGTTTTGCCGGATGTGCGGTAATTATTTCGCATGACCGATGGTTTCTCGACCGGGTGGCTACCCATATTCTTGCATTTGAGGGAAATTCCCAGGTTTACTTCTTTGAGGGGGGCTATTCCGAGTATGAGGAAAACCGCCGGAAAAGACTTGGTGATGCCGGCCCCGGACGCATCAGATACAAAAAATTAACTGACTGAAAGGCTTGATGAATTTCGATTATGAAGGTCTTTCAGGTGCCAGGGCATAAAAAGAAACGAACTTTACACGGGTGATCCATCCGTGGCAACACTTTACCGGGAAGAATTTGCATGATTACAAAAATAAAATTTTTGGATCCTATTATTAACCTATTTATTTAAATCGATGTACTATGCACCAGGTAAATGAGTTTTCGTCTGACGAACGCATGTGGGCAATGTTTTGCCATATCAGTGTTTTTGCCGGATTTATAATTCCTTTTGGCAATATTATAGGACCAATAATTGTCTGGTCATTAAAAAAGGAGGAGTATCCTCTCGTAGATGATCAGGGAAAAGAGGCAATAAACTTCCAGATATCAATGGTGATTTATTTTCTTGCATCACTGTTGCTGATTCTGGTCCTCGTAGGATTTGCCTTACTGATTGCCCTGTTTTTCTTTAATATAGTAATAGTAGTGGTTGCCGCCATTAAGGCTAATGAAGGGAGTTACTACAGATATCCGCTCTGTATAAGGTTCATCACATAAATCCTTATATTTGCAGGATTAATCAATATTTTTAATGCATGTCCCAGAAACCTTCGGTACCGAAAGGAACAAGAGACTTTTTGCCCGGAGAAATGGCAAGAAGGAATTACATATTCAGCAATATCAAAGAGGTCTTCAGCCTGTACGGATATGTACCGATTGAAACTCCGGCAATGGAAAATCTTTCTTCCCTGCTGGGAAAATACGGAGAAGAGGGAGACAAGCTGCTTTTCAGAATACTTAATTCTGGTGATTTTCTGGGAAAGCTTTCCGGGAAGGGAGATTTATTGACTGATAGTGCAAAATTTGCAAATCTGGTTTGTGATCGCGGGTTGAGGTATGATCTTACAGTACCTTTTGCCCGTTTTGTTGTTCAGCATCAGAATGAACTTTTATTTCCCTTTAAACGGTATCAGATACAACCGGTTTGGCGGGCTGACAGGCCACAGAAAGGACGTTACCGCGAGTTCTTTCAGTGTGATGTTGATGTAATCGGAAGCGATTCCCTTCTCAACGAAGTTGAACTTACCCAGATAATCGATGATGTTTTCTGCCGGCTAAACCTTAATGCGGTAATCAAACTAAATAACAGGAAGATACTTACTGGTATTGCTGAGATAATCGGTCAGCCTGAAAAACTGACGGCAATGACCGTTGCCATGGATAAGCTTGACAAAATAGGGATTGATGCTGTTTGTGATGAAATGAAAGAGAAGGAAATTGCCCCGGAGGCAATCAGAAAACTCCGGCCGGTAATTGAGATGAAGGGCAATAATAATGAGAAGCTGAATGAACTCACAACCCTTTTCAGAGCAAGTGAACAAGGTCAGCAGGGGGTGAGTGAGATGAAGCTGGTGCTTGATTACCTGGAGCATGCAGGTATTGAAAATGCCCTTGAATTTGAAGTCTCGCTTGCAAGAGGTTTGAATTATTATACCGGGACAATCTTCGAGGTTAAATCGGCCGATGTTGAAATTGGAAGTATTTGTGGCGGAGGCAGGTATGATAACCTTACCGGGGTATTTGGTTTAAGTGGTGTATCGGGTGTAGGTGTATCATTTGGTGCCGACAGGATTTACGATGTGCTTGCCCATACTGACGGGTTTCCGCTGGACCTTGCCACAGCAACAAAACTGATGTTTGTTAATTTTGGTGGAGATGAATCTGGATTCTGTATTAAGATCCTCAAAGAGCTTCGAAAGGCTGGAGTTTCAGCAGAGATATATCCCGATCCAGTTAAAATGAAAAAACAAATGAGTTATGCAAATAGCCGGAATATCCCATTTGTAGCTCTGATTGGCGAAAGTGAACTATCTGAGGGTACAGTCACCCTGAAAAACATGAAAACCGGCACCCAGGAAAAAATTAATAATCAGGATATTATCAGGCATATAACCGTTTAGCCGGCTTACCGGCTATCCTAATTCTTTTGGCGAATAACCATCTGCATAGGTGATTTCCTTATTTGTATCATCCGATACTTTTTTCAGATAGACACTTGCATTATCCGCTGTAAATGGCCATGGTGCGGGGTCTATTTTTATCATATTGGCTGTTTCAGATACAAATGGGGAATGTTTAATTAGCACCATTTTCGAACCGTGGGCAGAAATATTCAGGCCGTTTTCATTACTGCCTTTTTGACGGCCGGCGCCACTACTGAGCCCAGTAATTCAATCGCTTTCATCACGCTGGCATGGGGCATTGTGCCCACGCTTATATGCAGCAAAAACCGGGTGTTGCCAAAAAGTTCGTATTCATATAAGATTTTTTCGGTTACCTGCTGCGGACTTCCGACCAGGAGCGAGCCACCGGTGTCTCTCATCATTTCATACTGGTTCCGGTTCATAGGCGGCCAGCCGCGTTCACGGCCTATCTTGCTCATGACGTGGGCATATGGACCATAAAACTCATCTGCTGCTTTTTGTGAATCTTCTCCTATAAAACCGTGTGAATTAATTGCAAGCTGGAACTTCTCAGGAGCATGACCGGATGATTTATAGGTTTGTTTGTAAAGATCGGTAAGTGGCACAAACCGCTCAGGCATACCTCCAATAATTGCAAGAGCCATCGGAAGGTCATAGCCTGCGGTTCGCACTACCGATTCAGGTGTGCCGCCTATTGCTACCCAGATTGGAATCTCCCGCTGATAAGGCCTCGGATATACCCCCAGGTTGTCTAACGGAGCCCTGTGTTTACCTCTCCAGTTCACCACCTCATTCTTATTTAATTCCATCAGTAATTCCAGCTTTTCGATAAACAGAGAATTGTAATCTTTCATATCATAACCGAAAAGTGGAAATGACTCAATGAAGGACCCCCTGCCTGCCATTATTTCGGTGCGGCCTTTAGAAAGAAGATCAATATGTGCAAAGTCCTGGAAAACGCGCACCGGGTCGTCGGAGCTTAGCACTGTAACAGCACTTGATAATTTGATGTTTTTGGTTTTAACGGCTGCTGCAGCGAGTACGATGGCCGGAGAGGATACGATAAAGTCAGATCTGTGATGTTCCCCGATTGCAAAAACATCAAGCCCGGCCTGATCTGCCAATTCAATTTCCTCCATCAGGTTACTCATCCTTTCCTGGGGGCTCAGTATTTTTCCGGTATCGGGATCAGGAGTATTTTCCACGAAAGTGGTAATTCCAATTTCCATATTCAGCGCAATTAAATCATTAATTATAAAAAGAAGATTAACCGGAAATTGTTCAATTTGTGAGCTTGTTAATGAAGCCCTGATATGCCATCCGGCCGGGATCTTTAAATGTGTGCCGCAGGACATTTTTACCTTCCCTCCTGAATAGAGATAGTGAATTGCTAAATATAAGGTTATCAGTCGTTCCGGAGTGCTGCAATGATATTGGTATTGCCGATCATCAGCCGTGAAGTTATTATTATCCAGACCATTCCATTCAGCAGAATAGCTGCTGTGATGATAGCCAGAAATGAAAAACCAGCCGTCTGGGTTCCGGGAAGCAGCGAAGGCAGTGATGCTATAAGGGCCGGGGGAACTCCTGCAAAAAGGCCTGCAATCAGCAGGAAGGTATACTCCCTGACAATCAGGGATGTGATCTGTTTTCTTTTGTAACCCAGGGAGGTGTATAATGCAATCTCACTTTTTCGTTCAATTATACTTCGTGCCATAACTACCGAGAGCCCTACCACTCCCAGTAAAATTCCAAGTGCTCCCAGCATCAGGAATATCGCCAGATAAGTATTTTCAACCGAATTGAATTCATTCAGCCGGTCGACCGCAGTGGTCATTTCCCATCCATGGTCACGGAAAATAAAATCCAGTTCTTCTCTTATTTCCTGCTGTTGTTCAAAATCGGCATCCATTAGGAAAAAGCTGCTGCCGCTTACAGTGGGAAAATGCCTGAGGAAATGCTTCTCAGAAATTATTATGTTCCCCTGGAACACAGAATTTGCAAGGCCACCTACAAGCAATAACATCAGTTCATTTCCTTTTTCATCTGTATAAATAAGTGTATCTCCCGGCTTTTTACCCAGTCCCCATTGTATAACAGCCTGATCGGCAATGGCTGGAATAACAGTGGAGTTTTTTTCATCATTTCCGGTTGTTTTTGTTGCCGGTATTTCCATATTGAGGCTCTGCCAGGGATTACTGACATCCAGCCACTGAGTTGTTCCGGAAAAGCTGAACCTGCCCTCCAGCATTGAGGGATCGACTGAAAGAATACGGGGATTCGCAACCTGGTTAAGGTTGAGGCAGCTGGCATCGTCGGCATAGCTTGCACTCATCTGGATAAAACTGATATCTTCCGGAATGTTCAGATTAAGTTTTGTTTCATTGCTGTTGAGATTATGAAGAACCGGGACGGTAGCTTCAGCAACAAACAAATATCCCCCTGTACCACCCTCCGGATGTGTTTCTCCGCTGGCTGCATCCTTCCTGTTCGAGCCTGTGGCAATTACCACGAATATACCCAGAGCCAGCAGGATAATTACCGAAAGGCTCCTTGTGCGGTTCCTTGCAAGATTCTTCATGGAAAGAGTTTCCATGCTTACCCTGTTGTATTTTTTCTCTTCCAGCATTAGCAGGAATATGTCGGCAGCAATAAGGAATGCAGGCAACAGGAGTCCGCCTGCTGCAAAAAAGCTGACAGGGTCGATACCTGTCCCTGAAATTATCTGCCTGAGAAGTATAATAGCCCCTGAAAGTGCGAGAATGGATGCAACAATGAAACGATACCTGATTTTACTTCCATTATTTTTCTGCGGTTCATGAATACCTTTCCCCGGGCTCTTCTTGAGTATATGCCTGTTCAGGCTGAATACCGTTACCAGTAAAGCGATAAAGATACCGGCTATAAAACCGTAAAACAGTGAGGAAGGCCTGATGACCATCTCTAGCATGTCGGTACGTACAATGTCCTGCCATACCCGTGTCAGAGCCCAGTATACAGCCCTTCCATAGAGAATTGCCAGGAGCAATCCGCCAATACTTCCCGCAACAGCCACCACCATTCCCTCGCCGAGATATATTTTCCTGATAAGTTTTAACGGGTAACCCAGTGATGAGAAGAGCCTGATCTGATCCCTTCGTTTTTCAATATTATAGAGCAAAAGAAGAAAGAAAAGCATCACTCCGGCCAGCATTACGAAAAAACCCAGTCCCCCGAAAAGCATCCCAAAATCAACTCCTGCCGCCGCAGAATTGATTCCCTGTTCCCGGACCTCATTTACCTGGAATCCGAGACTGAGCGGGTTTACTGCAGATCTGACCTTTTCACGTACCTCCTCCTGGTCCTGTATATCCCTGGGAAGCCATACGGCAGTAAGATCTCCAAAACGGTTTGACCATAATCGCTGTCCCCAGTCGGCCGATATATAAGCCTTTGGTGTACCCTTATAGTCTGTCCAGTAATCCTCGTCCTTATCCCTTATCCTCGAGAACTCTACCGGAACACCCGCGTCCCAGTCCCTGCAATTATCAGCATCGGATAACCCCGGCAGGTGTGGAATCAATATTGAGTCACCAGCCGATTCTGACATTTCTTCAATACCGGTTATTACCATCCTTGCCTCTTTTTCAGTCAGTTCCCGTCGCGGACCAGTTTCCCAGTAACGTATAAGGATGCTGTCGCCGACAGAGGCGGACAGGTCATCGGCAAGCCAACTGTTAATAATTGTTTCACCCGGTTTCAAATCTTTACGGCTGTCTGCCGCTATAAATGAATATGGGGTACTTTTATCATCTTTTTCAATTGAATTGACAAAATAGGAGAGAAACCGGATGCTGCCGGGGAAAAGTCTGCCGAGAGGGTCTGATATATTGTTTTCGATGAATACCCTTTCTGAGCTTATCTCCAGGCGGCCCTGATACGGCAGAAGATCCAGTAAAAGGTTTGCATCCTCCAGGCTCCAGACAGCACTGAGATGTCCGGACAGCAGCCTGCTATCATCTTCATTGCCCGAAACAATAATTATGTTGGCCATTTCGCTGATTCCCATGACCTGGTTGAGCCAACTGATATCTGTAAAAACATTGTAAGGCGCAGTTTGAGACGAGAGAAGGTTGAACCTGCCATAATTTTCCTCTTCAGCAATAGCCGCAACCATCACCCTTCTTGACACTGTCTGATCGGCATCTGAAACCAGGGGCGTATTTGCCGGGATCACACCAGCTCTTTTCATCCTGAGTTGAAAAAAATCACCTGGCACGAGGTTGAGCCTGTCAGCCATATTTTTGCTTATGATAACCTCTCCGGGCCCGATTGAATCATAGTATGATCCTGCTCCAAGTACAGAGCTGAAAAACTCATCCACCCCGGTAATGTGAACCCTGTTTAATCTTTCCTGTCCCCCTTCGGCGACTGCCATCCCTTCGGCAATAAGGGCCCGTGATACAGGATTTTCAGTTTTCTTTGAAAACCTTTCTCCCAGCTCCATCGTAAACAGCCTGTCGCCGGCAGTTATAGTATGAGTTATGTTTCCAAGTCTCATATTGACTGCCTTTTCCAAAGAATGACTCAGAGAATCGCCAATAATTAAAGCTCCCGTAATAACCGCTATTGCAACTGCCAGTCCCCCGGCAGCCGTCAGGTTAGCCCGTAAATAATGAAAAAAGGATCTTATTATCAGCTTTGAAAGGTTCATTCGAATAAGGTGTTTGCAATCATACTGAATATAAGTACAATGTCGTTTTCTGTCAACCGGTCATCATGAATGGATCACCCATTCAAAACCCGTTACTTCTATTGTGTCCGGGTATTTTCACCCGGATAATTTATAATTATTAACCTGGTTTTAATTTTCACCATTGCATTATCAAACACTTTTCGTGTTCCCGGTTAAGTGGGTGTTTAATTGACCAGGTTCCAGTTTACCGTCTTTTAAATGATAGGTTTTATCCATTCTGCCTGCAATCTCAGTGGAGTGGGTAACCACGACCATGCTGAAGTTTTCCTTATCACTGAGCTTAATCAATAAACTTGTCAGCATGGCAGCATTTTCACTGTCCAGCGATCCCGTTGGCTCATCGGCCAGGATTAGTGAGGGGCCGTTTATAAGTGCTCTGACTACGGCTGCTCTCTGACATTCACCACCTGACATTTCACCCGGTTTCTGATGGCGTATCTCCCATAACCCGGTTTCCTTCAAAAGTTCCTCTGCACGATTGTAAACTACTTTACCGTTATTGCCAGGAAGAGCAGGGATGAGGATATTTTCCCACAGGGTGAGTTGCGGAAGAAGGTGGTGGAACTGGAATATAAAACCAATTTCCTTGTTCCTGAAGGCAGCCAGCTGAAGGGTGTCCATGCCTGAAAGAGGCTGGCCTTTGAAGAATATTTCTCCACTATCAGGTGAATCAAGCGTTCCGGCGAGATTCAGCAGGGTTGTTTTCCCCGACCCCGACGGACCTGCGATTGCTATTTTTTCGCCACTCAAAACAGAAAGTCCGGCATTCTTCAATACATCACGGATAGTCCTTCCGTACCGGCTTTTATAAGATTTTGAAACATCACGTACTTCAAGAAGCATTCAAAGATTATTTTTTCGGTTGATATATTATCCAACCGGTATTGTTAAGGATATATTGCAGTGAAAATACTTATAAATATGCAAAATAGTTAAACAATTATTTGAAATGTAAACTTTTAAGGATTTTTAAGTTTGACAATTATTGTCATTGTTTAAAAACAAGATCAAAACCCCATCCAATAATATTTTCCAGGAGTTGATTGTATTTTAAACTAAGAATTCATACTTTTCTCAACCATTCGAAATAAGGCACATCTGTAAATCATATTCTCATGGCTGAAAGTATTTATGACAAGCTTGGCAATCCTGTTGCTATGACTATTTTTCTTCTGACTCTTTTGACTCCTGTTGCCGTGGGGCTCTTTGCCATGATCAGGACCAGGAACCAGTCCGATTTTTTTATCGGGGGCAGATCTATGAACCCGTTCGTAGTGGGACTATCGGCAGTTTCGTCAGGCCGTTCATCCTGGCTGGTACTGGGCCTGAGCGGTATGGCTTATATGACGGGTACCGGGGCGGTATGGGCCATTGTGGGGTATATTGCCGTTGAGGCCTGGCAGTTCATATGGCTTGGAAGAAAGCTCAGAAAAGACACCCAGACGATGGATTCAATTACTCTGCTCGATTATTTTGAAACGAGGTTCAACGATAAATCCAGGATCCTCAGGATGACGGGGGTGATTATTATCGGAATTTTTATAACTGCTTATGTAGCGGCACAGTTTAATGCAGGCGCAAAGTCACTCTCAATCGCCCTCGATATTTCCTTTATCCTGTCGCTGGCCATTTCAGGGCTGCTGATCATGGTGTATATGGTGCTGGGTGGTTATGTTGCGGTTGCCTATAACGACGTTGTAAGGGCTCTTATAATGCTTGTCGGGCTTGTTGTCCTCCCTGTGGTGGGGGTCATCAATATAGGAGGAGTTGGTATAATGCTTGATATGCTGAGACAGCTGAATCCTGCCCTGGTTGACCCGTTTTCGCTGGGTGCCGGTGTGATTGCCGGGTTTATTGGTATTGGTCTCGGATCACCGGGCCAGCCTCATATTGTTGTACGCTATATGTCCATAAAGGATCCTTCAAAACTGAAGTATTCGGCCATATATGGCACCCTCTGGAATATTATACTTGGGATTGGTGCGATTTGTATCGGACTGGTGGGGAAAATTTTAATACCTGATATTGGCAGTATGCCTGACAGTGATCCCGAGATGGTTTATCTTGTATTGTCTTCAAACTATTTCGGACCGGTACTGTATGGATTGCTTGTCGGCGGTGTGTTTGCTGCCATACTATCTACGGCCGACTCTCAATTGCTGGTTGTGGCTTCAACCTTTGTGCGGGATCTCTATGAAAAAGTAATTGCAAGGAACAAGGTTATTGATGAGCAGCAGAAGCTCTACCTGAGCAGGGCAGTTGTGGTATTTTCGGGTATCCTGGCATTGCTTATGGCGTACCTTGCCCAGGACCTGGTTTTCTGGCTGGTGCTGTTTGCATGGGGTGGACTTGGGGCTGCTTTCGGACCGGCCCTGATAATGGCCCTTTTCTGGAAAAAGACCACAAGGGCCGGTATTTTATCAGGTATGATTGCAGGAACCCTTATCAGCATTATATGGCGCCTATGGTTACTTGAACCCACAGGTATTTATGAGCTTATACCTGCTTTTACCGGCGCTTTATTACTGATCATTATTGTTAGCCGGCTTACTTCCCCGGGAGGAAACCCGGATACATGAGCTTGACTTCGGACCAATACGGTGATTATTGGTTTTTACATATGGGTTAATTTTACATTTTACAGGGGAAATTTATGAATCTGCATGGCATAGTATTTTTTTTGTAAATTTAAATAATCCGGGAGAATTTAATTTTAGTCGTAATGTGCCGTATTTAAATAATAACGCGGGACACTTCCCCCGGATATGTTTTCGCTGACTTCTTTTGCAACAGCATAGTTCTTATCTTCACAGTATTGACGCAGCTGTAATAACTGGTTTTGGGTTTCCTGCTGCCAGGTAGAAACCCTGAAAAGGATTAAAACACGTTTCATCTTTTAATCCTTTTCAGAAAGACATTTACTTACACTGATATAAAATATAGTTAAATAGAACCATGAAACTGCGGAAAAAACATTTGTTTTTTTCGCAGCTCCTCCAAATGTCAGGCGGCAAGTTTTGGAGTTAAAAGCAGCGGCTGGAAAAGACGCAAACAGTCAGCGCAGGAACGAGGATCTATTATAAAGCTAACACTTGAAAAGTAATGGCGGTGATAAGGTGCAATGTAATGATAAAATTATTATATTTGTCCAGTATATTAGTAAAATAACTGGACATATACCTGATGATAATGATAGCACTAATAATATGAATGTTGCTGAATATGTTAGTAGTAAGATAGAAAGACTTCCGAAAGGATATGTTTTTACCTATGCTGAATTTATTACTGATGTGAATAAACAAGAAGCAATAATAAAAGCTCTAAACAGAATGGTCGCATCGGGCAAAATTGCTAAACTGTCGAAAGGCAAGTACTACAAACCCGAAAGCACCCCTTTTGGCAATTTGCTACCCGACCAAAAACAGGTAGTAAAAGATTTACTTGAAGAGAATGGGAAAATTATTGGCTACCTCTCAGGATACAGCATTTACAATAAATTGGGTTTAACTACCCAAGTGAGTAATATCATACAAATTGGCAAAAATCAAACTCGCCCCAATTTTAAGAGAGAACGTTATACCATTGCATTTGTAAAGCAAAAAAATACCCTTACAAAAAAGAATATCCCCTTGTTACAAATACTGGATGCTATCCGGTATATCAAAAAAATACCTGATGCAAGCGTAGAATTTGCCTGCAAGCGGTTTTTAGCCATCATAAAGAATCTTAACCAGATAGAAATCGAATCTTTGGTTCGCTTGGCGTTAAAATACCCACCTGCTACAAGAGCATTATTAGGCGCATTGCTAGACCAATTGGAACAAGGCAAAGCAACGGAACCTCTATTCAAATCATTGAACCCAATAACTAGGTATAAACTGGCTGGTGCAGCAAAAGCATTATCCACCACTGAAAAATGGAATATTGTATGAAGCTACATCACAACATAGAACTATTTTCAGATACCCTCAGAGCCACTTCACAGCATTTGGATATTAAGCTGGAATTTGTGGAGAAGGATTACTGGATAACATTGGTGTTAAGTCGTTTGGCAAAAAGCAAATATTTTGATGAATCGGTTTTTAAGGGAGGAACTTCGTTGTCAAAAGGTTTCAACTTGATAGAACGATTTTCAGAAGACGTTGATATTGCCATTATAAACGACAAGGGTAAAACAGGAAATGAAATTAAAACCATCATCCGCACAATTGAAAAGGAAATTACACCCGATTTAACAGAGTTGCAAATGTATGGTGTTACCAGCAAAGGTTCAAGATTCAGAAAATCTGTTTTTGAATATGTGAGTACTGATAAAAGTAATCAAAACAACAAGCTGATTGTTGAGATAAATTCATTTGCCAATCCTTTTCCCTTTCTTAGGCTTACCATAAAGAGTTTTATATTTGACTTTTTAATGCAATCAGCAAATGAAGAATATATTGAGAAATATGACCTTCAATCATTTGCTGTGAATGTTTTGAGCAAAGAACAAACTTTACTGGAGAAAACAATATCGCTAATTCGGACCTCATTCGAGGAAAATGCTGTTGAAAGTATATCCAATAAAATCCGGCATTTTTATGATTTACACTTCTTAGTTAACAATCCTGAATGTGCGAAATTTGTAGCATCTGATTCGTTTAAGAAGCAATTTGACACCATTTTGCAACACGACAGGGATATGTTTGAAAAACCTATAGGCTGGCAAACCCATTCGGTTGTAGAATCTCCTTTACTCAACGATTTTTCAATTATTTGGGAAAAAATAAAAATGAAATATAAAACTGAACTATCAGCTTTAGCCTACAGAGCAATTCCTGACGAAGAAAGCGTTGCTAAAAGCTTTATCGAGCTAACAAACAGAATAAGATGAAAGTCACCGGTGCGGTGACAGAGAAAAACGTTCTTAATTTGAGAGTCTTCCTTTTTACCTGCATTTTCTTTGGGTTTTCAGCATTTCTCTGACATAGCCAATCATTTCGTTTTTCAGAATTATATCAGCCGTTTTTGTGCCGGTATACAACTTGAAATACGCCCATTCGCTACCCGGTATAAATATTCTGTTTTCCATAGATTTATCCGGTTTATGTTATAATTTTTTTGCGAGTTTTAATGCACTTCGACTCTTTGAAAAATTTTTAAAAATGTATTATTATAAGTGCGTTCATTTTTTATAATTTCAATCGCTTTTTCCAAGAGTTCATCCCGTCCTTCCCGAATCCCTTGAATAGTAGGTTTTACTTCAATATCCGGAACTATGCCAATACGCTGAGTACCTCTCCCATCCGGATAATAAATACCAATACCTGAAATCCCGGCTTTTATTCCGCCCGGTAACGGGATTAATGAGACATTTCCGTCAGCTCCCTGCGTTTGGCTGCCAATTATAACCGTATTATCTCCAGCCCTGAATAACATAGCGGTATATTCGGCTTGACTTATGGTTTCTTCATTCACAATGACGACTAATTTTCCTTGAAAATAATTTTCTAATACAGGATTTTCATAATCATTTAAGCTATCACGGTTTCCCGCGTTATTATTTAAAAACGGCACATTACGACTAAAATTAAATTCTCCCGGATTATTTGAATTTCCTGATATAGGTTTTTCAAAATCATTTAAGTCATTCCGGGTTCCTGCGTTATAATTTAAAAACAGCACATTACGACTAAAGTTAAATTCTCCCGGAATATTTAAATTTGCTGTTGTAGATTTCGCAAAAGACTTTCTTTTCGAAGTAAAAAATTCACCCAATGCTAAAGGCACAATAGACGCAGGATAATTTCGAATATCAATTATGATTCCTTTCGCATTCATAAAAGACTTTTTAATCTGTGATATTTCTGTGTCTTTGAGGGTTTCAAGTGTAATATATCCGATAAACACAGAATCTTTATCAATCATTATACTGTCATAAGATAATTTATTACTTATTTCGTCCATATTCAAATCAGACCTTTCATACATTGTTAATTCCTTTTGCTTTATTGTTCCGCAAGAATTATAGACGATATGAATTGAATGATTATTCGAACGTACCAAATCGGGTGC